>NZ_JAOTIT010000003.1:0-426154 GCF_033721435.1 Exiguobacterium sp. K1 | reverse complement strand
TTCGCCGAGGATCTTTTTTGAATGTTTTCTCACGGCTTTTTTGTCAGTTCAAGCGTTGCTAAAATCAGCAGGGCCGACTGCAGGCGGCTTTTGCCGCTTTTCGCAAGCAACAGATGAAACGCAATCAACCAATTGACTTCATCCGAAAAGCGGTTCCGGGACCGTTCCCGGTCGACGACACGTGTCACGTAAATCATATCGACCCGTTCGGTTGTCTCAAGTAACGCCAGCAACGGGAAAATTCGATCCCAAATCCGCAATTCCCGCTCTTCCATCATTTCACACCAGGCTTGAATCCTTGATTTTTGATCGTCCATCGCACCGGATGTAGCTAAAATCTGTGCGGTCATCAACCGTTCGCTCGACGGCTTCATCCATCGTTCGAGCCATCGTTCGGCCTCATCGACCGTCTCGGTGAAGCGTTCCGGAAGGTTGCCCCCTTCCATAAGCGTTGACGTCACGACATATTGTTTCGCTAGATTGAGGACAGGGCGTGTCTGTCGAAGTTGTTCCACAATCGGAAAGGCATCGATGCCCTGTTCACGGTTCAAGACTTCGCCGAGAGCAAAAAATGGCCGGACCGCCTTTTCTTTAATGAAACGCCGTTTGATATGGCGCTCCGCCTCGATGACCCGTTCGAGCAACCGCTCCGGTTCGGAACTGTTGAGTTGGATATGCGAAATCAAGAGCGGTGTATACCGGCTGCGTAGAGCTGAAAACCGGGTCGTCTTCTGTTTGACGATTTGCATCATCCGGTCATACGCCGCTTTGTCGAAGACCGTATTATGAATCGTATATGACAAGGCAAAAAAGCGGTGAAAATCATGTGAAGATTCTCCGTGTAACGTCGAATAGGTTTCATTATAGTTCTCACAAAACAAACCGTACATGTCCCCGTCCTCCCTTCTCTTATATGTTCCCGCTTCCTGTAAAATCATTCCGCCTTTCTTCCATCGATCAAAAAACCGGAAGCCCTGCTCATCTTGAGGATGAGTTGACTTCCGGTTTATCAGACGCGTTGGCGGTCAAGGAGTCGTGCGAAGTATCCTCCATTTTCGACCAGTTCTTCGTGTGTTCCGTCTTCAACGATTCCGTCTTTCGTCACGACCAGAATCCGGTCCGCTTGACGAATCGTCGCCAGACGGTGTGCGATGATCAGCGTCGTCCGGTTTTTCGACAGTTCGGCCAGAGACTCCTGGATGATTGCTTCCGTTTCGGTATCAAGAGCCGACGTTGCTTCATCCAGAATCAGGATCGGCGGATTTTTCAAGAACATCCGGGCAATCGCCAACCGTTGTTTTTGTCCACCTGACAG
Organism: Exiguobacterium sp. K1; assembly: GCF_033721435.1. NCBI lineage: Bacteria > Bacillati > Bacillota > Bacilli > Caryophanales > Exiguobacterium > Exiguobacterium sp. K1. The sequence continues at coordinate 424,839 of NZ_JAOTIT010000003.1, read as the reverse complement.
CTTCAATCCCCGTTCCCCGATTTCGGTGTCGTATCCGTCCGGTAAATCGGCAATCATCTGTCCGAGATGCGCCCGTTCCGCCGCTTCCACGATGTCAGCACGATCGGCCGACAAATCGCCGTACGCAATATTTTCAGCAATCGTTCCCGAAAACAGAAAGACATCCTGTTGCACGATTCCGATTTGTTGCCGCAACGACGATTTCGTCATCTGCCGGATATCGATGCCGTCAATCGTAATGGCACCGTCCGTCACGTCATAAAACCTCGGAATCAGGGAACAAATCGTTGTCTTCCCGGCTCCTGACGTTCCGACAAAGGCAATCGTCTGTCCCGGTTCTACAGACAGGCTGATGTCTTTTAAAATCAACCGCTCGGCTTCGTAACCGAAGCTGACGTCATCAAACCGGATCGCCCCACGTAATGCCGAGACATGAATGGCATCCGGCGCATCCTTCAGTTCTTCATCATGATCAATCATTTCCAGGAACCGTTTAAAACCGGCCATTCCTTTTGGATACAGTTCCAAGAGAGCCGTAATTTTATCAATCGGTTTCAATAAGATGTTCATATAGAGAATGAATCCGACCAGTTCCCCGTAAGTGAGTTTCCCTGTATAGCTGAGATAGGCACCGACGACGAGAACCGCAAGCGTCATCAACCGGGTCGTCAGATAGATACCGGACAGACTCGTACTCATGACTTTGTAGGCATTAATCTTCGACTGCCGGAACGTCCGATTGTCTTTTTCAAACCGTGCCACTTCATGCGCTTCGTTCGTAAACGATTGGACGACACGAATGCCGGAGACACTGTCCTCCACCCGCGAATTGACCTCGGCAATGTTGCCGTACATCCGGTCCCACGACCGGTTCATCCGGACGTTCGCATAACTGATCAACCAGATCAGGAACGGAACGGCAATAATCGTCACCAGTGCAAGCGGCACATTGATCGTCAGCATGATCGAGAATGCACCGATTAATGTCATGACGGCAATAAAGGCATCTTCCGGACCATGGTGGGCCAGTTCACCGATGTCGAACAAGTCATTCGTAATTCGGCTCATGATATGTCCCGTTTTTGTGTTATCAAAAAAACGGAACGACTGTTTTTGGACATGACCGAATAATTGCCGCCGCATATCCGTCTCGATGTTGATTCCGAGCTTATGACCAAAGTAGTTGACGACGAACTGCATCAATGTACTGATGACATATAGGCCGAGTAATCCGACACTGACGAGAATAATCCAGTTTAACTCACCGTCCGGTAACAGTGAATCGATGAACCATTTGACAGCAAGCGGAAAAGCGAGCTCGAGCAAACCAACGAACAAGGCGGACGAAAAATCCAGCCAAAACAGTCGTTTATGCGGTATGTAATAGTGATAAAATCGTTTTAACATGCGAGTCCTCCTTCCAAATTATCTTTAGTGTACAGGATTACTGAAAATAATTCTCGTTTACAATTCTTTCTTCTTTTTTTGAAAATAACTCGAATTTCTTTCTCAAAAAATATATTTTAAAATAAGGTGAATCCCTGTCTTCTTATGACAAAATGGTAACAATGATTCGATGCCTCATCGAACAAGACTCACTATTTTGGAAGGGAGCCACACTACGTGAAAAAGACTTTTCTCACTTTGACGACACTTGCGCTGATCAGCTCAGCCACTGGCGTCGAAGCCGCATCAACGACACTCATCTTGACAGACAACGTCAACATCCGGACTGCTGCCACTACTTCCGCTCCTGTCATCACCACACTTAAAAAAGGAACGACGGTCACTGCAGTCAAAAAGACCGGATCCTGGTACGAAATTCGTCACCAATCGAAAAAGGCATTCATTACAGCCGCATACGTCAAAACGGTTCCAGCAAAAGCACCGACAACCACGACCTACATAACGAACACCTCGTCCGTCAACGTGCGTGAGAAAGCAACGACCGCTTCTAAATCGCTTGGTAAACTGGCGAAGAACGTCAGTCTTTCCGTTAAAAAGAAAACCGGTGAATGGTACGAAATCAATTACAAAAACAAATCCGCTTATGTCCATACGACACTGGTCACCGCTAAAACATCGACCGTGACGACAGGATCAAAACCGCCGGTCACGACACCGGTCACACCTCCTGTTTCAACGGCCGTCAAAGCTGTCGATTCGTCCAAGCAGTACGAAGTCAATGCTAAAGAAGGGCTAAATGCCCGCCTTTCCGCTTCGACGACAGGAAAAATCTATAAAACACTGGCGCACAAAACCGTCCTGAAAGTAACAGGTGCGGTCGATACGTGGTATCAAATTCAATTAGACGGCAAAGCACTGTATGTCGCCTCGAGTTATGTCTCAGCGACGGCTAAGGATGCACCGCCGCCCGCTCCTTCAACACCGGGTGTCTCTGTCAAACCGGTCGACCAGTCGAAAACGTATAAAGTCGATGCACCGACCGGCTTAAATGTCCGGACTGCTCCATCGACGGCATCGACCGTCTTCACACAACTTGCACACGGATCAACGGTTCAAGTCATGGGCGAAACGACCGGTACAAGTGCCGGTTGGTATCAGATTAAAATCGGTACCGCTTATTATTATGTGGCTAAAACCTACATCACGACCGGCTCTGTCTCTACTCCGGTGACACCACCCGTCACCCCGCCAACGACGACGATTCCGGCGTCAGGCATCATGGAAAAAGCCATCTCAATCGGTCAACAGTACCTCGGTACGCCATACGTCTGGGGTTCAAGCAGTCCCGTCAACGGTGGATTCGATTGCTCCGGTTTCATCAATTATGCGCTCAATACGGCCGGCTACAAAGTGGCCCGGACGAACGTCAATGGCTACTGGAACAATGACGGCTACCTCGGTCAAAAGTTATCGAAATTACGTCAACCGGTCCGCGGCGACATTATTTTCTTCGAAAATACGTATGCAGCCGGTCCGACGCACATTGGCATCATGTTGAACAACGATCAGTTCATTCATGCCAACACACCGTCACTCGGTATCAGTCGTCTGTCTGAACGCTACTGGACACAAAAGTTACTTGGTTTTAAAGCACTTTAATCCAACAGGACCAATCGGGAAGGTACCCGGTTGGTCCTGTTTTTTATGCCAATTCCGCTAACATTTCCTCAATTTGCCGTTTGAAATGACCGGGTGACAGTTGTATCGTCAATTCTTCCACTTCTGCTTGACGATCCAATTCGACTCCGGCCCGCATTGCAAGTGTGAGCGCGTATAACATCATCGCGTGATCGTACTCACCACCGGCCCGCCATAAGTGGGCATTCCTCCAAATTTTAGAAACGGCGCTCTGCAGGTCAAAGGTCAGTTCCTCTTTTGAATCATTCCACAGACAAAGATAGACTTCGAAATATCCGATGTAATGAAGACAGGCTTCAATCTCGACTTCGATCAGCCGTTCCCGTGCCACACGAATTCCGGCATAATCCTTGCGATGGACAGCAATCGATCCTTTCGTCAAATCGACAAGAATTTGATCAAGTGCCGTCGCTTCCGTGAATAAAAAGAAGTGCTGTAATTTTTCGAGTTCAAATTCTGCCGCTTCGTACTCCTTTTCCAAACTTAAAAACAGGGCGAGCAACCGGTGGTAGTTACTGACATCACTGTAGACACCCTTTTCCCGCATGTAGCGGATTCCTTCCCGTAAGAAAGCAATCGACTGACTCCAGTTATCATCAATCACACTGACACGGATTGCCTGCAACATTTGATAATCAAGAAATGTCTCATGCGCGAGCGGGACATCCTGAAAAATCATCATCCCGTCAATCTTCCGGTACGCTTCTTCATAGCGGCGCAGGAAAAATAAAAAATAGACTTTTGAAATTTGTACTTTAATCTGTTCATCCCGTAATCCAAGCTGTTTAAATACGTCTTCCGCCAGATCGAAGTAATGTAATCCTTTTTCCGTATCAGAAAAACGTAAAGCACTTCCATACTCGTAATAAACTTGTCCTTGCCAGTACGAATTGATGGCGGGCTCTAAATACGGCTCGAGCATCGTCGCAATCTGTCCTTCCGCATAATAACCGCTTGCAGCCGAATTGATTTTTTCAATCATCTGTTTCATTTCGACGGCACGCGGATCAATCAATAATTCATCGATGGAGACTTGCAGACGACTTGCGATCGATTGTAAGGCCGGTAAAGACGGTGTCGCTTTTTCGTTCTCGATCATACTGAGCATCGACTTCGTCATGACGCCGTCCGCAACATCAGACTGCGTCATTTTTTTCGCTTTCCGAAAACTTTTAATTCGTTGTCCAAGCATCTTTGGCACCTCACCTTATCCAATAAGTTAAATTAAATTTAACTTTTGTATTTACAATCATTCCCTGTTCCTCTAGTATAAAGGAAAGTTCAATTTAATTGAACAAAAAGGAGGAATCATGATGTCGAAAAATTTGCAACGGTTGCTGTTCGGTAAGTTTTGTTCGTTATTCGCCGCCAGTCTGTTTACGTTTGTCGCCGGTCTGACCGTGTTACGGGAAACGTCTTCCGGTCTTCAGTTCGCACTTGTCTTACTTGCCGGCACGCTGCCGAGGATTCTGTTATCTCCGGTTGCCGGTGTTCTATCCGATCGCTGGAACCGGAAAAAAATCATCGTCACGACTGAGGCATCGAGTGCCTTCATACTCACCGTATTTGCAAGTTACGCAACCTTTTTTCCTGTCCATACGATTCATTACATGATTGTCAGTGCCCTTTTGACTGCTCTGTCGACATTCCTTTCCGTCACCTTGATGAGTTCATTGACGCGTCTGCTTGATGATGCCGAATTACAGCGCGGTAATTCCCTCATTTCAAGTATCAGTTCCCTTTCCTCAATTGTTGCTCCGATACTTGCCGGTTTCCTGTTAGCCTTTGCGCCAATCCATCTTTTTGCCCTCTTGCCACTTATGTTATTCGCCTTCGCCGCGATTTGGAATGCCAGTCTGACATTTAGAACCATTCCTTCTGCCCGTGAAGAAAGCTCACCTTCATTTTGGACAGACTTTCAATCAGGCTACCGTTATTTGTTCAAACAACGTGTCCTGACGACACTCATCTTGATGGCACTTGTTTTGAATTTCTTTTTCATTGCACTCGAAGTCATCTATCCGATTATTTTACTCGATCATCTCAAGTTTACAGCTTTTCAGTTCGGAACGATTGAAGCGGCTTTAGGTGTGGGGCTCTTATTTAGTTCACTGATACTTGCCCTTCCTCGATTTACAATCAAGCGTCCATTAATGACATTGTTTCAGTCAATTGCTTTTGTCGGTATGCTGTTTCTTTCACCCCTGTTGCCGTTACTCGACATCGTTCCATCGAACTGGATATTTGGTTATTTTCTTATCTTCTCCTTCACGGTAGGGTTCATCATTCTCCGGGCAAATATTCCGATTCAACTGCTCGTGCAGCGTCAAACAGACCCTGTGTACTTAGGGCGGGTCATTGGCGTCATGGAATCCCTTGCGATGGGCATCATTCCACTCGGTATGCTGTTATTCGGCTTCTTAAGTGATTACGTTTCACTCACTCTGATTCTCGCCATCAGTTCGTTTGGTTTACTCGTAACGGTTGGTGTCGGATTCTTCCACTTGCGGCACGACGTCCGGACGGAACGTTTTACGAAGGACTCCCTTCCCGGACATGAAAAAACGTCCACCTCAGCGAGCTGAGATGAACGTACTTTATTCATTAAACCGTTGCTTTGACTGCATCCATGATCAGACGGAGTGATTGTTGTTTGGCTTCCTTGTCAGCAATCATCGAAGCAATCATCACTTCATCTGTTCCGTACGAATCTGCGAGATTTTGCAACTGACGTGCGACGTCCTCGGGATTTCCGACAATCATCCGTTTCCGGTTTTCGGCAATCCGGAACTGGTCTTGGAACGAGTACTGGTAAGCGGCTGCTTCCTCCGGAGTCGGTGTGCCTGTTGACGAGACACCTTTCTCAAGCAGGAGCAACGACAAATCAAGACTTGAAGCCAATCTTTCCGCTTCTTCCGTCGTTTCAGCACATGTCACGAAAATCGAGACGAGTGTCTGCGGTGTCGCGTTGAATGACGTCGCCATAAAGTTATGACGGTAATAATCCATCACTTCCTGCCCGCCTTGTCCGTTGATGAAGTGGGCAAAAGCGAATCCGAATCCGCGTTGTGCGGCATTCAAGGCACTGCCGCCGCTTGATCCAAGCAACCAGGCTTCTGGTGTCGTATCGACTTCCGGTGTTGCGACGAGTCCTACAAACCGGTGATCAGCCGGTGCACCGTCTTTCAAATAATCGACGAGATCATCGAGTTGAGCGCCGTAGTCGGCTCCGCCGAACCGCGGTGACGATCCTTCCTGAAGGGCACGTGTCGCGAGCGGCATGCCGCCTGGTGCACGACCGAGTCCTAAATCAATCCGGTTCGGTGCTAGTCCTTCGAGGACACGGAAGTTTTCCGCGACTTTGTACGGACTGTAATGCGGTAACATGACGCCCCCTGAACCGAGACGAATCTGTTTTGTGACGGCTGCCATATAGGCGATCAAAACTTCCGGACTTGATCCGGCAAGCGTCTTCGCAAAGTGGTGTTCCGACACCCATAACCGCGTATAACCGAGTTCATCGGCAATCTTCGCCAGTTCAACCGTTTCATGTAAGGCTTCTGACGGCGTCTGTCCTTTTGAGACCGGCGACTGATCTAAAATACTTAATTTCATTTATAATCTCTCCCCTTGCTGTTGACTTCATGTCTAAACTGTACGCCTGTCTGATAATCGAATGCAATTAAACTGCCTGTTTACCGGATGGCGACGTTTTCAATTTGAAATTCAGGGAACATTCTTAAAGTAGCCGCAACAAAAACTTAAAGGATGAGGTGTTTTTTATGTCAACGAATCATACATCAAATCAGGAAGCCGTCGAAACGGTCAAAAAATTAATCGATAAAATCGAAACAGCGATGCTGACGACTGTTTCTGATGAAGGGCTCGTCTCACGTCCAATGCAAACACAGGATATCGAGTTCGATGGCGATCTCTGGTTCCTTACATCAAAAGATACAGGCAAATACAATGAGATTCTCAAAAATCCGAACGTCAACGTTGCGTATGTCGATAAATCATATGTCTCGATTCGCGGAAAAGCAGAATTCGTCGAAGATGTAGCCCGTAAAAAAGAATTGTGGAGCCCGCGTTACGAAGCGTACCTCGGTACGACGTACGAAGATCCAAAAGTTGTCCTGATCAAGGTCAACACGGAAGGCGCCGAGTACTGGGAAACAGGAAACACGACGAAATCCGTCAAACAGCTGTTGAAAAAAGCGGTCGGCAACGACGACTCGAATGAAATCAACAAAAAAGTAGATTTAAAATAATTCTTGTTTGACCGAATCGCCTTATAGCGATTTGGTCTTTTTTTGTTTGAATTGGTTTTAAGCACGTCATCTGGTGTAACATACTACTATTAGTAATCAAGTTTATTAGCTAAAGGAGACGCATCATGGGAGAATTCATTACCTTATTAAAACGCGGTAACCGCTCGGCTCTGACCGCCGGTATCGTCAATTCGATTATCGCCATCATTAAAGCAGTTGCTTATGTCTTAACGGGAAACGTCGCTATGTTTGCCGAAATGATGCATACGTTCGGCGATGCCGCCAACCAGTTTTTTGTCTTCATCGGCTCCGCCCTCAGTAAGAAGGCGCCAACTAAACGGTTCCCGAACGGGTTCGGCCGTCTCGTCAACCTCGTCCTGCTCGGCGCGATTTTATTCGTCGGCATCATGGCTTACGAAACGATTCATGAAGGCATTGCCCATATCATTGAACCGACGGAGTCGACCGGTTTCTGGATTACACTGTCCGTCTTATTTGTCGGTGTCGTCCTCGAAAGCGGCGTCTTTTACAAAGCGATGCAGGAAATCGCCCACGATGCCCGGATCACGACAAAAGGTCCCAAATTGATTCTCGACAGCTTCCGTGCCTTAAAGCAGGCAAAACCGGCGACACGGCTTGTCTTCCTCGAAGATTTAGTCGCAACGGCCGGCGGACTCGTCGCCATGATTGCCGTCATCATCTCGCATCTGACACCGTTCCATCAGGCGGAAGGGATTGCGTCGATCATCATCGGACTGATGATGTTTTATGTCGTCGGCAACGTCTTTTTACAAAATGCGGCCGGCGCACTTGGTGAAGCAGATGAGACGATGGCCGCACGGCTCGGCGGTCTCATCATGCAGGATGCCGATGTCCGTGATATCAGTAAACTCGAAGTCATCAAGGAAGGGGATCATTTCCATGTCGAAGTTGAGATTGAAGTCGATCCGTCGTTGACGATTGCACAAGCCGATGACATCAAAGACCGGCTCGAACTGCAAATCCGGCTTCAGCAAGGGATCACCGATGTCACGATCGGGTTTGACGAAGATGATAAAATTCAGCAGTATATCGTTTCCACGAAGGAAACCCTTTGATTCCGTTTACACAAGAGGTCATGGCTATCATCCGTTCGATTCCGGCAGGACGCGTCATGACGTACGGTCAAGTCGCCCGGCTTGCCGGAAACCCGCGGGCAGCCCGGCAAGTGGCACGGATTCTCCACAGCCTGAGCCGGACGGAACACCTGCCGTGGCACCGCGTCTTAAATGCCAAAGGTGAAATTTCACTGGACGGTGACGAACAGCAACTGGCACTCGAGGCGGAAGGAATCGTCTTTGATCGTCCCGGGAAGTTATCGTTGTCCCGTTATCAGGTCTGAACAAAAAGGAAGTAAACCGCATGTGCGGCTTACTTCCTTTTTTCATGCTTTTTCTTTCATTTGGCGCACTACTTCTGCTTCGAGTTGCGGCTCCGGCGGCAACCATCCGTCCGGCTTCATGACCTTCTGATCCGATTCCCGGAAAATCGGTTGGCCGTCCGGACCGAGTTTCGCCATGTTGGCCTGTTGGACGATTTCGAACAACGGCCCCGGCTCAAGACCGGCTTCAACAAAACTGCCCATGATGAAGTACAGGGCATCCGTCAAGGCATCACCTTGGCCGACGAGCCGTTCGACTTCCGTCACTGGATAGGTTTCCTTCAGTGATTTTTTAACGGCCTGATCGAGTCCTGCCTTAAACGTCTCGATGGCAGCTAAAAACTCCGTTTCGTTTTGCGACGACTGATGCAGGAACTCGACGACTGCTTCTTCTGCTGTCCAGGTCGCCCGTTTGACACCGCGGTCGAGCGGAATCACTGTCGGTTGAACCGCCCCCGGATGATGGAACGTCTGATGGAATTGTTTGACGTCCTGATAGTAGTTCGGTTGTTTCATATCGATCACTCCCCTGTTCCGTTTCACTTTCACACGGTTTCCATTCTAACAGGTTTCAAGGGATTTCTCGACCGTCCGCTTACCGGACGAGATCCAGCAGACGCATACCGCGTGTAATCAATTCTTCCCGTTCGACCGATGTCTGCTTCAAACGGTCGAGATCAGCGATTAGTCGCGGCTGATCGACTTCATCGGCCAGTTCGAGCAACTCCAGGCGGAGTAACCAAGCATCCGGTAATTGATTGAGTGTCCGGTCAATCAACTGTGGCAACAATTGACGGTCAGCCCGTCCTTCCCGCATTTCCCGAACAGCTTCAAAGATCGGGTCGGCTGCTGTCAACGGACGTTCAATCCGTTCGAATTCGACTGTCTCAGGAATCGGTTTTAACGCTTCGACTTCTGTTCCTGGGAAAGCTGATGTGATTTCACCGACGACCAGTTCCATCCGGTCCATCGCTGTTGTTTGACCGGCATTTGTCACCTGCGCGTCTTCCAGAATGACGAGTGCCCGATGACCGTTAACATTTTGAATCGCTGAAATTTGTCCTGTGAGATGAACTGTCCCTTCTGTCCAGTCGAGTTGCTCTCCGACTTTGACTTGCATCAGGACTTCATTCAGTTCTTGTCCGTGAAGGAGTGTAAATCCTTCCGGATGATCGGCGAGCCCTTGTCCTGTCAAAACTTCACCGTTCGCAGCAAGCGCTGTCGGACCGGTCAGCTTAACGAGGTGCAGAGATTCATGGATTTCCTGTGTTTCCGGCACACCGACAAGCGAGACGCCGCTGTCAAAGACAAGCGTCGAAAGATTGCCCGACTCGACGGCTTTCGTTAATCCGTGGATGCCGCCGCGGACATATGACATCGTTTGCGCGAACTCTTCCAGCGCATCACGGAGCTGTTCGAATGATTCGCAGACAAACAGTTCTTTTTGCATGCTCGTGACGTCATGCTTCGTCGCCAGTGCTTTTTCAAGCGAAAACGGGTGTTTGACGACAGCGTCCGTCAGACAGTGCCGGCTTTCACCGACCGATGACAGAAGACCGGCTCCGTAGATTTGCGGATTGTTGATGTCACCGATCAGACCAAACTCAACCGTCCACCAGAAGAGACGTGAAATTTCATTGGCTTCGGAAATCCCTTTGACGTGGGTCCGGGTTTCAGCAAGGACGATTTCCGCCTGCTCGATATCAGCCGGCGTCGAGAACGGACTTTCCTTGACGATCGTCAGCTTCTTCAAGGCTTTGAAGACATCATGCTCCGCTTTATGGTTAAAGGCATGTGCTCCGATTTCACCGAAGCGGCGGACAAATTCCGCGTACGTCGGATTCATCAGGATCGGCGCGTGCCCTGCCGCTTCGTGCAGAATGTCCGGTGCCGGTGTGTAGAGAATGTTGTCGACCTTACGGATATCGGTTGCAATCGGCAACAGTCCGTGACCTTGGAAATCAAAGAACGCGACACCGGGAATCAAACCGTCGACAGCGACCGTTCCCCAGCCGCCACGACTTAAGTTTGCCGTCATCTCCCGGACATCCGGAATCCGTTCCGGACTGATGCCGGATGCTGCGAGTCCTTCGAGGTATGCCGGATGCGCCGTATCTTGTAACGTATTTAAATTCAGTCGCATGACGTAACGCCAGACCGCATGATCCGTCGGCGTGTAATCGTCGTAGTGCTGTGGCGCGACGTGTGGTTGTAAGTGACTTGGAATGATTGGTGTAGACATATGAATTTCCCCCTTAAAAGTAGATGAACAACAAAAAGTCCCTGCCGAACAAAGATGTTCGACAGGGACGACGAAAGGCCGCGGTACCACCCTGATAATCTACATAAATATAGATCGCTTCATTACGGGATAACGGTTTTCTCCGCTTGCGTGGCAAGAGACTCGGAAACTGTAATTCGATCCAATCTGTGTACACGTTCGCAGCGCCACGTGCTCTCTGAAACAGGGAGATTGTTTCTACTTCGGTTTCGTCTTTGTCCATATCTTTCATTCTGTTATGCTGTTATGCTGTTAGCAACTAAAGTGTTGTTAAGGAGGACTATACGCTTACTTTTGGCTTTCGTCAATCGCTTTTTTTCGTTTAAATCGGTTAAAGGTTTTGTCCCGGACTGATTTTTGTTCAATCGACAGCGATGTGACATGGCGACGAAGCGCTCCGTTCAGCCGTTTTTCAAACAATTCCAGTTCCTGAATCCACTCGTTCATCGCGACGACGATTGGCAGGATTTCCATGATGATTTCCTCTTCCAGTTCGTCCCGGTCAAGGAAAGAATGTTTGACGAAGGCGATGTTTTCTTTGACGAGATCTTCCATCGCCAGCGGTTCTTCCGTCAATAACAGGTCGTACGTCAACAAGACTTTTTCCTGCCGCTGAGCGATATGCATCAGGTGATAAAACAACTCGCTCCGCAACTCATCAGCAATTGAATTCAACGCCTTCTCCCGCTCACGGAACCGTTCTGCCGTCGCAACACCCCGTTCCAGACACGACTGCATATGTTGCAGGATGATTAAGTTCCGCAATAATGAGACATGCCGCTGCCGGGATCCGCGAATTTCTTCGCGGTGTAAGTTGAACAGCGTCTTCGTCTCGAGCATCAAGCGACCCATTTTGTCGATTGCTGACCGGTATGGCGTGACTTTCCCTTCAAAGGCAATCGCCCGGGTCACGACGAGTAATTTTTCGAACAGTTTCGAAGCTTTTTGATAATAAACATTTCCGTAACGCGGCGGGAAAATCAACGCGTTGACACCAAGTGCACACCCGATTCCGAGCATGACGAGTAAGTACCGGATCAGGACGATTTGCCATAACGGATCGGTCGCCCCTTCGACACTTTCCAAAATGACGATAATCATCAAGACGACGTGGGGAATCGTCCGGCCGAAACCAAATGCCAGTAAAATCGAGATGGCAGCCATGATGACAATTCCGATTGCCAGTGGATTAGCAGGATTATCGCCTAAGATCCAGAGTGAGACGAGCGTCAGGAAGGCTCCGATCAGGTTAGCCTCTGCTTCTTCGAGGAATTGTTTCCATGTCTGATACACGGACGGTAATAACGTGGTAGCTGCCGAAATCGCAGGTAGGATCGGGCTTAGATTAAACAGGTTGCTGATAATCAGCGCCAAAATGACCGCAAGTCCGGTCTTGATGGTACGTGGTCCAATTTGTAAAGACTGACCGCCCATATACAAACCTCCTTCTTAGTGGGGATACGCCCCCTATTCTTGCTCTAATACCCGAAAAAGGCAATTAAAAAATCACTCCAAGTCGCCTTGGAGTGATTTTATCAAATAATTTTTTCTTACGAAGCTTTTGTTCCCGTACCAGAAGTCATTTCTTTTTTCGCAACTTCTTGATCGACGAGCGGTTTTTTCAAAATCGAGAGGATGGCAGCTCCGACAAGTGCTCCGATTAAGATGGCACCAGCGTAGCTGAGAACGGCCATTAATGTGCCTGATGGTCCGTCAAGTAATGGGAAAACGAACACACCGCCGTGTGGTGCCGGAAGCAACACACCGAAGACGATTGTCAATGCACCGGCGATTGCTGAACCGATGACGCTTGACGGGATGACACGAAGTGGATCGGCTGCTGCGAATGGAATCGCACCTTCTGTGACGAATGAAGCACCCATTGCGTAAGCAGCGATACCTGCTTCGCGTTCTTGCGGTGTAAATTTCTTACGGGCGAACAATGTGGAAGAGAAAGCGACGAGAAGCGGTGGAACCATACCACCTGCCATGACGGCTGCCATGACTTCCGTGTTTCCTGCTGTTAAAGCGGCTGTTCCGAAAACGTAAGCCGTTTTGTTGATTGGACCACCCATATCAATCGCCATCATCGCTGCGACGAGCATACCGAGCAGGATGGCGTTACCGCCACTGAGACCGTTGAGTGAATCTGTCAACCATGTCATGAACGCAGCGATCGGTTCGTTGATGACAAGCAACATGATCATCCCTGTGATGAATGAACCGAACAGCGGGTAAAGCAAGACCGGTTTGATTCCTTCAAGAGCTTTCGGAAGACCTTGCAAGACTTTGACAAGTAAAAGAACGACGTAACCGGCAAGGAAACCGGCGATCAATCCACCGAGGAATCCGGCATTCCCTTGACTGGCGAGGAAACCGGCAATCAAACCTGGTGCGAGACCCGGTTTATCGGCGATCGACATCGCGATGAATCCGGCAAGAATCGGAATCAAGAGACCAAAGGCAGCTTTACCGATTGACATTAACTGAGCAGCAAATTCATTGTAGGACGGATCTTCCGGATTGGCTGAGTTGATGCCCCAGAAAAAGCTGATCGCGATTAAGAGTCCGCCGGCAACGACGAGTGGTAACATGGCGGATACCCCGCTCATCAGGTGTTTGTAGAAACCGCCGCGGGCTGGTTTTGAGCTGTCGCTTGAACCGCTACCTTTATAGACCGGCGCATCCTGTTTGACAGCACGATCAATCAGTTCTTTTGGTTTACGGATTCCTTGAGCGACCGGAACTTCAACGACATGTTTCCCGTTGAAACGATCCATCTCAACGGCTTTATCGGCAGCGACGATGATGGCTGTCGCTTCTTGAATATCTTGACTTGTCAGACCGTTTTTCACGCCGGTCGAACCGTTTGTCTCGACTTTGATGCGGACACCCATTTCTTCCGCTTTTTGACGGAGGGCGTCGGCTGCCATATACGTATGGGCGATACCGGTCGGACATGCTGTGACGGCGAGAATGTACGGTGCATCTTGGGCAACATTTGACGACGAGACGTCGACCGGACCTTCTTCTTCCCGTTCTTTGGCTTCGATCGCAGCGATGACTTCATCTTCCGAACGAGCGGAAAGAATCGTATCACGGAACTTCATGTCCATCAGGTAGACAGACAGTTTTGATAATGTTTCAAGGTGCGCGTTGTCGGCATTTTCGCCGGCTGCAATCATGAAGAACAAGCGGCTTGGTTGTCCGTCAAGTGCTTCGTAATCGATTCCTGTCGAACGTCCGAACGCGATGGCAGGTGATTTAACGGCTGCCGTCTTCGCATGCGGAATCGCGATTCCTTCACCAAGTCCCGTCGTACTTTGGGCTTCCCGGGCCAAAATGGCTTCGCGGTAAGCCGAGCGGTCATTTAATTTTCCGGCACGATCGAGTACATCCACTAATTCATCGATGACAGCTGCTTTATTCGACGAACGTAAGTCGAGTTGGATCGTATCACGTGTTAACAGATCTGTAATTTTCATGAGTTTGTCACTCCTTTTAGGATTGAATGAGTTCAACGACTTGGACATCGGTCAATAAACGGTCAATATCTTCTTTTGTACATAAACCAAATGAGTAAGCGGACGCACTGCCTGTCGTGACGGCGTAACGGAACGCTTCTTCCGGCGGCCGTCCGAGCGCGTAACTGGCGACGAATCCTGCGACGAGTGAATCACCGGCACCGACTGAGTTGATCAGCTTACCGGCTGGTGTGTTCGCCGTGTAGGCACCTTGCTGATTGACGAGTAACGCCCCGTCACCTGCGAAAGAGATGATGACATTTTCCGCGCCACGCTCGACAAGTTGTTGCGCGTACGGAACCGCCATTTCTTTTGACGTAATCTCGACATCAAAGATTTCACCGAGTTCGTGATGGTTCGGTTTAATCATGAATGGACCGAGCGGTAAGACTTCAAGCATCGCTTCCTTCGTCGTATCGACGGCGAATTTCACGCCTCGTTCCGTCAGGACTTGTGCGATTTCCCGGTACAAATCCTGCGGCAGGCTGCTTGGAATGCTTCCTGCGAAGACGACGATGTCACCTTGCTGCATCGTTTCGAACGCAGCCAGTAACGCCTGTAATTCTTCATCTTTAATCTTAGGACCGGCTGCATTGAGTTCCGATTCTTGATCGGCACGGATTTTAACGTTGATCCGTGTTTCGTCAGCAATCGGTGTGAAAGCGGTCAAGACGCCTTGTTTTTCCAGTTCGTTACGAATGAATTGCCCCGTACTGCCACCTAAAAATCCAAGAGCTTCCGTCTCGACGTCGTAGTTTCTTAAGACGAGCGAGACATTGATTCCTTTTCCACCTGCTACTTTTTCCGCTTGTTCCACACGATTGACTTGTCCTGCCTCAAATACCGGCAATGTGACGTAATAATCGATCGATGGGTTGAGTGTCAGTGTATAAATCATTTCGCGTTCACCACCTCTGTATATTGACTGTACTTCGCTTCTTGTTCACTTGATGTCATCGTAATGATCGTTGCCGCTCGCAATGACGCGACCCGACTGAAACTGATTTCATCGAGTTTCGTCTCATCGACTAACACATAAGACTTTTTCGCTAACTCAATCGCGGTCTTCTTAACGAGTGCCTCTTCCGGATCTGGTGTCGTAAAACCTTGAGTCGGATGAACACCGTTCATCCCAAGGAAAGCGACATCAAAATGGTAAATCAACATTCCTTCACGTGCATTATACCCAACGAGTGCCTGGGTCGAATGCTTGAGTTGCCCTCCGACGACGAACGTCGGGATACGGTGATAGAGTAACGTATTCGCTAGAGGAAGACTGTTCGTCACGACTGTAATCGCCTTTTGTTCGAGATGCGGAACGATCGCGAGTGTCGTCGTTCCTGCATCGAGATACACGTACATCCCGTCTTCGATCAAGTCAGCCGCAGCTTGCGCGATCCGGTCCTTCTCTTCGACGAAACGGTCACTTTTCTCGAAATAACTCGGTTCATCAATCTGCATGTGATTGGCCGTCGCTCCGCCGTGAACCCGCCGTAAATGTCCGGCTGATTCAAGTTGTGATAAGTCCCGGCGAATCGTCGACTCACTGGCTCCTGTCTGATCCACGATGGTTTGCATTTTGACGACTTCTTCCCGGGCAAGCAGCTCGAGAATCAGTTGATGGCGTTTTTTCGTTAACATGAGTTTCCCTCCACATCCTTAATATAAAGCGTTTACATTCAAAAATCAATCAAAAACATTCATTTTTTTATGTTTTTCGTTAAAAAACCTTCAAAATACGACTTTATTCGACAATAACATCCTGTTATACATCCATTATACATCAAAAACGGTCATTCCGTGACCGTTTACACAAAAAAACCGCTCATCACGTGAGCGGTTTTAAAGAGTACGGTCATCGAATATTCATTTTTACGCTTTGACGTGATTTTGCAAATGACCGATTCCTTCAATCGAGACATCGACGACATCCCCGTCCCGGAGATACGTCGGCGGTTTCATGCCGTGTCCGACGCCGGCCGGTGTACCGGTCGCGATGATATCCCCTGCTTCAAGTGTCATCCCACGCGACACCTCCGTCAAAATCGTTACGACATCCCGGAGCATCAGTTTCGTCGAACCCGATTGCCGCAATTGACCGTTGACCCGGGTCTCAACCAATACATCCGTCGGATCAAAGCTGTCTTCCGTCACGATAACCGGACCGAACGGGCAAAACCCGTCAAGTGATTTGCCGCGGAAAAACTGGACATGCTCTTTTTGCAGATCCCGTGCCGTCACATCATTGACGATACTGTAACCGAAGACATGATCCAGTGCATTTTCCGGTGTCAAATCACGACCGGACGTCCCGATGATGATGGCAAGCTCACCTTCGTAATCGAGTTGTTGTGTCAACTCCGCATGTCGCTCGATTGCTTCAAACGGACCGACAATGGAGCTCGGTGCCTTCGTAAACAGGACAAACTTCCCGGCTCCTGCCGTGTCCATCTCTTTGATATGATCGGCATAGTTCTTCCCGACACAAATCACGTTGCGCGGTGGTATGTAGGGTGCGAGTAACCGGATCTCATCGTTCAACCGTGGTGCGACATCCAGATCAAGATCCATCTCGAATCCCCGTGCGATGACTTCAAGTAACGAATCCGTATAAACCTGCGTTGTCACATCGTACCGGAAACCTGCTTCCTCGACCCCAATCCGTGACTCTCCTTCTTGCTCAAACCGAAACCATTTCATGACTATTCCCCCTTTTTTTCCAGTATACCGAAAAGTCTCCGTGACCGTCTGCTTTCACGAAAAAAGAACCGCCCGAAATACGTCTCGGACGGTTCTTCTTCAGGCAATGCGACGGGCTAAACGGTCGACAAGTGCCTGTGATTCTTCATTTAATGAAACCAAATCGACTGACAGACCGGCTGCCTGATATTTCAAGACAACCGTTTCAATCGCTTCCGTTGCCGAATCATCAAACAAATGCGCCTGCGTAAAATCAAGCGTAATCCGTTCGAAATCGTTGTCTGCCGGCAAATCGAATTGTTCGACGAACGCCGTCGTCGACGCAAAGAAGATCGGACCGTTGATCCGGTAGACGACGTTTGTCCCTTCGACCTGACGTTTGACAGCAATCCGCGAAATTTTCGACGCAAACAGAATCGCGGCGAGTAAAATCCCGACCAGTACGCCCATCGACAAATCATGCGTCAGGACGGTCACGAGGACCGTTGCCAGCATGACAGCGGAATCGCTTTTCGGCGAATTTTTCAGCATTTTAAACGATCCCCAGTCAAATGTCGCGTACGACACAAAGAACATGACACCGACGAGGGCCCCCATCGGAATCGTCATCAGTAAATCATTCATCGTCACCATCAACAGCATCAGAAATGCTCCGGCTGTAAAAGTCGACAAACGACCGCGACCGCCGGATGTGACATTGATGACCGATTGCCCGATCATCGCACAGCCCGGCATACCGCCAAAGAATCCGGCCACGATGTTGGCGATTCCTTGTCCACGGGATTCGATTGCTTTATTCGATGTCGTATTCGTCATCTCATCGACAATCCGCGCCGTCAACAACGACTCGATCAGACCGACGAACGCAAGCGACAACGCATACGGGAAAATGATTTGCAGCGTCTCAAGCGAAAACGGAACATTTGGCAGGAAGAAGTTCGGCAGCGAAGCTGAAATCTGACCCATGTCGCCGATGACACGTGTATCGAGCGAAAAGGTGACCGTCAGGATGGTCATGATTGTAATCGCGACGAGTGGTGCCGGGATGACTTTCGTAAACCGCGGGAAGATCAGGATGATCGCAAGGGACGCCGCGACCATCGCGTACATGATCCAGTTCTGTCCTTCAAACTGCGGCAGCTGCGCCGAAAAAATCAAGATGGCCAAGGCATTGACGAACCCGACCATGACGGCCCGGGGAATAAAACGTAATAATTTCGCGACGCCGGCAAGACCTAAAATAATCTGGAAGATCCCTGCGAGAATACCGGCCGCCAGTAAATAATCGACGCCATGATCTTTAACGAGCTGGACCACGACAAGCGCCATCGCTCCGGTTGCTGCCGAGATCATCCCCGGGCGGCCGCCGGCAATCGAGATGATGATGGCAATGATGACGGACGCATATAAGCCGACCATCGGATTGACTCCGGCGATTAAGGAAAAGGCAATCGCTTCCGGAACCAGTGCCAAGGCAACGACGATACCGGATAACAAATCTGCTTTCGGTTGCAGAACCCATTCTTTTCTCCATTGTGAAAACATTTAATTCCTCATTTCTTGTGTTTAACATACATCGTTTTATAGTAAGAGGTTTTGCCTGAAACAACAAGTCCTTCTTTACTGAAGACGCGTCCGGATCCGGACGATTTCATCGACCATCTCCTGATAACGGACCATGATTTCCTGACCGGTGAAGATCGGATCTTCCGCCAACGTTTCGAGTGCCCGCTTCAACAGATGGATTTTCGGTTTTTTCCGTTCCAATAATTCTTCGTAAATGAAATCAAGCACCTCGTCATGGGCTTCTTTTGATTCCTCTGAAATGACAGACAGTGTGATCAATTGCTTCATATGAGCATTCGTCTTCTCGAATAAATCTTTCCGGATGACGACCTCATCTTGCGGACGGTCGAGCCAGACCGACAGGAAGCGTGGCGGAATCAATTGTTCTTCCGTCCGGCTGACATCTTCGACGAGATGCGTCAACCGGTTGAAGACATAGCGGACGACCCGCTCCGGTTGCGTATTTCGTTCCGATTGCCGGAAGAAGTACATCGCATATTGCAGCATGCCGGTATAAATGACTGCTAAATCGAGCAGATACGGTGTTTTCGCTTCTCCGAACAAATCGCGCAACCGGTGATAGGTCCATTCGATTTCGAGCAGCCGGTTATTTTCCATGAACGCTTTTAATTCTTTTTCATTCGAAGCAATCGCTTCTTCAAACAACGTATACAGTTTGTACTTCTGCATCAGTTCGAGGTAGCAGTTCCCTTGCTGAATGAATGTCTCGTAATCCGAGACGTCGCGTCCGACCAGGATTTCTTTTCGGGCGTTACGCATCTTTTCGAAGACGGTGTTGAAGACATCAATGAACAGTTCGTTTTTCGACGAAAAATAATTATAGAATGTTCCTTTGGAGACGACACTTTGATCTAAAATGTCCTGGATCGAGGTTGACTGGTATCCTTTTTCGACGAACAGTTGGTAGGCAGCATCAAGGAGCTGTTTCTTTTTCGGGTTCATATCATTATCCTTTTCTTTAAATGATCTGTTTTTCAAAAATCATCTATATACTTTAGTGTATAAAGCAAATAATTTGTAATGTTTTGCTTCAGACGGTAAGATAGCTAAGTCGTAGAATCAGTGTATAACAAAATAGACTTACTGTACAAAAGGAGCATAACGAAATGCAATCAACGAAGCAATCATCTCGTCTTTATTTAATCTTAGCGGTCTTGATGGCCGGCGCCTTCGTCGCCGTCCTGAACTCGACGCTGTTAAATATCGCTTTACCATCCATCATGAAATCATTCCACATTGAAGCCAGTACGGCGCAATGGCTGACAACCGGCTATATGCTGGTCAACGGAATCATGATTCCGACGTCGGCTTTTCTCGTTCAAAAATTTTCGACGCGCCAGTTGTTCTTAACGGCGATGGGCTTATTCTCCATCGGTACCATCGTCGCCGGTCAAGCGGATCTGTTTCCGGTCCTGCTCGGCTCGCGGATGTTACAGGCATCCGGTTCCGCCATCATGATGCCGCTGTTAATGAACGTTTTGTTAAACGGCTTCCCGATCGAAAAACGCGGACAAGCCATGGGGATTTTCGGTCTAGTCATCACGTTCGCACCCGCCATCGGTCCGACATTATCCGGTTGGGTGCTTGAACATTATGAATGGCGGATGCTGTTCCATATCGTTACACCGATTTCTCTTCTCGTTCTGGTCATCGGATTTTTCTTATTAAAGAAAGAAGTCGTTACAAGCACACTCCGTCTCGAAAAACTTTCACTTGTCCTCTCGAGTTTCGGATTCGGTGGATTACTGTACGGTTTCAGTTCAGCCGGCTCAACTGGTTGGGATTCTTTCACAGTCATCGGTGCGCTTGCAATCGGTGTCATCAGTCTCGCCTCGTTCATTATACGCCAATTCCGGCTTGATGAACCGATGCTTGAGTTCCGGATCTTTAAATATCCGATGTTTGCTTTATCGCAGGCGATTTCAATGGTCTTGAACATGTCGATGTTCTCCGCCATGATCCTGATGCCGATCTACGTCCAGACGATCCGCGGCATCTCACCATTCCACTCCGGACTCTTGATGTTGCCGGGTGCACTCGTCATGGCCTTCATGTCGCCGATTACCGGCCGACTGTTTGACCGTTTCGGTGCGCGGATTCTAGCGATGATCGGATTATCGCTGACGGTTCTGACGACCTTCTTCTTCAGTCGTCTGACTGCGGATACAGCGTATTCATTCCTCGTCATCATGTATACGTTACGCTTCCTCGGTATTTCAATGGTCATGATGCCGGTCATGACAAACGGGTTAAACCATATCCCGCAACACTTGACACCGCACGGGACAGCACTCAATAACACGTTGTCGCAAGTCTCCGGTGCAATCGGTTCAGGACTGCTTGTCACCGTCATGACAACACGGACCGCCGGGTATGCAAAAGAATTGGCAGCAAGCGCTACGCCGACGACCAATCCGCAAACGATCATTACACAATCGATGGTCGAAGGCATCAACGATACGTTCTTCATCGCTACGTTGCTCGCATTACTCGCTTTAGGGTTATCCTTCTTCATTAAAAAACGGAAAGTCGATCAAGACGTCATTCACATCGAAGAAGCACGTGAAAAAAAATACGCATAATCACCAAACAGGTCGTTTCTTCTCATGTCGAGTGAGAGGAAACGACCTGTTTTTTTATTCGAGAAAGCGGCGGAGCTGTTCCCTGTTCAAAATCCGTTGATTGGTACTGCCGCGAATGGCTAAAGAGTGATCGTGAAGTCTCTGGATATACCGACCATCAATTAAACAGTCCACTTGTGACAGGATTTGTCGGGCCTGTGTATCATCAAGCAACTGTTCGAGCCGGTAACCGGTAAACAGATAGATGTCATAGCCGGTCAATGCGTGGACCAGTTCGGATAACGCCTGCTGTTGCAAAAATGGTTCTCCGCCGGAAATCGTCACCCGGTACGAACCCATCTGTTGAATCTGTTCAATGACTTGCTCCACGCTACAGTCCTCTCCGCCTTCAACTGCCCAGGAATCCGGATTATGGCAACCGGGACAATGGTGGGGGCAACCGGCAAAAAAGACGACCGTTCGCAGACCCGGACCGTCGACGACAGAATCAGCGAGAATCTGAAGCAGCCGCATGTTTCACCCGGTCCTGTTCTTCCGCCCGCTTGGCAGGATTCCACCGGTCCATCGTCCCGACCAGATAACCGGTAATCCGGCGAATCCGTTCAATCTCTTCCCCGCCGCACACCGGACATGCTTGTTCCATTGTCTGTTCCGTCCGGCACGTCAAACACCGGTCAATCGGATGATTAATCGAACCGTACCCGATGCCCGATTCCGCCATCAGCCGGACGATATCTTCGATGGCTTCCGGATTTTCAGCGAGTGCCCCGTCCGTCTCGACATACGTGATGTGTCCGCCGTTACATAAGGCATGAAACGGTGCTTCGAGCCGGATTTTTTCCCGGATGGTCACGTTCGTCCCGACCGGCAGATGAAACGAGTTCGTATAATACGGTTTATCGGTCACACGTTCAATGACACCGAATTGTTCTTTATCTGCAACCGTGAATTTACCGGATAATCCTTCTGCCGGTGTCGCCAGGACGGAAAAATTCAGACCGGTTTTCTCCCCGTACTGATCGGCAATCGTCCGTATCAATCGAATCAAGGCTTGACCGATTCCGTGAGCAAGTTCCGATTCCCCGTGATGTTGCCCCGTCAGGACAATTAAGGCTTCCGCCAAACCGATGAACCCGACAGACAACGTTCCTTGCCGTAAAATGGGTTCGACCCGGTCGGATCCAGCAAGCGTCTCTCCGCCGCGCCAGATATGCCGGTACAAAAAAGTAAACTCATCGGCCGTCCGATTGGCTTGATAGTGATAACGTTCCAACAATTGTTCACAAATCAAAGTCGTGTACGTGGTAACGGCTTCAAACATCCGGTCAATACTTTGTGTCATCAAAGCGAGACGGACGAGATTCAGACTCGTAAACGACAGGTTTCCCCGCCCGACGACGGACGCCCGGCCTTGCCGGTTCTCAAGAACTCGCGTCCGGCAACCCATGTACGCCACTTCTGTGTCCGGCGCATCATCCGCTGATTGATTGAACGGGGCATCGAGAAAGGCGAAGTTCGGAAATAACCGTTTTCCTGTCACTTCGGTCGCCAATTGAAATAGATCGTAATTGGGATCCGTTGCATTTAGTGTCACCCCGGCCTTGATTTTAAAAATTTGAATCGGAAAAATCGGGGTTTCGCCTTTTCCAAGTCCCGCCCGTGTCGCTTCAAGTAGGGCGCGAATCAACATCCGGCCAAACATCGACGTATCCGTTCCGTAATTAATCGAAATAAAGGGAACTTGACCGCCGCCGCGTGAATGCATCGAATTCGTGTTATGAATAAACGCTTCACAGGCTTGATAGGTCATTTCGTACGTTTCTGACATTGCGTAGGCTCGCTTGCGCCGATTTGACCATTTCGGGACCACGTCATGAATTTTCTTCAATTGACGTTGAAAGGTTTTTTCGACAAACGGAGCTAGATCAAAATCGAACATCGGATAGGATTGCCCGCCGTGTTGCATATTCTGATTCGCCTGCATGATAATGGCGGCGAGTGCCAACGCCGACCGGATATCCTGTGCCGGACGGATGGATCCATGGGCCATGGTAAATCCATCTTGTAACAACCGGCCGAGCGGCAGTTGGACACAGGTCGTCGTCCCGGTCACGTAATAGTCGGCATCATGGATGTAGATGATGTTTTCAGCAAGCGCCTGTTTCGCTTCCGTTGACAGCAGCATATCCTGCATCATCTGTTTTGCAGCGACACCGGCAAGACGGTTCAGCTTGCCGAGCGGCGATTTTCCGTCGACATTAGCATTTTCCTGCATCTCATCCGTTGACGGATGCTCCACGATTTGTTCGTATAGTGTCTGTACGTCCATCTTCATCTCTCCCTAAATTCGTGTGGTTTCTGTCTGTATCCCCACTATAGCGAGAGCTTTCCGAGACCGGCAATCCCTGCATATCTGAAACGATTTGCAAGGAAAACGGGTATTTCGTCACGAAATGTTTTCAAAAATCCGAATGACATCCGGTTTCATCGATGTTTAGTCACTCCTTGTTCGTTATGAGGAAACTCACTATGAACGAAAAAAGACAGGACAGAAAAAGTGGAGGGTTCTTTCCACACTTTCTGTCCTGTCAGATTCAATCCATTTCAATCAATGTATCCGAAACACTTGGCAATAACACCTTAAACACGGTGCCTTCCCCTAAGATCGATTCGACGTCGATGTTTCCGTCATGTGCCCGAACGATTTCCTTACAGATTGATAGACCCAGACCCGTCCCACCGATTTTCCGGCTGTCGGAATTGTCGACCCGGTAAAACTTGCTGAACAGGTGCGGCATCGCACTGCTTGGAATACCGAGACCAAAGTCGCGGACACTCAATTCAATCTGATTGTGATGGTGTGTCAGCGAAATGACGACATCGCCACCGTCCGGTGAGTATTTGATCGCATTATTAACCAGGTTACCGATTAACTGTTTCATGCTGTTTTTATCGGCATTGACCAAAAACTCGTGTGCTTCGTCCACATCCAGCTGCAAACGGTGCTTTTCTGTAGCCGCCTGATAAAAGCGCGTTTGTTCCCGAACCGTATCAATCAAATCAAAGACTTCTTTTTCATAGGACTGTCTGCCCGATTCCATCCGCTGGACATTCAGGAAATCACTGACGAGATCGGTCAGGCGTTTCGACTCATCGTGAATCGTCTGTAAATACCGTTTATTCCGTGCCGGATCAAGATCACGTTTCAGCATCAATTCCGTAAAACCGTAAATGGAAGACAATGGTGTCCGCAGTTCATGGGAAACCGTTGAGACCAGTTCCGATTTCATCCGGTCGACTTCCGTTTCTGCCGTCACGTCACGGAACACAAGAATCGTTCCATCTGATTGATCCCCTAGTTCGATTTTTTCCGCATACACTTGGATGAAGTATTCCCCTTGATCGATCGACAATGACAGCATACCTTCCGGAAGTTCACCGTTCAAGACTTCTTCAAAGTACGCCTCAAACGCTTCCTGTTGGTCGACCTGCTCGAACATCGTTTCCGGACGGACTTCAAGAAATGTCATCGAATCATTGTCTTCCTCGACCTGCAGGGATTCAAAGATATCAAATAAAGCCTGATTGCCTAAAATCGTTTTCTCATTATGTTTGATATAGAGGATGGCTTCACGGACCGAATTGAGCAACTGGGCGGTTTCCCGGCGCTCCTGCTCCATCTGTTCATAAAGTGACATCCGCATCAAGGAAATCGCGATTTGTTTGGAGAAAGACTCCAGTTCACTGAGATCACTTTTGGTAAAGGCATCATCGAACCGGGCCAGGTAAAGACAGGCGATGAGTTCTTCTTTTGCCGGATCCATGAGCGGAATGACGGCTTCATAGATATAGTACGGGTAATTGAGTAAACGGTCATCCGCCACTTTCTTCGACGAATTGGCCGTTTCTTTTGAAATCATGACCCGTTTCAGCAGCAAGGATTCCGTTTTCAGACTTTCCTGCTGTTCCTCCGTCATCTCTTTCGGGACGACCGATGAAATCTCATTGTTTTTAATCAGCAACAAGGCTCCAAATTCGGTTTTCGTCAGTCGAACGATCGTGCTGATGACCGACGAGTAATCAAACAAACTTTCCTTTGAGGCGAGAGTTTCAATCAGTTCATTCCGGTCCTGCAGATGCAATTCATTGGAACGCGTGATTTCAAGTGCCCTTTCCAATTCATTTTGCTTATTTTTCAACGCCTGCTGATTTTGTTCCATTAACTGATTCTTCCGTGACAGTTCCGTATGTTGCGAGGAAATCGATCCGGCCATCCGGTAAAACGATTCCGTCAGTTGACCGACTTCATTTTCGACCAACACATCGTGTTCGAGGGAAATCGATTTCCCTTCCGCCAGTCGCTGGCTTTTAATGTTCAGTTCATGTAACTGCATCGTCAAGCGCCCAATTAACGGCCGGACTATGAATAATAAACAGACAAGAAAAATCAATAAGTTCAAAAACCAAAACCATTGGGTTTGTTGCAGTTGATCAAGAACCTGCTCTTTCGTCTGACCAGCCGAATTGTCGATATACAGATAACTGGCGACAGATGTGAATACACTCCAGGCAAACACGCTGTAAAAAACGGCCATCAGCTGTCTCCCCAGTTTTTCAGTCATCCATTGTTTCATATTGATAAATGCCTCCTACTAAAATCCAAAAATAAAGGTGTGATGCGAAACAACTGTTCCGCATCACACCTTTATTTCCCTTAATCTTACGGTTTCAATCCTGTGTCTTCAGCGCTGCGGCGGCAATAAGTGCAGATTACACCGTAATCCGACAGCCTCGACGATTTGCCGCTTCGACATACCGTCCGTTTCGATATGATGTGAGAAGAGCGGATCGGACAGTTCCCGCAACCGCTCTTCAGCCTGTTTCCCGCCCCAGGACTGTCCGCGTTCAAACCGGCTTCGCAACCGGCGTCTGACGGTTTTCGGACTCGCCATCAACGTCACGTGATGGACCTGATGCCCGGTTTTTCTTAAGGCACCGACGATTTCCTCAAAATAACCGGAGTTCGTTAATGTCATCGGGACGATGATGACGGCAGACGCCTGATCCAGCTGTTCGAGCAGGAGCAGATTCAAGCGGCGCCAAAGCGGCTCATCCTGAAAATCACCTGTCTGCTGTTCTTGCGGAAGCTGTTGCCGCAACAGTTGACCTGTCAACTCGGGATCAAACAGATGTGATCCTTTGATGCGTTGCTGTAACCCGTGTGCAGCCGTCGTTTTACCGACACCAAACGTTCCATTGATCCAAATAATCATTGTCAGGGTTCACACCTTTATCTTTCCTCTGAAGGAGTTTTCTTTAATATACAATTTGAATAATCCATGGTGCAAGCACACTGGCAAGAACAGCTGTCAAAACCATCGTCAGCAGACCGACTGCGCCTTCGCGTTGATCAAGACTCATTGATTTCGTTGCCCCCATGACGTGAGCAATCGAGGCCAGTCCGACACCGCGTCCGACGAAGTGCCGGATCCGGAGCCCGGTCATCAACCGTGGCCCGACAATCGAACCGACAAGCCCGGTCACAAGCACGAACGTCGCTGTCAACGCCAGCGTCCCGCCGGACCGTTCCGAAATCGCCAAGGCAACGGGTAACGTAACCGATTTCGGCAATAATGCCAAGTTGGTCGCCCGGCCCAAATGCAGCAACAGACCAAGCAGCAGGTCGGATGTCAAGGCAATCAACGTTCCGATCCCGACACCAAGCGTAATCTCAGGTAAAAACTTCCGGACATGATGGCGGACCTGATATAACGGAATCGCAAAGGCCGTAATCGCCGGTCCGAGCATCCGTGATAAATATTGTCCGCCTGCCATATAGGCGGCATGTGTTGTGCCGCTGATCGATAAAATGACAATCACAGCCGCCGTTACGGTCAGAATCGGTAAAGTCCAGACGAACGGAAATGTCCGGTATAACCAAAACGCACCGCCAAACAGCAATGTCGTCAACACCAGCCAAAACAGTGCTTCACTCACGGACATCAATCCCCTCTTTGCGACGGGCCAATCGATCGACGAGGAATGCGGATCCCGTTAATGTCAACAGACTGCTGATGATTAAAATCACCAGGACTTGAAGACCGGATTGACGCATGAACACCGTGTAGTCCATAATGCCGGACAAAGCCGGAACAAAAAATAACGGCATGACGAGCAACAGCAACCGTCCTCCCCGCTCGACGTAATCAACTTTAAGCAGACGGCTTTTTAATGCCAGATACAATAAGATCAATCCGATGATATTTCCCGGTAACGGTAACTGCAATCCTCTACTCACCATATCCCCGAGCATGGCGAAACCGGAGATGAGGATGATCTGCAGTAGAATCGTTACACTTAACAATAGTTTTGAACGCATTCTGATTTCCCCTTGTTTAACGTATTCGGGTCTTATTATCCTCCTCACTTTGTGAACAATCAATGAAATAACCCCGATTCGTTCAAGTAACCGTTCTCACACCGTTTCTGTCCTTTTTCTGTTCTAGCACAAAAAAAGAAGAGCCACCTGTCGTAAGACAGGCATCTCTTCTCTTCGTTACATGACGCGTTTAAACAGTTTTTCCAGTTCATACGTCGTCCATTCGATGATGACCGGCCGACCGTGCGGACAAGTGAACGGCATCTCGGTTTTGGCGAGGTCAACGATTAACTGCCGCATCATCTCATGATTCAGTGGATGATTCGCTTTGATCGATTTTTTACACGCCATCATGATTGCCGCATCTTCCCGGTACGTTTCAAGATCGATCTTGCGTTTCATCAACGCTTCATCCATCAGTTCCTGAATCGTCTCCTCCTGCCGGTGCGACGGGAACCAGGTCGGAACTTCCCGGACGATGAAACTTTGGGGACCAAAGGCTTCGAGCTCAATCCCGACATCACGGAGGAGCGGCAATACTTCGTCCATCCGCCGCATGTCGTCACTCGCAATCTCAAACGTATACGGCAGCAGTAACTGCTGTTTCTGCTCGAGCGGACGACCGAACATGACTTTATACGTCTCGTATTTAATCCGTTCCTGGGCGGCATGCTGATCAATCAGATACATTCCGTCCGCACCCGAACAGACGATATACGAAGAATGAAGCTGACCGATGACATCAAGATGCGGAAATTTCGGACCCGTCGCGACCGGCTCATCTGTTTGTTCCGGTACCGGCTCATCCGGCATATCGATCGATGGATCCGGTGGTTGAATCCGGTTGGCTGACGGGACATGTTCGTTCCCCGCTTCCGTCCGTTTCGGAATCGGATAATTCCAAACGGATCGCGAAGACAATTCCTCAACCGGCTCCGCCACGTAGGAAAATTCCAACTTTTCCTGCGCACTCGGATCTTTTTTAGGTTTTGGCGGTGTCACTTTCGGAATCAATGTCTGCCGGCTGAGCGTTAAGCGAATCGTCTCCTGAATCAGTTGACAGAGTTCCGCTTCCTTCGATAAACGGACTTCCCGTTTCGCGGGATGGACATTAACATCAATCAGCAACGGATCCATCGTCACTTCAATGACGGCAATCGGAAAACGACCGATTGGCAGCAAAGTGTGATAACCGTTTAGAACGGCCTGTGTCAGAGCAAAGTTTTTCACCGAACGTCCGTTTAAGATCAGGGTGATGTAATTTTTCGATGCCCGGGTCACTTCCGGCTTCACGAGATGACAGGTCAGTTGATAATCGGCCGTCGTGCCGGTTGCAACAAGTGTCCCCTGAATCGTCTGATGCCCGTAGACACTGGCAAGCGCCTGCCGGACATCCCCCGAACCATTCGTCTGAATCAAGACTTTCCCTTCATGGACCGCATACAGCTTGACGTCCGGATGGGCAAAAGCGACCCGGTTCAGAATGTCCGTGATGGCTGCCAGTTCCGTATGCGTCGTTTTGAGATACTTCAGCCGGGCCGGTGTATTGAAGAATAATTGTTCGACCGTCAGCTCTGTCCCCCGGTTCATCGCAATCGCCGACCGATCCGTCAGCCGTCCGCAATCAAGCGTCAGCTGAATCCCTTCCTGCTCTTCCCGTTTCGTCTTTAAGGTGACCTTACTGACGGATGCAATCGAGGCCAAGGCTTCACCACGGAATCCAAGCGTCTTGATCCGGAATAAATCATGTTCATCCTTGATTTTGCTTGTCGCGTGCCGGACAAACGCCAGTTCCGCGTCTTCCGGATAAAAACCGTGCCCGTTGTCACGGATCGTGATGCGTTTCATTCCCGCTTCTTCGAGTTCGACATCAACCTGTGTCGCTCCCGCATCGAGTGCATTTTCCACCAGTTCCTTGACGACGGAGGCAGGCCGTTCGACGACCTCACCTGCCGCAATCCGGTTCGCAAGCGAATCGGACAGTTCCCGAATGATTCCCATGCCGGACGACCTCCTTATTTTCTCGCTTCCGCCTGCAGACGGTAGAGCGTGTTTAATGCTTCAAGTGGTGTCATATTGATTAAATCCAGTCTCTGGACCGTTTCCCGGACCGGGTCCGTCTCAGCAAAGAGACTGAGTTGATCGACCGGTTCCGCCTGAACGACCGGCTCTTTCGGTGATACGACGGTCCGTTCCTCTGTTTGCTCGAATTCCGATAACAGGACTTCCGCCCGGGCAATCAAGGCATCCGGTAAATCAGCCAGACGGGCAACGTGGATTCCGTATGATTGATCGGCTTTCCCGTCCCTTACTTCATGTAAGAAGACGACCCGTCCATCCTGCTCGACAGCCCGGACATGGACATTCGCGAGACGCGGCATCGAGTCCTCAAGGACCGTCAACTCATGATAATGGGTCGAGAACAGAGTCTTCGCCCCGACGTGCTCCGCGATGTGCTCGACGATGGCCTGTGCAAGCGCCATCCCGTCATATGTCGATGTCCCGCGACCGATTTCGTCGAGGAGAATCAACGAACGGTCCGTTGCCCGTGTCAACGCTTCCTGCGTCTCGACCATCTCGACCATGAAGGTCGATTGACCGCTGACTAAATCGTCCGCTGCCCCGATTCGCGTGAAGATTTGATCGAAAATCGGTAACTCGGCCCGGCTTGCCGGGACAAACGATCCGATTTGATGCAATAAGGCAATCAAAGCAAACTGGCGCATATACGTCGATTTACCGGACATGTTCGGTCCTGTGATTAACAGCATTTCCCGGTCTTCATTCAGATTGATGCCGTTCGCAACATACTCCCCGCGTGGCAATACCGTCTCGATGACCGGATGTCGCCCGTTTTCGATCATTACGTTCCGACCCGTCAAGGTCACCGGTCGGACGTAATCATGCCGTTCAGCGGTTTCCGCCAAAGCGACGAGAACATCAAGTTCGGCAATCCGCCGGCTGACCCGTTGCAGACTTTCGATGTGTGTCTTCACCTGATCGCGGACCTGACAAAACAGTTCGTATTCCAGCGTAATACTTTTTTCCTCAGCTCCGAGAATCAGTGCTTCCTTCTCTTTCAGTTCCGGCGTCACATACCGTTCCGCATTCGCAAGTGTCTGTTTCCGTTCGTAACGCCCTTCCGGCAACAGTTTGGCATTGGCCCGCGATACTTCGATGTAATAACCGAAGACCCGGTTGTAGCCGATTTTCAACGTCTTAATCCCCGTCGCTTGCCGTTCACTGGCTTCAAGCGTTGCCAGCCACGTCTTCCCGTCTTTTGACGCCACCAGTAATTCGTCGAGCGCCGGATCAAATCCGGTCCGGATCATTCCGCCATCTTTCGTCGAAATCGGTGGAGCCTCGACAAAAGCACGGTCGAGCAGATCGGTTAATTCATCGTGCGGATCAAGTCCAAGTGCCAGCTGTCCGAGCCGGTCACTGAGTAATTCTTCCAGTGCCGCTTGAATCCGCGGAATCAGACGCAGCGTTGACTTCAACTGGACGAGATCGCGGGCGGACGCCGTCCCGTATCCGACTTTTGCGACCAATCGTTCCAAGTCATAGACTTCCCGCAACGTATCCTTCAACTGTTGACGCTCGAAATAATGAGCCAACAATTCTTCGACGGCATCCAGCCGCTCGGCAATCGTGTGTTGCGAAAGCAACGGTTTTTCGAGCCAGCGCTTCAGCATCCGGCCACCCATTGCCGTACCCGTGACGTCAAGCAGTCCCAGTAACGATCCTTTTTTATCGCCGGTCCGAGCAGACCGGACCAGCTCCAGATTTTTGACCGTATTCGGTTCGAGCTGCATGAAGTCGGTCGCTTCGTAAACGATGGCCGGTTGCAGATGGGCAAGCGATCGTTTTTGCGTATCATGCATGTAGGCATAGAGCACAGCAAAGGCATCTGCTTGTGCCGCATCAATCGCCCGGTCGCCGTGCGGATGGGTTTCCCGGCGCGTACTTTGTGTCAACGGAATCTGCAAGTGGCTGAGTGCCGCCTCGTGTTCACTTGACGTGACGACAATTTCACGCGGCAGGATGATACTCAATTCTTTTGCCACGGCATCAAGTGTCGCAACACTCGTCAAGGCACTTTCACCGGTCGAAACGTCGCCCCGGGCAATCCCGAATCGTCCGTCCTGTTCGACGACGGCGACGAGATACCGGTTTTCTTTTTCCGTCAACGAGGACATCAGCGTTCCCGGTGTAATGACTTGGACGACTTCTCGTTTAACGAGACCTTTCGTCAGCTTCGGATCTTCGACCTGATCACATAAAGCCACCTTATAACCGCGTTCGATCAATTGTTCGATATAGCCGTTTGCGGCATGGTGCGGTACACCGCACATCGGAATCGGGTGTTCGGCATTCTTGCCGTTTTTCGCTGTCAGCGTCAATTCCAGTTCATGCGCCACTTGTTTGGCATCTTCAAAAAATAATTCGTAAAAATCACCTAACCGATAAAACAAAAAGGCGTCCGGATAGTCGGCCTTAATCGAAAAATATTGTTTCATCATCGGTGTGTTATGGACTGCTTCCATGCTGTTCACCCCATTCGCGTAAAAAGCCGACGGGAATCCGTCGGCTTTTCCCATTCAATTCATTGATTAATAGCCGCAACCGCCGCTTTTATTTTCCGCTTCCATCCCGCTGCCTGTTTTCCCCGCCAGGACATCACCGTCTGTCGCTTCGATAATTTGATCCGTGATTCCGTTTGAAATCGTTACCGTCACGTATTGAAGGAGTCCGTTGACTTCTTCCTGTGATTCCTGGAATTGCTGGACGACCGGCATTTCATCGAGTTCTGCGAATAATTTATCCAGTTTTGCTTCGACACGTGCCAAAGCTTCCGTTTTGCCGTAGTGCTGGCAGTTGACGGCTTCTTTTTGCAGGAACTTGATTTGTTTCATCATCTTTTGAACTTTTTCGTTCCCGTTGATGTTGGCTTCAGCGGCTTTGAATCGTTCCACCTCTGACGTTTCGGAAATCATTTTCGCGATTTCATTGGCCTTTTCGATGATTTGTTCATCTGTGTACATATACATTCGTCCCCTCTATCGGAAGCGGTGATTCCGCTACGCTTATCGTATCTGCGAACGATGACTCGTTCTTAACGCATTCATTATACCGTTCTCATTGAGGGGTGACAAGAATAGTTCCTTATTCAATCGACCGCCATAATAAATACGCAGCATGACTCCGATACGGGGCAAATTCTTCCGCAAGCAGAACCGCTTCCTCGACACTCGGGCGTGTACCGTGCAACCGCTCAAACGCTCGCAAAATACCGATATCCGATGCCGGAAACAGATCTTCCCGTCCGTAACCGAACATCAGGACATTTTGCACCGTCCAGGGACCGACTCCTTTTAAGGCAATCAGCGTCTCGGCAATCGTGGCGTCTGGCGCTTCCGTCAGCCGCTCGAAATCGATTGCGGCCCGTGCGGCACCAAGCAAATAGTCGACTTTCCGGCCGGATAGTTGCAATGCCCGAAGCTGTTCCGGTTCGACATTCACCAGTTGCTCTGCCGTCGGCGGGAAAATTACACCGTTTTGTTCCGTGCCGAACGTCCGGCAGAAGCGTTCCATCAGCACTTGCGCAAATGCCAGATTAATCTGTTGATGGATGATGGACCGGATCAGTGCCATAAACGGATTAATATCCAGGACCAGCCGCTCCGCTCCGAACGTCGCCACGACTTCTGAAAGCGACGTCTCTGAGAGGTGCTGACTTGGGTTCGTCGTATCCAGACGAAACCGACGGCGCAACAGTTGCACCATCGGTTCCTGTGGACCTTCTCCGGATAAGAGCAGTTCGCGGGAACCGACTGCTTCCACCTGACCGATAAAGTTCCCTTCCGGCAACATAACCGGTACGAACAACCGCCCGTCCCGTTCAACTTGTAGCCGGTCACCGCGAAGCCGCTTCCGGATTCCGGCAAAGTCATAGTCGTCTTCTAACCGTAAGTTCTTCTGCCACATACCATCGCTCCTTCAACCAATGAATAGTTTGATTCCACCGAGAATCAGACCGATGAAAAAGCCGCAGATTGCACCGTTGACACGAATCCATTGCAAATCATTCCCGACTTTATCTTCAATCATATGAATCAATGTCTCTGTATCAAAACGGTTTAAGTTTTCCCGGACCAAACCGCCGATTTTTTGATGGTTTTGATCCACGAATCGGACGAGCTGATCTTTCATCCAGCGGTCACTTTCTTCTTTGAACGTCGGATGCTGATCCCACTCGTTCAGCGCTTGGTTCATCAACGGTAAAGCACGATTTTCCCAGAAAGAATCAGATGCCAAGTACGTTTTCAGTTCCTCAATTCCTGCCGTGTAGGCCCGGTTCAAGACCGGTTGCAAATCAAACCGATCCACTTCCGCTGCTTTCCATTGATCGATTTTCGCAAGCCGCTCTTCGTCTTGCGTCAATTGCGCCAAATTCCGGCGGACGTGATCAAGAATCGCCAGACGGTTCGGGTGATGCACCTGTTTCATATCTTCAATTACACTCAGCAGGACCGATTGAATGACAAGGCTCAACCGTTCTTCCGAGTAGACTTTTTGTACCGTCTTCGCCGTAACGCGTAAAAAGGTGTTTTTTTCCTGATCAATCATCGCGTGATACGCCAAACGACCGATTTGATCCCGAATAACCGGATCTTCGAGCAGGCGTTGTCCGTATCCGAGCAATTGATCGATTGCCAGCTCATCGAGCCGCCGTTCCTCGTTTAATCCCATCAGCCGTTCTGCCAACCGTTTCGACGGATACGCTTTAACCGTATCGGAAATCCGGTCATCGACGACTTTCAGAATCGCCTCTTTCGGCAGTTTGTGTAAAATACCCGTCAGCAGTTCCGTCACCGTCGAACGAAATGCCGGCAACAGGACAATCGAACGCAATAATTTGATGAAACGGTCGGCGAGTGTCATATGCCGCAACTTTTCGACGATACTCTCTTTATTGAGCAAATCTTTCTCGAGCATCTGGACGATCGACTCGATAACTCGTTCCCGGTTTTTCGGCAACAGGTTCGTATGGGGAATTTTCAGTCCGAGCGGATGGCGGAATAACGCCGTGATGGCGAACCAGTCCGCAATTCCGCCGACGAGACCTGCTTCAAAGCCGCTTTGCAGCCAGAACACCCAGTTGTTTTCTTTAAACGGCAACGAGGCGATAAAGCCGACTGCCATAAAAATCAGGGACACGGTCGCAAGACGCCGCGTCGATGATTTGGGTTTTAGTTGTTGTTGCAAGATGGTTCCTCCTTCTCGCTGCGTTTTTTTGTTATACTTCGTATACGTTTTGAAACGGATACAAGTTTCGACATGAAAGAGTCCCAGCCTCAACCGGACTGGGACTCATTATGTAGTTAAAACGTAAATTCACCGAAATTTTCGCCGTCCCATGTCGCAGTCGCTGTCGACACAAAGTAGACGAGTCCGTTTCCGAACGTATTTTCCATCAATGAAACAATCTGATGACCGGCTGTCTGTTCGACGAATGCCAATCGGACTTCTTCTTTTCCTTGATAAATTCGTTCATAGACGCTTAATCCCCGGGCATTGATGAAGGTGCGGGCGTTTGTAAAAATCAACGGCCCGACTTCCGGGCGACGTTCTTGAATGAAATGTTGACACTTGTCCTCAAACTGATTCAATCTCGTTCACTCCTTCTCTCTCTTTTTTCTCTCATGATTATGTACTTCCCGTCTCGCCTCAATCATAATCCTGTTCTCTAAAAAAAGCGACCATCCGGCCGCTTCTTTCACGATTTACCAAATTCATGCTTAAATCTTCACACCAAACTCGCGGGCGACATGAATCGCCGATGTCGTCGCCCCGATTGTCCCGGCACCTGGAAATACGGTGTCACCGATGATATAAAGTCCCGGCACCCCCGTCCGAAATGAGGCTGCCCGAAACAGACTGGTCGACGGTAACTGCGGATAGCCGCCAACACCGCCGTCCGGACGTGACGTATAGCGGACCCAGGCACCCGGTCCTCCAGGATGACGTTCGATGACTTGACTGCTGAAACCGGGAAATTCGCGTTCCAAAATCGTTTCGAACGTTTCCTGCATGGCTTTAACTTGCCGGTCATATTGCGCACGGTCGTCGCGTGCGAACTGCCCGATTGGAATATGGCAGGACATCGTCAATGTCCGACACCCGATTGGTGCCCGGTTGAGATCTCCCGGTCGAGATAACGAGATGAACGCATGACCCGACGGTAACATCGGATCGTGTATTTGCCGAAAGGCCTGATCGTCTTGAATGATTGTCTCGGGAATCGCCGCGTAATACGTAAACGTCGCCCACTGCATCAAGTCAGCCTGCCGCTTGTACGTCCGCTCTAAAACCGGTCGTAACGACGGTCCGACCATTTGCTGCACCGCTTCAATCGGTACAGCACCGATGACGGCATCGGCCAGTAAAAGTCGTCCCCGCCGGTCTTCCAGTAAAAAGCCATCCGCCGTTTGGCGGACTGAGACGATTTTACGACCGAGCAATACGGTCGCCCCGTCCGCTTCAGCAGACGCTTTCAGACGTTCGGCGACTTGATACAGTCCACCAGGAACATAATAGGCGCCGTCGTGATAAATCGATAAAGCCACGGCTCCAAGCAATGCCGATGCTTCCTTCCCCGTCTGCATGCTGTCTAGTAAAATCCCGTCAACCAATTGGGCAAAAATCGTCCCGTCCAACTGATGTTTCCAGAGCAGGTCACCTATCGTCCGTGTCAGATAAGGCAACAGCGGCAGACTTGCTTTCGTTTCTTTGACGACCATCCGAGCATCATCCCATGTCTTGAGCGGCAACGCCGGTAAGGCCTGCATCAACGGTCGGACGTGCCGCTGAATCCGGTCCACTTCGTCAAAAAAGTCTTGAATCGCGTCTGTCTGATGGCGGAACTGTTCCTTCAGATGACGAATGAACCGTGTACGGTCGCGGTAATAGAGGATGTCGTGTCCCGGAAGTTTAATGGTCATGACGGTATCGAGCAGTTCAACAGGCTGGTCGATTTGCAGGTGCCCCAACACCCGTTCATGAATGCCGCCTGACTCAAAACCCATTCCGAGCGTTGCACCGACCGGGTAAGTGAAATCTTTCCGGGTAAACTTCCCCGCCGATCCGCCCCATTCGCGACTCCCCTCGCACAAGGTGACGTCATGTCCGTGTCGAGCAAGTAAGGCGGCTGCGGTGACCCCGGCTATTCCGCCCCCGATGATGGCAATCCGTTTCATGACGATTCCTCCTCTGTTTCTGTCACCAGATTTTCTTTAAACAAGAAATTCCGGACTTCCTTAAACACCGGTTCGCGGCGGTGAATCGTAAAGTGATCATACTTATAAGATTTCGTTTGGATATTATCCGTATACGCATCGAGTGCAAACGAACTTTTAAGCGGAATCAAATTGAAGTCCCCGCCCTTCGCGCCAAAGGAATAGACGAGTACATCACGCGGCCAAGTATCGAGCCGGTCTTTCAGATTTTTCATCGCCGCTGAATTCTCGGCTAAATCCTGAATCGCCGGACTGTTTGTATTCGTTCCGAACGGAGCAAGCGTCAGCCCGAGCGTCGCATAATCGGAACCGCTGATCGGCGCATCAAGTGTCACGAGTTTTCGGACATGATACGGGATGTCTTCTTGCAGCGTGTAGGCGACGACATCGACTCCTCCCATACTGTGACCGACCAGTTGGATATCGGTGAAGGTCGCCCGTTGTTTCCGGTCATACTGTTCGATCGCTGCACTGAGCCATTTTTGTTGATTGGCAAGACTGGCTTCGTCATCTTCAAAAACGATCCGGACAAGCGGATAGCCGGTCGTGGACGGTTTAACATCACACACGACTTTTCCGTTCCGTGAGACGTCACATCTGCCGCCGTCATCCGCCAGCTTCTTTTTCGTAAAATTATCAATCATCGGCAGAAAGGTCCGCTCGGTTCCAAACAACCCATGGACCATGAAGGTCGGTGTGATTTCACCGACTTGTGGCGTGACAATCTGTTTCGTCGGCGGTGGGGCACTCGATGTCTCGTCGGCAAAGAACCACCACGCACTGCCTCCGACAAGCAGACAGACAAGGACCGAAATACCAATCGTCTGCAATTGTTTGCGCCGTAATTTCCGGACGTGATGCACAATCCAGAACACGAGCAGACAGAGACCAATCAACAGCACGATACCGGTAATGATCCAGCCGGTCGGATTCGGAACGTAAGCAATCAGTTGTAACTGGTTGGCCTTCGTCCCGTACAGTTTCCACGAGACATTGTTATGATTCGCCCAGTCGATTTTTTCCCCGTTTTGCAGACCGATCACTTTCGGTCCGTGCAGGTTGATTTCGATATCCGCCTGACGGAGATAACGATCGGCTAATTTTTTGACCTGTCCGGTCGGCTGATACCCTTTAATATTCAAACGATCGATACTTAAATCAATGTTCGTATCCAACCGGTACGTATTAAACCAAAATCCTTTTTCCTGTTTGACTTCATACGTCGTATCCGGCGGAATCAGAATACCGCCGATACCCGTTTTCCATTCATCTTTAATCGTCGCCAAGTCTTCGAATTTTGCAAATTTCTTTTCCATCCGGATGCCTTCATAATCATCCTGCGTCTTAAACGTTTCTGCCGCATAACCGTTCTTCTCGGCCTGCTTGGCATACTTACTCCAGTCCGGGTTCAAGTTAAGTAGTCGCGCCACCGGGTGCTCTTTTGCGGCATATGTCGTTTTTAAGGTCACACTTTTGTCGGTATGGACCGTCGCATCGTACTGGATCCGGATACAGCCCCCAAGTACCAGCGCCATCAAGGCGAACGACAGTACAATGAGTTTTTTTCGTTTGCTGATCAAACTGTCACACGCCCTTTCTCTCTTTTGTCGGTTCTTGTTTCTTTTCCCTAACTCGTCAGTCCTCATGCTTCAAAATAGGATTGTCCAACAAAATGTAACAGACCACAAGCACCGATCGTTTTATCGGGCAGGACAAAAAATCCTTTTCTCATTCCGCGCTTTCTACTTTTCCAAAAAAACATTTGTTGATTCCATCGGTTCATAAAAAACCGATTAGGTTCCAGGCGAGTAATTTAATTCGATTGTTTTTGCCATTATAGCAAGTCTTTCGCCGGTTATCAGTAAATGATCGGCTGCTCCTGCAACATATGACTTTCGAGTAACCGTTTCATTTTTTATTTTTATATAGTTTATAGAAATAAAAAATCGACAACTCCGGTAAATGGAAATTGTCATTGCATCTCCAATTTTTGTCTGCTATCATTCAGTTTGAAGATGACAATGACAATGATAATCATTATCAATAATTCTGTGAGGAATTAATCCACCTACATATTCACGGAATTGATGGGAGGCATTGTCCAAATCAAAAGGAGATGAATGAGAATGGGCACAGTAAAAACATCGATGGTGATCAGTTCACTCGCCGTCCTACTCGCCGCGTGCGGCACAGCGAACGAAACGACTACGACGGACAGCAAGAAATCCGCCACGAAAACGATCGACATTACAGACGCACACGGTACGGTCAAGGTACCCGTAAAACCAAAGAAAGTCGTGGCACTCGATAACCGGACATTTGAGACACTCGCCGCCTGGGATGTCAAACTCGCGGCTGCTCCGGTCGGACTGTTGCCGGCGGAATCACCTTACGCCAAGGACAAGGACATCGTCGACGTCGGAATGCACTTCGAACCGAACCTTGAAGCGATTGCCGGGGTTGATCCGGATGTCGTCATCGTCGGTCAACGCTTTGCGGATTATTACGATGATATTAAAAAACTGGTCCCGGAAGCCGCAGTCATCGATCTCGACATCGAACTGCCGGAACAATCCGGTACGCCCGGTGAATTGCTAGTCAAAGGACTCGAGGATACGACACACACGCTCGGACAGATTTTTGCCAAGGAAAAAGAAGCCGACCAACTCGTCACGACGTTTGAACAATCGATTCAGGACGTGAAAAAATCATATAACGGAACAGACAGCGTCATGTCCGTCATCGTCTCGGGCGGCGATATCGGTTTCTCCGCACCGATGAGCGGTCGGGTCTTCGGACCGATGTATGACATATTCGGCTGGAAACCGGCCCTGGAAGTCAAACAAAAATCAGGTAACGATCAAGGAGACGAGGTGTCCGTCGAAGCCATCGCTCAAAGCAATCCGGACCGGTTACTTGTCTTAGACCGTGACGCTCCTCTCGGAAACGCCAAAGATGCTGTTCCGGCGGAAGATGTCATCGATCGTGCACCGGCGCTTCAACAGACAACAGCCGTCAAAGAACAGCGGATCGTCTATACGCCTAAAGATATGTACTTAAACGAATCGATCCAGACCTATTCGGAATTTTTCCAAAGCGTATCGAAAGCGTTTGTGAAGTAAATGGAGCAGGTCAAGCCGCAACAAGTGAATGGAAGTGTTGAGCCGAGTGCCCGACCTTCCTTTTCTGTCGTTTGGACGCCGCCGTTCATCATTGCTCTCCTGATAATCGGTCTGCTTGCCGTTACTTCCCTGTTGACCGGAGTCTATGAACTCAGCAACACGGCGAATGACTTTTCTATGTTTTGGATTACACGTGTTCCGCGAACAATTGCCCTGATGCTGACAGGCGCAGCGATGGCGATGGCGGGACTCGTCATGCAGCTGATTACACAGAACCGGCTCGTCGAACCGACGACGACCGGTACGATTGAATGGGCGGGACTTGGACTATTGACTGTTTATCTGCTTGTCCCGGCACCGACACTGATGATGCGGATGACCGGTGCCATTGTGTTTGCCTTTATCGGCACGATGATGTTCTTTTGGTTCCTGCGTTCGGTCAAGCTTCGGTCTTCGCTGATCGTACCGATCATCGGACTGATGCTCGGCGCTGTCATCTCGGCCATTTCCACCTTCTTAGGTTTATACTTCCGGGCGAGTCAGGCACTGGAAGGCTGGTTCGTCGGATCGTTTTCATCCGTCCAGATCGGTCGCTATGAATACTTATGGATAATTGTCGGGGTCACGTTTTGTATCTTTTTTCTCGCCAATCGTTTAACGTTGGTTGGTCTCGGTGAAGATATCGCGACCAGTCTCGGCGTTCATTACAATCGTCTGATGATAATGGCAACAGGTCTGATTGCCTTGTCCGTCGGCATCGTTGCAACGGTCATCGGAAATTTACCGTTTCTCGGTCTGATCGTGCCGAACCTTGTCTCGATGATGCGCGGAGATGACTTGCGCAGTAACTTGCCATGGGTCTGTGTCATCGGGATGGGGACGGTTCTCATCAGTGATTTGGTTTCGCGGACGTTGATCCGCCCCTTTGAACTGCCGGTCTCACTGATCCTTGGAACAGTCGGGGCAGCAGTCTTCATTCTCATCCTGTTGCGGCAACGAACAAGAGGAGGTATCCGATGAATACCGTCATGCATCGAAAACCAAAACCCTACCGAAGTGAACGAACAACCGCTCATACAAGTGACCGGAACGCTTCTGCCTTCCCGTCCAAACGACATGCACGCCGCTACTGGATCTTGTTGTCCCTGTTTCTGTTCGGTGGACTGCTCTGTTCCCTTGGTCTCCTGCTCTACAACAATCCGGTACCCGTTCAGTCACCGTCCTTTTGGCCGGTCGTCGAACGCCGAATCACAGCCGTCACGACGATGGCGATTGCCGCACTCTGTCAAAGTCTCGCCACCGTCGCCTTTCATTCGGTCACGAATAACCGGATCATCACGC
This sequence comes from Exiguobacterium sp. K1, assembly GCF_033721435.1. Classification (NCBI taxonomy): domain Bacteria; kingdom Bacillati; phylum Bacillota; class Bacilli; order Caryophanales; genus Exiguobacterium; species Exiguobacterium sp. K1. Next base: position 383,228 of record NZ_JAOTIT010000003.1, on the reverse strand, counting down.
CGTCCCTGCTTGGATTCGATGCGCTGTACTCAACGATTCAAACGTCGATGATCTTTTTCTTTGGTGCAGGGGCTCTGATCGGTTTTTCAGGGACGGGAGCCTTTTTGACACAAGTCGGTCTCATGCTCGTGATGAGTCTATTGCTCTACGGATGGCTGTTATCCGGAAAATATGCCGATTTACAACTCCTGTTGCTCGTCGGTATCATCCTCGGCACCGGTCTGAATTCGCTCGCCAGCTTCATGCGGCGGATGCTCGACCCGTCCGAGTTCGATATTTTGCAGGCCCGATTGTTCGGTTCGGTCACGAACGCTGATGCTGCCTATTTTCCGATCGTGATTCCGGTCGTCCTGATCGTCAGTATCTTGTTATTCCTGTCGGCGAACCGTCTGAATATCGTCGCCCTCGGAAAGGACGTCGCGACGTCGTTCGGTGTCAATCACCGCCGGAGTGTGCTCTATATCCTCGTCCTTATTTCCCTGCTCATGTCGATGTCGACGGCACTGATCGGACCACTGACGTTTTTCGGTTTTCTTGTTGCCACACTCAGTTATCAGGTCGCTTCCACGTATGACCATAAGTACGTCTTGCCGATGGCCTTTTCGATTGGTTTTCTCGTTTTGACGAGTGCTTATTTCTTTATGTATCATATTTTCAATGCACCGAGCGTCGTCTCCGTCATCATCGAACTGTTTGGCGGTCTGATTTTCTTAACGGTGTTATTACGAAAGAGGTCCTTATGATTAAATTAAAGCAAGTCAAAAAAACGTATACGGATCATGTCCAGATCGGTCCGCTTGAGTTAGAGATTCCGAAGGCGGGTCTGACCGCACTGATCGGACCGAACGGCGCCGGTAAATCGACGACACTGATGATGATCGGTCGTCTGTTGCAACTTGATGAAGGACAGATTCAAGTCGCAGGACTCGATGTCTCAAGCACGAAGTCAAAGGATTTGGCAAAAATCATGACGATTCTTCGTCAGGAAAATCATTTCGTGACCCGGCTGACGGTTCGCCAACTGGTCGGCTTCGGCCGGTTTCCCTACTCACAAGGGCGAATGACACTGGAAGATGAGAACATCACGTCAAAATACATCGACTTTCTTGACCTGACACCACTTGAGAACCGTTACCTCGATGAACTGTCAGGCGGACAACGCCAACGGGCTTATGTCGCGATGGTCTTGTGTCAGGAAACGGATTACGTGCTGCTGGACGAACCGCTCAATAATCTCGACATTGCCCGGTCTGTTCAGATGATGGGCTATCTGCGTCATGTCGCGGACGAACTCGGACGAACGATCATCACCGTCCTGCATGATATCAACTTCGCCGCAAAGTATGCCGACCATATTTGTGCGATGAAACATGGACAGATTGCTGCATTCGGTACGGTACAGGAAATCATGGTCGCAAACACGCTCTCCGATATTTTTGAGACCGATCTCGAGATTATTGACGGACCATACGGACCGATTGCCGTTTATTGAAATCAAGCATGAGGAACACTAAAAAGGGACGGCGCATCGTAGTGATGTGCCGTCCCTTCTATGTTTTCGTACCTTTTAAATCAATTCCAGCTCTTGACCGACTTGTTTAAACGCTTCGAGCGCTTGCTCCAAGTCTTCCCGTGTATGTTCGGCTGTGACGATTGTCCGGACACGTGCTTTACCTTTTGCGACCGTCGGGAAGGCAATCCCTTGTGCAAAGACACCGTGTTGACGCAGACGGTCTGACAGCTGATGGCATAATGCTTCGTCGCCGACGATGACCGGTGTGATCGGCGTCGTCGACGTGCCGATATTAAAGCCGAGTTCTCGTAATCCGTGTTTAAAGAATTCCGTGTTTTCCCAGAGACGGTCAAACAATTCTGTTTCTTCTTCCATGACACGAAGCGCTTCCCGGTTCGCTTCGACGACTGCCGGTGGATGCGACGTCGAGAACAAGAACGGACGGCCTTTATGGATCAGATAGTCTTTGACGTGTTGTTCACACGCGACGTACCCTCCTAGAACACCGATCGCTTTCGAGAGCGTACCGACCTGTAAGGCAACACGTCCGTCAAGTCCAAAATGATTGACCGTTCCGCGGCCACTTTTTCCGAGAACACCCGATGCATGGGCATCATCGACCATGACGAGGGCATCATATTTTTCAGCCAGTTCAACGATTTCCGGAAGCGGCGCTATATTACCGTCCATCGAGAAGACACCATCCGTAACGACGAGACGTGTCCGCGCGTCTTGTGTTTCCTGCAGAGCCGCTTCCAAGTCCGCAAGATCGACGTGGTTATAAATGCGGCGTTTCGCTTTTGTCAGACGAATCCCGTCGATGATTGATGCATGGTTCAAGGCGTCAGAAATGACGACGTCTTCCGGTCCAAGCAAGGCTGACAACACACCGAGGTTTGTCGCGAATCCTGATTGAAAGACAAGTGCCGCTTCTGTATGCTTAAAGGTCGCCAGTTCACGTTCGAAGGCTTGGTGCATTTCGAGTGTTCCAGCAATCGTCCGGACCGATCCTGTTCCGGCACCGAATTCAAGAGCAGCGTCCGCTGCCCGCTTCGCGAGACGCGGGTGCGCCGCGAGTCCGAGATAGTTGTTTGACGACAATTGAATCAATTCTTTCCCGTCGACCGTTACCCGGTTGTGCTGGGCACTTTCGAGTGCAACGAGTTCGCGGAACGTTCCCGCTTGTTTCATCTCTTCTAATTCTGTCCGTAAATGTTCAAATCCCATTAATTCGTCCCCCTTGGTTGTAGTACGACTTTTCCACATTTCCCTTGTCGCATCAATTCGAATCCTTCTTCAAACCGTTCGAGTGGCAATGTGTGTGTAATCAACGGTTTGACATCGACTTTTCCGCTCGACAGGAATGCGGATACTTGACTCCATGTCTCATACATTTTCCGTCCGGTGATGCCTTGAACGCGAACACCTTTAAAGACAACGTGATTCGTCAGATCAATCTCGACCGGTTTGACCGGCAGACTGAGAATGTTGACGTCTCCGCCGGCTGTCACCATCTCAAATGCTTGACGGATCGCAACCGGATGACCGCTCATTTCACAGACGACATCAATCCCGTCCCCGTCCGTCATCATCCGGACCCGTTCGAGAACATCCTCGTGGCGTGAATCGATAACGACATCTGCGCCCATCGTTTTCGCAAGCTCCAACCGGTACGGATTGACATCGATCGCAATGACTTCCGCAGCTCCTGCCGCTTTTGCGACCGAGACAGCCATCAGACCGATTGGACCGCAACCGACGATGGCGACCGTTTTAGCGCTGACGTCACTCGCAAGAACCGTGTGAACGGCATTGCCCATCGGCTCTTGAATCGATGCGATGGCGGCGGGCATATCCTCCGGATTGACCCAGAGATTTTCTTCCGGCATGACGACGTACTCCGCGAAACAGCCTTGTGTATCGACGCCGATGATTTTTGTGTTTTTACAAATGTGATACTGCCCCCGCAGACACTGTTTGCATTGATGACAGACGATATGTGTTTCCGCTGAGACACGGTCCCCGAGTTTCAGACGTTTCGTCCCTTCGCCCAGTTCCACGACTTCACCGGAAAACTCATGTCCGAAGACATACGGCGGATTCACGCGTGATGCTGCCCACGCGTCCCATTCGTAAATGTGGACATCCGTCCCGCAGATGGAAGTCGCTTCGACGCGAATCAAGACTTCCCCGCGTTTTGGTGAGGGAACTGCGACTTCTTTCAAGACAGCACCAAATCCCCGTTCTTCCTTGACGAGTGCGCGCATCGTTTTTACTTTTGTCGTATCTTCTACAGCTGTCACTAGTTTTGTCATCATTCCCCGACTCCTTCGTGGTCTTTGCCTCTTTCTCTAATCGGTCCTGACCAAGTATTGAGCATCCCCAAATAACCAAACAATCTTTCACTTCTAGTTTACATGAATTCAGCCGCAAGTTTACCAAATGTTTCTTCATTCATCTCAAGATCGGCAAAAGTTAGTCCATTCTCCGCATATCCGTCGATTTGTGACTGGTAATCCGGACGTGAATCATCCTGATAAATCAGACCCATGACGAGACCGTTGTGTTCATGGACGACGCGTTTCGCCACATCGAGATCCGTCGCGTCATAGCCTTCAAGATCATCGAGTTTCGTTAAATTCTGCTTGAACCAGTCGTACGTGTTGACTTTATTGAACGTCACACACGGACTGAAGACGTTGATGAAGGCAAATCCTTTATGTTGCGTTGCCTGTTCAATCAGACTCGTCAAGCCTTTTAAATCGTTCGAAAAACTTTGGGCGACGAATGTCGCGCCTGCTGTCAAGGCGAGTTCGACCGGTGAGACACTCTTTTCAATCGATCCTTTCGGCGTCGACTTCGTCTTAAAGCCAAGTGCCGATGTCGGTGATGTCTGCCCTTTCGTCAACCCGTAAATTTGATTGTCCATGACGATATACGTCATATCCACATTTCGTTTGAAGGCGTGAATCGTATGGCCCATTCCGATGGCGAAACCATCCCCGTCACCGCCGGACGCGATGACCGTCAATTCACGGTTTGCCATCTTGACGCCTTGGGCGATCGGTAACGACCGGCCGTGAACACCGTGGAAGCCGTACGTATTGATATAACCGGAAATCCGTCCCGAACAGCCGATGCCGGAAATCAACGCCAGTTCTTCCGGCTCCAGTCCGACGTTTGCGACCGCACGCTGAACGGCCGCCTGAATCGAAAAGTCGCCGCAGCCCGGACACCAGTTCGGTTTGACATCGTTTCTGAAATCTTTAAAGGTTGCCATGGAAAATCCCTCCTGCAACGACCTGTTCCACTACTTCCGCCGGATAGAACGGATCGCCGTTGAATTTTAAAATGTGTTCAATTTTTTCTGCAAAACCGCAGTTCATCTGAATCAATTTCGCGAGTTGACCCGTCGCATTGTATTCGACGACGACAACCTGCTTGGCCCGCTCGAGGTGCGGACGGACCAGTTCACTCGGAAACGGATGCATCTGGCGGATGTGGAGATGATCGACATGAATGCCCTGTTCCTCAAGACGCGGCATCACTTCTTCAATCGTTCCGCGTGTCGAGTTAAAACCGACAAACAGGATATCCGGTGTCGCATGCTGTTCCGTGACGAGGACGGCATCCTTCATCCGGAATTGACCGAGCTTCCGCAGACGTTTCGTCATTTGGTCGACCCGGTTCTTCGTCGCTTCCGACGGACGGCCTTCTTCGTTATGTTCGACTCCCGTCACATGATGGATCCCGTGTTTCGTACCCGGGACGACTCGTGGACTGATCCCGTCTTCCGTCACTTCATACCGTTTGAAATACGCTTTACCTTCAAGCTCCGGCAGTTCGTCAAGCATCAATTTCCCACGGCGGATTTCCACACGGTTGACATCAAGCGGTTCGACAGACTGTTTCCCGAGCGACAACATCAAATCCGTCAAAAGAATGACCGGACATTGATATTCTTCCGCGATGTTAAACGCTTCGGCTGCATCATAAAAAGCTTCCTCGACCGTCGACGGCGCGAGGACGACTTTCGGAATCTCACCGTGTGTGCTGTAAATCATCGCCATCAAGTCGGACTGTTCCTGTTTCGTCGGCAGACCTGTCGAAGGTCCACCCCGTTGCGTATCGATGATGACAAGCGGCGTTTCCGTCATCCCGGACAAGCCGATTGCCTCTGCCATGAGCGACAATCCGGGTCCGGCTGACGCCGTCAAGGCACGGACGCCGGCATAGTTGGCACCGATGGCCATCGTGACTGCAGCCAGCTCATCTTCCGTCTGAACGACGGTTCCACCGAACTGCGGTAATTTTTTAATTAAGTACTCCATGATTTCCGACGATGGCGTGATTGGGTAGGCAGCCATCAGACGGGCCCCCCCGGCAACCGCACCAAGCGCAATCGCATCGTTGCCGATCATGAACATCCGTTGCTGCCCGTCTGCCGGATCGAGGATAAAGCGTTCCGCTGTTCCGGCCATCGCCTCAAATGCTGCTGCGCCTTCACGGATTGCCGATAAGTTCTTTTCGACCATCTCCGGTCCTTTACGACCAAAAATCTGTTCCACGACCGCCTGGAACCGTTCCGGTGCAATCCCGAGAATGGCACTCGATGCTCCGATTGCGACCATGTTCTTCATCAGCGATGTGCCGAGTCCGGACGCAATTTCCGTAAACGGAATCGGATATAAAGCAGCACGTGTCTGATCCGGATTCGTCGGATTGAACTTCGCGTCGGCGATGATGATGGCGCCTTGACGCAACTCATGGAAGTTGACATCGATGGTTTCCTGATCAAAGGCGACCAGAATATCAAGATCATCGGCGACGGTCCGGACTTCGTGTGTCGCGACACGGATTTTGTTGTTCGTATGTCCTCCCTTGATGCGTGAAGAAAAATGACGGTATCCATATAAGTAATAACCAAGGCGGTTCAAGGCAATGGCAAAGATCTCACCCGTCGACTCGATTCCTTCCCCCTGCTGACCGCCTACTTTCCATGACAATTGATTGTACATCGACGTTCGCTCCTTTTATCCCCTGAAATGATTGAAGCTGTCTGCTTCACTATCCTTCCCCATGATACCGATTTCCCGATACTTGTACAATGCTCCTCTGGCGAATCCGTTGATTTTTTCCGACTGTCCGCCACAAAAAAAGACCATCTACTCCAACGAGTAAATGGTCTGCTTTAACGTAGGACCTATGTCCAATGATGCATCATCGTGGTTCAATGATTAGTTTGATTGCCGTCCGTTCCTCGCCATCAATCATGATGTCGGTAAATGCCGGAATACAGATCAAATCCATGCCTGCCGGTGCGACAAACCCTCTTGCGATTGCCACCGCTTTAACGGATTGATTGAGAGCACCTGCTCCGATTGCCTGAATCTCGACAGAACCTTTCTCTCGAAGTACACCTGCGAGCGCTCCGGCGACCGCATTCGGATTCGATTTAGCTGATACTTTCAGGACGTCCATGCATGTACCTCCCAATCAAAAATCAAAGCTCAATCAAAGAAAATCGATTGATCCGTCAAGTGGATGCGTTCAATCTTCGTTGCTTTTTTTGATACATCATCAATATGAATCAAGACTCCATTTAATTGTTCCCGTCCTTCTGCAACTTCAAACCGGGTTGGGAGCTGTGTTTTAAATTTTCGTAACACATCTTCTTTTCGCATCCCGAGGACACCGTCGAGCGGTCCTGTCATGCCGACATCCGTGATGTAAGCCGTTCCGCCTTCAAGAATCCGTTCGTCCGCTGTCTGGATGTGAGTATGTGTCCCGACAACCGCTTGGACACGACCCGCCAAGTGATAGCCCATCGCAATTTTTTCACTCGTTGCTTCCGCATGGACATCAACGAAAATCGCATCAACTTCCCCTTCGACTTCCGCAATCAGCTCATCGACTGTCCGGAACGGGTCACCGAGCGGCGGCAGGAAGACTGTCCCTTGAACGTTGATGACGGCAATTTTTTTGTTGCCGACTTTTAAGACCATCATGCCGCGACCGGGTGTTCCTTCCGGATAGTTCGCCGGGCGGACGATCCGGTCCGCATCGTCGATCCAATCAAAGATATCCCGGTTATCAAAGGTATGGTTGCCCATCGTCACGCCGTGGAATCCGAGTTCAAGCAATTGATGGTAAATTGATTTCGTGATTCCCCGGCCATGTGCGGCATTCTCGCCGTTGACGAGCATGACCGTCGGATTATATTTCGATTTAATACGTGCCGTGAATTGCTGTAAGATATGACGTCCTGGTGCCCCGACGACATCTCCGATAAATAAGATCTTCATGAAACATTCCTCCAGTAATTAAAAAAAGTGGCGGTCGCCCGCCACTTTGCTTATTTTGCGTATTCGACTGCTCGTGTTTCCCGAATGACCGTGACTTTGATATGACCCGGATAATCGAGTTCTTCTTCGATTTTTTTCCGGATATCGCTTGCCATCTTATGAGCAAGGACATCGTCGACGACATCAGGACGAACGATGATCCGGACTTCGCGACCTGCTTGAATCGCGAATGACTTCTCAACACCGTCGAATGATTCCGAGATTTCTTCCAGGCGTTCAAGACGCCGGATATAACTCTCGAGTGTTTCTTGACGTGCACCCGGACGAGCGGCTGATAAAGCATCCGCTGCCGCAACCAGGACGGAAATGACAGATGTCGCTTCCGTATCCCCGTGGTGGGAAGCAATCGCATTGATGACGGTTGGATGTTCTTTGTACTTCGTACCAAGTTCCACTCCGATTTCAACGTGACTTCCTTCCACTTCGTGGTCAATCGCTTTCCCGATATCGTGGAGGAGACCGGCGCGTTTCGCAAGTGTTACATCTTCACCGAGCTCTGCTGCCATCATACCGGCAAGATGAGCGACTTCGAGTGAGTGGAACAATACGTTTTGACCGTAACTTGTCCGATACTTCAAGCGGCCGAGAATTTTGACGAGATCCGGATGAATACCGTGAATCCCGACATCATATGTCGCTTCTTCACCGATTTCACGAATCCGTTCGTCGACTTCCCGACGTGATTTGTCGACCATCTCTTCAATTCGTGCCGGGTGAATCCGGCCGTCTTGAACGAGTTTTTCAAGGGCCATCTTCGCCACTTCGCGGCGAATCGGATCAAATCCGGACAAGATGACCGCTTCCGGTGTGTCATCGATGATTAAATCGATACCCGTTAACGTTTCGAGGGTCCGGATGTTACGACCTTCACGACCGATGATCCGGCCTTTCATCTCGTCATTCGGCAAGTTGACGACCGAAACCGTCGTCTCTGCGATATGTTCCGCGGCGAACCGTTGAATCGCAAGTGAAAGGATGTTGCGTGCTTTTTTGTCTGCTTCTTCTTTTGCTTTTTGTTCGATTTCTTTTTGAAGAATGGCTGCATCGTGCATGGCAGCTTGTTTCGTCTCATCCATGATGATAGCTCTAGCTTCGTCTTGCGAAAGATTCGCAACACGTACGAGCTCTTGGCGTCCCTGTTCATACAGGTCCTCTACTTTGCGTTCTAACTCTTCAGCTTGATGCTTCCGTTTTGCGATCTCTGCATCACGCGTATTGATTTGTTCTTCCTTGCGGTCGATGGAATCAACACGGCGATCGAGTGTCTCTTCTTTTTGGAGCAATCGTCCTTCTTGTTTCGTTAACTCTTGACGACGTTCACGAAGCTCTTTTTCGACTTCATTCCGAAGTTTAAAGGCTTCATCTTTCGCTTCGAGCAGTGCTTCTTTTTTCGTTGCTTCCGCTGATACTTGTGCACGTTCCACGATTTTCGTCGCTTCTGTTTCCGCGCCTTGAATCTTTGCTTCTGCAATCGATTTCCGCAAGAAGTAGCCTACGATGAATGCGATCAGTATTGCGAGGAGAAGTATGACAATCCAAGTTGTTGTACCCATGGGTTCACCTCCCCTTTACAAGGTGTTTCTTAGTTCATTTCGGTTATTCATCGAAGCTGTCTAAAAAACGTACATCTATATTGTAAGGATAGCACTCGTTCATTGTCAACGAACGGGCGGGAAAGAATTCCTATGTTTTCCTCTTTTCAACAAAAAAAGAGCAGAATCTGAATCGATTCTACTCTCTTTCGACTTATTCTGCAAACAGATCTTCGTCTTGACCTTCTTCAAAGTCAACCGGTTCTTTCCGGTCGACGAGACCGTGATGTTCACGAATCAATCGTTCGACCTCATCCGCAACATCCGGATGTTCGATCATGTATTGTTTCGCATTTTCACGTCCTTGACCAAGACGCTCTGAATTGTATGAATACCAAGCACCACTTTTTTGGACGATATCGAGATCTGTTCCAAGATCAATCAACTCGCCGAATTTAGAGATTCCTTGTCCGTACATGATGTCGACTTCCGCTTGTTTGAACGGCGGAGCAATCTTGTTTTTAACGACTTTCAGTTTCGTCCGGTTTCCGACGATATCTGTTCCGTTTTTCAGTGCTTCTGCACGACGGACTTCAAGACGGACCGATGAATAGAATTTCAAGGCACGTCCACCTGGAGTCGTTTCCGGGTTACCGAACATGACACCGATTTTTTCACGAATCTGGTTGATGAAGATGACGATTGTTTTGGATTTGTTTGTCGCACCTGACAATTTACGCAACGCCTGACTCATCAAACGAGCCTGGAGACCCATGTGCGAGTCACCCATTTCGCCTTCGATCTCGGCTTTCGGGACAAGTGCCGCTACTGAGTCGACGACGAGGATATCAACAGCACCAGAACGGACTAATGCCTCTGCGATTTCAAGCGCCTGCTCTCCTGTATCCGGTTGTGATAACAGTAATTCGTCAATGTTGACACCGAGTTTGCTGGCATAAGCCGGATCAAGTGCGTGCTCGGCATCGATGAATGCCGCCTGTCCGCCTTGTTTTTGGACTTCAGCAATCGCATGAAGCGAAACTGTCGTTTTACCGGAAGATTCCGGACCATAGACTTCGATTACCCGTCCACGTGGATATCCACCTGCACCGAGTGCTATATCTAATGTGATTGATCCAGAAGAGATTACGGATACTCTCTGATCTGCACTTTCACCTAGTTTCATGATTGAACCTTTACCAAATTGTTTCTCAATCTGACGCAATGCCATTTCAAGTGCTGCTTTACGATCACTCACGTAGCAGGCCTCCTTTTATTTATCTTACTGAGATTATTGTACTTCTTTTGAGACCGAATAACAAGCATTTTACGAACATTTATTCGCATAGTTGAAAGAAATCATTTTTTGTTCATTTCGTCCGCCAGGCTGATATTTTGAAGGAGCATGAAGTAAGCATCCTTGACGGAACGCAATCTAATCATACCACGGTCGAAGGCCGGATACGTCAGCTCAAGTACTTCCGTACCGCCTGAATGTGCTAACGCACAGTAGACCGTTCCGACCGCTTGACCACTGTTACTCGTGGGACCAGCTTCACCGGTCAGGGCGATGGCAAGATCCGTCTGATAGAGTTTGCGTGCTCCTTCCGCCATCGCAACGGCAACGTCCCGGCTGACGGCAGTCTGTTCGTCAAGCAATGTCTGCGGTACTCCGAGGACGTTCACTTTTGCCGCATCTGCGTAGACGACGGCACTGCCGCGGAAGACGTCACTGGCGCCTTGAATGTCGGTCAGACCGCTTGCAAAGGCGCCTCCGGTCAACGACTCCGCTGCTGACAAGGTCAAACCGGCTTCCCGGCACCGGTCGAGGACGACTTCGGGTAAACTTGTTTCGCCATAACCGTAAAAATGGCTGCCGACTTCGGCAAGGACTTGTTGTTCCAGCGCATCGAGCATGTCGAGGGCGACTTGTTCGTCAAGCGCCTTCGCCGTCAGACGAAGACGGACTTCTGCCAATTCAGCGTACGGGGCGACGGACGGATTGCGGGCTGTCCGGATGAGATCCGCCAACCGGTCGTTTAATGCCGACTCTCCAATGCCGAAGAAACGTAATGTTCTTGATTTAATCGTTTCCTTGCCTAACAAGTGATCGAAATGGTCTGCAATGATCCGCTTCATTTCCCGGGGGACACCCGGTAACAGGATATATTGATGATCCGGTGTCTGAACGGACATGCCGGGTGCAAGCCCGGCCTGATTCGTCAGCACATCGGCTTGATCGATGACAAGGGCCTGTTTTCTTTCATTCTCTGTCATCGTACGTCCCCGTGTTTTTAAAAATGCCTCAATCCGGTCGTAAGCCGGCTGATCCACATGAAGCGTCCGGCCGAGCAGTTCCGCTACGACCTCTTTCGTCAAGTCATCTTCCGTCGGTCCAAGTCCTCCGGTAATGACAATCAGTTCCGCCCGTTCCTGAGCCCGCGTGACGACTTCGACCATCCGGTCTCGGTTATCTCCGACGACCGTATGATAATGCACGTCAATACCGCATGTCGCGAGCCACTCCGATAAATACTGGGCATTCGTGTTGGCAATTTCCCCTAACAATAATTCACTTCCGACAGCAACGATTTCTGCTTTCATTTTACATCCCCGCTTTCTTGACTATACGAAAAGACTGTTCGGGTTGACGAACAGTCTTGTTTGATCCAATTTACATGGATTTCGTAATTAACTTGATATTTTTTGAGAAATACTCGACTCCTGAATAAATTGTTAAGACCAACGCCAACCACATCGTGATTTCCGCAAAAGGAATGTTCAGTAAGGCAAATCCGATATCATGCAGTAAAAAGGCGATGATGGATGTCAACTGGACCCAGGTCTTCGCTTTGCCGGAATTTCCGGCGGCCAGGACAATCCCCTCGTCTGAAGCGACGAGACGGAGTCCTGTCACGGCGAATTCACGGCATAAGATGATGACGACGACCCAAGCGGCGACGAAGTCAAGTTCGACTAAATAGACGAGTGCTGCAGCGACAAGCATCTTGTCGGCGAGTGGATCCATGAATTTACCGAAGTTCGTGACCAGTTTGTTTTTCCGGGCAATATACCCGTCGAGCCAATCGGTGATGGCGGCGACGGAAAAGATCATCGCGGCGACGAAGTGGGAAACCGGCAGTTCCGCTCCTAAGACATCCCACTGTCCCCAGTCTGGATTGATGGCTAAGACGGCAACGAACACGGGAATTAGTAACACGCGTAAGACCGTCAATTGATTGGGCAAGTTCATTCTCGTATCCCTCCTTTTCGGGTTATGTATGCCAGCAAGACGGCTGACATGAAGAAGACACGCCTTATGGCGTGGCTACTTTCTTCAGGTAAATATTTTGAACGAGGAGGGAGCGGTTAAGCTTAAGCTCCTGATTGTTAACGAGAATCCGGTCGATTCCTTTGATGGAACCGATCCGAATCCGAATCACGTCCGTTTTGGCATTTTTGACGACGATTGGATTTGGGTCTGACGCATTGATATGGTCAGGCGCGAGTGCTTGTCCTTCTAAAGACGTGTCCCGTACACCAACAAACGGTGACGGCGAAGCATCTTTTTTGATCCGGATGGATACACTCATTGTACCATCTGCCGGTACTTCATAGGTGATGTCTTGACCGACTGTCGTTTTGACAGCCAATGGTTTCTTCGTTTCTTTTTTAACAGGTTCTTCTTTTTTCGCCGGTTCTTCTTTCGGCTCTTCTGCTACCGGTGCATCGGCTTCCTCACTTGGTGCGTCACCTTCGTCAATCGTGACCTCACTTTGTTTCGGCGTCGCCGTTTTTGTTCCGTCACCATCCTGGAATGCCTGGAATCCGTAATACAGGGCAACCCCGATTGCAAAAATCAAAGCAATGATGATGATATTCGGAATCCAACGTTTGGCGACACTTTTCTTCGGTGCCGTTGACTTGGAATACGTGGCCCGGCGAGATAGCTCAACAACAGGTTGTGCTTCCGGTTCCGGGAGGTCACGTTTGTAGGTCGCAAACACTTCGTCTACATCAAGACCAAGTGCTTCCGCATACGTCTTAATGAAGGCACGGGCGTAAAATGCACCCGGTAATTGTTTGTAATCGCCTTCTTCAATGGCGAGAATATAACGTTTTTGAATTTTTGTCGTGCTTTGAATTTGTTCAAGCGAGATGCCTAACGTTTCCCGCTGCTCCTTTAAGTAGGTTCCGAGCTCAGTCATCGGTAACACACCTTCCATTTTCAATACTTATTCGAAATTGAACCAGTCGTTCCCGCCATGGGCACGAGGTGGTTCGGTGACAATGATTTCTTCTGTCGAGTTGCGTAATTCAATGATGTAATCAAAATCATCCCACGTGTATTCGCTCGATTTAACAAAAGCATCTGGATGTTCGACGATTTTCGTAGCCGGAAGTCGCATGACCTCACGTAAAATCTGCCAATGCCGTTCGTCGAAATGGCGCTGTGAGACGAGCGCATCGATGATATAAACATAATCGCCTGTCCGTTCATCATCGAACAATGAAGTGCGGACGGTTTGTTTGATTAACGTCGATGAAAGAAATAACCATTTTTTATTGGCACTTACACTCGCCGCTACGATTGATTCGGTTTTTCCGACACGCGGCATGCCGCGAACACCAATCAACAGGTGTCCGTCCTGTTTACAGAGTTCAGCCATGAAATCGACGAGAATTCCTAAATCCTCGCGGACAAAACGAAACGTCTTGATCTCACCGCTGCTGTGGTCGATATAACGACCGTGTCGGATGGCAATCCGGTCACGAAGCTTCGGTTTACGAAGCTTAATCACATCGATGGTCGTCATCGTCTTTAAGATGGCGGCAAGCCGCGGGATTTGATCCGGTTGCTTCGTTTGAAGCAACATGCCCCGACGCTGGTGATCAACACCGTTAATCGTGACAATCGAAATATGTAGCATCCCCATGAGTGACGCGATGTCCCCTAAAATCCCGGGACGGTTGACGTTCAGTTCGTACTCCAGATACCACTGTTCGAATTCACTCACGCGCCCAGCCTCCTCTTCAAATCGATTATCCATCCCTCATGTTAAATGATTTTTTGAAAAATGAAAAGCATTCCCCTAAGCAAATTTCATCGGACTACATCCAGCCGCCGTCAATTTTAAGAACGGCACCGTTCATATACGTTGCATCCTGTCCCATTAAATAGGTGATGGCGGATGCCACCTCGTCAACCCGTCCGAAACGGCCGGCCGGAATTTCAGCAAGTGCCAAGTCCCGGTCTTCCGCCGAAAAGACGGCATTCATCGGGGTTTCGATCCAGCCCGGCGTTACCGCATTCACCCGTCCGTTCATCGCGCCGAGCTCTTTACTGAAGGACTTGACGAACCCGAGCTGTGCCGCCTTGCAAGTCGAATAGACGACTTCACCGGCCGCCCCAAATTCGCCTAACACACTGCTGACGACGACGATCGAAAGTGATGCTGAAAAAGCTTTTCGGCTCGTTAAGGTCTGGGCAATCCGGATCAACGATTCGACATGCAACGTCATCATCGATTCCACCGAGGAACGGGATTGATCGACGAGCAGCCCGCTGAAGCTGGTCCCGGCGATATGAACAAAACCTTCTACAGACGGTAAGCCCTCACAAAATGCCGTCAAGTTCTCCCGGTCAGACAGATCGCCTGTGACGATCTCCGTCGTCACAGGCAACTGTCGTATCATCTGTTCGAGCTCATGCTGTTTCCGGTGGGTGTGAAGGACCAGATCGTGTCCTTCAGCCGCTAATCGTAAGACCGTTGCCCAACCGATTGCCCCGCTGGCTCCCGTAATTAGAATCCGCATCGGTCAAGCGTAAGGTTTAACGATGGAAATCGCACGATTTTCAAGCGCAAACAATTCATCGAAGCGGGCTTCGATTTCTTCTTTGGTGATCGATGCAATCAACGTCGGTAACGTAAACAGATTCGTTCCGGCAAGGGCGTGGCGTGAGAACTGATTGGCGATGAATTCCGGCGAGTTCAGCGACCGCAGGAATTTCCCTTGCATCATGTTGCGTTTTCGGACGACTTCCGTCTCCTCGAATTCAGGCCGGACGGATAATAATTTTTCATAGGCTGCGATAAAGCGGTCCGGGTCTTCCGTCTCCATTCCGAATGTCGCGAACGCAAATTCTTCCTCGCTTGAATAATCGAAGCTGAACGTATCGTCGATCAAACCGTCCTCATACAGCTCGAGATACGTGGAAGAGGTTTGGTCGAATAACAGATGCAACAAGAGTTCACTTGTCAGCTCGCGGCGCAGCTGTTCCTGTCCGCCGAGGGAACTGTCTTTATAACCGATCAGGACTTTTGGTGTCTTGACGTCGAGTTCGAGTTCAAACCGTTTTTTTGCGACTTCTTTCGGTTCCGTTCCATAATCACGTTCAATGGCCGGACGATCCGTATAATCTTTTTTCGCTTGGTTCGCTTTAATCAAAGCCAGCGTCTCGGCCGGGTCGATATTACCGACGACGAACAGCACCATGTTCGACGGATGATAGAACGTCCGGTAACACGTATACAGGTCGTCCGCCGTAATTTGATCAATCGATTCAGGGGTACCGGCGATGTCGATCCGGACCGGATGTTTCGCATACATCGATTCGATCAGACCAAAAAATAAACGCCATCCCGGATTATCCTGATACATTTGGATTTCCTGTGTGATGATGCCTTTTTCTTTTTCGACACTCTCTTCCGTGAAATACGGATCCTGAACAAAGTCAATCAGCGTTTCAAGATTTTGTTCAATCAACGAAGTCGCAGAGAACAAATAAGCGGTCCGAGAGAACGATGTGAACGCATTTGCCGAGGCACCGAGGCGCCCGAACTCTTGGAAGACGTCCCCTTTCTCCGACTCAAACATCTTGTGCTCGAGGAAATGGGCAATGCCGTCCGGGACATTAACCCATTGGCCATCCTTTTTAAAACGGTTATCGATTGACCCGTAACGTGTCGTAAAGGTCGCATATGTTTTTTCATACCCTTTTTTCTGAAGCAAATACACCGCAAGCCCGTTATCGAGCTGTTCAAAAAATACGGTTTCGTCTGTATCGTGATACGTCAACTGTTCCATTATTCTTCACCTCGCAATAGATAAACTGCCTCGAGTTCAATAGTTGCTGCCAAGCGGACGACGTCCTCACGCGTTGCCGTCTCGATGATGTGAATCTCATCTTCAAGCGTCAATCCGCGCATCTTCGATCCATTTAACCAGCCGATTAATTGTCCCGGCTGATCGAGGATTTGCCGGCGGGCATTGATGAGCATCGCTTTCGTCTGCGTCAATTCCTCATCCGTGAACTGTCCGGCTTTAAGATCTTTTAATTGTTCGCCGATAATCGTTTCGGCACGTTCCGCCTGTTTCGTTTCGACCCCGGCATACACGTAGAGAGCACTGTTCAGAGCCGCATACCGTGATGCTGCATAATAGGCGAGACTTTCTTTTTCACGGACATTCATGAACAGTTTCGAATGCGGGAATCCGCCGAACAGACCGTTGACGATTTGCATCCGGATCGAATCGACGGACGTCGGATCGACACTGACACGGTAACCTAAATGTAATTTACCTTGTTTGATTGGTTGCGTCTCAGACGAACGTTTGACGCCTGCAACCTGTTTTTGGGCCGGAATATAGTGACTGGCTTTTTCATCATGGGAAGGTAAGAACGATAAGGCATCTTCCATCTCATCTTGCGTGACGTGACCGACGACAAAGACATCGATCCGGTCCTGTTCGACCATCGAACGATATGTATCACGTAAGGAAGCCGGTGTGATTTGTTCGAGTGCTTCGAGTGTACCGAGTGAGGATAACGAAACCGCTTCTCCCGGTGCCATCAGTTCGAGCAACCGTTGTTGGGCGAAACGCATTTTGTCATCGTATAACGAACTGATCCGCAGCGCGTGCAACCGTTTTTCTTGTTTGACGAATTGTTCCCGGAATCCGCCCTCTGTTAAATCCGGATAAAAAATCATCTGCTCCAGTAAATCGAGCGCTTCCTCGAGCAGCGTCTCATGACGGACGAGATCCCCGCGGACGACATCCAGCTGGAACGAGATGACGTGTTCTTCCCCGAATTTCGAGGCATCGGCGTACAGTCCTGCGTCATATAATGTTTCAAGCGGTTCACGCAACGCTTTCATCGACGGATAGGCCGCTGTCGACTTCTCCATGATATACGGCAACAGGGCACGGCTCGTCAGCGTTTTTTCTTCGAGTGGTGCTGAAAACGTGACGAGAACCGTCGTCGTTTTGAATTTATCGGTCGGAACGAGATGAAAAGTCGTTCCTTGTTTGTTCCACGTTTGAAATGACTGACTCATACTTCTCCATCCTTTCGTTTAAACACATGGGCACTGCGTAAATATTCGATATCCGCTTTTTCATTGACCGCATTTTCGTAACGGGCCGCTGTAAAGAAGAAATCGCTCAGACGGTTGATGAACGGCAATAAATGATGTGCCTGTTCGACATCGATCATCGCCCGTTCGACACGCCGGCAGACCGTACGCGCCACATGCAGGCAGGCTGCAGCTTCCGTGCCGCCCGGTAAGATGAATTTATCGAGCGGTGGAGACAGTTCCGTCAGACTGTCAATCCAACTTTCCAAATCTTCCGTCGCCGTCGGACTCAGACGGGATGCTTTGGGTTCAACATACATCAAGTCACTCCCGCAATCGAACAAAACGTGCTGGATGACCGTCAATTGTTCCTTAACCTCGATGGATGTCGCTTTTGTGCGGGCCAGTCCGACAAAACTGTTCAGTTCGTCAAGCTCCCCCATCAACGTAATCCGGACATCATTTTTTTTGACGCGTCCACCGACGAGCGACGTGTCTCCCTCATCACCTGATTTAGTATAGATTTTCAATCGACTCACTCCTATAGCGAAAGGAAGCGAATCATAAAGTTCGCTTCCTTTGTTTTTTTGGTAATTGAATTCGGAAAACGGATCCTTTGCCCAGCTCACTTTCAACCTGAACTTCCCCATCATGCGACCGGACGACGTTTGCGACAATCGCAAGACCGATTCCGGTTCCCGTCTTGCCGCGTGTACGGGCCTTGTCCGCCTTGTAAAAACGGTCAAAGACGAACGGGACATCTTCTTCCGGAATACCGTCCCCTGAATCAATTACAGATAAAGATATAGTTTCCCTATCTTCCGTGATTTCAATCTTGATTTTCCCATCTTCTGTATACCGCAACGCATTTCCAAGCAGGTTCGTCATCACCTGATCCATTTGATCCGGATCAGCTTCGAACTGAACATCGGGACCGGTTACTTCAAACGAAACCCGCTTTTCAAGTCCCATCTGCTTAAACTTCTTGACCATCCGTTTAGCGAACGGAACGGCATCGATCGGTTCAATCCGCTTTTCCTGATACCCGGCTTCCATCCGTGCCAGATCCAGTAAATCGTTGACAAGACGGGACAGGCGTTGCGACTCGTCATAAATGATGGACGCAAACTCTTTTGTCGCCTCGTCACTTTCCGTCATCCCGTCGACGATCGCTTCCGAATAACCTTGCAGCATGACGAGCGGCGTCCGCAGTTCATGACTGACGTTTGCGACGAAGTCAGCCCGCATCTTCTCCAGTTGCTGGGCTTCCGTCATATCGCGTAATACGGCAACAGCCCCGATCTGCTCTTCTTGCTCAAGGAGCGGACTGACGATGATGATGTAAAAGCGGCCTTCCCGTTCAAAGGAAACCGTCATTTCTTTTTCTTTACGCATGACCGTCTGGAATAATTCAATCAATTCGTCCGGAACCGGACCACCCGCAAGGAACGCTTCCGCCGGCGGATTGGTCGCCAGTAACTCCCCTGATTCCGAGAAGGTCAAGACACCGTCCGCCATACATCTTAGGATGGACGACAGCAAATGACGTTCCTTATCAAGATCCGTGACATACTGATTGAGTTGACTGCTCATTTCGTTAAATGCCAGCGCCAAATCACCAATTTCATCGCGCGAACGCCGGGTCAGGCTCTGATCAAACTTTCCTTCCCCCGCTTCGACGACCGCTTGGCGAATCGTCCGGAGCGGTGCCGTAATCCGGGTCGACAGGAAGAACGCAAAAACGGTCGTTCCGATGATCGCGAGCAACACACACAGCTGAATGATTTGTCGTGCCCCTTCATTCGCCTGTTCGATGTTCGTCAATTGTTCAATCAAATACATCGTCCCGCTGCCGCTTTCCGTAATGAACGGAGCACGGTAAGCAAGTGCCGCTTTCCCGTTAAACGTTTCGTAGTTCCCGATCGCCGTTTCTCCTTCTTCGCCGTCAACGGCTTTCCAGTTTTGACGTTCGAGCTCCTTGATAATCCGCTTGGCTTTTGCTTCCGAGATATTCGTCTCGACCGTATTGTCCTTTGATGTCGCAATCAGGGTCGCGCCGTAAATATCGGTAATCTCGATCGCGGTCGCCGATCCTTCTTCCAGACCGCTGTGGGCTTGAAAGACGGTTTCGACCTGCTGACCGAGTTTCGCAAGATGACCGCGTTCCTGTTCGATATGGAATGAATTGAAAAATTCGAGTAATAAAATCGTCAAGGCAATCAAGACGACGGAAACGAGTAATAAAATCGTCCCCCACAATTTAATGACGACGCTCTGTAACCATTTCATCGTCAGGCGGGATTATTCTCGAACTTGTATCCGACACCCCAAACCGTCGTAATCATTTGGGCAGCATTCGGGGACAGACGGTTCAGTTTTTCACGCAGTCGTTTGACATGCGTATCGACCGTCCGTAAATCGCCGAAAAATTCGTAGTTCCAGACTTCTTTTAATAACTGTTCCCGCGAAAAGACTTTATCCGTCTGCTTGGCAAGGAAATACAGCAATTCATACTCTTTTGGTGTCAGATTGACTTCCTGTGATTCAACCGTGACGCGGTGGGCATCATTGTCGATCGTCAAGTGCGGGAAGACGATGACATCTTTTGTTTTCGCATCCGTGTGCAGGAATTTCGTAGCACTTGCCCGGCGCAGAATGGCTTTGACACGGAGCACGACTTCCCGCGGACTGAACGGTTTGACGATATAATCGTCCGCGCCCATTTCAAAACCGTGGACCCGGTTCGTCTCTTCCCCTTTTGCCGTCAGCATAACGATCGGTGTCGCTTTCGTTTTACGCAGTTCTTCACAGACCTGCATGCCATCAAGCTTCGGCATCATCAAATCAAGTAGAATCACATCATATTCTGTTTCAAGTGCCATCTCGAGAGCCGTCTCTCCGTTGTCGGCTTCTTCAATCGTAAAGTTCTCACGTTCGAGATACATTTTTAATAAACGCCGAATCCGTTCTTCATCGTCGACGACTAAAATACGCGCTTCTTCTGACATCAGTTGATTCCTCCCATGAACTAATCTGTCTGACTCTATCCTACTACTCTCCTAGTATACTATGAAACAAAAGAAATAGCGTCTCTGACCGTGGAAAACCGTCGAGTCTGCTGAAAAAAGGATGGACAACGGAATTCATCTTCCGTCGTCCATCCTTAAATGATTATTCTACTATTCGGTTTCGTTGCTTAAGCGTAAGAGTGAAGACCGGCAACGACCAAGTTGACGAAGACGAGGTTGAACATGATGACAGCAAATCCGCCGACACATAACCACGCTGATTTTTTACCGATCCAGCCGCGCTGAATCCGCATGTGGAGATAGAAAACGTAAAACAGCATCGTGATCAAAGCCCATACTTCTTTCGGGTCCCAACCCCAGTAACGGCTCCAGGCCATCTGTGCCCAGATCATCGCGAAGATCAATCCACCGAGAATGAAGACCGGCAACCCAATTGCAATCGCACGGTAGCTGATTTCATCCGCCGTCTCAAGATCAATTTTACGGGCAATCGGTTTGAGGCTTTCAGCCAACCGTTTCCGGAGAATGACGAAGCGGAGCAGAATGTACAGCACCAATCCACCGATCAACGACCATAAGACCGTATTGACTTTGTTGGCATTAAGGAAGTTCGGTAATTCAATGACAGCACCTGAGCCGGAAATGATTTTTCCGTTTTCAGGACCGGTCAGAACCGGCATCGTATACTCATGTTGCATCGTTGCTCCGTTTTTCGCGACGTATTCAATCGTCGAGTTCGTTCCGAGTCCGTTGAACAACAATCCGACCAGGATATAACCGACGACACAGACGAGTGAGAACATGACGACTTCAAGCCACGTCCGTGTTTTCGATTCTTTGTTGAAGTCGGTCGCATGGATCAGGTACAACAGTCCGGTCGCAAAGCTGACCGCAAGGATTCCTTCTCCGAGTGCTGCCGTCGTCACGTGGATTTTCAACCAGACACTTTGAAGTGCCGGAATCAACGGTTGGACTTCGTCCGGGAACATCGACGCATAGGCGATGACAAGCAAGGCAACCGGCATCGCCACAAGTCCGAGGACGTTGTTGCGGTAAATACCGTAAACGATCAGGAAGCCAAGTACCATCATCATTCCAAAGAATGTCGTGTACTCATATAAATTCGACACCGGTACGTGCCCGGCACCAGCCCAGCGTGTGAAGAAGTAGCCGAGTTGCGCTGCAAATCCGACGATGGCGAGTGAAAAGGCAATTTTCCCTGAACGGCTTGGTCCCTTTTTACCGCTTGTTGCGACGGCAAAGAACCCGGTACTGATCAGATATAAGATAAAAGACGTCAGCAGTAAATTACCGCTTAAACTAAGCAGGTTCATTTCGTTTCCCCCTCTTCCCGCAACTTCTGGCGGTCTTCCAGTTGCGGAAGTCCCACTTCAGTCAAGGCGAGATTGACTTCTTTTTGAAGTCCAAGTGCATTTTTGTTCGTAAATCCGGCAATGTTAATCTGCCCGTTCCGTTCTTTTAACCAAAGTCTGCGGTGCGGCCAGTACATACCGAGTAACAGCCCGACCATGAAGATCATACCGCCGGCAAACAGGAATGGAAGCGTCAAATCTTTTTTGATCCGGACGCCGGAAATGTTCGACAGTTCTGTACCGGCGAAGCCCATCTTGTATTGGTTCTCATCGCCGCCGACATTCAGTTTAATCCCGATCAGACTGCGCTCACCTTTCGGATGTTCCGGTGATTTGATCGTAAAGACAAATGCCGGATTGACCGGACGCGACGAATTCGTCGTCGGTTTTCCGTCTTTAACGACGAAGTCCGGGAGGAAGTCTTTTAGTTCGACATCGTACCCGTTCTTTAATTTGTAAGTTTCCTGCGGGTTACGCAAGTCGACTTTAATCGTATCGACGACTTTGCCTGTTTTTTGATTCTCGATATTAAAGGACATCGTCTTGAACTCCGGATCCGCTGCATATTGTTCCTGGAAAACTTGATAGTTTCCGAACTCGAACGGCTGGTTGACGGCGGTCTCACCGGATTTAACTTTTTCAAGTTTCGGTTTGAAGTCTTCCGTCATTCCGGTTTTTTTATACAACGTCATTTGGGTATCATAGTTTTTCGGAACACTTCCGCCGGCGCGTTTCAACGCTTCTCTGAATTTCTCAGGCTCTTTTGCCGGATCGTAAAACTCAATGTTAAACGAGTTGTTTTCGAGATAATACTTGTTGTCTGTCGCTTCGACCGGCAGCGTTTCGCCTTCACGAATCCACATCAGCTCGTCTTCGTGCATCCCGGGAACAATCCGTAGCATCGCTCCACCAAAGAACAAGACAAGCCCGATATGATTGATGTATGGACCCCAGCGGCCGAAACGTTGTTTCTCCGCAAGCAGTGCGCCGTCTTGTCGGCGGATCTTATACCCTTTTTTCTTCAGCAACGGTTCAATGGCATCAATCTGTTTAACCGTCCCAGTCGCTTCAGCGCCAAATCGCTGACCGCCCATAAAACGGTCGGACTGGATGACCGGTTGTTTCTTCAGCGCGCGATACAGCGGGAAGAAACGATCGATCGATACGATGATGATGGATAACAGTAATAATGTGATTAATCCGATATACCACCAGGATTCAAATAAATTATGGAAACCGAGGGCATAATAAATTTCACCGGCCGTTCCATATTCCTTCCCGTAAAACTCTTCCGGCGGAACGGCTTGCGGAATGTACATTTCCTGCGGGAAGATGGTTCCGACGCCGCTTGCGATGATGATTAAGCCGATCAGCCATAAGCCGACTTTGACGGATGAAAAGAACGTCCATGTCCGGTCGATCCACGATTGATTTTTTCGTTTTGAACGAAGCTCGGCTTCCTCATAACGCATATCCAGTTGCTTATACTCCTGCTGCATCATAAATTCCCCCTCGATGCGTTACTCGTTTGCTTTTTTAACCATTTCTTCTAACTTCGCCTGGTCAATCTCACCTTCATACTTTTCAACGACCTTACCTTCTTTGTTGATGATGAATGTCACCGGCAGGTTGTAGATTCCATATGCTTTCTCGACGGCACTGTTCGTGTCCATCAAGACCGGATAATCGGTTCCCCCGATTTCCTTGATGAAACTCGATACGCGGACCGGCGTCTCACCGACGTTGACGGCTGCAAAATTAACACCTTCTTTTTGCATCATCTTGTAGTTGTCGTTGATCAACGGCATTTCTTTTTTACACGGTTCACAGAATGTACCCCAAAAATTGAGTAAAAGTCCCTTGCCTTTGTACTCGTCCATCGTATGTTGTTTTTCTCCATACAAATCAACAAGTGCAAATTCCGGCGCATCATCTCCGGCCAGAACTCGACCGTCCTTATCGCGTGTCGCCTGATCGACAAACTGCATGATGACGACCGCACCGGCGAATAATACCATCGTCATGATCATTAACCGCCAAAATGAACGCTTTTTCTTTTTTTGCTTCGCGGCTGCTAGCCGCTCATCCGGGTTCTGATTCGTTTTTTTCATGTTGCACCGCCTCCAACCATATTGTACTTGAAATCGCTTAATTGTTGACAGAATGTGAAATACGTTAATCGTTTTGTCACAAACAAAGAAAACTCAACCCGCAGGCTGAGCTTCTCGCTTTACAAATTAACGTTTTTTTGTGTTCTTACGTCTTTTCGTAGGGGCAGCTACCGGATCCGCCAGCTCACGCAATTGATTGACTTCTTTTTTCGAAAGTTCACGCCAGTCGCCTGATGTTAATCCAGCAAGCGTCAGGAAACCAAACTGTTCCCGCTTCAACTTGATGACCTCTGCGCCGAGTGTTTCGACCATTTGTCTGACTTGGCGGTTATGGCCTTCATAGATGACCATTTCTAAAATTGCCGTATTCTTTTTCTTATCGATATCACGCATCTCGACGCGTGCTTTACCGGTTTTGAATCCGTCCGGTAAGACAACACCTTTTTCGAGACCTTTGACATGATAGTAATCCGGCACGCCTTTGATTTTGACGATATAACGTTTCGGTACTTTGTATTTCGGGTGAAGCAAGAGATTCGAAAACTCACCGTCGTTCGTCAGGAGCAGCAAACCGCTTGTGTTGTAATCGAGACGGCCGACCGGGAAGACACGGTGACCCGGTGGGACGAGATCAACGACTGTTTTACGGCCTTTGTCATCTTCCACCGTAGAAACGACACCTGTTGG
Source organism: Exiguobacterium sp. K1 (assembly GCF_033721435.1). Lineage (NCBI taxonomy): Bacteria > Bacillati > Bacillota > Bacilli > Caryophanales > Exiguobacterium > Exiguobacterium sp. K1. The sequence goes on along the minus strand of NZ_JAOTIT010000003.1, from coordinate 358,258 downwards.
TTTATACAGCATGTAGTAGACGTGTTCTTCCCGTTCGAGTTTGACGCCGTCGACTTCAACTTCCGCGCGTCCGCCGACTTTCGTCCCGAGTTCCGTGATGACTTTCCCGTTGACTTTGACGCGTCCTTCTGTGATCAGTTCTTCTGCCTTGCGTCGTGATGCGACACCGGCTTGGGCAATAATTTTTTGTAGACGTTCCATTAATTTATTCTCTCCTCTAATGACGGTTCATTCCGGAAAAACAGATCCCCATCCGCTTCGAGTGTTTCTTCAAACTCGAGCGGCGGCAATTCTTCGATACTGTTCAGTCCGAAGTGATCCAGAAAATGATCCGTCGTTTTATACAATTTAGCACGCCCGACGCCTTTCGCGCGTCCGGCTTCATCAATTAATCCTTTTGCACTTAACGTGTGGATGACACGCTCCGTCTTGACACCGCGAATGACTTCGATGTCCGCCCGGGTAACCGGCTGTTTATAGGCGATGATGACGAGAGTTTCCATCGCTGCGCGTGACAGGCTGTCTTCTGCCAGCGATCCAGCATATGCCTGCACATACGGCGACATCTCTTTGCGGGTGACCATTTTGAACACACCACCGGATTCGACGATTTGCAACACCCGTTCCTCCGCTTCAAATGTCGTCTGGAGTGCATATAACTGTTCCCGGGCCGCTGCCTCACTGATTTCAAGAACTTGACTCAGACCACGCGGATCGATTCCATCGTCTCCGACGACGAATAATAAACTTTCAATGATTCGCTCATACGCCAATCTGATTCTCCTCCTTCACTAAGGCACGCAACAGGATATCGTCGCTCATTTGCTCACAGGCGACGACACGTTGTTTGACAAGTTCAAGTACAGCCAGGAAACTGACGACCAATTCTTCGACGGTCGGTTGTTCCGTGAAGAAACCAAAAAATGTCGTCCCTTCATTGGCAAAAACATATTCCGAAACATGAATCATCTGTTGTTCAAGCGTCCGTTCTTCCCGTTTGACGGTTTTCGAACGCCGTACTTTCCAGGCGACGCGTTGACGCATTTTCTCATAAGCACGCAACAAGTCGCTAAAAGACAGGTTCCCGCTGAAATCCTGATTGTCCGGATCGAGATACGTCATCAAGTCTTCCGGCTGTTTTGAAAACAGTTCCAGCCGTGCTTCTTCCTTTTCTTTTAAAACAAGTGCCGCTTCTTTGTATGCTTTATATTCAATCAGTTGCTGAATCAACCCTTCACGTGTCGGATCCTCTTCAAAATCCGGAACGTCTTCGAAATCCGTCTGTTCGACAGGTAACAGTTGTTTACTTTTTAATTGCAGGAGCGTCGCTGCCATGACCAGATATTCACTCGCCACATCAAGTTCGAGATGTTGCATGGCCCGGATATAGGACACATACTGATCCGTCACGATCGAAACGGAAATGTCATACAAATCAATCTCCAGCTTACCAATCAAATGCAACAACAAATCCAACGGGCCTTCAAACGCATCCATCTTTACACTGTATGATTCCATGATTCTCCCTGCCCATCAACGTTTTTTGCGCCTTAGTATACCACACATCACCTGATTTCGACTATGCTATATTAAAAGGAAAGGAGATCAATCCATGCATCCGATTGAACAATTTGCATTTGAATTCAATGTCCAACAAGACTATTTCGAATGCCACGAAGTACTCGAAGAACTGTGGCAGGCCGGTCAACGACAAGATGAATCCCTCGTCGCATTGATTCAGCTCGCCGTTGCCCGCTACCATCATCGCCGGGGAAATGTATCCGGGGCGATGCGGACCTATCCGAAAGCTTTCCGAAAACTCGAACGCCATGCCGGATCACTCGCCGGTCAAGGAATCGATATCCCACGCCTGCTCGCTTTACAACCGCTGTTCATGCAGCCGGACTATATGCATATTCCGTTGCCGCTCGCAGATGATCTCGAACAACGGGTCAACAGTCTGCCGATTGAACCGGTGCAGGATTTATCGTTCTTGCGGCATAAACATCTGTTGCGCGACCGTCAGGATGTCATCACGGCACGACAGACGGCTCTTGCGGCACGCCAAAAAAAATGAAAAACCGGTCCGTAATTTACATGGACCGGTTTTTATTGATTTTTCCACTTTTCAACAAGTCGACTCGTTTCGTCCGTTGCACCCGTAATTTCCATCCGCAGCATTTTTTCGGCTGCATCCAGTAAGATATACGACATCCGTTCTCCGCGGAACGATGGCGACAATGCGATATGTTTCAATTCAGCGTGGCCATCCACTAATTGAAATCCGATAATGCCGATAAAATCTTCATCCTGTTTATAGAGATACAACTGTTGATTTTCATCTTGTTCATAGGTTTGAACCGTTTCAAGCAAATACTTCGGATCCTTCACTTCACACGAAAAAGCGATTAACCCCATCGCGGTCCGTTCATTCAACTTTTTATATTTTACTAGCATCTGATTCTACACCTTCCTAGTTTCAACAACTCTCAGGAACATGATCAACTGAGACTTGTTTATTCTACACCTTCTCGGCTCGAATTGCTTCATTTTTCGTGAAATCAAGTAAAAAGACGGCTTGATCCATTTGAAATCCCACCGTCTTTCCCTTACTTCGCAAACGAGACCCCCCTGTCACGAAACAGGGAGGCGGGCTCTGACATTATGCGCTTTTACCGACTGTCTGATTACTTCGATCCTTCGAGGACGCGGATGAATTCCCGCATGTAATCTGGCAAATCGGGCGGACGGCGGCTCGAGATAATATGTCCGTCGACGACAACGGGTTCATCATGCCACGTTGCGCCGGCATTCGTCATATCGTCCTTGATTCCCGGTGTGCTTGTAACGTTGATGCCTTTTAAGACACCGGCTGAAATCAAGACCCATCCGGCATGACAGATTTGACCGATCGGCTGTTTCGTTTCGTTAAAATGACGGACCATCGTGAGGACCGAGTCAAACCGGCGCAGTAAATCCGGTGACCAGCCGCCCGGAACAAGAATCGCATCGTAATCGGCCGGATTGATTTCGTCAAACGTTTTATCCGACACAATCGGAACACCGTATTTTCCGATGTATTTTTCACCGGCTTTCTCGCCGACAATGTCGACCGTCGCCCCTTCTTCGCGTAACCGGTGGACCGGGTACCACAGTTCTAAATCCTCAAAGTCGTTACTGACGAGTTGAATAATCTTTTTTCCTGCTAACCGCATCATAAATCGCTCCTTCATTTTTCAGTTCTTGTTGTCAATTCCCGTATTGGGCGAAAAAAAAACTTCCCTTCTTTGATCAAAGAAGGGAAGAAATCACTTACGCTTCAACGCGAATTTCTTTAATGCCAGCGCCTTGTTTCATTTTTGTCGCATGTTCAAGACCTGATGTCACTTGTCCGAAGACTGTGTGAACGCCGTCGAGATGCGGTTGCGGCTCATGAACGACGAAGAATTGGCTTGACCCTGTGTTACGACCTGCGTGCGCCATTGAAAGCGAACCGGCTTTATGCTTGTGCGGGTAAGATGTTGATGTTTCACACGGAATTGTTTTACCTGATCCGCCTGTACCGTTTCCGATCGGGCATCCGCCTTGTGAGACGAAACCAGGAATGACACGGTGGAAGTTCAATCCATCGTAGAAGTTCGAGTTCGCAAGGTTCTCGAAGTTTTCTGTTGTGATCGGTGCATCGTCGTTAAACAATTCGAACTCAATTTTATTACCGTCTTCCAGTAAGATATATCCTGTTTTTTGCATGTGTATACCAACCTTTCGCGCTTTTCAGCTGTGGTGTTCGCCGCGGCATCCGCGGCTCCGTTACCTAGTGTATCAAATCTTCGTAAAAAACGCAGGTTTTTTACTCACTTCACTGCGGATTCGAGAATTTCAATCACGACACTTTCACCCGCACTGACCGCTGCCTGAATGCCGTTCGGTAACGGGAAGACCGGATCGGTATGCCCGAAGTCCGCATTAAGCACAATCGGGAAGTCATAACCGCGGGTCGCCCGCAACAGAATGTCCTTCAGCGGGAAGTCGGGATCAAACTCGACTTTACTGTGAAAACGTCCGACGACGATCCCGGAAATCTTGTCATACGCTCCGAGATGACGGAGTTGCGTAAAGTACCGGTCAATCGTCTCCGGCGTTTCACTTTCGTCGTCTTCAAGCATCAGAACCGCCCCGTCAAGCGACGGCATGTACGGTGTCCCGGCAAGCAGCAGCAGTGTCCCGAGATTGCCGGCAACGATTGGTCCCGTCCCTTCACCTGTACGGGCAACGACATAGCCGTCATTCGCGACGTGTGTTCGTCTCCGGTCATCATTGACGTCCCAACGCAGACCTTCATCCGTCCATTCATCCGACGCTTCGATTGGACCGATCGGATCCGTCTGCATCAACGTTCTTTCAAACCATTCTTTTGTATAGTCATCGAGACCATGCAGTTGGCCAAATTGCGGTAAAATCGCCGGTCCGACAAATGTCGTCAAACCGGTTTTCGTCTGGATGCCGGACAACAGAGCCGTAATATCGCTGTATCCCATAAAAATTTTCGGATTAGCACGAATCAAATCGTAATCGAGTTCATCAAGCAGTTGATGCGAGTTGAAGCCGCCGATGGCCGCAAAAATCGCTTTGACATCCGGATTTTTGAATGCCATATGCAGGTCTTGAAGCCGTTCCCCGATCGTACCCGCCGTATGACTGTGAACCGCTGTCGCATTCGGCATTAAAAGGACCTTAAAACCCATCCGTTCCAGTGTTTCAATCCCCCGTTGCAGACGACGCGGTACATAAGCTGCGACCGCAGAAGCCGGCGAAACAATCGCAATCGTATCGCCGACTTTTAATTGAGCTGGTTTCATCTGTATTCCCCCCTTACATTCTTCATTTCACTATAACAAAAAACAACCGACTGGGAAAGAAACCCAGGCGGTTGTAAGAAAAAACCTTATTGAATGACAGCGTGGACAAGCGGACGTGCTTCCGGTTTTGTCTCGCTGATGTGATACGCGTGATCCATTTTCTCGATGGCTTGATCGAGTGTTTCTTTGTTCGAACGGAGTGTCGCGATGACATCACCGACTTCGACTTTATCGCCAACTTTTTTGAACAGGGTAACACTTGCTGCGTGATCGATGACATCAGTCTTCGTTGCACGACCGGCACCGAGGATCATGGCTGCGACACCGACTTCATCCGCGATGATTTCCGAAACGTATCCTGCTTTCGATGCGACGAAATCTTTTTCAAATTTCGTTTCGAGTGCTTTTGTCATATCGTCGACGAGTGACGCATCGCCGCCTTGTGCCGCGATGAATTTCTTGAATACGTCGAGTGCTGCTCCGTTCGCGAGACGTGTCTCGAGATCCGCGTACGCTTCGTCAAACGTCGGGTAGAACTCCCCGAGGACTGCCATGTGTGACGCAATCGTCAAGGCGATGACTTTCAAGTCACGGACATCTTTCCCTTGCAGGACTTCAATCGCTTCCTTGACTTCGTTCGCATTTCCGATTTCATTTCCGAGCGGCTGATCCATGTCCGTAATGACGGCAATCGTCTTCCGGTTCACACTTTTACCGATCGACACCATTTCTGTCGCGAGTGCTTTCGCGTCTTCAAATGATTTCATGAACGCGCCTGAACCTGTTTTCACGTCGAGGACGATACTGTCAGCACCGGCTGCGATTTTTTTCGACATGATTGAGCTTGCAATCAACGGAATCGAGTTGACCGTTGCTGTCACATCACGTAATGCGTAGAGTTTTTTGTCGGCAGGTGTCAGGTTGCCTGTCTGACCGATGATGGCCATCTTGATGTCGTTGACTTGAGAAACGAATGCTTCTTCCGACAATTCCACATCAAATCCAGGGAACGCTTCGAGCTTGTCGATCGTTCCGCCTGTGTGACCAAGACCGCGTCCGCTCATTTTCGCGACAGGAATTCCGATTGACGCGACGAGTGGTGCAACGATCAGACTGATTTTATCGCCGACGCCGCCTGTTGAGTGTTTGTCGACTTTTTTACCGTGGATACGGGACAAGTCGATGACGTCACCCGACTCGACCATCGCCATCGTTAAATCCGCGATTTCACGGTCTGACATGCCTTGATAGAAAATCGCCATCGACATTGCTGACATCTGATAATCTGGAATATCGCCGTTCGTGAAGCCTTCAACCATTGCTTTAATATCAGCAGTCTGTAATTCGCCGCCGTCTCGTTTTGTTGCAATCAAATCTACCATACGCATAATAAGTTCCTCCTCATGGGGTCGTTCGTATTTTTCATCAGTTTTTGATGCTTACATTTTTTTAATCGAACCACGGACAAGTGACAGGAAGTGGGCGCGGACGCGTTCTGTCGTCTCGATGACTTCATCGTGATGAAGCGGTTGATCGAGAATTCCGGCTGCCATGTTCGATACGCACGAAATTCCGAGCACGCGCATATCTGAGTGACGGGCCACGATGACTTCAGGCACTGTCGACATCCCGACGACGTCTCCGCCGAGTAAACGGGCAAGTTTCACTTCTGCCGGTGTTTCGTATGTCGGACCTGTATTGCCGAAGTAGACGCCTTGACGGACGTTGATGCCGAGTTCGTCAGCCGTTTCCTGTGCAAGACGCAGCAATTCCGCGTCATACGGTTTTGACATATCCGGGAAACGCGGACCCATCTCATCGACATTTTTGCCGATCAGCGGGTTTGTCCCGAAGAAGTTGATGTGATCCGTGATCAACATCAGATCCCCCGGCTCAAATGCTTCGTTACAAGCACCGGCTGCGTTTGTGACGATCAGTGTTTCGACACCGATTGCTTTCATGACTCGGACCGGGAATGTCACCATCTCCATCGAGTAGCCTTCATAGAAGTGGAAACGTCCTTGCATCGCAACAACCTGTTTGCCTTCCAGCGTACCGAAGACGAGTTGTCCGGCATGGCCTTCCACTGTCGAGACCGGGAAGTTTGGGATATCACTGTATGGAATCGCAATCGGATTTTCGATGTCGTCAGCGAGGACACCGAGTCCAGAACCGAGAATCAAACCGATTTCTGGTTTCGCCTGCATTTTGCTTTCTAAATACGTACGTGTTTCATTCCAGTTGACTGTCATCTGAATCGCTCCCTTAAAATTAAAGTTCTGACAAGAAACTCTTTCCGTGTGCCGGCATCTTCACGTTGAAGTTATCGGCAACCGTCGCTCCGAGATCGGCAAACGTTGAACGGATACCGAGATCTTTCGCAGCTCCGTTTTTCGAATAGACCAACAGCGGGACGTATTCACGCGTATGATCGGTTCCAGGATGGACCGGATCATTTCCGTGGTCTGCCGTGATGATCAACAGATCATCCTCTTGCAGGCGTTCAAAGACTTCCGGCAAGCGGGCATCGAATTCTTCCAGCGCCTGACCGTATCCTTGAGGATCACGACGGTGACCGAACAACGCATCGAAATCGACGAGGTTCAGGAAGCAGAGTCCTGTAAAGTCACGATCGAGTTGCTTCACGAGTTGATCCATACCGTCCATGTTTGATTTTGTCCGAATCGCGTCTGTCACACCCTCACCATCGAAGATATCCGCAATTTTACCGAGCGAGATGACATCGAGTCCGGCTGTTTCCAGTTCGTTCATGACAGTCCGGTCAAACGGTTTCAGCGCATAGTCGTGACGGTTCGACGTCCGGACCCATGCTCCTTGCTCGCCGAGGAACGGACGGGCGATGATCCGGCCGAGCATGTAAGGGTCGTCGCGGGTAATATCACGTGCATATTCACAAATCCGGTACAGTTCTTCGAGCGGCACGACTTCTTCGTGTGCAGCGATTTGCAGAACCGAGTCAGCAGATGTATAGACGATTAATGCGCCGGTATCGACGTGTTCCTGCCCGAGTTCATCGAGGATTTCTGTTCCAGATGCCGGTTTGTTCCCGATGATTTTCCGTCCCGAGAATGTTTCCAGGCGACCAATCAAATCTTCCGGGAATTTCTCGAACACGCGGAACGGCGTATCAATCCGCAAACCCATGATTTCCCAGTGGCCTGTCATCGTATCTTTACCGGCCGAGACTTCTTCCATCTTCCCGAAAGAAGCAATCGGTGCAGCATCTGCAGATACACCTTGAACCGGTTCGATATGCGACAAACCAAGCTGAGCGAGATGCGGCATATTCAGACCACTCCGCTGTTCTGCGATATGTCCCAGTGTATGCGCACCAAGATCACCGAATTGTTCTGCATCCGGTGCTTCTCCGATTCCTACAGAATCCATGACGACTAAAAATACACGTTTGAATGATTGAGCCATATTAAAATTCCTCCTATATGCTTATTACTTATTACTGAAATAAATCCCGTTTGAATTTTCCCGTAAACGCACTAGACAAAACACCCTATTTGTCTGAAGTCAGACCTTTTGATGGTAAAACCATCACGCACGCGGATGATGGTTCTTATAGACATCATGCAGTCTGGCTTTATTGACATGGGTATACATTTGTGTCGTCGATAAATCCGCATGCCCTAACATTTCCTGGACGACACGTAAGTCGGCTCCGTTCTCGAGAAGATGGGTCGCAAACGAATGACGCAAGACGTGGGGCGTGATGTCTTTTTCAATCCCCGCTTCTTTCGCCCGGCGTTTGATCATCTTCCAGAACCCCTGCCGTGATAACCGATCGCCGCGGCTGTTGAGGAACACATAATCCGTTTGTCGTCCGCCGAGACTGTTCCGGGCCAGTTCGAGATAAATCGAGACGCTGTCAATCGCCGTCTGACTGATCGGGATAATCCGGGTTTTGTTACCTTTTCCAAGACAGGACAGGTAACCAAGTTCAAGTTGCAAATCCCCCAGTGTCAGTTGTAACAGTTCACTGACACGCATACCGGTTCCGTAGAGCAGTTCAAGCATTGCTGCATCACGCCGGACGAGCGGGTCATTTCCGACGACTGAGTCAAGCAGTCGGACGATATCGGTTTGACTCCAAACCACCGGCAGTTTTTTATCCGGCTTCGGTAAATCAAGATGACGCGACGGGTCGTGACGGACGATTTGACGTTCCACCAAAAACTGATGAAACGATCGAATCGAGCTCGTCGACCGCCGAACCGTCGACCGTGATTTTTGCGCCTGTAACAAGGATTCAATATGAAGGACGATCTGGTGGCGGGTGACTTCTTCCGCTGACGAAATCCCCTGCTGTTCAAGCGTCGTCAAATACTGGTTTAAATCATTTCGATAAGCAGCTGCCGTGTTCGCTGACATCTGCCGTTCAATTACTAAATAGTCGATAAATGTCTCCAGTTGTTGCCTCACTGAACTCATCCTCTATCATTAAGAAATCGCTTACTTTCCCATCATATCAAAGGTGTAAACCGTTGTGAAGAGGTCTGACCTATATTTTTCAAAAAGAAAAACCGCCCTCTTTTAGATGAGGACAGTCAGACGGTTTGTGTTTGTGATTGCTCCAGTGCTTCACGTGCATGCCGCTCCTGGCATACCCGGCATACACCATGGAACGTCAAACGGTGATCCTTGATTTTAAATTGGAAACGCGTGACGATTTCTTTTTCGACTTCTTCTAACATATCATCCAAAATTTCCTCGACGGATCCGCATTCGATACAGACGAGATGATGATGCGAGTGACTCGCACCTTCCTGCCGTAAATCAAATCGGGATACGCCGTCTCCGAAGTTGACTTTATCAACGACTTCAAGCTCCGTTAATAATTCAAGTGTCCGGTAGACCGTTGCAAGTCCGATGTCTGAGTTTTTTTCTTTGACCAATAAAAAGACATTTTCCGCACTTAAATGGTCCGACTCATGTTCCAGTAAGATCCGTACGGTCGCTTCACGTTGGGGAGTCAGCTTATATCCTTTACCGCTCAGCTGTTTTTTAATGCGTTCAACACGACTTTCCATCATAGCGCCCCCTTTGGTCGAAACTGATGGTTTTATCATAGCTGATAATCCGTTGTTTTTCAAATTAAAATGATTATCAACTGAAAATCATTCGCTTTAGAATGATTTTAATGTACGAATGTGCCAATGCTGAATCGCCATGATCGTTTTGGCATCGACAATCGTCCCGTCTGCAATCAGTTCAAGTGCCCGTTCAAGCGTCAACGTCTGGTTCTCCAGGAACTCATCCGCATCCAGCTGGCGTTCTCCCGCCGTCAAACCGCCTGCTTCATAAATATGTACGCGTTCGCTGCAAAAACCAGGAGCTCCGTAAAAATCAAACACGTGGTTCAGCTCAGTTGCCGTGTATCCTGTTTCTTCTTTCAGTTCACGCCCTGCGCACTCTTCCGGATTTTCCCCTTTTTCCAGCTTTCCGGCCGGGATTTCAATCGACAATTGCTCAAACGCTTTCCGGTATTGCTCGACAACCAACAAATCTCCTTTTTCATCAAACGCGATGATGGCGACTGCACCGTTGTGATAGACCAGCTCGCGGATCGACGTATTGCCGTTCGGCAGACTGACGACATGTTTCTCAACGTTAAATACTTTTCCTTCATAAATAACTTCGCGCTCTAATGTTTTTTCTTCCATCCTGAACACCTCTTCTAATCGGATTTCTTCTCTTTCACAGTATGCCTGTTTTTTGATTCTTGATGCAAGTCTGTTTCTTTTCCATTGCAATGCCCATTCCGTACAAATCCACCCGGGAACATCGTGGATCAAATATGCTAAACTGATACACAGTAGCACCAGTCGAAAGAAATGAGGGATTGATATGACATTAGGTTTAGGTACGATGACGATTTTAAAACGCGGTCAAGAGGAAGCAGCCGAAATTCTCCGGACAGCGCTCGACGAAGGAATCGTTCACTTCGATACGGCGGATGTCTATGCCAACGGCGCAGTCGAGTCATTGATTGGACAGACATTTTCGCCGGAAGACCGTAGCCGGATCTTTTTAGCTTCAAAAGGCGGCAACCGGATGAATGACACCGGGACAGGCTGGACGTGGGACCCGAGTTACGACTACCTGAAAAAAGCATGTTTTGAGAGTCTGAACCGTCTCGAAACACCGTATCTCGATCTCTATTATGTCCATGGCGGAACGATGGAAGACGATCTGGATGCCTCGATTCGTGCCATGAAAGACTTGCAGGAAGAAGGACGGATTAAAGAATACGGACTTTCGTCCCTCCGTCCGAACGTCATCAATTATTGGCTTGACCACAGTGACTTCAGTTATTTGATGACACCGTATTCGCTGCTCGACCGCCGGATCGAGGAGTTATTGCCGCGGCTGCAAGAACGTAACATCAAACTCGTCGCCCGCGGACCGCTCGCGAAAGGTCTTCTGACGACAGAAAGCATGTCACGTCTTCAATCGGTTGACCGGTTTGAACAATATGACAAGGAGCAGCTGGAACACGTCCTGTTGACGTTACAGGATTATCCGCTCCCTGCAATGGCTCTGCAGGCCGTCGATCAACAAGCCGATATCGTGTTGCCCGGCGCATCGAGCGTGTCGCAACTGCAGGCGAATCTGCAGGCGATGCGGGAACCTTTGACTGCTGAACAGATCGCACATGTGTTGTCGCTTCTGCCGGTCCATACGTACACTGAACACCGGTGAGGTTTGAATATTTTATCGGAAGGGAAACTTCTTCTTTGTAACGTTATTACAGAGGAGGAGTTTTTATCATGTCAAAAATTTTAATCGTATCTACAAGTGCTGACGATATGAACGGTCACAAAACCGGTTTATGGTTCGAGGAGTTTGCTGCTCCATACAACCTGTTTAAAGAAGCCGGTCATGATGTCACGGTCGTTTCGGTCAAAGGCGGCGACGTACCGATTGATAAAGCTTCAATGGTTAAAGAAATCCTGCCTAAATTCCAGGAAGCACGCCGTGCCCTGCACGATACGACGCCACTCGCAGACGTCGATCCTGCTTCATTTGACGCTGTTTACTTCCCGGGCGGCCACGGAGCAGTCGTCGACTTCCCAAACAACCCGCTCGTTGCCGGTGCCATCGAAGCGATGGTCCGAAAAGACGGCGTCGTCGCGTCAGTCTGCCACGGACCTGCTGCCTTTGCTCATGTCACGATTGACGGTAAACCGTTCGTATCAGGTCGTCAAATCAACGGCTTCACGGACGAAGAAGAAAAATCAACAGGACTCGAAGACAAAGTTCCGTTCTTGCTTGAAACTACATTACGCGGTGAAGGGGCAACCTTCCTGACTTCAGATGCCGGAAAAGAATTCGCTGTCATCGATGGTAATGTCGTTACAGGTCAAAACCCTGCTTCAAGTGAAGCCGTCGCTAAGCTTGTCATTGCTAAGCTTGCAACCGTCTAACTTAATCCTGCAAGCAACAAACCCCTTTTCGGTACAGATACCGAAAAGGGGTTTGTTTTGTTTTCACTTTACGGTAAAACCCGCTCATACGCTGCGATTTCACTACTCAGTTCTTCAAGCTTCTGTTTTTGTGTTTCGTACTGCGGCGAAAGCTTGAGATGCTCCTGCTCTAAACTCGTTTGTTCCGCCGGAGTGAAGGCACGGGGAACAATCCGCTCCCGACGGTACCACCGTTTCGGAATAATCGTCGGTTCCGGACCCGATTTCAAAAGCTGATCGACTTGATCGTAGGCTGAACGGACTTCTTCAAACTGATCTTTGACAGACGGATGTTCCTGACGCAATTGTTCGAGACGTGTCGCGACGAACGGTTGCGACTTCAACACCAGCTGTTGTTTAATCGATTGCTTCAGAATCTGTTTGACTTGTGACCGTTGTACATCTGATTCTGCTTCGTCTGCTACGATTTCAAGATGCAGCTCTCCCGCTTCATCTAAAATCTGTTCCATTTCCTCAAACGATAACCAGACCAACTGTTGCGTGACAAACCGGTCAATTACTCCGGATTCTTCATAGTAGTCACCGATTTCTCCGCCTAATTTTAATTCTGCGACAGCGTAATGGACTTGATGTTCAATCATCTCATCCGTGACTTCATCCAACCATTCTTCATAATCTGTAAATACACTCACGCTTGTTATTGGCCCCTATCAAATAACTTTATTTTTAGAATACTCCTACCTTACTATTCTATATTTTTTTATAACTCTTTTTACAGATCTTATAATAAATATACCTTTGAAATATAAATCTGTATGCGCAAAAAATCAAATATTTTAGCTGTTCAGTCAAAAAAAACCTTCATTGCTTTTTAATCTTTTTAAGTAGTACAGTATCATCGATACAATTAGCGGGCTAGTTGCATACGTCTCGTTCTTTACCATGTTCATCATAAAAATTTGAAATAGAATATAGTAAGAGAAATAAAAAATCCCAAATAAACGGACTTTTAAAAATTGGATTTATAATTCATGTAGTACATCAATTTCAAATTGACAAAAAGCTTTTTTGTTTCTTCCACGAGCTAAATACCAAAACAAATCAGATCGATAATTTGTTCCATGGACTTTATTGAAAAATGCGGTTGCCTCTGTTGGCTCTTTAGATGAAGAAAAGTAGACTTCCTTTTCAGCATTTATTAATAAAACAGAATATGATTTGTACTTTTCATTCGGAATAAAATACTTTTTTTCTTTATGTGTAATCGCTTCTACTAATTCATTTTTCTTCATCTTCCACATGCCTTTAATTTGAAATCCTCTATTTTTAGCATAATCTTTTAATTACTCAATTTTCATACCATTTAAATTCAAATTCATCTCCCCATTCATTTGAATTAATTATATGCTTCACCAAAAAATATGTAAGCGGGTTAATTATAAAAATATTGAAATTAAATCTTAACTAAAATTATCGTTAATAATTCGCTATAACTTTACAACTCTTGATAATGCTATGAGCCATCTAATTATTTTTTTAGTTTTTCCTCTTTTTCATTTAATAGCGTATTTAGATTAATGATATTATCCGTCTCTGCATCTCTAAGGACGTGACCTAAAGAATGAACAAAATAATCCATGTTACCTTTCATAGGTTAATCTAATTTCTCTCTAGCTTCGGAAAGCGAAATTAAACCATTATTGAGAAGCTTCTCGACAATTTCAATTTTTTCTTTTTCAAATACCCGAATTAATTCAGCTGTATCAAATCGGAAAAACGATTGATTTCCATCAATGTATTCTTTATCAAATGAATTTTCGATAGCAGATAGAATAGGCTGGAGGCACAATTGTAAAAACTGAATGTTGTTCTGTTCTAACGAATTATATTTGTTCCTATTCGTAGAAATCATAGATTCAGGAAGATTAAACAGTCGTGCGATCTCAGAAATAAGCGAACTATTTTGTTCAACCATTTGCATATCTGCTAATGAATTGGAGATCGGTTCATATTCCATGCCACTCTCTAAGATAACGGTTTCACCTGAATTTTTAGCTCCAGTATAAATCTCTTTCCAAGATTCACGAAGTCTCTCAGCAACATCTTTTGTTAACTTGCTATCCGTTTTAAGCACACCCGCTGGAGAAGTTCCATTATATAAGGTCGAGGAAATTAGATTCAACCCATTGAGAGTTGCCCGAAGAATAACTTCTCCATTTTCTAAAATCCCGCTTTCAGCAATTTTAATAATGATTAATTTATCTTCTGGAATTACCTTTGTGGAATATTTAGAGTATTTATAAATGACTTCTCCAACTACTACCTCGGCTTCATCTGTATATTTTTCAAGTGACATATGCTTTGTATCTAACACATATAAATCTTGATCTGATTTATATATATAAGCAGTTCCATACAGTAGTAAGTTTTCAACAAGTTGTATTTTCATATAGAATGCAGTGTCAAAAGTATTTGGTTTAAAGTTAAATAGATAATGCAACTCATGATCTACAGGAATTACTTCATTATTTAAGTGTTCATAATTCTTGATTTCTAGATTTGCAATTGTGTTTGTAATAATGTCCATTGCCATTTTAAAAGCTGGAATCTTATATGCTTCATCAAGGCTAATTCCGCTATTATATGATTTCATGATGGCTAAAGATCCAATTTCTTCGCTAATAGTTATCAGAGTTTTTTGGAACAAGTTGTTAAAATTAAACGCCATTTAAATATTTCTCCTTTTTTAACTTTGATACAGTCTTCTTTACTTTTGATGAATAAGAAAGCTCTTTAAAAGATTCGGGAGTATTTAAATCTTCACAAGAAATATATTCCACCGCTCTTTGTACTGATAATTCTTTTTCAAGAAGTAAGTTAATCAAAGCTTCAGGTAATAGTTTTTTGTAAGTACCTTGAGATACATTAAGCTTAATAAATATAAATTCTTCAATGTAATCGTTTAGATTTTTTACAATTTCTGAGTTAAAAGCTTTCATCATTACCATCCTTTTGTAAAATTTAGTCTTACTTTATTTTTTGTGATATAATATTTGTGCGCTGATTGTCAGTGTGCTTGTCAATATGAGGTCACCTACTTTCGGTAGCAATACCGAGGAGGATGATATACATGACAAAAACGTATGCAGTACTATTAGTTCTATTAATGATGGGTGTAGTATTAAGCGATATTTTTTCCGTTTCTAACGGGAAGATCGTAGTGGATACGAAAGCCCTTAAAAGCTTTTATTTCACAACTGTTATACCAGTAATTGCAATTCTTGTTTCCATCTAAGAGGTTGCATCGTTCTCAGTGATGGGGGGCTGATTTAGCCCTCTAGAGAACACTTTATTTTATAGGAACGAAGCCCACATTAACTAGATGTACACGTGTACGGGTGTTAAGCTGAAACACAATTGGCGCTCAGCCACTTTGCTGATCCTTCTGTCGCACCTGTTATGTTATCGCTCTTCCCCTCGGTATATGAAACTTGCTCAAGAATGAAATTATTCTTGAGTAAGTTTCTTTTTTGTTTTTTTTCTAGGTTCCTTATAAGAATTGCACTTATATTATGATCTATCAGAAACAAGGAGAGTCCACCTTTAATTGCTTGAATTAAGGGTGAACAAATTTTTATGAAACAGCATGAAGTTATTAATGAGACTGATTAACTCTAATAGAAAAAACAATGACAATTAAATCTAAAAATAAATTAAAAGATGTTATTTCTCAGATATAAGATCTGATACTTTATTTTTAGATAAAATTACACTCGTAGAAATTTCAAAGAAGATTCAAATGAAGAAACTGATAACTATCTTAAAACTTTGATTAGAAAGTTTAACCAAAAGATAACCCAATTAACCATGGATAGTTAATTGGATCATATTCCAACATGGAAAAGGAGAAAACACAAACAAATTTAATGTTTACGCATTAAATACGCTTACACTATATAAATGCTTATTTAAGGCATTGTGCGTAACTTTTACAGACTTTTTTTCTTATTTTTAGCCCATTTTTCTTATTTTCAGCCTATATATTTAGGATAATTTTTATTTTGATTAACGATAATAAAAATTAATAATGTTTGGTATCTTAGTAGTATGGTTGCATACATAAATGAGCAGTTATGCGTAATTACAATCAAATAAAAAAGCCTAAGATTAACTCAGGCTAAAATTAATTATTTAATTATTTAATTATTCAAAATGTTAAATTAATTTTTTTATATGCTTTTTCTGTCAACGATTTAGAGAACATTCTTACGGGAAATCCTTCATATTGGACATAGATTTCATTATAGGCGTCAGTACTAAATTTTTGGGCAGCCAATTGCTTTGAGAGTCCTTTTGATAAGAACAAATAGTACTTAGATTGTCGGCCCTTATAATACTGAGCAAGAACAAATCTATATTGTGAGTAAGGAATTTCTGTTTTTTCTTTATTCCGACCGTATAAATAGTATTTATAGTCTTTTGAATCATTCAGATCTATTCTTTTCCCCATAATGATTTCTCCAGTTTCTAAATCGATTTCTCGAATACGTTCATACGGAAGCTTAAATTTTAAAATTCCTACCTCGCGAAATAAGTTTATATACTTACCGATTGTCTTACTCGATAGTTGCATTTTCTCCGCGATTTCTTCATCACTGCTCGTAGATAAATCCTCTTTAATGAATAAATATAATAACTTTTCCGCGGTCTTTTCATTAGGAAATTGAACTTCAACTTCTGCAATAGATTCAATTGTTTTCATAAAGTTACTCTTTTTATAAAAGTTCTCAATATGATAAACATAGGTCCCTTTACATAATTTTTCTCTTGTATAAACCCATATTTTTAGCTTTGTTTTATGTGCTTGTTGTAATGTCCGGAATGCAATATTTAATTCAATTGCCAAATCCTTTTCTGTAAACGTATCAATGTTTTTCTCCATAGTATTCTCTCCTAAGTTCATTTGTCTTTACATTTTTATTATGCTTACTATAAAAAAAACTAAGAAAGAAACAGAAAAAACCCTATATTTTAACAGCCAATTAAGGACGTTAAGATGTAGGACTGAATAAAAGGATTAATTTTAATGTATATAACCGTGGCTAAATAAAGCGCACATTAAGATTCATGCTCTGTTTATAATAAAATATAGAACTTAGATATGTACTTTTTATTAGCACTAAGAAACGTGATCTTAGTTTCTTAGTAAGGTGCTCAAACCTGTTTGAGTGCCTATATCTTGAACTTTTATAATAGTCGATCAATCTAATAATCTAAGTAAATCATATTAGTTCATTCATACAGACAAGCAATGGTCTTCTGCTTAGCTGTAACATATCTGAGCTTGCGAAGATATGTAATCTCTTGAACTTAGATGAGGCAATCTTATATGCTACTACCTTCTACGAATCCTTTATACAATTTGTATTTAGAATCAAGTTCAAGAGACTATTCATCGAAACGAGGAGCATGTTTCGATGAAGCAATTAAATTTAATTAATCTATTATGAAATCTACAATCCACTATAAATAGCTATGACATACTTAAAGACATTGTGTCCAAGCAAGCTTGAACACGTACTAACAAATGGTGGACCTATTTGTTAGTAGTAATCAATCATATAGTAAAACACACAGAATATAATTCTAGGTCTTATTTAAAAAACAGAGCTAGAACTTTATCGTGTGTTTTTTTAATAGTGCCGCTTAACTTATTTCACAGCCCCATTATTGCTTTACCTACCTCTAAAATCCATCGCTCATCAACAATAACTTTAGATACCGATTGAAGTAAAACTTGGTTTCCGAATTTCATTAACGAAGTAGCGATGTTATTTATTTTGTTTGGCTTATTCTTTTCGTCAGGGCTATTTAGTTCCACAACTAATGCTTTAATTAATTGATTCACTTCTTCTTCTTTACCATTTAAATCGATTTCATCATTCTTAATTTGATCTATCACTTCCATCACAAGCGAATCACTTTGGTTAGCAGTAATATTTTCAATGGTAGATTGAAAATTGTATATATTCCCTTTTGAAACTCCACCATTATGATTAATCGTTATAGATAGATTTTCTTTTTTTATTTCATTTTTATTTTCTTTTTCCGCTTCGAAATGATTATCAATTATCTCAACCATATATCTAAAAGTTGATCGAAGTATGTCAGATCTAAATTTTTTTTCATAAGAGGTCCTGCCATACACTTGATTAACGTAAGACACATAATTAAGATCATCTTTAGTAATTTTTTCAATGAGTAATAGCAGATAGATAATTCTTGAATCAACATTTGTTGGTAACTGTAAATCAAGCTGCCTCGTGATTCCTGAATGTTCATGAAAATCTTCAAGTGTTTTCCCGCTATTTAAATAGTCCTTTAATATCTCACTAATAATTAAATCATCATGGATCATATTATAAACGGTGGCTATATTTTCTGAAATAAAAAACGTATCAGAATTTATTACATTATCAATGGCATACTTAAGCATTTTAATCGCATGATTAACATTTTTTATATCAGTTTTTTCCTCCATTAAACTTTTCCTGCCCCCTCTTAATTAAAAGATAGCCTCATTTTTTAGTAAATTGAGGCTATCTAATCTTTACATTCGGAAGTCATATAGTTTCTATGTCAAAGAGTCATTTGAATTAATTTAATGATTAACGTAGAAGCCTGCAATAAAAACAATACTGTAGAAAATGATAACTTATTGGATTCATTTTCATCATTTGGTGTTTCTACTTTTTTATTCGGGCGGCTGATTTCCATATTAATTTTGAAATTGATCGAAGTTTTATTATTGTCATCGTTGTTTTTCATTTTGTTAACACCCTTCGTTTTTTATAATCAAGCATTTGAAATGTTAACAGGACGTCTCCCATTTCTCCGATCGGGCTATAAAACAAATTGTACTACACTATCTTAAATATAAAGCAGTCATTCCTTCAATATCGAGCATAAAATGTAAATCTGTGGATAACTTTTTAATTGTGGATAACTTGTTTTAATCATTTATCATTACTATCACCGTTTATTAACAATCTAAAACTATAGGCATTCTTTTAAAAAAATAATTCTTCTACATTTTTTATTTCTTAAAGAATATAAAGTTATTTAATCAATTTCAACTATAAAAATTGAATTAGATTTGAATCACTGCTTGTACATAAAGCTACTATGATACTTAAATTCTGTCTACCACTAAGACATGGAATGACAATCGGTCCTTTTTTCTCGTTGATTCTTAGTTTCTTATCACATTTCCCGCAGTATATTAACCCTGATAATGTGAAACGAGGATTTGTATTTCTACCAAAAGAATTCGCACTAGAATATACTTTTTGCTGTACGTCATTCCATAATGCTTCTGAAATAATAGCTTCATAATTATTTTCAATGGCAATAGGATTTTTCTGACCAAATTTTAATTTCCCAAAATAAATCTCGTTCTTAATAATTCTTTGAAGATGTGATAAATAAAATACTTTTCCAGGCTTGTTCGTTACATTCATTTCAATCAATTGATCGGTGACATTTAAAATCGATTTTCCTAAAGAAAGCTCTTCAAAGATAAATTTAATAATCTCAGCTTCTTTTTTATCTACATGAAGAAAATTTTTTTATCTTTAACATATCCATACGGAGGTCTTCTTAAAAATTTACCCTGATTTACGGCAATCATTGTTCCCATTTCTAGTCTTTTTTTAATAGATCGATGTTCATATTCAGCCAACATACTTTGTAAATCGTAACTAAATAAATCAGCATCATTTTTAAAATTATAAATTGCATTTGGAAGTACAAGTTCAATACTATGAAGCGCAAAATCTTGTTTAATAAGTTGTAAGTGCAAATTCGAACGAGATAATCGATCAATATCCATCGCAATAATTCTATCGTATTTATGAAGATTAGAGGTTAATAATTTAAACTGTAAACGGCTATCGTCGGAGCCTGACTCAATTTCTTCATATACATTATAGTCACCATAACTTTTTGCAATCGGAATCAAAATCGATTTATGTCTATCAAATAAATCCTTATCTAAAATGTCTTCATCATGTCGTCATTTTCTAAAATAAACAGCAGAAATCTTCATATTTTTTTGCATCTCCTCTTGTTTTGTACCTTACACCAATCATTATACGTAGGAATATAAAAGTGTAAAAAAGAACGGTAAAAAAATATGAACATTTCTAAATTTTATTTTCAGCAGAAATAAAAAACGCTGGTACACTCACGTTCGTAGTCCTCCTCTAATCCCTTTATAATTCATTTACTGTACCATATCGTCTGTCTCGAATGCTCTTTTGACGACGCAAAAAAAAACAATCCCCTGTTTTGACAAAGGATTGATGATATCACTGTATGGTTCAGACATTCGCCTGACTTTTCTTTATTTCTTCCATCGCCCAATCACACCAGTCGAGATAATTCAGCATCATGCGTAAGCCGTATTCACTCGTCAAAGTTTCCCCAAGCGTTGCCCCATTTTCCAAATGATCTTTCCGCCAGATCTTCATCATATCGACGGCAAACTGATGATGCCGCTTCGATTCTTCCAAATACAAAATCGCTTCATCCGGCGGCAACAGATGCAGCAAGGACACCCGCATCAAGTTTTCATCTTTCATCTTCGGCTTGAACTCACTTGGCGCACGCAACCAGGCGACAAGTGCCGTTTGTCCTTCTTCCGTAATCGAATAGACCTTTTTATCGGGTAAGTCTTCTTGAACGATGTACACACTGGTCACAAGCCGATCTTCTTCCATTTTCAACAATTCACGGTAAATTTGTGTATGATGCGCCGTCCAAAAATGAGTCATCTGCTTTTTGAACGTCGTACTTAAATCATATCCGGTCGCTTCTCCCTGAGTTAGCAGTCCGAGCAATGCAAATCGTAACGCCACTGGCTGCACCTTCTTTCATCAAATGTATATATTGTTAATTATCTCAAAGAAATGCCCATTATGCTACTTTTCGCCTAGCTTTACCGTAAAAAAACGAAAGGACCGTCGCATAAAAATGCATGACAGCCCTTTCGTTATGTCTGTTGGACACGATATGCTTGAATTCCTTCATTCACACGTCTAAAGTAGGCAGACGGATGCAGGACGAATTGATCGCGGCGGATGATTTCTTGATCCACGGTCTTAAACGTTTCTGCTGTCTCGTCTGCCAGCCGGTCAAACTCGGAAAATGGTAAGGCAATCAATCGACTGACTTCTTCTGTTTGCAACACGTAACGTTCGAGCGGCATCGATTCATCCGTCAGGAACAGATGGACACGTTCACGATCTTTTAAGTCCTCGAGTATCAACTCTTCCAAGAAGACGCCCAGTGGAAACAGTTGCTCAAACTGCCGGACGAGACCGATCTCTTCTTCGAGTTCGCGGATTCCATCCCTCGGCGTCTCACCTGCGAGCAAATGTCCGGCAGCCGTAATATCAATCAGCTCCGGGAAATCTTTTTTCTGTTTCGCCCGTTGTTTCAAGATCACGTGGCCTTCCTCCAGATTGATGACAAAACAATGAAACGTCTCATGCCACAACCCCTCATGGTGGATTTTCTTGCGGGTTGCCGGATACAGCGGTTGACCGGTGGAATCAACGACCATCAACTGTTCTGATTCGCTCATCGCAACACCTTCGAAGCTTGATAAAACCGCTCGCCGACCGTATACAATTCAGCAATCAAAAAGAGGATCGCAATCCAGATGATGGCGCTTGGAAACAGTAACATCGCAGTCAGAAAAAGGAATCCTTCCGTCCGTTCGACGAGGCCCGGTTGATACTGGAATGACTTAAATCCATAATTTTCGCTGACCGCTCCAATCGCAAGAAACATCGTCATACCAATCACGAATGAGGCGACGAGTAATAAAATGACGACTTGCGTCTCCGGAAAACGTAAGGCAATTCCGATCAGAACGGATAATTCCACAATCCGGTCGAGCACTAAATCGAGAATCGTCCCGATCGGTGTCGTTTTTTCCCGGCGTGCCATCGTTCCATCGACGACATCGAGTGCTCCGGACAGCCATAATAATAAAATTGCAATTCCCGTCATATCGTTATACACAAAGAAACCGGTCGAGGCACCGATGATGCCGGAAATGATGGTGACCTGGTTGGCAGAAAGCCCCATCTTCTTTAATAAGGTCGCCATCTGCTCAAAAAGGGGCTGGACGACTCTTCTCGCGCGTGTATCTAACATGCTACCCCTCCTTCCTCACAAGATAAGCTGTCACGTTTTCGAGGAACGTCTCTATCGTTTGAACAACAAGACGCTCACCTGTCTCGCGTTCGACTTCATAAAAACGAACACCGTACTGCGTCAGCTCTTTCGTAATCGTAACATGTTCCTGTAATCCATTCGTCGGTCTTAAGACCAACTTCACTTCCGATAAAGGATACCAATCACCGTCCAGGTACACACCGTCTCCGAAAAACGGACTTTTTTCCGCCAATTTAACCGGATGTCCCTGATCAATGATTTGTCCTTGTTCCATTACGTAGACATAATCCGCCATCGCCATCGCTTCCTCACGGTCGTGCGTCACAAGTAACGTCGTCACGCCTTTGGCGACCGTCAAGCGCCGGATTAGCGTCCGCAGTTCGCGGCGGCGTGGTAAATCGAGACTCGAGAACGGTTCGTCGAGCAACAGAAAATTCGGACCGCTGGCCAACGCCCGGGCAAGGCTGGCCCGTTGTTGTTCTCCACCGGACAGTTCATGGACAAAAGCATCTGCCCGTCCGGCTAATCCGACTTTCTCCAACCATTGTTTCAAATCCCCATGATGACCTTTTGCCATACCAAGACGGATATTTTGAGCGACCGTCAAATGAGGAAACAGTAACGGACGTTGAAACAACATTGTCACACCCCGTTGATTCGGAGCGGCATGTGTCATATCGATCTCTCCGAAACGGATGGTTCCGTCCGATACTTTCTCAAGACCTGCAATCAATCGCAGCAGTGTTGTTTTTCCGCTTCCGCTCGGACCGACCAAAGCGACACATTGCCCCGACGTAATGCGTAAATCAATGCCCTGCAAGACTTGTTTCTGACCAAATCGTTTATTGACGTGCTGAATCGTAACGTCCATCTAACAGCCTCCGAACTAATCGCACCCATGCTTCGAGCAGCATGAGTTGCACAAAATAAATCAAAAACGGTAAAACAAGCAGCCAGATCGTCGCTTCTTTCGCTGCAATCAAAGAATTTCCGGAATACAGCGGAAACGCTTCAAGCGCAATCATTTGAACGACACCGCCTCCGATCAGGGTGACGAGTGCATATTGGCTCAAGGCAATGACCGTTACGAGCAGAGTGACGGATTGGATGGCAGAACGCATCATCGGGCCTGTCAAAAAAACAAATCGTTTTATACGGCTCGGTTCAATCAACACCATCTGTTCCATCATCTGTTCCCCCAGTGCCTGAAACGCATTCGTATAGATCCGAATCGTATACGGTAACGTTGGAAGCAGTAAAACCAGCAACACTCCGACAAATTGATCGGCAAGTCCTAACCGGATCCAGGTCAGATAAAGACCAAACGACAATAACAAAACCGGTAAAAAGAGCGGTAAACTGATCAATAGTTCCATCGAGCGGATGAGTCGTCCCGCGCGAAACGCAATTGCCTTTCCAGTAATATAGCCGATCGAATGATTGAGCAGCGTCAAGGCAACAATCATCGAAATCGTCGTTGCCAAGGTTTCAAACAACCGCGGATTCCAAGTCCAGGTGGACGGAATCAATCCGAACAACGGAACGAGGATCAGGAATCCTGTCACTCCTGTTATGATCCGTCTCCTCATTCGATCCGCCCCTTACTGATCCGTTCCGTTAACGGACGAATCATTCGTGTGAACAGCAATAGCAGTAAAAACAGAAGGCCGGTCAAGAGGACACTGATGGCAAATGCTTCCGGTTGACGCGACAAATCGCCCTGCGTATACAAATCAAACGTATAGACACCAATCAGCTTCGGATACGTCACACCGAGCAACGCCGGGACTTCGTAAGCAAACAGGGTGAAGGCAAAAACGATAAAGGCTGCTTCCAGAACAGGAAACAGCAAAAATACCCCTTTTCCGTGCCAAAACCGTTTCATCCGTGACAAACCGAGCATCAATCCCAGTTCTTCATAGCGATGGTCGAGACGCCGATAGACCGGCAGTAAATAGAAAAAGACAAACGGGATTTCCTTGTAGAGATACGTCAAGATGATACTAAATTGATTCACCTCGTGCGGACCAATGACCGGGAAATCACTCAGGTAAAGAATGGCTAGATAGGCTGCACCAAGATGGGGCAAAAATAACGGGACGGCCAGGATTTGCGCAGCCCATCCCGTCTGTTTCGCAAAAATTCCGGCCAATCCTGCCCCGATCAATACAGCCAGTACGGTACTGCTGACTGCGACATACAGACTGATGCCGACACTTTCCAAAAATACCGGATCTGCGGACAATTGCTTGTAATCTCCCCAAGTCGTCATCGAAAGACTGATGAACAGACCATATCCGACCATGCCGGCAATCAGCAGCGTTGCTGGCCAGGCATTACCGCGCCACACGTTCCGGCCAGTCTTTCCGAATCATATCAAAGATGGCCGGATCAAGTTCAGCACGGACTTTCCCCTCAAATGCCGCCGGTTTCGGTGTCGATTCCGCCGCCGGAACCTCTTCAAACGCCTGCTGTTCCTTCTGGCTTACCGTCGTCAAATCGAGGCTCGTTCCGTCTCCCCAGTAAGTGCCGTCGAATTTCTTGAGTTGGGCGTCCGGTGACAATAACGTATTAATCGTAACGAGTGCTCCATTCGGATTCGGTGCGTTAAACGGAATCGACAGGAAGTGGGTCGATGCGATTGAACCGTCTTTTAAGATCAGCGGACGTGTTTCTTTCGGGAATGTCCCTGACTTCACTTCCTGTTCCGCCCGTCGTTCGTTAAAGCCCATCGTGAAGGCGACACTTCCTTTGGCATACAGTTGGTCCAGCTGAGCGAGCGTCTTCGGATACGTTTTGCCTTCTTTCCATAAATAAGGCTTCAATTCGTTTAAATACGACCATGTTTTCTTAAAGTCCGCTTTCGGGTCCTTTAACGTCTCTTTTGACTCGAGCCCGTACATGACGTGTCGGACAAACGCATTCCCCGTAAAGTCCGTCACTTCCGGATACGTGAATTTGCCGGGATTTTCTTTGACCCAGCTTTTGAGTTCCTGCAAGTCTTGGGGCGGATTTTTGACACTGGCTTGATCGTAGTGGAACGTGTATTGAACTTTACCCCACGCGGCTTCGAGATGATCCGTCGGTGTTCCGCTGTCCGATCCTTGTGCCTGCGGATCGACGTATTTCATGTTCGGCAACACTTTTGTGATTTCACCGTATAACAAGCCGTCCTTTTTAGCGTTCCGGAAGTTGTCGCCGTTAATCCAGACGACATCGATGACACCCGTTTCTTTCCCGGCTTTCTTTTCCGCCCGCAGTTTTTGAATCAAGTCAGCCGTTTCAATCGGAACCCGCTTCAATGTAATCTTGTGCTCTTTTTTTAATTTTGGCGCCACGTATTCATCGATATAAGCGTTGATCCCCTCATCGCCGCCCCACATATACATCCGGACGGTCGTCGCATTAGCGTCTTTCGCAATCGACGTATAGGACGATCCTAATACTTTTTCTTGGACCGGTGCTGCCGGAGAGGCACATCCGGCAAGCAGCAGTCCTGTTGCTGCGATGGCAGTCATCTGTTTTATCATGTGTGAAAATCTCCTTTATTTTTTATCGAAGCCTGACTTCCCGAGCCATTCAATGACCCGCGGAAACAATCCGTAGGCCTTTGCCGAACCTTCCATCCAAAACGGCGCATTCACCTCGCGTTTTTCCCGGACCATGGCCCGCGTCACCGTTCGTGCTAATTTTTCTTTTGACAGGACGATGTTCGCAACGTTCTTTTCGTATTTCCGGCTGAGATCCGCCCGGACAAAAAATTCCGTCGCAATCGGTCCCGGATTGACCGTCATGACATGAAGACCCTGCGGCTTCAGTTCGAGACGCAATGCATTTGAAAACTGATATAACGCTGCTTTCGTCATGCAATAAATGCTCGACTTCGGTGTAGGTAACTTTCCGGCCTGACTTGCCACGTTGACAATCATGCCGTGCGGACGAAACAGCGGAAGACAGGCTTTCGTCAACCGGATCGGAGCCAAAACGTTGACCCGGTTCATCGATTCAATGGTTTCAATCGTCGTGTCCTTCAAAAAACTGAACTCCCCAAACCCGGCATTGTTGATCAGTACATCAATCATGCCATACCGGTCGGCGATTTGATCAGCCAGACGCTCCGGTGAATGTTCTAAATCGTAAACGATGTATTCCGCCTGAAGAGTTTTCGCCATCTGTTGGAGCCGATCTTCCCGCCGGGCGACTAAAATCAAATTTGCCCCGTGCCGGTTCAGCTCGTAAGCGAGTGCTTCCCCAAGACCGCTCGAGGCACCGGTCAAGACGACCGTCTTATTGATGAGATTCATGCGCACTGCCCTTTCTCATATACCGTAAAATTCCGTCTTGTTTTTCGACAACGATCTGTCCGCTGGCTACAAGGTAGTCGAGACGAGCTTTCATCTCACTCATGACAAGCGGGAACGATTTCTTCAACCGGTTCCCGTACGTCACTTGCGCAAGCTCAAACAGCGTTTTTGAACCTGTGATATGCTTCAACAACTGTTCACCGCGCGCTTTCCGTTGTAACAGACGTTCTTCGATTAAAGACGGGACATCGCGAATCGGTTCGCCGTGCCCGGTATAGGCAATCTGAATCTGTTCGCCCTGCAGTTTACGGAGGGAGCGCATGTACGCGAGGACCGGTCGTTTCATATCCGATTCATCTCCCGGCTGCGGCTGCTCCAGCAACGGATTCGGTTCGACGCGCGCCAACAGATGATCGGCTGCAAACAGAACACCCGATTGACTGAGAATGCCGATTTGATCGCTCGCATGCCCCGGAAGTTCAATGATCCGGTACGTGCCTGACGCCGTGATCGCATCCCCTTCCTGCAGGACATGATCAAGTTGTCCTTTGCCCAGCCATTTTAATGCCGATAAGTAACTCGGTAAAAGTGCCCGTATGTCGTCCGGTACTCCGAACGACAAGGCCAGCCGTTGCAGGAAGTCATCCCCTCTGCTCAAAAAGGCTTGGTCTTGTTCTAAGTAGGGACGCAGTCGCGCATGTCCATAAATCGGAATCCCCTGTTCAGAAAAACGGTAGGCAAGCCCCGCGTGATCCGCATGGTGGTGGGTCACGATCACTTTATCAAGCATCGAAACCGTCAATCCGATTTTTTGAAGACCTTCCTGCATCGCTTGCCAGGCTTGTTCCGTATCCGGACCACAATCAATTAAAATATTTTCCGAATCGGTCCGTAACACATAACAATTGATATCTCCGACCGGGAATGGTGTCGGAATCGGTAAAGTAAAGATTTCATCCTCTTGTCGCATCGGTAAACCCCTCTTCTCTCTGGATGGTTTCCTTCATTATAGAGAGAAAGAAGCGGCAGCGGCAAACTTTGTCGCCCTCAAACCGTTAAACCTTTAAAAAGAATACGCAGGATACTGTCCGTTGGATGCAAAAAAGCGACCTTTCCGCAGATTGAAAGGTCGCTTTGATCAAACTATCTTATTTTAAGTTAAGCACTGTTAATTTATCACGTGTCATTGAAGCGAGGCTTCGTCCGACACCTTGAACGCCAAGACCCGATGATTTAACGCCGATGAACGGGAAGTGATCGGGACCACGTTCCGTCCGACCGTTGATTTGGACAGAACCTGTTTCAAGCGCATCCGCGACACTGAATGCTGCATCGATGTTTTCCGTGAAGACACTTGCTTGAAGACCGTATTCCGATTCGTTCGCATACGCGATCATTTCTTCAACCGAGTTGACACGAATGACAGGTAAGACCGGTCCGAACGGTTCTTCCCATGCAATTCGCATATCGCGTGTCACATGGTCAAATAATGTCGGCTCAATCAAGTTCGCTGTCCGGTTGCCGCCTGTGACAAGCGTTGCGCCTTTTTCTTTCGCATCTGTAATCAAACCTTCAACGAAATCAGCTGATTTTGTATCAATCAACGGCACGACAATACTTTCGTCTTCCGGTGAACCGACTGTCAATTTCGCGATCCGGGCTGATAACTCTTCTACCAACGCATCCGCCTGTGGTTCAAGAACGAAGACCCGTTTGATGGCTGTACAGCGTTGACCGGAGTACGAGAACGCACCGCTGATGATGTGGTCTGCCGCTAATGACAAATCGGCATCCTCAAGAACAAGCGCCGGATCTTTTCCGCCGAGTTCGAGGACGAGCGGAATCATCGCTGATTGACGTGACAAGTGTTGTCCTGTCGCTGTTCCGCCTGTGAAGGTAATCATGTTGATGCCCGGGTGAGCCGTCAAATAATCTCCGATGACTGAACCGCGTCCAGTCACGAGGTTGACGAGACCTGACGGCAATCCTGCTGCGACAAGGGCTTCGACCATTAACGTCCCACTGATCGAACCTTGTGTTGCCGGTTTGAAGACGACGGCATTTCCTGTCATCAAAGCAGGTGCCAGTTTCGCTGCTGCCAGGTTGACCGGGTAGTTAAACGGTGAAATTGCAAGGATGACACCAAGCGGCGCTTTTTTGATGATGGCGATTTTTTTCGCACTTCCGCCCGGGAACGAGTCCCCTTGCATCATTTGACCGTCAAAACGAAGACCTTCCTCTGCTGTGTAACGGATGATTTCTGCCGTCCGCTTGACTTCTTTAATTCCGTCAGCTAGCCCTTTACCGACTTCACGCATGATGACTTCGCCAATCTCGCTCGCACGCTTTTCAAGTTCTGTTGCCCAAGCATGGAGCAATTCAGCGCGTTTATTGGCAGGGACTTTCGCCCATTCTGCCTGTGCTGTTTTAGCAGACGCGATTGCCCGGTCTACTTCTGTTTTTGTCATCGCTTGAACACGACCGACTGTATCTTCTTTATAAGGTGAAGAAATTTCAATGGTTTCATTGGATTCACTTTCCTGCCATTGCCCGTCTAATAAGTATGTGTATGTTGTTGCTGTAGTCATTCCACTCGACCTCCATTTATTTTTTCTCTCTCACTTCAGTGTGTGGCTGCATAGCCTATTGTAATCAATTGGTCAGACAAATGCCAAACTTTTTGCTTAACATAAAATGAAAGCGATTTCAACAACTTTTTTATTCTTTTTACGGTGGAAGAATTGCTTTTTTCTGCCGATAACTAGTCAGAAGTGTAGTGCAGGATGGAAAGGGGCTCGATTACGTGTACAATCAACACGATATTTTATTAGAAGCTGGAACAAATGAGTTGGAAATCGTTATTTTTCATTGCGGACCTTACACGTTCGGCATCAATGTCATGAAAGTCCGGGAAATCATCGTTCCGTTACCGATGACACCACTCCCCGGCACACCGGATGCCGTCAAAGGTCTGATTGAACTACGCGGTGAAGTCATGACGGTCATCGACTTACCGACGGTCATCGGTGTCGCCCATGAGGAAACGACAGATGACCGGTTGATCATCTGTGAGTTTAACGGTGAAAAAAGTGTCCTCCGCGTCGATTCTGTAACGGAAATCCGCCGTATTTCGTGGGAACAGATTGATACGCCGAATGAACTCGCCCGAGGCATCGAAGGATTAACGAATGGTGTCGTTAAGACGGGAGATAAGATGATCATCTTGCTCGATTACGAGAAAATTGCGCTCGAGCTGTCACGCAAGGATATCTTCGCCCGCGAAGAAGGCCGTCGTGTTTCGCCCCGCAACCGCTCCAATAAAACCATTTGGATTGCGGAAGATTCGGAAATGCTCCGGACGTTAATCATCGAAACGTTAGAAGAAGCCGGTTATGACGGCTTGAAGTGGTTTATCAACGGTAAGGATGCCTTCGATGCGTTTGAGGCAGGCAGCAACTGTGATCTCTTGATCACCGATATCGAGATGCCGAAAATGGATGGACTGCACTTGACGAAACGATTACGTGAAGATGACCGTTACACGGATTTACCGATCGTTGTCTTCTCGTCCTTGATTTCGGATGACCTCCGCCATAAAGGCGAGTCTGTTGGTGTCAACGCCCAGATTACAAAGCCGGAAATCGGTCGATTGATCGAAACCGTCGATACATACGTCCTGTAATCACTATTTTCCTAAACAAAAAAACCGTCTCCTGTCTGATCAGGAAACGGTTTTTTTAAATCTCTTTTATTTTAAACAAAATCACTGTTTTTTTCCGAGAAATACATTCAGCCAAGTTTTTCTGAACCCTGTCATGCAGTCTTCAATCCGGGTCAAAACACCGGCCGCATTCTCGACTGAGCCTGTCTCAGCCTCTTTTTCCAGCAATTCAAAGTCATCCGCTAAGTCATCCGCCGCAACGGAATAGGAGGCACCCTTAAGTAAATGAGCTAATTTTTTCTGTCTGTTCGGCATCTTTTGCTTCGACCGCTTCCTTTAATTCCGGAAATTTCCGATCAAACTGGGCAATATACGTCTCACCGATTTTTTGCAAGAATACGTCATCGCCGCCGGCAATCAAACGCAGTTCCGCTAACTTCTTTTCATTAAAAAAAGGCATCTTTTCCCCTCCTCTTTTTCTATATTATCATTAATCGTCTTAAAAAAAAATCGGAGAATCATTTACACGGTCTATAGAGTATTCCTATAATAAAAAAGTGAAGAGCAGGAGGGATAGACAATGTTGACGATTTATCGAAGTGATGTGACGGGGGCAGTCAACGAAATTCAGGAGTTTACGAAAGGTTCCTGGATTCATCTTGTCAATCCGACAAAAGACGAAGCCGATCAAGTCATCGCTGCTACGAAAATTCCTGAGGATTTTATTTATGACCCGCTTGATGTCGAGGAAAAACCTCGTTTTGAGAAAGATGATGAAGGTTTGTTGATGATCGTCGACGTTCCTTATATCGAAGAAGAATCATCCGGACGCCGTTACAATACGATTCCACTTGGTATCATCGTGACCTCAAGACACTTCATCACTGTCTGTTCGCAACAGCTGGATGTCTTGACGTTGTTCTCAGGGGGAAAACTCCGGGCGTTCCGGACGAATTACCGTTCCCGGTTCGTCTTTCAGATCCTCTATAAAGTCAGTTCGTCGTATCTTCGATTCCTGCGGCAGATTGACCGTCGAATGGATGAGCTCGAAGAAGAACTGCAACGTTCCATGCGAAATCAAGAAATTTTCCAATTAATGAACTTACAAAAATCACTTGTGTACTTCATGACTTCCTTGAAGTCAAACGACGGCGTACTCGATCGAATCATCAAAACGCCGAGTCTTGAGAAACATGAAGACGACGAAGACTTACTCGAAGATGTGTTCGTTGAACACCGGCAGGCTATGGAAATGGCCCAAATCTATAAAGATATCATCAGTTCGACGATGGATACGTTTGGTTCTGTCATCTCGAACAACGTCAACTTCGTCATGAAGTTTCTCGCTTCCATCACGATTGTCATCTCGATTCCGACGATGATTTCCGGAATGTTCGGGATGAACGTGCATGTACCGTGGGAAGGCGAAGTCATCGGCTTTTGGATTGTCTTCGGCATGATGATTTTCTTCTCGGGGCTGGCAGCCTTTATTTTATGGCGCCGCCGTTTCTTTTAGTTGAACTCCTTCAAAGTCGTAAAAAAATTAAAAAACCACTTCCTTTTGAATGCTTTAGTTTGAAAAAGAGTTCGGAGACGATTGTCTCTTCAGCTCTCTCCGGCTAAGTTCATCAAAGGAACGTGGTTTTTTGTTTCATTTAATTAATTTCGACGGTCACGAGACATAAATCGTCCGCATCATCACTTTGATCCGGTTGAATCAATTGATGGATGGCAGGACCCTGCTCGTGAATCAATTCACGGATGGCACTGATGCCTTCATCAATGCCTTTACTGTATAACTCCATGAAGCCGTCGGTATACAAGTAGACACAACCTGGCGAAACGAGGTCAATCGTTTGGCTTGTATACTCCGAATCTTCGAACATTCCGACCGGCAGTCCCGTATTCTCAAGCGGAATGATTTGATTTCCCATCCGTAACAAGCCCGGTGGATGTCCGGCATTGGCATAACTGAGTTTCATTTCATCCAGTTCGATGTACAAGTACACGGCCGTAAAATAAATCTCCGTTTCATCGCCCGGGAACAGGCGGCTCATCTGTTTGTTTAACTCCTCAAGGACTTTCGCCGGATCGCCGATGCGATGTACGAGCTCAAATAAAATCGAACTCATCCCCATCGTGATCAAAGCGGAGGATACACCATGTCCCATGACATCAAACAGAATGATCCCGTATTTTTGCGGCGAAATCCGGTACCAGGCATACATATCACCCGCCAGTTTTTTCGACGGAATGTACGTCGCCATAATCCGGATGTCTTCGTCCTCGATATTGGCACTCAGGACACTCTGTTGCAACTTTTGTGCTAAATCAAAGTCTTCCTGCAATACCTTTTCATACCGTTTTCGGGCGTCGATCGCTTGTTTGAGTGACATGGCGTTCCGGACACGGGCCAACAGTTCCGTTTTCCGGATCGGCTTCGTCGTATAGTCGGAAGCACCGGCATCCAGTCCGTCCGCAATATCCTCTTCATTTGATCGGCCGGATACGATGACGATCGGCAACTCATCCAAACCAAAGCGTTTACGAATTAAGCGGGTCGCATCGATACCGCTGATTCCGGGCATTTCGACGTCAAGTAATACAACATCCAGTGTTTCGATGAACAATGGATCTTCCATCAGCTCCAGCGCTTCTTCCCCGCTCATCGCTTTGACGACATCGTACCCCTCGTTTTCAAGCAAACGTTCTAAAATCATCAAATTCGTAAACTCATCATCTACGACCAGTATACTCATGTTGTCACCTCACTCTATCCATATATTCATTGAAAATAGTTTAGCATACAATTTACATTTTCGTTTAGACGAAAGATGCTTTTTCCGTCATACTAAAGAAGAATGAAAGGAGGAATGGATCATGTGGCTTTATGTCGTCTCCATTCTAATCATCGTCTTCGTCTTAGTCGCTTCAATCCTCGTGATTTCAAAGGGTTACGGCTACAAAGGCAATAAAGATGACATCGAAATTGATTACGATGAAATCAACCGTAAATTATCTGAAAAACACGATGATGAACATCGACCGTAAGACAATCAGACTGTCTCAGACCATCATATCATTGGATGGTCTTTTTGTTGTATTACAAATGCATGTTTTTAGTTGTGAGATAAGGGTATATTCCTATCATGGTCAAATCATATTCTAAGGGAGTGTCAATCATGCAACCAAACTTACCAAACGATCCACATGCCGTCCACGCTGAAAACCCGAACCGTCAGTTCGATCAGGAAACTTCATCTGGTCGTCAAGTCAGTTTACTTACAGGAATGCTGCTTGGCGCAGTCGTCGGTGGTCTCCTGACGTTACTCAGTTCTTCGAGCCGTCAAAATACGAAGCAAAGCCTACGTGGCGCGAAAGACTCGGTCTCGACGCTTGCTTCATCGATTAAAGAAGATCCGTCTGGCAAAGCATCACAAGTCATCAACCAAGTGAAGAGCGCTTCAAGCATCATTCAAGAAGTCGCATCAGACGTTCAAAACGTCTACGATAAAGTCAACACAGAACTCGATACGGTCAAATCAGACGCTTCATCGGTCAAAGAGACTGTCAATGAAGCGAAAGGTGACCTAAACTCCATCAGCAGCAAAGTCGTTGAAGCAAAAGATGTGGCGCTCGGAAAAGAAGAAGCACCTCCTGAGCATCAACCGAACACTACTCATCAAAACGATTCTAATCAAGATGACTCTAAGTCAAATGATTCGCAACTCAACAAATAAATTCGACGACACCTTTCCGAGTAACGGAAAGGTGTTTTTCATTGAAAATATTTTACGACAATCGCGACACGTTCCCGCATACCATAACGCAGTACACCGGACAGTGGTGTCGCAGCAGGAATCGCGTTGGTCTTCAGATTCATTTGCGCTGCCTCTTTCCGGGCCCGGTACAAATGAAAGTCCGACGTCACGATCGAGACACGGTTTTCGGATGCCGGCAACAGCCGTTTTGAGAAAGTCAGATTTTCGGTCGTCGAAGTCGATTGATCTTCAAGCAATAAACGTTCTTCGCTGATTCCTGCTTGAATCATCCCGCGCCGCATCGCTTCCGCTTCTGAAATCGCTTCTCCGTCTCCTTGTCCGCCGCTTAAGATGAATGTCGTATCCGGGAACTGCTTTCCGTACCGGGCAGCCGCTTCAATCCGGTTACTTAAAATCAACGAGGGTGTCTCTCCTTTGACACCGGCTCCAAGCACGATGACATATGGATGTTTGCCGTTTGCAAGCGGCCGTTCTCCTTTCGCGACGAACCAGCCAATACTGAACCAAAAGACAGCGAGCAACAGAAGCAGCCCAAGACCAGTCTTATAAAAACGTCCTCCGATGCGTTTCATCGCTTTTTTCATTATGCTATCCCCTCAGTGGTAAAAGTCCTGCCGTTTAATTTTCACTTCTTTTTATACGCCGGATCTAAAAAAAGGTTTCACATCGTTTTCTCAGTCAAAAAAAGAGACACGTCCGAAAAAAATCGGTGTGTCCCTCTTTCAGATCTGTCTGACATTAATTTCCCCAAATTGATGTCACGTATTCCGGATGATCGATAAATGGATTCCGGTTTTTTTGCCACTTTTCAAAAATGATGTCATTGCGTCTGATTTCCGTCGCATCGACCGGATCCAGCTTATTCCAGGCTTTTAATGTCGACAGTTTTCCGTGAAGTGGATTCGTGCCATTGCTGACATTTTCTGATGCTTCCAAATCAATTTCACCGCCGCCTTCATAGCGGACAGCCATATAGAAGATCATACGTGCGATATCGCCTTTGACACGTGTCGGCGGTTCCCATGAATCGCTGTCACGGTAGCAGTCACAACCGGCATACTTCGTGCCGCCGTTATCAAAATCAAGATTCCCCCGGGCACTGTTGACAACAACGTCTTCCGCCCGCAGATGATGCAGATCCGTTCCCGGTCCGTTGCTTGTTCCGAAATCACCGTGCGACTTCGCCCAGACGTGCTCACGGTTCCATTGACCGACGTTCCCGCCGTTATTGCTCTTCGCAATCGATTTCCCCGTGTACAGTTCAATGACATTATTCGCATTGTTCGGATCTTGGTCCGTTTCCTTCAGAGCAGTCCAGACCGTGTCGTACGATACTTGTGTATGGTTATCAATGATGTCATGTAACGAGGCTTTTAATGCCGCTCCTGTTTTACCTGACGCCGGCAGATAATATGCGTCGATCGTCGATTGTGACGTGACCATCTGCGGTCCGGCAACGATTTTGGTCGGTTCTGTCTTAGCAATGACCGGTGTAAACGAAATTGACCCAAGTGCAAGTGCCGCGACAAGCGCCCCGCTGATTTTCGACTTCCAATTCATACTGTGTTTCCCCCTTGGTTACATATGTATGTGCTCGTCTTACCTCCTCATTTTCACACCTCCTTTCACATCTGAGAAGCTGGACAAAAGACCTTGAAATCCCCGAAAAGAAACTGAATCAAAATTCATTCGGTTGTTCAAGAGTCCGATGGTCCTGTTTTTTTCTTTAGAACAGGTCAACCGACCAGTTATTCTTCTCTTTAAAAAATATTCCAGGTTCAAAAGTCACGAAAACAAGATGTTCAGAAATAAACGCCACGGGTGATACAGCAACTTTCAAGACTTGCTATACTATAAATGCAAACGCTTTCATAAACTTACAGGAGGTCTTTTCATGAAACAAAAACGCTTGATTGTCGCGACACTCGCGACCGCCACTTTTTTAGCGCCACTTGTGCAACCGATTGCAGTGGGTGCGACAGCGGATAACGGTACGATGATGCAGTATTTTGAATGGTACGTTCCAAATGACGGCAACCACTGGAATCGTCTCGGCAGTGATTCAACGAAACTCGATCAACTCGGAATCACGTCTGTATGGATTCCGCCCGCTTATAAAGGAACCACACAAAATGATGTCGGTTACGGAGCTTATGATTTATACGATCTCGGCGAATTTAATCAAAAAGGAACCGTCCGGACGAAATACGGAACGAAAGCTCAACTCAAAACGGCCATCAATCAACTACATACAGCCGGCATCGATGTCTACGGGGATGTCGTTATGAACCATAAAGGCGGAGCGGATTTCACGGAAGCCGTCACAGCCGTCGAAGTAAACGGCAGCAACCGGAACCAGGAAATCTCGGGTGACTATCAAATTCAAGCCTGGACCGGATTTGATTTCGCCGCGCGGAACAATACCTATTCGAACTTTAAATGGAAATGGTATCACTTCGACGGAACGGACTGGGATCAATCCCGTTCGAAAAGTGCCATCTATAAATTCCGTGGGACCGGAAAAGCGTGGGATACCGATGTCTCGACCGAGAACGGAAACTATGATTACCTGATGTATGCCGATATTGATTTCGATCATCCGGAAGTCCAGCAGGAAATGAAGAACTGGGGCAAATGGTATGTCAACGAACTCGGTCTCGACGGATTCCGTCTCGATGCCGTCAAACATATCAAACACGGTTACCTTGCCGACTGGCTCGCAAACGTCCGTCAGACGACCGGAAAACCGTTATTCACGGTGGCTGAATATTGGCAGAACGACCTCGGAACGCTGCAAAACTATTTGAGCCGGACGAACTATCAGCAATCGGTCTTCGATGCCCCGCTCCACTACAAGTTCGAGCAGGCAAGTAAAGGCGGCGGCTATTATGACATGCGGACGATCTTTGACGGCACACTTGTCAAAACGAATCCCGTCCAGGCCGTCACACTCGTCGAAAACCATGATTCCCAACCCGGACAGTCGCTCGAGTCAACGGTACAGTCATGGTTCAAACCGCTTGCTTACGCCATGATTCTGACACGTGAACAAGGATATCCGTCGGTCTTCTACGGCGATTACTACGGGACAAAAGGCACTTCGAACCGTGAAATTCCGGCGCTTGCCTCTAAAATCGATCCGTTGTTAAAAGCGCGGAAAGACTTTGCCTTCGGAAAACAAAATGATTATCTCGACAATGCGGACGTGATCGGCTGGACGCGTGAAGGTGTGACCGACCGGGCGAAATCTGGTCTTGCAACGATTCTGTCGGACGGTCCGGGCGGCAGTAAATGGATGTATGTCGGTCTTCAAAACAAAGGTGAAGTCTGGACGGACATCACCGGTAACAACACCGCTTCCGTCACGATCAATCAGGACGGCTACGGTCAATTCTTCGTCAACGGCGGCTCGGTTTCCGTATACCGCCAGCAGTAAAGTGCATACAAAAAGCCGATTTCCGAAGGACTTTTTCCGTCCTTTGAAAATCGGCTTTTCTTATTCGGCCAGTCCGACGCTGCTCCGGACATGTTCCCCCTGCTCAATCGCTTCGAGCAAAAAGTGGGCGACGTCTGCCCGGTTGATTTGCTTCGCCTGTTCCGGGACACCATTGTCCGCCTGACGATACAAACCGGTCAACGGACCGTTCATCAATCGAAGCGGTCGCGCGACCGTATACGCTACATCGGCCTGTTTCAACAGTTCAATCGCCTGCCGGTGATCCTTTAACGGATTCTTGAGAATTTGTTGGGCAAGTAATCCTTGTGCACCCGGAAGCTCCTGATCGACTCCGGCAGAAGCGACATAACCGATCCGGTCGACGCCATTCACCTTCATCGCGTTCACGATTCGTAAGAGACTCCGCTCGAGAAAGCCGCTGTAAGACAGACTCTCGGTTCCGAGGGCTGTCAGCACCGCCTCTTGTCCCTGCATGGCTTGATTGACCACTTCCTGATTAAGTACATCCCCTTCGATGACGTGCAATTTCCCGTCCGTCAATTCGAGTTTATCCGGATTGCGAACGAATGCCGTCACCGTATGCCCGTGGGCGATTGCCTGTTTGACCAACTCCTGTCCGGTTTGTCCGGTCGCTCCGAAAATAATCAGCTTCATACAAACTGCCTCCCTTTATCTGTTCTCTTATTCAACTACCCTTCCCTTTCAGCCCGTAATCGTCCGGTCTTTTTTCCTGAATCAGAAAATAGTTTCTTCTTGTTTTCAATTTGTGCTAAAATTCAGTTAATATTATTGGATATTTTTTCCTTAAGATGATGTATTTTCTGGATTTCTGATAAAAACAGCTGTTTGAATTTTATTTCATGATATGGAGGCGTACATAGTGAAACTACAACAATTAAAAGACCAGCTCAATACGATTTATCTGGGAAAGTCCGATGTCATCGATTTGTGTTTAACGGCCTTGATTGCCGAAGGCCATATTCTGCTCGAAGATGTGCCGGGGACCGGGAAGACGATGCTCGCGAAAGCTCTTGCCAACAGTTTTGACAGTGCCTTTTCCCGGATTCAGTTCACAGCGGACCTCCTGCCATCTGATGTCATCGGCTCCGACTTCTTTAACATGAAAACACAGGAATTTGAGAACAAACGCGGACCGCTGTTCGCGAACGTTGTGTTGATCGATGAAATCAACCGGGCTGTCCCGCGCACCCAGTCAGCTCTGCTCGAAGCGATGGAAGAACGCCAAGTCTCGATTGGTGGAACGACCTATCAGATGCCGGCTCCGTTTTTTGTCATCGCAACGCAAAACCCGATTGAATCCGCCGGAACGTTCCCGCTACCGGACGCCCAGCTTGACCGGTTCATGGTGGCGATTGAAGTCGGTTATCCGAATCTTGAACACGAACGGCAACTGTTGAACGAAGTCTTGGCCAATGTCCGGAAACAGGCAATCGGCATCGCAACAGGCGGTGACCTGATTACCTGGCAGGAAGAAGCCCGGCGTGTCCACGCCTCTCAGGACGTCCTCGATTACCTGCTCGCCATCGTCCAAGCGACCCGTCATCACGCCCTTGTCGGAGTCGGAGTCAGTCCCCGCGGGGCGATTGCTTTGCTTCGGGCATCACAAAGCTTTGCGTTCCTGAGCGGCCGCGATTTTATCATTCCGGAGGACGTCAAATACTTGGCAAAACATGTGTTGTCCCACCGCTTGACGCTGACACTCGAAGGCGGTATCAAAACGACAAAATCCGATTTGTTACTTCATCTGCTTGACGATATCCCGGTTCCGGTCGAAATGGGGTGACAGGATGTACATCGAACGTTCCGTTCCTTTTTGGCTCGAGCGCCGGCTCTTTTCCGTCTATGTCATCTTGACGTTCGTCTTCTTATTTATCCCGGGACTCTCGTTGATTGGCTTTCTGTTTGCTGCCGTTGGAACCATCCATTATGTCGTCGGTCAGACCGAAAAACAATTACGGCGGGACATTGCCTTAGAGTGGAAACATTACGAACCATTGATGTTTAATCAGGAATCGGCCTCATTACGCCTGCAGCTTTTTGGTCTCGAAGCCCTGCAAAAGTTGGGGTTAAAAACCACGCTGCGGTTGCATACGGAAGATGGCCTGATTTTTCCCGACATGGACCCGCTTCATCCACATACCTATCACGCCGTCATTGAATCGGACGAACAACTCGAGATTCCGATTCAGGCGATGCGGCGGGGACCGGCTCATTTTGATGAACTCACATTAACCATCCGGCTCCCTTGGCGGATGGGTGTCTATCTTTTTACCTTTGATGACTTTCCTCAATTTACGGTCCTTCCTTCGTTGACGGCACAGGCGACACCGCTCCTGTTAAACCGCCTGCGGATCGGGGACCGCGCGGATCGCTACTCACCGCTGAAAAACAAACTGGTTCAACTGGGCGCTAAACCGTATACGTCAGAACCATCCAAGGAAATTGATTGGTATGCGACAGCGAAGACCGGCCGGTTGCAGGCAAAAGTCTTTGAAACGAGTAACCAGGATACGTTCACGCTCGCCTTGAATCTGTCCGGACCAAGCGGTTACGGATTGCATACGAATTTCGAGACGTTCCTTGATCAGACGGCCTTTCTGGTCAGTGAACTGATCAAGGAAGGATGTAAGGTTGAATTGTTCATCAATCATCTGGATGTAAACAACCGGATGACTCATTTGAAGTTGCAAGAAGGACAGCCTCAACTGAAACAAATCCTATTGACGCTGTCGACGCTGTCGACGCGGGATACCTATATTCCGACCGGACAATTCGAGCGGTATGTCACACGCCGGAAACACCGCAACAGTCAATTGATTCAAATTGGCAATGATCTCATTCAGGCTATCGGTTAAACTGCTAATGTAGGAGGAACAATATGTCGTCGTTTATCATTCGTAAAACTACTCAACTTGTTTTTGCTTTTCTTGTTTTAGTCGGGATCAGCGCTCTGCCGGGTTTAATCGTTCAG
The DNA here is from genome assembly GCF_033721435.1 of Exiguobacterium sp. K1. Taxonomy (NCBI): domain Bacteria; kingdom Bacillati; phylum Bacillota; class Bacilli; order Caryophanales; genus Exiguobacterium; species Exiguobacterium sp. K1. The sequence goes on along the minus strand of NZ_JAOTIT010000003.1, from coordinate 317,501 downwards.
ATGCGGCCGGATTTTCCGGGCTATTTCAAAATGGTCCAACAACAGCTCGGTCTGTTGACGACCTCCGCCCCGTTGACTTATTACAATGTCACCGCTTCTGAAAAAAGACCGCTGATGCCTGATCTCCAGCCGTTCATCCAGGAAACGCTCGTCATTTTCACCAGTGCGCTGATCTGTTCATCGGTCGTGGCGTTGCTTTATGCCTTTTTGTTTTACCGGACCGGATCAAAAACCCGGTCCGTCCTGACACAATCCGCCCGGCTCCTTGAAATGATTCCCGATTTGTTTTGGATCATCGTTTCCCAGTCCATCATCGTTTTTTTATTCAAAACGACCGGATTTAATCAAATTGAAATTGCCGGCGGATTCGCAGACTCGATTCGTTTCCTGCCGATTTTGACCTTATCATTGACGACTGTCTTTTTCTTCATCAAATGGTTGACCGGCCGGATTCAGGAAGAACAGCATGCGAGCTATCTGGAGTTGGCCCGTGCTAAAGGCATGCACTCGAACCAACTGTTTTGGCAACATTTGATGCCCAATCTGTTTTATCGGTTTTATCTGTTTTTCCGGACCAACACCATTACGATTCTGTCGAGCCTGGTCGTCATCGAGTATGCTTTTAACGTCCAGGGACTGTTCCGTTTTATCTTGATTAATCAAGATTTTTCGGTATTACTCGTCTTGTTGCTCCTCATTTACGTACCCTTTTTCATTTTGGATACAGTGGCAGAACTTTGTATCCCTCGCTCGTGGAAAGGAGAGATCTCATGAGACGTGTTTTACTGCGTGACCCCGTCTTTTGGATGTGTCTGCTGTTCTTCGGGACCTTACTGATACTCAGTTTTGCCAATTCCGTCTTTCGTGATGGACAGGTCGATCAAATTCAGAATCTCTATTCAAAGGATGGCACATTTATCGCCACCTCGCCGCTTGAACCGTCTGCGGAGCGGTGGCTCGGGACGGATCGTTCCGGAAATGATTTGTTTCAGGTGATGATTGAAGGTGCCAAGTGGACGATCGGTATTTGCGTCAGCATCGCTTTCGCCCGAATCGCTCTTGCGCTGCTGATTGGCATCCCGCTTGCTTTTCGGAAGAAACGGCTGTACACGGCATTACGACTGCTGTTAGACGGTTTCTTGATCCTCCCGATTTCGCTGATTGCGTTATTCATTCTGTTACCGGCGTTCCAGTTCGTCGATCCCGCCGAGATTCCGTCTACGTTCTCACGGGTCTTGCTTGAAATCAGTGTCTTGACGTTACTCGGTTTACCGGCACTCGTGCTGTATTTCATCGGTGAAACCCGGCAGCTGCTCGCTCAAGAGTTCATGCTTGTCGCCCGGACACTCGGCGGGCGTCCGGGCTATCAATTCCGGACACACATCTGGCCGCACCTGTTGCCGACGTTGACGATTGTCTTCATGCAACAGTTTGTCCAGACATTGATGGTCCTGATCCATCTCTCGTTGTTTGGCATATTTTTCGGCGGAACACTTGTCTTGTTCGAAGGTAATGCTGCCCCGACGATTTTTGAATGGGCTTCCCAGTTCGGTTATTATTTCTTTCAGTTCACGGCCGTTTCCTGGATCAACCATCTGTTTTTAGTCCCGGCGATCACTTTGGCTTTGCTCGTGTTCTTTGCCAATCTACTGACGAGCCGCCTCGAGCGTGCTTACCGCTTGCGGCGACAACAAATGATTCCCACTGTCCCGCTTGCTGCAGCAGACGCGGAAGCCGCAGCGAGCCGCTTATCCGACCCGTTTGATCCGGTCGACATCTCAATCAAGTCTTAGGAGGATGTATGAAACGAATAGCTGTTGGTACCGTCATGGTAGTGTATATGACGGTTTTTAGTTTTTCACTTTGGACTTATCAACATCCGGTCCTGACTAGTTCCGACCAGTCGAAGTTACTCCCGACCCGTGTCAAACAGATTCGTTCGGCAACATCGACGAACGATCTCAAGTCCTGGGTTGTACAAGCAAAACAGCGGCAGGAAACCGTTTCTGTCGCCGGTATGCAACACAGCCAGGGCGGACAAACCTATCTCCCGGATACGACAGTTCTCGATATGACGGATTACGACCGGATTTTGGCATATACACCGGACACCCATCGGATTACAGTCCAAAGCGGAATCACCTGGGCCGAAATTCAGGAGCGGATTCAGCCGGACGGACTGGCGGTTCAGGTCATGCAATCCCAAAACATCTTTACGGTCGGTGGTGCCCTCAGCGTCAATGTCCATGGCCGGGATATCCGCTACGGTTCCCTGCTCGATACCGTCGATTCCTTCCGGCTGTTGAAGGCAGACGGTACCGTCGTCCATGTCAGCCGAAACGAAAACGCGGATTTATTCCGCCTCGTTCCCGGCGGATACGGACTGTTCGGCATCATTTTGGATGTCACCCTGAAACTGACCGACGACGAATGGTATACCGAGCAGACCGTCGCTTTGGACTATCATGATTATCCGACTTATTTCCGTCAACATGTACTCGGTGATGCTGACGTCCGGATGCATATCGGACGTATTTCCGTCGCGCCGGACGGGTTTTTCAAAGAGATGTATGTGACGAATTATCATAAAGCCGAACGAACGGTTCCGATTGAAGAGGAACCGCTTAAGCAGGAAACAATCATTGCCCTGCCGAAAGCCTTACTCGGTCTCTCCCGGTACAGTGACTTCGGCAAAAATAAGTTGTGGTCCTTCCAAAAGTCGTATTTCCTGCAGCAGAGCGGGACGTATGAATCCCGGAATAATGTCATGCGGTCCGACAGTGCTTTCATGGAATATACCAGTCCCGGCCGGACGGAGTTACTCCAGGAATATTTTGTTCCGGTTGATTCGTTTGTTTCCTATATCGATCAGTTGCGGACGATTTTAACGACCGACGAATTAAATGTCTTAAACATTACGATCCGCTATGTCGAGCAGGATAGAACGGCCGCCTTGTCTTATGCCAAACAGGATATGTTTGCCCTCGTCTGGCTGATCAATACGGAAACGGATCCGGCATCCATCAACGAAACGAAGCGGATCGTCCAGAAATTGATCGATGCGACACTCGAACATCAGGGCAGTTACTACCTGCCGTACTATCCGTTTGCGACACGCGATCAGTTCACCGCAGCCTATCCGAATGCCGCTGCTTTTAAAGCCGCGAAACAACGACAGGATCCGAAAGGACTTTTCATGAACCAATTCTATCTGGACTATTTGAAGTAAGGAGACAACGATGAATTATCCACTTTTTGTTCGTATTCAAAGTATGACCTTAATGAGCAGCAGTATCATTTTCCCCTTTTATTTGTTACTCGTCCGGCAAATCGGGGATTCCTATGCCCAGTTCGGTCTGGCCTACGGTCTCTTCACGCTGACGTCAGCGTTCGCCTATCTCGGTATCGGTCGTTTAAGCGACCGGTTCGGCGACCGGTCCCTGCTGATTTTCCATACGTTCGGTATGGCACTGATTTTATTGTATGTTCCGATTGTCACGTCCATCAGTCACGTCTACCTGATTCAAATCATTATGGGAATACTCGGGGCATTCCAAAAGAATACGGAAAAAACCATTCTCGCCCGGCAGGAACTCGCTCTGACAACGGTCGGTCGGACAATCGGCCGCTATCACTTTAAGACGTCCCTCTGGTCGGCGCTCGGCATCATCGCCGCCGGTTATCTGATTGATTTTTTGACGATCGGCAGTCTCTTTTATATCATCTCTGCCGTTTATTTTTATGTAACGGTCCGTTTACTTTGGGATCGGCCGCGTTCCGAAAAAAAACAGGCGGATCCTTCATCGTCAAGCAGCGAAGCGGGTATAAAGAAGTAGAAGGGATGTGATGGCATGATTGATGTAACCCATTACTCACAGACATTCGGAAAACGAACGGTCTTGACCGATGTCCAGTTTTCAATCGGTCGGGGGGAAATCGTCGGATTGATCGGACCAAGCGGCTCCGGCAAAACGACTTTAATCAAGTCCTTGATCGGTCTGCAGCAACCGACGACCGGGACGATTACCGTTCTCGGAACACGACAACCCTCACTCGCACAAGCCGAGAAAATCGGTTATATGGCACAATCTGATGCGCTCTATGAAGACTTGACGGCAAGAGGGAATCTCAAATACTTTGGAAAATTGTACGGTTTGAAAAAAGCACGGCTTCGGGCCCGGATCGAAACCGTCCTTGAATTCGTCGATTTAAAAAAAGATGCCGAGCGTCCGATCCATCAGTTTTCCGGCGGAATGAAGCGTCGGCTCAGTCTTGCCATCGCTTTGATTCATGAACCGAGTCTTTTACTGCTCGATGAGCCGACGGTCGGGATTGACCCCGCCCTAAAAAAAACATTTTGGCATGAATTTGAACAACTGCGTCAATCCGGTGTAACGGTACTCGTCACGACACACGTCATGGATGAAGCCGAGCGTTGCGATCGTCTGTTATTAATTCAGCACGGTCGCCTGATCGAAGCCGGTACACCGGACGATCTGATTCAACGCTTTGGTTCCATCGATGAAGCTTTCATTCAAAAGGAGCGAGTCTGATGCAAACTCTGACGGTAGCGGAACGTGTCATTTCACAAATTTTTCGGGATAAACGGACGATTGCGATGATGTTTCTCGCTCCACTGTTTGTCCTGTTCTTACTGTCAACGATTCTCGGGTCGAGCTCGGATGATGTGACGATCGGTACGGTCGATCTGCCGACAGCCTTTCAAGATACGTTAAAAACAAAAACCGATACCCGCACCTTTAAAGACAAAACGGCCGGTGTCACTGCCATGAAGGATCGCGAAATCGACGCCCTGATCACCTTTCAACAGAATCAGCCGCAAGTTTTGATTGAAGGTGGCGATATTTCAAAAAATGCAGCGGCGCTTCAAGTCATTCAGGAGACATTGATTACTATCCAGGGACAACAAGCGTCTGCTGCCAATACGAAACTTACGGCAGCCGTTAAACAGTTGCAGCAACAGCTGACTCAATTGACGAATCAAACGTTTGAAACACCGCAACCTGTCACACCGGCCGTCACTAAACCCGACATCCAGTTTTTATACGGCAATCCGGACGCTGAATTGTTTGACCAAATCGCTCCTGCCTTAATGGGCTTTTTTATCTTCTTATTCGTTTTCATCATTGCCGGTGTCAGCTTTTTACGGGAACGGTCGAGCGGCACACTGGAACGGACACTTGCGACTCCGCTCAAACGGTCGAGCATTGTCTTCGGTTATTTCGTCGGTTTTTTTTTATTCGTCACGATTCAAACGATTCTCATCCAACTGTTCATCGTCAACGTACTTGACGTGACGCAACAGGGGAACTACTTCCTGCTTTTGTTCGTCAATCTTCTGACGGCAAGTGTCGCCTTGTCACTCGGCTTACTGCTGTCGAGTTTTTCCCGGACGGAATTTCAACTGATTCAGTTCATCCCTTTAGCAATCGTACCTCAGATCTTTTTCAGCGGACTGTTTGATTTGAGTGATGCGCCACTTTGGGTGGAAGTCATCAACCGATTGATGCCGTTGACTTATGCTGCGCACGCCTTGCAAAATATCATGACTCGGGGCTACGGGTTGCAGGACATTTGGATCGACCTCGTCGTGCTGGCAGGATTTGTTGTGTTATTCGTCGCCCTCAACATGCGGGCACTCAAAAAACAACGCCCGGTCTGAGTTCATTGACCTCATTTGCCCGATTCCATTGACAATCCATTTTTTTCCTTATACAATCAAAAAAAAACGCGAAATGAGGCTGACCGATGTAAATTCATCTATTTATCCACCCACTAACTAAATACGAACGATGTGGAGGTTTTATAGATGAACCGATTTACAACTTTACTGGTCAGCCAGTGGGTAGCAAATGCGGGAGATGCGCTCTACATCGTCGCTCTCATCGCTACCCTGTATGCTGAAACCGGACAAGCAAGTACTGCCGCCCTGTTCCCGATTGCCGTGACGGCAGGCATGACGCTCAGCGGATTTTTCTTTGCCGATCTCGCAAGACGGTTCCGTCATGCTTCGCTTTTGTTATCCAGTCAGCTTTTAAAAACGATCAGCCTCGGTCTGATTGTGTTTCTCGATTTACCGTTCGGTTATCTGCTTGGATGCGTCGTCTGGATTGCCTTTCTCGACGGGTTTGCCCGGCCTCTCGAAAGTGCCTTCCTGCCGCGGATCACGGACAACCTTCAAAAAGCCAACAGTCTGGTTCAAGGGACAAACCAAGTTGTCCAACTGGTGATGTGGCCGCTCGGTGCGATTTTTGTCAGCCTCGGCTCCCCCGGTCTCGTCCTGACGATTTCGTTCGGCTTATTTGTTTTGGCAAGTCTTTGGACCGGTCTGTTTCGTCATCAGGTCCGTCAACTCGCGGATCCTGTCGAAGAAACGCAGGAAACACCGTCGTTCCGGTCGAGCTTCCGCTATACGTGGACGACTGAACCGGCCCGGCTGAATACGACGTTGCTCGGCATCGATGCCTTTGCCAGTACCGCCTGGATTTCAGCGTTATTCCTTGTTTATATTGATACGCATCTCCATGTGTCTGACAGCTGGTGGGGCATCTTAAATGCCTTTTACCTGCTCAGCATGATCGGCGGCAGTTATTACATGCTCCGCCGGACCAAGTCCGCTTCCCTGTTAACGCTGAGCGTGGCGTTATCGGTCGGAGCCACCGTCTTATTTGCGTTCGCACCGTCTGTGGTCTTTGCCGTTGTCGCCTGTGTGTTGCAGGGTGTCTCAAGCCAACTACGGGCAATTGAGCTGACTACCCGTTTGCAGGAAGCGACGCCATCCGCCCGCTTACCGTACGTCTACAGCATGCAACAAACCGTCTATACGCTCAGTTTTTGTCTAGGCAGTCTGCTGTTCGGATTGCTTGCGGACCGTTTGAGCATCGAGACCGTCTACTGGATCGCGGCCGCGGTCGCTCTGCTGATGTTCCCGGCAGCCCGGCGTTTGCATGATACCGTTTTGATCAAGCAGAAACAGCGCATCTCGTAGGACAAGCACCCAAAAGAGAGGTTTTTTCAGGTATCGCCCCTGGAAAAGACCTCTCTTTTTTATCTGTTCGTTCCTATCTTTTTTGGTGAAATACCAACAACCCTATTCCCATCAACAGACAGACAAGTCCAAGTGAGAAATAGGCTCCGCCAAGACCTGAACTTTGACTGATTTGACCAAACCCCAATCCGATACCGATCGTCACCAAACTCTCAAGCATCGACAGCATCGAGCTACCCGTCGCCCGAACATCATCCGTCAAAATGCCCTGCAACCATGTCGTCAGGACTGGTTCCGACCAGCCGTAAATCAAAAACAGACCTATTAAGACAAGGACGGACCATCGACTGTCCATCACAGCGAGTAAGATAAAACCGCCTCCATACACAAGCAGAAGAACGATGAGCGGAACGAACGGACGGTCCGGTTTAGGCAAAAGATTACCGAGTCCCTGGGCAACCATCAAGCCAATCAAGATAATCCCAAACCAGGAAACGGAAATGCCTTGATCCTGAACATACAATTGCCAAAACTCGTCCAAGAACGTCAATGTCGCCCCAAACGAAATGCTGAGTAACGTAATCCGGATGAACGAAGGAACAAGGTTCCACCGACGCCAGTCGTAACACGTAACAGAAACTGCCGGTCGTCCGGATTTGTCCGGTTCAGTCAACAAGCAACTGACAAAAACAGCCGCCGTCAAACAACCAAGCGAGAGATAATAATGCACCGTCAGCTCATACGATGTCGCAAGCCATGCTCCAATCAGCGCCGCACTACCGGTTGCTGCAAGGCCTGCCGCGTTTATCCGACCAATCGTTTTCTCAAAACGGTCCTTTTCCTCTAGTTGCTCCATCGTTTCGTAAATCAATGCCTCTTCCGCTCCGCTGACAGCGGCACTTCCGATTCCGGCTAACACCATGCCGAGTAAAAAGGACGACAGTTCGTACGCCTGAAGCAAGATTACAAACGATAACGTTTCAAATAGTGTTCCTGTCAGCAGACTGATTTTCCGTCCCAACCGGTCAGCGAACAAACCAAATGGGACTTCTAGCATCACCAATGTCAGGGCAAAGACGATTTCAGCATAGACGACGTCCTGAACCGTCATGCCGCGTTGTTGCCAAAACAACCGCTCAATAACGTAAGCTGGCAGACACGCAGTCAAGAAACGAATCAGATACATCAGTCGAATGTTCCGCCGAAGTCGAACTTAACAAGGCGGTCGTATATGTTTCATGATGGATTCCTCCTTTTTGAATGTTATCCTGTCACCTGTTTTTTACTTTTCCCGTTTCTGTTTCTTCCGAATCGGGTTACACAAAAAAACAGACAACGGATAATCCGTTGTCTGCTTCTGTTTCAGTCTGCTTATCTTTTATGGTCTTTCGTATGTTCCGTTCCGGTAATCGTTTCAAGCGAACTGATTTGTTCGAACGGCAGTTCAATCGTAAAGATTGAACCGCTCCCTACTGTTGATTCCACATGGATCAACCCGTCATGGGCCCGGACGATTTCCTGGCAGATCGCGAGGCCGAGGCCGGTCCCGCCGATTTTCCGGCTGTCGGAATTATCGACCCGGTAAAACTTACTGAACACTTCCGGTAAGGCGTGTTGCGGAATCCCGATTCCTTCATCAATGATTTGGATCCGTAATCGGTCCTCCAGCTCTTCCAGCTTAAGCTCAATCTCTCCGCCGTCCGGTGAATACTTAATGGCATTATTAATCAAATTCCCGAATAATTGCCGCATTTTTGGTTCGTCCGCTTCAATCCAACGAAGCGGCCGGTCCCCGGTTTCGAGTGTCAATTGGTGATGACTCGTTGAACCGGCATGGAATTCGGCAACTTCCTGAATCAAGTTCCGAAGATCGAGTTTCACGAACTGATACTGTTGCTGACTCGATTCCATGCGCTGAACATCAAGAAAATCATTGACGAGACTCGTCAGACGTTGCGTCTCCGAATGAATCGTCGTCAAGTACCGTTGCTGACGGTCGACAGGCAAGTCTTTTGCGAGCATCAGCTCGGTGTAACCAAAGATCGAGGCAAGCGGCGTCCGCAACTCATGGGATACTGTCGAAACGAACTCTGACTTCATCCGGTCGATACCGGTTTCGATCGTCACGTCCCGCAGGACAAGCATCGTTCCCCGGAAACGACCGCCGTATTGAATGCCTTCCGCGTAGACTTGAACGAACCGTTCTTCTTTGTTTAAGGATAAAGACAAGCCTTCGGTCGGAATATCGTGACGACAGACCCGGCTCATATATTCAAGAAACGCATCGTGCTGGTCGACCTGGACAGCCAACTCTTCGATTTTGACATCGAGTGTCATCAACCCCTCGTTAAATTGATCGTGGGACGGATGATGGAATAAGGCCAGTAATGGTTTATTGGCAAAAATCTTGTCATCTTCGATATAAATGACCGCTTCACGGATCGAGTGCAACAGCTTCGATGTTTTCTCGCGTTCCCGCTCGATTTCATCAAACACCCGCATCCGAAGCAGAGACAAGGCCAACTGACGGGAGAACGACCAGATTTCTTCCGTTTGTTCTTCATTGAACTGATCCCGGTAACGGACCAGATAAATGCTGGCAATCATCGTATTGGTCGACGGATCCATCACCGGAACGACCGTTTCATACATGCTGTACGGGTACGGCAACGGATGATCACTCGTCACTTGTTTCGTCGAACGGACGGCATGCTTATGCATCCGGGCCCGTTCCAGTAACGAAATCGAAGAGTGTAACAACTGATGCTGCTGATCCGGTGTCATACCGTACGATACGATATCCGTATAGCGGTCATCGTCAAGGAAAACAATCGCCCCGAGCTCAGCATCTGTAATCGTAATCAACTTTTCAATGATGGCCGGATACGCCGTCAACGTCTCACGTGAAGCGAGCGTTTCCGTCAACTCGTTGCGATACCGCAAATGCGTTTCGTTTCGCAACGTAGTGTCGAGTGCTTCTTCCAGTTCCTCTTGTTGCATCTGCAGCTCTTCCTGCTGGGCAACGAGTTCTTCCTGCTGACTCTGCAGTTCGTCGTTACTCGACACGAGTTGCATTTTCTGCGAAGAGATCGAGGCAGCCATCTGATTGAAGGTGGTCGTCAGTTCGCCGATTTCATCCCGGGCATTTACGACCTTGATCGGTGTCGCGTCCTCGCCTCGGGCAAGACGGCTGCTTTCACGGTTCAATTGACGCAACTGTCCGGTTAACCGTGAAACAAACGGTCGGACGAGCAAGGCAATGATCAACAGCAGGACAGCAAGATTAATGAATCCCAATACCTGTGAAGCGTTAACCTGTTTTCCGAGCTTTTCTTGTGCCGCGAGCTCTTGTTTGTTTAAGGAGTTGCGGTACTTTGTAAAGACGGTCTCCATGTCGACGATACTTGAGCTCATATCCGCCGCACTTTTCGTCTTGATGTTGAACTTCCGTTTCGGATCGAGTTTAGGCGCCTTCGTAACTTTTCCGAGCGTTGCCATCTGCAGGAACGGTTCGGTTACGTCTCCGTCTTTTTTGGCAGCGACGTAGTTCGTCAGACTCGGCATGACACGTTGTGTGTACGCCGTATACAGCGATCGGGCGTCTTTTGCATACTGCTTTTCTTCTTTAAAACGGGCATTTTTCTCAAACCACGTAGTTTGTTGATTGATATTTTCTTTTTTCTTTTCAATCTCTTCAAGCATTGCTTCATCACCTAATAAGACGAATCCGCGCATTTCATACTGAAGACTTTGCCATGATTCATATAAGTTCGTCGCACGTGTCCGATGATCGTTTAATGTCAGCAGTTCCTGACGTGACGTCTGAACCTGATTTTTCGTATAAAAATAAACGCCGGCTGAGGTCAGCACGAGTGTCAATATAATCATATAGAAGGCAGACATAATTTGGCGTCCAATCGTTCGATTAAGCCATGACTTCATCTATTCATCCCCCTCTACTTGTAAATACTTAAAATAATGTTTCTAAACCTTATTCTAAAGGTTTTTTAAGCAAAACCACTAAATATGCTCAAAAAAGACCACTTTTCATCTAACTTTAATCTAAATGCTTGTATATTACAAAGAGATGTCAAAAAACGGGGGATTTTAGGACGATTCATCAAAAAATCCACTCCAATTATTGGAGTGGACGGATCATTAAAAGTTAGAATGATTGGAGTGATCATTCTGTTGCTGATTGACGTGCATCTGATGATGGTCATGGTGATGATGCGTACTCGAATGACGGCGGACAGGTTCTTCATCCGCGAGCGGATCCCCCATCAACACACCGAGTCGTGCATATTGTGCCGCGATGTCTTGTTTGGTGGCCTCCTGTACCTGATCCGTCTGTTGAATCAACGATAAAATCCCTTTCGCCAAACGAATCGGTTCGAGATTCGTCTTTTCGACCGGAAACGATGACAAGGAGCGGAGATAATCCAGATACCGCTGTGCACTTTCCTCCGACGGTGTCACGAGTTCCGAAGCATGATGCCGGAGCGACTTCGTCAGACTGTGTGTCGAGGCCCCCTGTGTAATCATCGAAAACAGACCGATGACGAAAACACATACGATGATTCCAAAAAAGATCATCATAAAAACCGGCATTCCGGAAAAAAAGCCGTCACCTTCGATATACAGCAACAGTCGGTTGCCGTTAAGCGATGAAGCGATTCCTGAAAACGACATAAAAGCCCTCCTCGTTTCGTGTGATAGTTACTCTTACGCAACACGAACCAGGAGGGTTTCCGTTTTTTTGTTAAGTTTCTAAGGAAACTTCCGCATTAAACCAATCTTCGACGAATAAAAAGCCATCCGGCCGGTCAATCCGGTACGAATAGAGGACGGCGAAATCACCGTCTGTCATCATCGGCAAGGTCAATTCCCGTAAGACTGCTTTCACCTCTTCCGTCATCACCGTTTCGTAACGGACGAAATCGTCTTCCCGGGTTTCCTGCTCCGTTAAATACGGCAACAGCAAGGATTTTCCGAACGATTGCGGATCATCGATGACTTCGGCCGTCACCCCGAACAATTCCTCCGCTTCTTCGATCAAAGCATCCGCCTGCCCGATCGTCACTTCGTTCGGAAACCAGACCGTCAGCTTTGTCCCCTCTTTTAAAAATTGTTCAAACATCGGGATAAAGGTTTTATTCTCCATTAAATCGTAATACATCAAGCTTCTCCCTTCACGAACTCAAATTTCAATTGGTGTTGTTCCAAATACAGCATCGCCTGGAAAGTCCGCCCGTTCTTTTTCATCTCAAGCGGTTTTGTTTTTCCGTTCGCGAGCATTTTTTTCAGCTCGGTTTGTGTCAGACGCGCCCCGAGTATCGTCTTCGGCAGGGTAAACCCGCAATTGTTTTTCTGATAGGCACTGCACCCGTAAAACTTTCCACGATCAAGCAGTTCCGCCTGACAGACGGGACAGATGCCGACCGGCCGGTTCGTGGCGCCGCGCGCCCGTTTAGCCGGAACTTGCGTCGGATCGACTTCCAGTTGTTCCACCCGTGTTTTCGCATCCTGGACTAAATGCTGGGACAGCTTCTTCGCCTGATCGACAAATTGGGCCGCGGATGCTTCCCCTTTGCCGATTTGGTCGAGCCGGCTTTCCCACTTTGCCGTCATCTCCGGGGAAGCGAGGATACTGCCGCTGACGGCTTCAATCAAAATCCGCCCTTTTGCTGTCGGATGGAGTTCTTTTTTCTTGACTTGAATGTATTCCCGGCGTTTCAGTCCGTCGATGATGCCGGCGCGTGTCGCTTCTGTTCCCAGGCCTTCGATTTCCTTCATGATGGCTTGCAGTTCATTTTCGAGCACTTTCCCGGCTGTCTTCATTCCGAGAATCAGCGTCCCTTCCGTATAGCGTTTTGGCGGTTCCGTCTGTTTCTCGAGCAGCTTTGCTCCTTTGATTGGTACCGGCTGACCGACTTCCACTGCCGGCAGCTCCTGCTCTTTTGCTTCGATTTTCAAGACTTTCTTGAAGCCGAGTTCAAGCGACCGGCTGCCTTTCGTCAGGAAACGGTCCTGTTCCCGTTCCGTGATGATTTCCGTTTTTTCCGACCGGGCATCCGCTGCAAAGGCAGCTAAGAAACGGCGGACGATTAAATCATAGACTTGCGCATCGCGTCCGGACAGTTTCGCAACGGCTCCCGCTTCTTCCGTCGGGATGATGGCATAGTGATCACTGACCTTCGCGGAATTGACGTACCGTTTATTATTCATCAGATTGTTCGTCACGAGATCCGTCAGTTCGGTATACTCCGGCTGTTTCAGGAGCCGGTTTAAAATCGCCGGAAACTGGCTCGCCTCGTCTTTTGAGACGAAAGACGAATCCGTCCGCGGATAACTGATCCAGCCCCGGATATACAGTTTTTGCGCGATATCGAGTGTTTCCTTTGCCCCGAGTCCGAAACGGCGACTGGCTTCCGTTTGCAACAGCGATAAACTGAACCAGAACGGCGGTTTTTCGACTTGTTCCGTCTTTTCGACCGCTGCAACGGTACCGGTTCCTGTTGTTCGGGCAACGATTGCTTCCGCAAGGCTCCGTTCCGTAATCTTCGTTTGTTTTTTCGGATTGATGTACTTTCCGGTATACCGGGTAAAATCGGCCTCGACTTCAAAAAACGTTTCCGGACGGAAGTTCTCAATTTGTTTTTCCCGTTCCACGATCAATGACAATGTCGGCGTCTGCACCCGTCCTAGTGAAAAGACATCGGCGATGCCTTTTTTCTTGAGCAGCGTCGTATAGGCCCGGGAAGCATTCATCCCGATTAACCAGTCGGCACAGGCGCGGCTCATCGCCTCATGAAACAGATTCTCGGTTTCTTTGCCGTCGAGCAGGTTCGCGAAACCGTGATCAACGGCCTGTGGTGTCAGACTGGAAATCCAAAGGCGCTGAATCGGTTTTGCGTTATTGGCCAATCGGAGAATCAATCGGACGATTGCCTCTCCCTCTCGCTCGGCATCCGATGCTATAATGATGGAAGTTGTCGTCCGTTCGTTCAGTAACTTCTTGATGACTTGAAAGGTTTTGCTTTTTCCCCGGGATAACCGGTAGTCGAACCGTTCCGGGATGATCGGAAGATGGTCATAGTTCCATCGTTTCCATTTGGCATCGTAATGGGCCGGTTCCTGGAGTTCACATAAATGGCCGACGGCATAAGCAAGCTTTGCCCCCGCCGGAAACCGGTCACACGGTTTGATTTCAATATATCCGTCCCGCTTGACCGATGGATACGGTGCTGCGAGTTTTTCAGCTTGTTTTGGTTTTTCCGCAATGATTAATTGCATTGGTTCACCCTCATTTCCTTACTTCAGACACGCGGAGGTTAACATGCCCTATTTCACTTTATTCATGGCACTCTTTTTTATCTCGACATCTGCAATTTTCGTTAAATGGGCCGAAACCCCAATCGAAGCGGTTGCTTTTTACAGAATGTTGTTTTCGACACTGTTACTGTTACCGTTGATTCACCTGAAAGAATTACTTAGTCTCAGTTCAACGACCATCCGACATATGATTTTAAGCGGAATTCTCTTAGCCGGTCATTTTTGGCTGTGGTTCCTGTCCCTTGATTATACGACAGTTGCCAGCTCGACGCTCTTCGTAACCGCGAGTCCAATTTTTGTTTTGATCGGCAATGCCGTCTTCTTCAAACAGCATCCGTCGAGAAAAGCTCTCTTTTTCGTCGGTGTCGCTTTAATCGGCGGCGGACTTGTCGCTTATGGTGACATCGCGGTTGGTCCAAGAGCACTGATCGGAGATGGACTCGCCTTGCTTGCGACGATTCTTGTCGCCGGTTACTGGCTGCTCGGTCAACACGTCCGGACAAGCGTCTCGACGAATACGTATTCATTCGGCGTCTATGCCGTGTCTTCCGTCGTTCTGTTACTGTTTTCGCTCATTCAATCGGTCAATCTAGTCGGTTCATTCCAAACCGATTGGAAAATCTATATTTTACTCGCTGTTTTCCCGACACTGCTCGGCCACAACTTATTCAATTGGGCCTTGTCACGTGTCAGTGCCAGCATCGTCAGTATTACGATTCTCGGGGAAGCCGTTTGGGGAATGATTTTCGGATACTTCCTGTTCCAGGAATCATTGACGTGGATTCAAATCACCGGTGCTGCCTTACTGCTCGTCGGAATCGGTCTGTTCCTGCGCCGCAATGAACGTGATATCCGGGAACAATTTGCCAAACAAAATGCCGCGACGACTGCGGAATAAAAAATAAATACCAGTCAGCAGTCTTCTGTTAGAAGATTGTCTGACTGGTATTTTTTAATTGGTCGGATCTTCCGGACGGACTTTCGGCAGTCGGAAGGTCATGAAAAAGGCAAGAATGGCACAGACGAGGCCCCCGATGAAGACGAGATGCAGTCCGTTTGCGAGTGCTTGTTCCGCGGCCGATTGAACGTCTGCTCCGTAACGGGAGGCCGTACCCGACTGGAAAAACGGATCAATCGAGTAGCCAGAAAGCAGTTTCGAGTCGGAAAATGCCTGGATGATCGACACATTAAACAAGGTGCCGAAGATCGCCACACCAAGCGTTTGTCCGGTCGTACTCAAAAACGAGTTGACGGCAGTCGCTGATCCGCGGAGCGACCAGTCGACCGAAGTCTGCAGGACGACCATAAAGACGGGTTGCGCTAGTCCGAAACCGATTCCGATCAACGAAACGGCAAGGTAGATAAAGACATCACTCGATTCCCGGCCGATTCCAATTAAAATCGCCATCCCGATGACGAGTAAACCCATTCCGGTCATCGTCCGGTAGCGCGGCGAGGCAATTCCGATCGTCCGTCCGCCGACGATTGCCGTCAGTGTCCAAAACAACGACAGCGGCATCAGCATAAAACCAGCTTCCGTCGGACTTTTTCCGAGCACGCCTTGCGCGAAAATCGGGATGTAGGCCGACATCGAGACGAGTACCCAGGCAGAAAAGAAGACCGCCAAATTGATGACGAGAATGACCGGATGCCGGATGACCGCCGGTGGCAACAGCGGATCCGACGCTTTTTTCTCGACCCGGTAAAACCAGAACAGCAGGATCACACTGACTGCAAAACTGATTAAAATCAGCGGCTCGGCAAATGATTCGGATTCACTTCCCGATAATAATCCGTACAGTAACGCGCTCATGCCAGTCGCAAATAAAATGGCTCCCCGGTAATCAATCTTCCGTGACGTCTCGGTGACATTTTCTTTATAAAACAAAACAATCATGATGAATGAAATCAGAGCAAACGGTACATTTAATAAAAAGATGTAACGCCACGATAACGTCTCGACTAAAAAACCGCCGACGAGCGGACCGGCGACACCCGAGATTCCCCAAACCGCACTTAAAACGCCTTGAATTTTTCCGCGTTCCTCGTATGTATATAAATCCCCGATGATTGTCATCGCAATCGGCAAGACGGCTCCCGCTCCGATTCCTTGCGCGGCACGGAACAGAATCAGCATTTCCATCGATTGCGCCAATCCACAGGCGAGCGACGCGACCGTGAAGACACCGATTCCGAATAACAGGACACGTTTTCTTCCGTACAGGTCTGCCATCTTCCCGTAAATCGGTGTTGAGACGGCCATGAACAGTAAGAAACCGGCGAAAATCCAGCTGACGAGTTTCGCGCCGTTTAACTCACTTGCCATGACCGGTGTTGCCGTCGCAACGATCGTACCTTCAATCGCCGCTAGAAATGTAGCTAATAACAAAGCAATCGTGACATTTTTCCTCAAGAGACTCAGCTCACTTTCTGTAGGTGTATCCTTTTTTTATCATACCTTGAATCGGCGGACTTCTAAAAGGAGATGCTTATCGAGCAGGAATCAAGGGAACAATAGGGAATGATAAAGATTAGAGAATGAGTCATCAATTGAATGGAGGAGTATGATATGTTACGAAAAACCGCTTTGATTACAGGTGCTTCCGGTGGAATCGGTCTTGATTTGGCTGTTTTGGCGGCACGCGACGGGTTTGATTGTGTATTGATTGCCCGCAATGAAAAGAAACTGACGGAGCTTAAGCATGTCCTTGAAAAACGTTACCAAATCAAGGCTTATACATTCGCAGCCGACCTTTCAAAACCGGACAGTGTCTCGCGGATCCTCAGTTTCCTTGAGGAACATGAGCTGACGGTCGATCTGTTGTTCAACAATGCCGGTTTTGCGACATCCGGCCGCTTTGCAGAAATCGATCCGTCCGAAGATTTAAATTCCATCCATGTCAACGTCGTCGCCCTGACGGAACTGACGAAACGGTTGGTGCCGGGAATGCTTGACCGCGGATTCGGCCGGATCTTGAATGTGGCCTCTGTTGCTGCCTTCATGCCGGGACCTTACATGAGTGTCTATTACGCGACAAAAGCGTATGTCCTATCGCTGTCTGAGGCACTCGCTTCTGAACTGGACGGTTCGGGTGTGACGGTCACCTGCCTTTGCCCGGGACCGACGGATACGAACTTTTTTGACCGTGCACAGATTACGTTACCTTTCAAAAGCATGCCGTCCCACCTCGTCGCCTTTGCCGGATACCGGGGAACGTTGAAAGGTAAACGGGTTGTCGTACCGGGAGCGAGCAACCGCGCCATGGTGACATTTGCAAAATTCCTGCCGCGCCGCCTTTTGACGGAAGTCACGGGACGCATTCAAAATCCGGATCAGCAACAACAAGAAACGCCTGTTGAAGAATTCGCAGTCTCCAACTGATTCAGACATAAAAAAAGGCGTCCCTTTTTTCCACACCGGAAAAGAACGGACGTCTTCTTTGATTCAGTTCGGTTTCGGACGATGCATATGATCCGTCATCCATTTTTGAACATTTTTCGGAATCGAGGTGTAGCGGTATACATACCGAAGCGTGACTGCTCCCGTCACCATGACCAAATAACCGCTCGACAGGACTAATAACCAGGCGACAATCGACAAGAAGAGATCCGTTTCAAAAAAGAGATGCCCGACTAATCCGCCTTCTGCAGATGTAATCAGCATCGCTCCGGGAAAAATGGCTGCTGCCAGTAAGTAAAACCCTGCATACCGCCCCCGAATCGTTTCCTTCAACAATAAAATACTCCCAAATGCCAGACCCAAACCAGCAATAAGTAACAACCCGACGAGATACGTTATGGACAGCGGCGAACTCAGCATCACGCTTCACTCCAATCGAATGGGATTACTTATCATATACCCTGTTTTCCAGCAAACGAGTGCAGAATCCGTAAAAAAATTGGATAGAGCAACCAGATGAAAACAGCGTTCGAAACACCGTGCAACAAATCAAAAAAACCGCCTGTCAAAAGGAGTGTAAAAAACGCTTCCCGCGAAAAGTCCGTAAAGATCAAAAAACCCAAATTGCTGATCCATCCATAAAAAAAACCTGCCGCCAGTCCATAAGCCGTTAGAATCCACCGCGTCTGCATGCCCGGTAAAATACAGAAAAGACTGATGACCGTATAGGCAATGATTTGAAATAATACGAAAGGACCACTTCCTAAAAATAAACTCGTCAACACGACTACAAGCATCCCGACAATGGCGCCGGTGACCGGACCTACACAGGCGGCGACCAAAAGGACCAGTGCCGTCGCCGGCTGGACGTTCGGAATACTTGCAAAAATCAGCCGTCCGACAATCGCTGCCGCTGTGACCAGCGCAATGAACCGAAGCATCGCCTCTGACATCGGACGCTTTTCAAAAGATAAAACAACTACACTAATGATGAGGACTGCTACTCCGATCAGTTCCATTCGTATAACCTGCTTTGCTCGATGAAAGTCGAAGTTGGACCGTCAAAAGCAATTTCCCCCTGAACCAGATAGACGACTCGGGTCGCATAAAAAATCAAATCAGGATCGTGCGTAGCGAATACAATCAATTGATCCGGATGATCGAGCATATTTTGAATGAACGCAGACCGTTGCCGATTGGTTAATCCGGCCGTTGGTTCATCAAAATAACAGGCTTCTTCCTTCCAGGAAAGCCGTTCCATCAATTGTTGTTTTTGTTCAGAAAACGTAGCAATCGGCTCATCGAGAACAGGTGCAAGCGCCGGATGTGCCGGAACATAACATTTTTCGCCGGTCCGGCTAACCTTTCCGTACAGCGGCCGTTCCACACCGAGTAACAGACGGAGCAAGGTTGATTTTCCGCTTCCGTTGGCTCCGATCAGGGCCACCCGTTCCCCTAGATGAAAGGATAATCGTTCAATCGACAAGGCATACTTTTCCTGTAACGGATAACGATGCCGGATGCGCCATATCTCGTCGATGACCTTTCCTTTGACCGGTTCTATTCCTTCCAGCTTTTCGAGCGGCTGCTGTTGGATGACGGAATAGGTGATCTGGCAGGAAAAACGGCGTTCGATTTCCTCGAACAACAGCATCAGCCGGGTTTTGCGGACTTGATCTAAAAATAAAAATGGCTCTGCCAAGAAGATTTTTTCCGGTAAGCCGGACAAGGTATACCCGAGCGAGACCAGTTGCTGTTCTCCCGAGGATAATTCACTTGTCTCCCGGTCAAAGAAAGCTTCTAAGCCGAGTAACGTCGCCAGTTCTCCAGCGACGAACAGACTGGTTGTCGCCAACATATCGCGGACACGGCCATGCAGCAGGCGATCCGGTTGAATCACTTCTGTCCCGGCCGCACGAGCCAGTTGTTCCAGACGCTTACGTGACCCTGTTTCGTCGGTAATAATGGTAGGCATCGCGTATCCCTCCTTTCGAGAACATCAACAGTCCGGGTAACACTAAAGCGGCTACTACTGCTACAGGAGACCAGAAGGCAAGATACATTCCTGTAATTAAAAGCCCGGTCATCCAATCAGAACGCGTCAAACGCCGTAACGAACTGGGGACCGCTTCGACGGGCAACAGGTGGTACAGTGCCACCCGTTCCATCTTTTCCGCCAGCGGTTGTTTGGCATGGCTCATTTTCACTTCCGGCCACGTCCGGAGCAATGAAGGTAAGATTGCCAAAACCATTCCCGTCAAACGGGTCAGGCGCGGTAAAACCCGGAATAACGGTCCCATTTGATCAAGGCGGACCAGGGTGAAGGTCAGTTGACTGGATGTTACGAACAATGCCACCGTCAGACCGGTCAACCAAATTCCGTATGGATCAATGGAAGCACCGACAAGCAAAGGAACATACATCATTCCGATATAAATCAAGGGTAAGGTTAAATAACGCAGGACATTCCATTGCCGAATCCACGTAAAGAACAGTAGATGTCCGCTCAAGACAATCAGAATGCTGACATGCGTCTGCAAAAAAAACGGGACCGATAACATCGCCACTAAAAAAAGAGCGACATTCAGTGGATGAAGTCGCTCCCGTTCCGCCTTACTGAAAATAAGCCATTGCATCTTTTTCAAATCGCCATTCCAGACGGTCGCCGTCTTTTAATTGATACGCCCCTGCCCCGACTTGTGCCGGTTTGTCATTGACGCCGAACACCCAGCCGCTGCTTGCTCCGGCTGATTTTTCACGGATGCCGTCAACGGCCGTCACGTATGCCATCTCACCCTTACCGGTTTTGACGACTGGAAGATCCGTTTCTTCTAACGCATCAAGTGCCGTCTCTGATTTCTTGAGACACATGTCTTTTTCATATAATGTCTTATCACTTGCATGATTGACGACCGATACTTCTACCAAACGTTCACACTTCTTTGATTCAGCAGCTTGATCTGTCGGTTGTTCCGCACATCCTGCCAGGAGGAGGACTCCCCCGATCAATATCCATTTTTTCATCGTACGACTCCTTTTCGTCTTGAGGTCTCAAAACTGTAATTGTATAAAAGTATGGTTTTCTCCCGTAACGATTGACCGTCAGAACGCAAGTACGTCAATCGAATCGCGTTGGCTAACACATCGTCTCCCGTGTTGACATACGGAATCAGTTCGCCTTGATCGTTAATCAAGAGAACTGTCGCATCCTGTAAGCTGAACGTTTCATACAACCCGTCCAAATCCATCTCGACATAAGGAGTCTTCGATTCATGAAGAATCTGTTTGATGGATAACGTCTTCAATGTCTGAAACGAGGTTGAAGCATCAATTAATTTTTGATAATAAACCTCAAGCGAACGCGTCAGGACTTCTTCCCGGGGACGATACGTTAATGTGCCCGTCACTTCCTGATACGACACTTCGTACCGGATGAACCGTTTCGGACTTTTCGCAATCAACTCAAATGTCGCATTCCGCAAGTTGCCTCCCTGATCAAATAACAACTGACTTTGTTCAAGTCGCAAAGAGTCATCTCCGATCCGCCGGTCAATGTGCGTCATCAGCGTATCAAAGGATTCATCCGTAATCGTGACCTGTCCCATTTGTTGCGTTTCTTCCCGCAGCGTAAACGTATCAAACGGTCCCATGATGAGCTGAAGCAGAAAAAAGAGGAATCCGAATAAGGCCATATATCGTTTGTACCGTGAATTTTTTTTCGGATGCAGGACAATCAGAAACAAAATAATGCCAAGCGGCAATTGAATATCGTAAACAGGAAACGACACTGATCCTAAGCAAGCATAAAAAACAAACTTCAGGTAAAGATATTGTTCTTTTTCCGTCCGTTTTTCTAAAAAGAAACTGAGCAGGATACTTGCTAACAGAAACAATGACCATTGGATAAGAAAGTCCATGTTGGTTACCCCTTAATCACGACAGATTGATGATCCGTCATGAGGTATGACTCTTCAAATACTTCCCGCGCCTCCGCTTCCAACCGTTGTTCCTGATCGACATACCGCGCCGAAATATGCGTCAACAACAGTTTCTTCGCCCCTGCTTTCAAAGCGATTTCAGCCGCTTGTCTGGCTGTTGAATGACCGAATCGTCCTGCATGGTCCTGTTCCGAATCGGCAAACGTCGCCTCGTGGACAAGAACATCGACTTTTTCCGCCAACCGAAGGCTTCCTTCACACGGTACCGTATCTCCTAATACTGCCAACTTGATGCCCGGCTTTGGTTCTCCGAGAAAATCCGTTGACTGATATTCTGTTCCCTCGAAAACAAACGTTTCCTCCTGTTTGATTTGTCGATAAAGTGGTCCGGAAGGAATGCCCAGTTGTTTCAACGCTTCGACGCGTAAGGCACCTTTTTCTTCCTGCCCTTCAACCCGGTAGCCGTAGGCCAAAAAGCGGTGTTCCAATGCTTCGACGTGAATGTGGAACCCTTCCTGCTCGTACGATTGACCGGCTTCTACTTCAATGACATCAAGCGGATAACGTAAGTACGTACCGGTGATACGCAACGTTGCCTCGAGCCACTCCTTGATTCCTTTCGGACCGAAAATCGTCAATAACGTCGTTCCTTCGAGTGCAGCCCGCGTACTGATGAAGCCGGGAAGACCGAAAATATGATCTCCATGCAGATGTGTAATGAAAATCGTACTGACTTTGCGCGGTTTAATCGGACTGTGCAACATTTGGTGTTGTGTCGCTTCTCCACAGTCAAACAACCAGGTCATTTTCGGATGCAAGAGCGCAATCGCAGACACATTCCGTTGTTTGGACGGCATTCCTGCACCGGTCCCTAAAAAATAAAATTCCATCTTTTTCCCCTTTTCGTAAAATTAGCATTTTTAATACATAAAATACACCTTTCTTGGTCCGAAGCATGCTAAAATGGGCCTATACTGATTCGAAAGGTGGTTTTTCCATGACCAAAATCGAACGGACTTATGCACGTGTCGTACAAGCTGCTCGTTTATTGAACGAGAACTATCGGCAACAGTACGGAAAATCGATTCAACTTCAAGAAATCGCAACGACTTTACTCTGTACCGAGGAACTCATTCTGGAGTCGATGGAATTTTTCGAACGTCCTCAATTAACTTAATCGTAAACGAACAAAGAGTGTACCGCAATGTCGCGGTACACTCTTTTTAGTCTGTCATCATTTATTTGTGATGTAATCGACTAACGTCACGCACAATTCTGCTGTTTTCACGAGCTCTTCAATCGGCATTTTTTCATTCGTTGTATGAATGTCTTCATAGCCGACAGCCAGGTTGACGGTCGGAATACCGAAACCGGCAATCACGTTTGCATCTGATCCCCCGCCAGAGTGCAAGAGACGTGGTGTCCGACCGAGTTGTGTAATCGCTGCTTTCGCAACCTCGACAACTTGATCACCGTCTTCAAATTTGAAACCAGGATACATGACTTTAACTTCGACTTCGGCACGTCCGCCAAATTCAGCGGCAACGTCTTCAAATGCCGCTTTCATTTTCGCTGTTTGAGCTTCCATTTTAGGCGCAACGAGCGAGCGGGCCTCGGCAAAAATTTCCACGTAATCACATACGATGTTGGTCGATGGACCACCACCGCTGAAGCGTCCGATATTTGCCGTCGTTTCTTCATCGATGCGGCCGAGCGGCATTTTGGCAATCGCTTTTGCTGCAATCGTGATGGCCGAAATTCCTTTTTCAGGTGCTACACCGGCATGAGCGGTTTTACCGTAAATTTTGGCATTTACTTTCGCTTGGGTTGGCGCAGCCGTAATGATGTCTCCGACTTTCCCGTCCGAGTCCAAAGCAAAACCGTAATCCGCATCAATCTTCGAAGGATCGAGAACCATGGCGCCGACTAAGCCTGATTCTTCCCCCACCGTGATGACGAATTGAATTTTACCGTGCGGCTGGTTCGTTTCGTTCAAGACATGGACCAGTTCGATCAACGAAGCGAGCCCCGCTTTATCATCTGCCCCGAGAATCGTCGTTCCGTCCGTCTTCACGTAACCGTCCTCGATGATCGGTTTGATTCCCTGTCCGGGGAAAACTGTATCCATATGGGAAGTGAAATAAATTTTATCAACGCCGTCTTTTGTTGCCGGAAGCGTGATGATTAAGTTGTTCCCTTTATGCTCGGTTTTGGATGAAGCGTCATCTTCGAATACGTCACACCCCAGTGCCGTAAACGTCTCTTTCAAATGGGCACAAATTCGTGCCTCTTCTTTTGATTCCGAATCAATCTGGACCAGTTCTAAAAAGGTGTCGAGCACACGTTGCTCATTAACCATGTTGCATTCCTCCTCATTTTTTCAGTTCATCTAGCGCTTTTTTAGTATACCATCTATAGGCAGATTTGCACTTCGCAAGCGTTGTTTGTACAATGGCTATAATCAATGGAAGTATGAAAGGAGCGGTCTTGCTATGGCAAAACCATCAAAACAACAACGAATCATTAAGTGGACGACGATTACGATTTTGACAATTTTCCTGCTGGGCACCTTTGCCTCGACGATGTTCTACCTCTTCTGATTGACGAATCGTTGCTTTAATTGCAAATATTGCTCTGCTTCCTGCAACATATGCAGTAAAGCGGACCGGACTTCAAACTCATCCCGTGTCCTCGGGAGCGGTGACTCGCGAAACTCTTCGAGCAGTCGTTCAAGTTCCGCTAAAAATAACGTTGCGTCGGCATCGGGTCGGACATTGTCACCAATTGTCCGGAACAGGCCGGCGACTTTTTTTCCTTCTTCTACGACGAGGACAAGATCATCGACGTTGCGGACGATTCCGTTTAATAATTCAAACTGTTGTTCACGCATTCGGAAATACAGGTAGTCTTCATCATCATTCCGTCGACCGATGGCATTGCCCATCCGTTTCAGCGAAGCATCCTTTCCTTCCTTCAACAGCCGTTCCGTCTCGTGCAGTGTCAACGAATGCCGATTGATCCATCCCGTTTCAATCGCGGCTGCGACTTCAAAGAACAAGGCGGCAATCCGTTGATCGATCTGCAACCGTCGCTCGGCAATCGTCCGGTCGAGACTCGGCATATACATGTTCACGAGTAGTCCTACACCGACACCGATCAGCAGCAAATAAATTTCGTTTAAAAAGATGGCCAGATTCAATTGCTGTGCGACGTAAAGATGGGTGAGAATGACGACACTCGTGATAAAACCGTCCTGCAGGCGGAGGCGTTGCGTCAGTGGAAGAAATAGAATGAAATAAAGTGCAATTGCAATCGGACGGTAGCCGATGACTTCGAAGATGACAAAACCAAGTCCAATCGCGAGAATGGACGCCATGATCCGTTCATATGACGACCGAAATGATTTTTTTCTTGTCGCTTGAATACTCAAAATGGCGATGATGGCTGCAAAGACGTAGTAATCCAGCTGCATCTTTTCCGCAATCCACATCGCCAGTGCCGCTGCGACAGCGGTTTTTAACGTTCGATATCCGATAAACACAGACTTCCCTCCATTCTTTGTTAGGTTACCTATTCTTTACCCAGGTTGTCGATTGATTTTTTTGAAGGACGTGATTTTTTGACTAAACGTACAATTCGCCCCGCCCGCCCGGTCCGTCGAACGGGTTCTTTCAAGGGGCTTGTCTTCTTTTTCTTACTCGGTTGCGGATTGTTCCTGCTGTTACGGGAGAAACCGCAAACCATTCTTCCTCCGGCTTCTCCTTATGTTGCGGAATTATATCGGGACGGGAAAGTCATCCGGGAAGAAGAATTCGATTCTGCCGAAAAAGCGAAGGCCTTTATCGACGGACGCCGCGGGGCCGTCAAACGGACGGCGGATGAACGTTATATCTATTTGACCGGCAGCGGGATCGGCATCGTCAAGCCGAATCAGACGCTGAACATCTACACCGACCGCGCTCTAAAAAAACGACATACGTATATCGCCCCCGGCAGCCGTCTTTCCCTGCTTGCGTACACAGATTCCGTCAGCCGGGTTGAAATTGCCGGTCTGACCGGTTACGTTGCTTCCGATCGGCTGACTCTTTACCCGCTTGAACAATCCAGTAACCGGTCCTATTATGAAAAGCAAGGCGATCGTCTGTTGCATTACATCGTCGCCGATGCCGGACTCGGCGGTTTGATCACAGCCGGGGAAGCACCAGCGTCGTTAGATGACCGAACGATGCAGTACGTTGAATCGAAAACACTAACGCAGGATTTACGGAAACCGACCGCTTTGACAGCGAAACAACTCGATGCCTACATTAAAAAAAATGCTCCCGACAGTCCGTTGATCGGGAAAGGAAAGACCTTTAAGCAAGTTGAACGCACCTATCGAATCAATGCGGCTTATCTGCTTGCCCATGCGATTCACGAGTCCGATTACGGACGGTCGGACATCGCAAAAGACAAGTTCAATCTGTTTGGCGTCAATGCAACGGATATTGCTCCCGGTCAAAATGCGACGTCATATGATTCGTTTGAAGACTCTATCCGGAAAACAGGCCGCTTCATTGCCCGCGACTATCTTTCGAAAGACGGGAAATACTACCGCGGTCCGTTTCTTGGAAACAAGGCACGTGGAATGAATGTTTTTTACGCATCCGATCCGTATTGGAGCGAAAAAATCGCCGGCATCCTCTTGAAAATGAACGCCGTCTAAAACGGACTTATGGTACACTAATGGGCGAGACATCAATCATTTAGGAGTGAATACACATGGAAAAAGTTTTAGTATTTGGTCATAAAAATCCGGACACGGATACGATTGCATCGGCGATCGCCTATGCCGAATTAAAAAAAGAGCTCGGTGTTCATGCTGAAGCCGTTCGTCTTGGTGAAGTCAACGGGGAAACACAATTTGCCCTCGACTACTTTAAAGTTGCTCGTCCCCGCCTCGTAACGGAAGTATCAAAAGAAGCACAACACGTCATTCTTGTTGACCACAATGAACGTCAACAAAGCGCGGATGATATCGATGCTGTCAAAGTGACGGAAGTCATCGACCATCACCGGATTGCCAACTTCGAGACATCTGATCCGGTTTATTACCGTGCGGAACCAGTCGGTTGCACGACGACAATCTTAAACAAAATGTACAAAGAACACGGTGTTGCGATCAAACCGGAAATTGCCGGTTTGATGTTGTCAGCCATCGTTTCCGATTCCTTGTTGTTTAAGTCGCCGACATGCACGGAGCAAGACGTCATCGCAGCACGTGAACTGGCGACGATTGCCGGTGTCGATGCCAACGTCTATGGTCTCGACATGTTAAAAGCAGGTGCTGATCTATCGAAGAAAACGATTGACGAGTTGATTGCACTTGATGCAAAAGAATTTTCAATGGGACCATTCAAAGTCGAGATTGCCCAAGCCAACACGGTCGATACAGCGGAAGTCTTGCTTCGTCAGGCAGAGCTCGAAACGCGGATCGAAGCCTTGATTGCCGAAAAAGATTTGGATTTATATATGTTACTCGTTACGGACATCCTGACGAACAATTCGGTGGCGCTCGTCCTCGGACCTGAAGCTTCGCTTGTCGAACGGGCCTTCGGACTTGAAGCGACGAACCAACTTCTTTATCTCGAAGGTGTCGTGTCACGTAAAAAACAAGTTGTTCCTGTCTTGACAAATACGGCAGCAGCTGTCGAATAATTTCTGTCCAAAAGAAGGAGTTTACTCCTTCTTTTTTGAATACTTATATTGAATGGCTATTCATTCAGTTTATAAGGGGGTTTTGGAAATGGCAAAAACAGTACTTGTCACAGGTGGAACGAGCGGAATGGGGAAAGCGATGGCGATCGCTTTAAAAGAGGCCGGGTGGAATGTCGTCGTGACCGGTCGGAATGCCGAACGGTTGCAGCAAACCGATCAGGATTTACAAGCGATTGGTGGACACCACAGTGTCATTCAAATGGACGTCCGGGATCCGGATGCCTGTATCGCTGCTGTCAATCAAACCCGACAACAGTTTGGACAACTGGAAGCCCTCATCAACAATGCTGCTGGTAACTTCATCTGTCCGACGGACGAACTCTCACCGAACGGATGGAAAACGGTAATTGATATCGTCTTGAACGGGACATTCAACTGTTCCCATGCCCTCGTCAAAGGCTGGCAGGAAGACAACGTATCGGGCGGACAAATCTTGAATATCGTTGCCTCATACGCGTGGCAGGCAGGTGCCGGTGTCGCACCGAGTGCTGCGGCAAAAGCTGGTGTCCTGAACCTGACACGAACACTTGCTGTCGAATGGGGATACAAATACGGAGCCCGCATCAATGCAATCAGTCCGGGACCGATTGAACGGACCGGCGGCGCCGATAAACTTGCCATGTCACCGGAACATGCGGAACGGATTCGCCGCAACGTCCCGCTCGGCCGATTCGGCACACCGGAAGAAATCGCCGGACTAGCGACCTGGATGTTGTCCGATCAAGCGAGTTATTTAAATGGGGAATGTATTGCCCTCGACGGCGGGCATTGGTTAAATAAACAACCGTTTTGATCATACAATACGCCTCTCGCCTTTTCAGCGAAAGGCGTTTTTCCTTGTTTCCGGATTACCTTTTCTGCTTTTTTAACTAGCTATGTTTATCAATCATTTTTTTAGGAAAATAGTAATACAGATAGGGAAAGAGCTAAGGAGGATGTTTACATGGGAATCGCTTTTATGTGGGGGGCCATCGCTGGAGGAGCCGTCGTCATCGGAGCTTTGATTGGTTTGTTTCTCCCTCTTAAACAACGGTTGATCGGATACGTGATGTCGTTTGGAACAGGGATTTTAATCGGGGCGGCAACGTTTGAGTTATTGGATGAAGCCCTAAATAAATCCACGACGAAGATTGTCGGCATCTCCTTCATCGTGGGGGCACTCGTGTTCACTGCTTTTGATATGTTTGTTTCCTCACGTGGGGCCAGTAAACGAAAACGCTCATCCGGCGGAAACGAAGGGACAGGAACTGCCATCTTTTTCGGAACGATTCTTGATGCGATTCCGGAATCGATCATGATTGGTGCCAGTTTATTATCGGGAAATGTCAGCGCCGCGCTTGTCGCAGCCATTTTCGTCAGTAACATCCCGGAAGGTTTGTCGAGTACGACCGGATTACAAAAAGACGGTTTCTCGAAGAAAAAAATCCTGGTCATGTGGGGAGTCGTCTGGTTGATTTCCGCGCTCGCCTCCCTTGCCGGGTATTCGATTTTATCAGAATTGCCGGATATGCAGTTTGCGATGATTGGTGCTTTTGCCAGTGGCGGTATCATTGCCATGCTCGCTTCAACAATGATGCCGGAAGCGCATGAGGAAGGCGGAGCCATCGTTGGTCTGTTCGCTTCCCTCGGTCTGATTACAGCTGTCATCTTAAGTTAACGAACAGGGATCCGCTCTATCAGGAGCAGATCCCTGTTTTTATCATTATTGACCGTTCCATTCCTGCTTGAACCGTTCGACGAATTCCCGCATATACTGATGACGATCTTCAGCAATGATCTTCGCTGTCTTCGTATTCATCAAATCTTTTAAACGGAATAATTTTTCATCGAAATGGTGTAAGGCACTTGTCGTCCCTGTCCGGTCACCCGGCTCGCGGGGAGCGAGTCCCGGTACATACATCGGTTCCTGAAAGTGACCGGCAAATTGAAATGTCCGGGCAATCCCAATCGCACCAATCGCGTCCAAGCGGTCCGCGTCCTGGACAATCTTCCCTTCCAGTGTCTTCATCGGCGGACGGTCACCCCCTTTAAACGATAAACTGTTGATGATGTCGAGGATATGCAGGCGGTCCTGCTCCGAGACACGTGGTCTTAAATACTGGTCGACATTTTCACTTGTCCCGCCGAGTTTACTGTCCGCGACGTCGTGCAGCAGTGCAGCGAGTTCAATGATACGGACATTCCCGCCTTCGATTTCGGCAATCCGTAAGGCCATCTTCCGGACACGTTCGATGTGGGAAAAATCATGTCCGGAAAAATCATTTGCATGGAATTCCTGAACGAACCGTTCCGTCTCTTTGTTAAGCATAAAAAACCTCTCCCTGTCTTAAAAAAGCGCCGACTCATTGAATCGAGTCGGCGCTTTTCGTTATAACACTTTTTCCAAGAATTTTTTGGCGCGATCGGTTTTCGGATGATCAAACAGTTCCACCGGACTGCCTTCTTCCATCAGAATGCCTTCATCGAGGAACAGGACGCGGTCGGCAACTTCTTTTGCAAAGCCCATCTCGTGCGTAACGATGACCATCGTCATGCCGCTTTCTGCCAGTTGTTTCATGACATCAAGCACTTCGTTGACCATTTCCGGGTCAAGCGCCGATGTCGGCTCGTCAAACAGCATGACGTTCGGTTCCATCGCGAGAGCTCGAGCAATCGCGACCCGTTGTTTTTGACCGCCCGACAGCTGGTTCGGGAAGTTGTCACGCTTTTCGGCCAAACCGACACGTTCGAGCAGGACTTCCGCCCGTTTGACAGCCGCATCTTTCGAGAGACCAAGCACGTTAATCGGTGCATAAATCAAGTTATCGAGGACCGATTTATGCGGGAACAGATTAAACTGTTGGAACACCATGCCAATGTTTTGACGAGCCTTGGCGATGTTTGCTTTCGGTTTCGTCAATTCAAAACCATCGACGTTAATCGTGCCGCTTGTCGGCTGTTCCAACAAATTAATGCATCGTAAGAACGTTGATTTCCCGGATCCCGACGGACCGATGACGGCAACGACTTCGCCGCGTCCGACCGTCGTCGTAATGCCTTTTAAGACTTCTAGTTTTCCAAACTGCTTATATAGATCAGTAACTTGAATCATAGGTTCCATATGATTACCCACTCTTTCTCATAGCTTTTTCGACTTGCTGACCAATCAAGGACAATCCCATGACAAGTACGAAATAGACGAATCCTGCAAACAATAACGGTTCAAAATACAAGGCCTTCTCTCCACCGACGACTTGCGCCCGGCGCATGACGTCGAGGACACCGACGGTCGAAATCAAAGCGGATTCTTTTGTTAATGTGATCAGCTCGTTCATGATCGCCGGCAGGATATTTTTGAACGCTTGCGGCAAGATGATCGACCGTAACTGTTTCATGTAAGGAATACCAAGGGCGTCTGCTGCTTCCCACTGTCCGCGGTCAACGGCTTGAATGCCGGCCCGGATGATTTCCGAAATGTAAGCCCCGGAGTTTAAGGAAAAGGCGATGATGGCGGATTGATACCCCGTCGTCACGTACCCTGTCAACTGCGGTAACCCAAAATGAATGATTGCCAGTTGTAAAATCAACGGCGTTCCACGGAAGACCGCCGTATAGGCATGACCAATAAATCGAATAAATCCGTTTTTCGTGATTTTTAACGCCGCGACGACAATCCCGATTAACATACCGGCAATCGCGGCGACGATGACGACTTGAAATAGAACTGGAATTCCTTGCAGAATATATGGGATTGAATCTTGAATCTTTGTAAAGTCTATCATAACCAATCTCCTAACGTCGCACAAAAGGGATGAGGTTACCCCCACCCCTATGCACTACTCTTATTTTGCTTCTTTTTGGAACCATTCTTCCGCGAGTTTATCGATGTCGCCGTTGTCGATCATCTTCTTCAACTCTTTGTTGAAGTCGTCACGCATTTTGTCCCCTTTTTTGAAGGCGACGGCAGAACCGGTTGGCCCGTCTTCTTTGATTTCATACGTTTTTAATGCTTTGTCCTGATCCATGTATTTGACGGCTACTGCGTCTTCAATGATCAAGGCGTCGATCCGGCCCGTATTCAACTCCTGAATGATTTCCGGAATTTTATTTAATGAAACAGCTTCACTGTCTTTGTAACGGTCCTTCGCCAACGCTTCCTGGATCGATCCGAGCTGGACACCCAGTTTCTTGCCTTTTAGCTCGTCATCTGACGCGATCGCTTTATCTTTCGTCATGACCAGGTTTTTGGACTGGAAATAAATATCCGTGAAGTCGGCGTTTTTCTTCCGCTCGTCGGTCGGCGTCATTCCCGCCATGACGAAATCAACACGTCCCGCACTGAGCGCTCCAAGCAGACTGCCGAACTCCATGTCCTCAATTTTCAAATCATATCCGAGGTTTTTTGTGACTTCTTTGGCGATTGCCACATCAAATCCGACGATGTCATCACCTTTTGCTGTATCGATATACTCGAATGGGAAGTAATCCGCTGACGTTCCCATCGTCAATACTTTATCGTTCTTTTTTGTCGTATCCCCTGTCGATTCCTCCGAAGCGCCACATGCTGCCATTGTGACTGCTAGAATGCCTGCCATTGCCGTTGCTGCTAATTTCTTCATCAATAAATTCCCCTTCCAACGCTCAATTGTCAGAACTTTAACAATAGTATGACTTATGTTTTTTTCTAATTCAATACTAAAAAGTTCGACCTGATTTATTGCTTTTAGAATATACGAATATTTATTCATTGTAAAGCATAATAATCTGTAAAAATTGCATAAAATACGGATTTATTCATATTTGATGAGTAATCACTTATGTTGATAACGCTTACATTTATTTCAGGACAAGCGACTTTCGTTCAACGGACGGTGTTTCATAAAAAAACCTGCCCCTCAAGCAGGGGCAGGTTTTTGATTTACTTAAGCGTAGATTTCAATCAGTGACTCTAACTTCTCGACGACTTCTTCCGCTGTAAACGATTCGATGTCAAACCGTTCGACCATCGACAGGATGTTTCCATCCTGCATCAAAGCGAATGATGGCGATGACGGTGGATATCCTTCGAAGTATTCACGGGCCCGATCGGTTGCTTCCCGGTCTTGTCCTGCAAATACCGTTACGAAATGATCCGGTTTGACACCTTCCATACGGTTGACATAGGCAGCTGCCGGGCGGGCAATACCGCCGGCACATCCACAAACGGAATTGACGAGGACAAGCGTCAGTCCTTCGCGCTTCATTGCCTCATCGACGCTCTCAGCCGTCGTCAATTCTTCAAAACCGGCTGCCGCTGCTTCTTTACGTGCCGTTTGAACGACATCTTCAAAATACATTTGGAAATCCATTGTATTTGTTTCCCCCTTTAATTCGTTGTCTTCTTTATTGTACGAGTTTCGATGAAATCTGTCCAAGTCTGCCGCTCAATTCACGTTCTAAATACGGCTTTGCATGCAACAGCTCCCGGAAAGCGATATACCGGTCGATTTTTTCTTCTGTTGGCCGTTTCGGATTTTTGTAAGCCCGAATCAGGATGTTTTTCGGCGTGTTTTCTAAATCGATGAATTCAAGCAATTGCGTCTCGTATCCGACAAGTGTCAATAACTCGGCCCGAATCGAATCCGTCGCGAGTGAAGCAAACTTTTCTTGAATCAACCCATGTTGCAGCATGACGTCAAGCGGTGAACAATCCAGTTGACGGTTTAATTCCTTTTGGCAACACGGAACGCTGAGAATCACTGATGCGTTCCAATCAACGGCACGGGCAAGTGCGACATCGGTCGCGACGTCACAGGCATGTAACGTCACCATCAAGTCAACTTCTGTGTCCTGGTCGTAATCGTGGACATCACCGACACGGAAGGACAAATCATCATACCCTAAATCAGCAGCGATCGCCGCACAGTCCTCAATGACTTCTTTTTTAAGATCAAGACCGGTGACATTTAAATCAAAACCTTTGACGATCTTCAAGTAATGATAGAGAGCAAACGTCAGATACGATTTCCCGCATCCAAAATCTAAAATCCGTAATGTGCGTCCTTTCGGCAACACGGCGATACTGTCTTCGACGAATTCCAGAAAACGATTGATTTGTTTGAACTTGTCGTATTTTTGACGTTTGACCTGTCCCTCTTCCGTCATGACGCCTAAACGGATTAAAAACGGCACCGGTACACCGTCCTCTAATAAGTGACTTTTCTTCCGGTTATGCGACAAGTCTGCTTGGATCAGCTCTTTGGCAGTCGTCTTGAGGGAGACTTTCATTTTCTTCGAGAGTTGAAATTGGATTTCTTCCGTTTCGAATCGGAATAAAAATTGACGGAATTCGTCAAAGAATTGGTCCATTCTTACAATAAATTCTTCTATACTTAAATTCTCATGCTTAATGATCCGCTCATGTTGAAACTCTAACTGGATTGCATACGTATCTCTAAGTAGAATCGGTTTTACCTTGATTCGGCGGAGATCATTTGATTTCAGACGCGGACCGCTAATCGTCGCGTGTATGAGTGAAGTCGCCTGCAGTTTTTCCGTGAGCAAGTCTTTTAATTGATGTAGTTCCACGTATCGTCCCGTCCTTTTTTGTTTGGTCTTTCGAAACTGTAGCAAATTCATCCGTGTTCGACAAGCAAGTCAGCTTTCTTTTCAGTCGTCATACTTAATTTAAGGAGGAACATAACATGTTTAAAAAAATCCTTTCCCAAATCGGTATCGGTGCCGCAACGGTCGACACACGCCTCGAGCAAGAACACTGCGAACCCGGCGGTACGATTCAAGGAATCGTCCATATCAAAGGCGGTAACGTCGATCAGGAAATCGCACGGATTTATCTTGCCTTCAACACCCAGTACAAACAGGAGGTTGGGGACAGCAAAACGTTCACGACATTCACACTGGATCGGTTTGCGTTAAATGAAGCACCTTTTACCATCGAAGCCGGTGTCGAACGCGAAATTCCGTTCACGCTGCAAGTTCCTTTTAATACACCACTCTCCGTCAGTCAATCGAAATCCTGGATCGAGACCGGTCTCGATATCGCGCAAGCGGTCGACCCGTCCGATCATGATGCGGTCGTCGTCAAGGCAAACGACTATCAATCCGTCATTCTTGAAGCAATAGAAGATCTCGGATTCCGCTTGAAAAAAGCGGATACAGAAAAATTACCGGGCCGCTTCCGAAAAGACTTACCGATTGCGCAGGAACTCGAATATTCTGCCCGCGGCACGCATTATGCCCATAAACTGGATGAAATCGAAGTCATCTTGTTGCAGGACCGGTCCGGCATCGACATCGTTCTTCAAATCGACCGTCGTGCCCACAGCCTCGGCTCTTTGTTCAGCGAAATGGCGGGTACGGACGAAACGATGACAAAACTTTCCTTATCCAATCAGGAGTTAACAAATCCGTCGCTGGTGAAACAACGCCTCGCGGATTTGATTGAACGCCACAGCTGATTTATCTTTTCCATAGAAAACACCGGATCCGCCAACAAGCGAATCCGGTGTTTTTACGTTGTCTCGTCTTATTTCAATGATGTCGTTGTAATAATCTGTGCCAGGCTTTTTTCAAATGTCTCTTCTATCCAGCCCATTTCCCAAAACATCAATTCGTAATAACAGCTTCTGACGAAATGCTGCTTCATCCGGGTACGTTCTTGATCACTTGCTTGCGTTGCCAGCTCATTCAAACGGTCGATCTGCTCAAAGACCACCCGCTCGAACCAATCCGAACTGTACGTCGCAATCCATTGTTGATAAATCGGTGAAGCCGGTGCAGCGGTCTGTAATTGTTGTCCGATCTCATAATAGAGCCAGTAACACGGCAAGATGGCAGCAATCGTCTCCCCGAGCGTCCCTTCGCTTGCATGATGCATATGTGAAATATAGGCGTATGCGGTCGGGGCCGGCTCGAATCGGGCTAATGTTTCGTCCGAAATTCCAAGCGGTTCAAAAAACGACTGGTGCAGGCTCAGTTCTGCAGCATAGGTCGATGTCGCATGTTCCGCGAGTTCCGCAATCGTCGCGAATTCCTGTGCCTTGGAAGCGGCACGTGCCTGAATTTTTGCGAAATGTTTTAAGTAATAGGCATCTTGCAGCACGTAATGCCGGAATTTCCCTTCCGGCAATGTTCCGTCTGCAAGACCGGTTACGAACGGATGCGTAAAACTGCTGTCCCAGTACGGTCTTGCTGCTTGCCGGATTTCTTCACTGAATTTCATATTTCTTCCCCCTTTTGTAATCAAAAAAACGCCACACCTGATGTCAGGCATGACGTGAAAAGACCATAAAAAGAGGATCCGTCACGCCACTTCCCTCCGTAAGTCCAAACTTAATCAGGTTCAAAGGGTCCGCACGTCTCCGTCGTCTCAGTCAGCCTACTGACTCCCCTAGTGGTCGCTATTCGATTTGTTTCAAGTGTAACATGATTTCATTCAATCCTGAACATGCTCCCCTTCTTTCCATTGTTTTTTTGTACAATGAACATGACGGAAGGTCGATGTCGGCTCGTTCTTGAGACCGATTCTCTTCCGTCACCGGTCGATTAGACTGAAATTAGTACCTGATACTTAACTTACGGAGGAATTTGACAATGAATAAAACCATCACATGGACTGCTTCGGCATTACTTGCCACGACGTTATTACTGCCTACTGCCGCATCTGCCGAGCAGGTCGTCGACAAAACGATCATCACACTCGGAGAATCACTCGGAGCAAAGGATAAAGCATGGGTCTTGTCCCGCCTCAATGCACCGGAAGGCATCACTCCGATCATCGCGACTTCTGCCGATGAGGAAAAATATCTCGGGAAAAACATTCCCCAGTCCCAGCGCGGCGGCAATATGTATTCCTCCGCCAAGATCGAATTGGCTGAAAAAGGCGACGGTCTGTCCGTCGCAACCGAAAATATCACGTGGGTCACAAAAGACATGTATTTGAATGCGCTGGTCACGGCCGGTGTGACCGATGCCGACATTACGATTACTTCCCCTTATAAAGTAACCGGTACATCTGCCTTGACCGGTATCATGAAAGCCTATGATCAAACGTCAAGTGAGACCGGTATCAAACTGACGGATGAACGGAAAGATTTAGCCCAACAAGAATTATCGGTCACATCAGATGTCGGAAAAACCGTCGGGACGGATAAAGTCGCCGACTTGATGAACGAAATCAAAGCCGAAATCGCGAAGCAAAAACCGGAGACGAAAGTCGAAATCGAGAATGTCATCGTCCAAGTCATTCAAAACAACAATATCAATCTGTCCGATGCCCAAATGGAGCGCTTGACCGGTCTGTTTAACCAAATGGAAAAAGCTGATCTTAACTGGGGACAGATTGAGACGGGACTGAAGGATGCCGGACAAAACATCCAGTCCTTTGCGACATCGGAAGAAACAAAAGGATTTTTTGCCAAACTGTTTGACGGTTTAAGTGCCTTCTTTAATTCCATCGCCGGTTTATTTAAATAATCTGCTCTTCCTTTCATTCCCGGTGGCATGGTAAAATAGAGTCATCGAATGAGAAAAGGTGGTGTGGAAAGATGGGTTTTGCTGCGTGTAAGCATTGGTTGATGGAACAACTGTATCTGTTGCGCGCGATTTTTCATGGAATGGCGTTCTAAGGGACTAGTCTGTCCTTTTTTGAAGAACTCTATACTTGAAAAATAAAGCAAAGCGCATCTTCCACTGGTGAAGGAGAGTGCTGTTTGCGCTCTCCTTTTTTTGATGCGTCAGAGAGGAAAATTCATATGATGATCTGCGACATCCAACACCTGTCCAAACAATTCGGAGGCGACGATATTTTAACGGATGTGTCCCTCTTTATCCAGTCACATGACCGCATCGGCTTGATCGGACGTAACGGGAGCGGGAAAACGACTTTCCTGCGTTTACTGGCCCGGCTTGATTCACCTGACACCGGAACCATCTACCAAAAAAGCGGGCTATCCATCGGTTATTTGGAACAATTGCCGGTATTCGATCCTCACATGACCGGTCATGACGTCCTCTGGACCGCGTTCGCCCCTTTACTCGACTTACGGCAATCGTTGCACCGGCTCGAACAAGAGATGGCAACGAAAATCGATCAACTCGAGTCATTGCTTGCACATTATACGAAGGTGACCGAAGCATTCGAGCGGCAAGGCGGCTATTTACTGGAGTCTAAAGTCGACCGGATGATTAACGGTTTACGGCTTCATCCGTTACTTGATCGTCCGTTCGATCAGCTCAGCGGCGGTGAACAAACAAAAATCTGTCTCGGACGGATGCTGTTAAGTGAACCTGACTTGTTGATTCTTGACGAACCGACTAACCATCTCGATCTGGACGCCGTCGAATGGCTCGAGTCATTTTTAGCACACTATGCCGGCGCCGTCTTACTCGTGTCTCACGACCGCGTCTTTCTTGATACGGTCGTGACGAGCATCGCCGAACTCGAAGATGGTGAAGTCCGGCTCTACCATGGAAACTATACGTACTACATGACGGAAAAAGAACGTCTTTTACTTGAACAATTCCATGCCTATCAGGAACAGCAAAAAAAGATCAAGCAAATGAAGGACGCGATCCGCCGTCTCCGGCAGTGGGCCAATGAAGCTTCTCCCCCAAGCGAAAAGCTGTTCCGGAAAGCAAAATCAATGGAACGTGCGCTGGATCGAATCGAACGGATCAAACGTCCGAAGCTTGAGGCCGAGACACCGGATCTTACGTTTACGGCACAAGGTAAAACAAGCCGGACGGTCTATCGTCTGGAGGACGTCGGCGTTTCCTTCACCGAGTCACCGTTGTTTCACTCCTTAACCGTCGATATCGTTGCCAAGGATCGCTTGGCCATCGTCGGTGCCAATGGAAGTGGGAAAACGACTCTGTTGCAATTGTTGTTAGGTCATATTCAACCGACGAGCGGTCTCATCTCCCAAGGTCCTTCGGTCAAAATCGGCTATTTATCCCAACACATCGACTTTCCTGACGATCAACGGTTAATCGATGTCTTCCGGTCAAACATCGTATGTGATGAAGGGACAGCCCGTAAACGGCTCGCCCAGTTTTTATTTTTTGGACCCCGTGTCTTTTTACCTGTGACCGCTTTAAGCGGAGGCGAGCGTATGCGGCTGATGCTCGCAATCCTTGTCAACTCGGAATTAAACGTCTTGATCCTTGATGAACCGACGAACCATCTCGACATCGAATCACGGGATGCCCTCGAAGAGGCGCTTGAATCGTTTAACGGAACGCTGATCGCTGTTTCGCATGACCGCTACTTTTTAAATCGGCTGTTTACGAAAACACTTTGGCTCGGACAAACACCGACACTGTATCACGGCCCATATGCGTATGCGGTAAGCAAACGAACTGTCGCGCCCTCTGCCGCTGAACCGACACAACTTTCTTTAAATAAAAAATCACCTCAACCGGCACCTTCGATGATTCCGATGCAAACCTCCCGGCAACTCGAAGAGACCATCCAGCAGGCAGAGCAGGAGCTTTTTCTTCTGGAGTCACGACTGGAACAGACAAGCGATTACGAAGCATTGATGAAACTTTCTACCAGTCGGGAAGAGCTGGTTCAAAAGATTGACGAACTGTACGAACAATTCCTTGCCGTAGAATGATTCTCTAACCATATATCACCCTGTTTTGACCTGTCGTAATCATCGACAGGTCTTTTTTTCTCATTCTGAATCAAGTTCTCCTTTTACATTCTAAATAATTAATTCGATTAGTTGCCGAAAAAAAGTTTTAAAATTTCTCTTGATAATTATCTGAAAATTCGTATAATTTAGCTTATAGCCATTTTACCACAATACATGAGGAGGAATTTTTCAGATGGATGCCTTTCAGCAAGCAGTACAATCAGGAGTCGATTTTGCCAACAACTTATTATGGTCCTATGTTTTAATCGCGGCATTAATCGGCGTCGGCATCTACTTCACCATCCGGACAAAATTCATTCAGTTCCGGTACTTAAAAGAAATGTTCCGCGTCACACTCGATAAAAATGAGAAAACAACGGATGATGAAGGAGAAAGCATCACTTCACTGCAATCGTTCTTCATCGGTGCCGCTACCCGGATCGGAACAGGTAATTTAGCCGGCGTTACGATTGCCATCACGCTCGGCGGTCCCGGTGCCGTCTTCTGGATGTGGATGGTCGCTTTGCTCGGTGGAGCAACGGCTTTGATTGAAAGCACGCTCGCTCAGGTCTACAAAGTCCGCGACAGTAAAACC
Source organism: Exiguobacterium sp. K1 (assembly GCF_033721435.1). Taxonomy (NCBI): domain Bacteria; kingdom Bacillati; phylum Bacillota; class Bacilli; order Caryophanales; genus Exiguobacterium; species Exiguobacterium sp. K1. Next base: position 277,849 of record NZ_JAOTIT010000003.1, on the reverse strand, counting down.
AACGCTTACCGCGGCGGACCAGCCTACTACATCGAAAAAGGATTGAAAAACCGTGCTCTCGGCGTTGTTTTCGCCATCTTGATTGCCGTCACGTTTGGCCTGATTTTCAACTCGGTTCAATCGAATACGATCGCAGCTGCCTTTGACAATGCCTTCGGGATCAACAAAGCGGTCATCGGCGGTATTCTCGTCGTCTTGACAGGACTCGTCATCTTCGGCGGTGTTCACCGCGTTGCGAAATTCTCTGCTGTCGTTGTCCCGATCATGGCGGGTCTTTATCTAATCGCTGCCCTCTTCGTTGTCGTCACGAACTTCACAGAACTCCCTGCTGTCTTCATGATGATTCTCAAGAGCGCATTCGGCATCGAACAAGCCGTCGGCGGATCTGTCGGAGCAGCTATCTCACTTGGTGTTAAACGGGGTCTCTTCTCGAACGAGGCCGGAATGGGTTCAGCACCAAATGCTGCTGCTGCGGCTGAAGTCTCGCACCCTGCAAAACAAGGGTTCCTCCAGACACTGGGTGTTTTCCTCGATACACTGATCGTCTGTACAGCAACTGCTGCCATCGTCTTGTTGAGTGACAGCTATGCTGCCGGAAACGGTGAAGGAATTGCGATGTTACAAAATGCTTTAGGCGAACAGCTTGGAGCTGTTGCCCCGGCTTTCATCGCAGTCTGTGTTTTCCTGTTTGCCTTCAGTTCCATTGTCGGCAGTTATTACTACGGCGAAACGAACATTGAATTCATCAAAAACAGTCCGGCTGCCGTCTTCGGATTCCGGATTGCGACAATGGCTTTCGTTTTCATCGGATCTGTTCTCAGTCTCGGAATGGTCTGGAGTTTTGCCGACCTCTTCATGGCCGGTATGACCTTGATCAACTTGACAGCCATCTCACTTTTAGGTGGCATCGCGCTGAAAGTCATCAACGATTACCAGGAACAACGGAAAAAAGGACTTGATCCTGTTTTCTCGGCGAAAGCTCTCGGTATCGAAAATACAGAGTGTTGGGACGAAGAAGAAATCGTTCGTCCGGCAGCAGGAGAAGCATCCCCACCATCAATCGCTCGCCGTTAATTTCAGGATTGCCTTGGACATCGACAGAAGTCATGTCCAAGGTTTTTTTCTGTCCAGGATTATGTTTATGCAATCTTGGGAAAATAGGAACAGGTAGAATTAAAGGAGGAATCATTCGTGTCAAAAGTCATGCTCATCATCAATCCGTCGTCCGGTAAAGAACTCGGTAAAAAACATGCGGAACTCGCGGAAGGAACATTGGCTCAACGATTTACGGAAGTCGATGTACGCTTCACGGAAAAAGAACTCGATGCAACTGAATTCGCAACACAAGCTGCACTCGGCCACTATGACGCTGTCGTCGCCATGGGCGGGGATGGCACAGTGAATGAAGTCATCACTGGTATCGCGGAACAGGAGCATCGTCCGACACTCGGAATAGTGCCTCTCGGGACGGTCAATGATTTAGCGCGTGCCTTACACATCCCGACGGAACCCGAGGAGGCGATCAGCGTCTTAGAGGATGCCCCTTCCCGTTCACTCGATATCGGAAAATATGATGATCATTATTTCATGAACGTCATCGCGGTCGGGTTAATCGCTGAAGCGGTCGAAGAAGTCAGTGTCGAACAAAAAACATCACTCGGTTCCGTCGCCTACTTCATCGAAGGATTAAAAGCCTTTAAGGATCACAGCCCCTATCCGATTCGCCTGACGGCGGCAGAAAAATCGTTTGACGGTGAAACGCCTCTTCTGATCATTTCCTTGACTAATTCTGTTGGTGGTTTCGAATCATTCGCAAAGGATGCCCGTGTGGATGATGGACTGTTACATGTCTTCATCGTGAAACAGCTTGGTTTCTTTGATGCCTTACAGGCCTTACCGAAATTATTGACCGGAAAGATTTCCGATGCCGATCAAGTCGAATACTTTACGACAAAAGAAGTTCATGTCGATTCAAAAGAACGTCTTCCGATTAATGCTGACGGCGACACAGCGGGTCATCTTCCCGTTACGGTTCAGGTTTTAAGTCAACATTTAACAGTTTTCGCTCCTGTATCCAAGTAATCCTTATAGCCTATATTCGTGATGATATGCCTGGGCGCATCATCACGTTTTTTAATGTTTTCTTAAAAGAAAACTCTCAATTTCTATTTTTACAAAAACAAATTCAGATAATAAATGAAATATTATCCATTACAATATATGTTATACAACTATAACCTTGCAATGAAATTGAAATATTTTTGTGTTATTTGCGATGCTATAATCATTCTAGCAAGAAAATATTTATACATATTAAGTACATGAACTCCATATCTTACAACTTTGAAAGGGTCTTGTTCCCTTACATAATCGTCCGTCGTCTTTCACATTTTAGGAGGAACTTCTACATGAAACGCATGATTACAACTATGACAATGACAGCACTGATGGTTTCTGGTTTCGCTACAACGGCTACCGAAAAGGTTGAAGCAGCAACAACGTATAAAGTTAAAGTAACAGCGGACGGGTTACGGGTTCGAACGGGTCCATCGACTGCGTATAAAGTCGTCGGCAGTGTTAATTCCGGTCAAACCTTCAATTATTTAGGTGTTTCCGGATCTTGGACAAAAATTTCTTACGGCGGCGCATCCCGCTACATTTCTTCTACATATGCAAAAAAATACAGTGTCACGACATCAACTAAAGCATCTAGCGGATTTTCGCGTCCGGCAAGCGGTCCGATTACTCAGGGATACGGCGGGGCAAGCGGTGTCTACGGCTATACCTTCCATAACGGAATCGATATCGGCGCACCAACAGGCACACCGGTCTATGCCTCTGCCGGCGGTACCGTCATCACTTCCCGGTATTACGGGGCCTACGGTAATCACATCATGATGAAAAGTACTGTCAATGGTGTCTCATATACGACAGTCTATGCTCATTTAAACAGCCGTTCCGTGTCTGTTGGGCAAACGATTGCCAAAGGCACAAAGATCGGGACGATTGGTGCAACAGGCAATGCTTTTGGTGCTCACCTTCACTTCGAAATGCATCGCGGTAGTTATGTCTACAGCGGTACATATGCAGCAAACAGCGTCAACCCGCTCAACTACTTCAATTAAGATGTAAACTCTACTCACACGAATGTTTGTCTTCGTGTGAGTTTTTTGTCGTTCGTTCAAGATGAAATCCTTCCGAAAGAATGGTACGGTTGTAAAACAGACTGTTCGCAAAAGGAGGATTTCCCTTGAAGAAGACACTCCCGCTTCTGCTTTCAACCAGCTTCGTGCTGACGATACTTGCCGGATGTCAGGATCAACCGACACCGGAAGAACGATTGGACGCCTATATTAAGTTATGGGAAAAACAGGATTATGAAAAAATGTACGCGGAGTATGCCAGTACAGAAACGAAAAAAACTTATGGTAAAAAGGAATTCGTGGATCGGACGAAAAAACTAGCAGAATCTCTTGCGATTAAAAATATTTCCGTCAAACGGACGAAAACAGACAAAAACGAGGATAAGGAACAGGCAAGTTTACCGGTCACGATTTCTTTTGAGACGTTGGCCGGACCCGTTTCTTATAAAAAAGAAATTCCGTTGACGTTTGAAAAACAGAAAGATACGGAAAACTGGTACATCAACTGGGATTCTTCCTTTGTTCTAAAGGATTTTAAAAAAGAAGACAAGATTCAATTGACGACACTCGAGGCGAAACGCGGTGATTTGCTTGATACGAAAAAGCAACCTCTTGCCACGACCGGAACCGGATACGAGGTCGGTGCGGTCGCAGGTAAAATCAACGATCTTAAAACGCTCGCCAAACAATTGAACCGTCCTGTCTCAGCGATCGAAGAGGCGCTCGCCGCCAGCTGGGTCAAAGACGGACAGTTCGTTCCGTTGAAAACATATACCGTAAACGACAAAACACAAATCAATCGTCTGAAACAGATTGATGGTGTCAGCGTCAAGGAAACAGAAGTCCGGGCCTATCCGTTTGGCAAAGCGACTTCCCATCTGATCGGCTATACCGGTTCGGCGACAGCGGATGACATCAAACAATCGAAACAAACGATTCAGGCCGGTGAACAAGTTGGAAAACGCGGGCTCGAGCAGGTCCTCGACGAAACATTACGCGGGAAATCGGGTGCCCGAATCGAGATCGTTAAACCGGATCAATCAACGGTTAATGTCGCAGAGACAAAAGCGAAGGATGGACAAGACATCCAACTGACGATTGACGGCAAGTTACAGCAAACGACTTATGCGACGATGAAAGATGATCCGGGAACCGCAGCCGTCATCGACCCACGGACAGGTGAAACACGGGTCCTGCTAAGTTCACCGGGATTTGATCCGTCCGAGTTTACGACGGGCATTTCCCAGGCTCGGCTCGATACATTGACGAACGATCCCGATCAACCGCTCTTAAACCGGTTCACGAGTGCCTTCGCACCCGGGTCGACCCAAAAACCGTTGACGGCAGCAGTCGGCTTAAACAGCAAGACACTTGATCCGGAAAAAGCCTATACGATTGACGGGTTAAAAACGAAGATCAACGGTTTTAACGTCACCCGGATTCATGAAACACCGGATCCGGTCAATCTGCATAATGCGCTCGTTTACTCGGATAATGTCTACTTTGCAAAATCAACACTTGAACAGATCGGAACCAAAACGTTTACTTCGGGTCTGGAAGCACTCGGATACGGTGAAAAGATTCCCTTCACCTATCCGATGCGGGCATCACAAATTTCAAATGACGGCTCGATTGCTTCCGACGGACAGCTGATGGATACGTCTTACGGGCAAGGACAAATGCTGACGAACATCCTGCACCTTGCGTCGATGTACGAAATCTTCCTGACGGACGGAACGATTTACCGACCGACATTGCTCGCTGAGGAAGAAACCAAACAGGTCTGGAAAAAAGATCTCCTCGAAGTAAAAGATGCCGCCATGATCCGTGACGATCTGTATGACGTCGTCCATGCCGGTTATTCCTTACCGGCCGAAATCCCTGAGATTAAAGTCGCCGGTAAGACCGGTACGGCCGAATTAAAAAAAGCAGGCGAAGAAAACGGACAGGAAAACGGCTTTTTCGTCGGTTATGACAATGACAGAAAAGATCTGCTCGTTGCCATCATGATTGAATCGGTCGAACAGGAGGACCGGGGCAGTCCGTATGTCTCCGGACTCGTCGCGGACGTCTTAAAAAGTCATGCCGACAAATAAAACAGAAGTTACTGCAAAAAGGTGCCGGATTTAAAATCCCGGCACCTTTTTTTGCGTCTTTTCCTTTACACGGTCACGTCCGGCAGACGGGCAGCCATCAACTGTTCGATTGCCGCTTCATCTCCCTGCTGCAACAATTCGACAATCTTGCTGCCGACGATAACACCGGCAACGCTTGTACTCAGTTGACGGACATGTTCCGGCGTACTGATTCCGAAACCGGCCATAACCGGCACCGGACTCAGCTGTGCTACTTTCGCCAAATGCTGTTCGAGCGAATCCCCGAAGTTAGTCTGTCCGCCGGTCGTTCCGTTAACGGTCACAGCATAGAGGAATCCTTCACTGTGCGCCGCCAGTTTCTCAATCCGTTCCATCGGACTTGTCAAAGACACCAGTTGAACGAGTGCGATGTCCTGTTTATCGCGTCCGGCAAAAAACTGATCGCTTTGCTCGAGCGGTAAATCAGGAATAATCAGTCCGTCGACGCCGACTTCACGACAGGTCGATAAAAAAGTATCAATGCCGAAGCGGAAAATCGGATTCAAGTACGTCATGACGACAATCGGCACGCTCGTCGACTGACGGGCAATCCGGATTGCTTCGAGAACATCCTTCAGACTGATATTATCCGCCAGTGCCCGCAAACCTGCCTCCTGAATGACCGGACCATCGGAGACTGGATCGGAAAACGGGACACCGACTTCAATTGCCGTCGCACCCGATCGTTCGAGGAACGCTAAAATATCCGGCAGACGGTCGATGCCTCCGTCTCCTCCCATCACATACGGGATAAAGGCTTTTTCACCACGTGCATTGACTGTGCGAATCGCTTGTTCTAATCGCATCATGCTTCCCCCTTTAAGGCATTTCTGACGGTCATGACATCCTTATCGCCGCGTCCTGAGAGACAGATGACGACGACTTCTTCCGGTTGCATCCCTCTCGCAAGTTCCGTTGCATGGGCAACGGCATGAGCTGATTCGAGTGCGGGAATGATGCCTTCTTTTTGGCAAAGCAGTTGCAAGGCATCCAGTGCCTGCTGATCTGTCACCGCTTCATACTGGACGCGGCCGATGTCTTTTAACAGGCTGTGTTCCGGTCCGACGCCCGGATAATCAAGTCCCGCTGAAATCGAGTGTGCTTCCGTCACTTGACCGTGCTCATCCTGCAACAGGTACATCATCGAGCCGTGTAAGACTCCGACTTCACCTTTCGACATCGTCGCGGCGTGTTTCTCCGTCTCGAGTCCGCTACCGGCTGCTTCGATTCCGTACAAGGCAACCTCTTCATCATCGATAAACGGGTGGAACATTCCGATTGCATTACTGCCGCCGCCGACGCAGGCGACGATAGCTTCCGGTAACTTGCCTTCTTTTTCAAGGATTTGTGTCCGGGTCTCTTGTCCGATCACTGCCTGGAAGTCACGGACGATTTCCGGAAACGGGTGTGGTCCGAGAACGGAGCCCATCAAGTAATGCGTATCGTCGACATGTTTGACCCAGTAGCGCAATGCTTCATTGACGGCATCTTTTAACGTCCGGCTTCCTTGGGTGACGGACACGACTTTCGCGCCGAGCAACTCCATTCGGAAGACGTTTAGTTCCTGGCGGCGGATATCCTCTTCGCCCATGAAGATGACACATTCGAGATCAAGCAGTGCACAAACGGTTGCTGTCGCGACACCGTGTTGTCCCGCTCCGGTCTCGGCGACGATTTTACGTTTCCCCATCCGCTCAGCGAGTAAGGCTTGTCCGATCGTATTGTTGATTTTGTGCGCTCCGGTATGATTTAAGTCTTCCCGTTTCAGGTAGATTTTGGCGCCGCCGATTGTCCGCGTCAAATGTTCCGCATAATAAAGCGGAGTTTGCCGGCCGACGTAGTTTTCCAGCAAATCATTCATCCGTTCACGAAATGCCGGGTCTTCCTTCACTTCGGCATAGGCTTGTTCAAGTTCGAGAACAGCCTGCATCAACGTTTCCGGGATATAACGTCCTCCATAAATCCCGTACTGTCCTAAAGCGTCCGGTTGTGAATAACGTGTCATTAGAAAGTCTCCTTTACGGCATCATGAAATGCCTGCATTTTTGTTTGATCTTTTTGACCATCAGTTTCGATTCCGCTCGAGACATCGACGGCAAACGGTTCGTATCGGTCGATTACTTGTTTGACATTATCCGGATTCAGACCGCCTGCGACAAACATCGGTTGATCGATCTGTAACTCGGTCGTCCAATCGAAGGTTTGTCCGCTGCCGGCTTCCGGCGCATCAAACAAGACATAATCCGCTTCCGGATGAATCATAGCCTGTGATCCGGCTGCGAGTGCCTGAATGACCGGCACCTGTTTTTCGTGATAGATTTCGTCCACGACCGGACCATGAAGCTGAATGAAATCCAGTCCGACTTGTTCGACCGCTTCTTCGACTTCCTGTTTCGTCGGCGAGACGAACACGCCGACGACCTGAACCGTCTCTGGAATTTCTGTCCGAAGCCGTGCCGCTTCTGTCACTGTGACCTGACGTTTGCTCGGGGCAAAGACGAATCCGATATAATCTGCCAGTCTTACAGCGTACCGGACGTCTTCCGCCCGCTTCAGCCCGCAGAATTTAATACGTGTCATGTTTGACTCCGTTGACGGCTTCAATGAAATCTGCCGGATTCTCCGCCCGCATCAGTGTTTCTCCAATCAGAATCCCGTCCGCTCCTGCTGCATGAAGCATCTGTGCTTCTGCAACGGTCTTGATGCCGCTCTCACTGATATAGCGGACACCCGGTGACTTCGTCTTCAGCAGTTCGAGTGATGTGTCGAGACTCACTTCGAATTTTTTCAAATTCCGGTTGTTGATGCCGATGATTTTCGCCTGCAACCGCTCTGCCCGTTCGAGTTCTACTGCATCGTGCACTTCGACCAACACTTCGAGACCACTCGCATAGGCATACGCGTATAAATCGTCTAACGTCTCGTCATCAAGCGCTGCAACAATCAATAAAATCAAACTCGCACCATGCGCTTTTGCCAAATCAATCTGAATCCGGTCAATCATAAAATCCTTGCACAGGACCGGGACGTCGACTGCTTTCGTGACAGCCGCCAAATCTTCCATGCTTCCTTTAAAATAGGTCTGGTCGGTCAGAACGGAAATGACCGTCGCCCCGCTTTCGGCATATCGTTTCGCCTGTGCCACCGGATCGGCGTTTAATGAGATATCGCCTTTTGACGGGGACGCCCGTTTGATTTCGGCAATGACGGATAAATCGGTTCCGCCGAGTGATTGATGGATCGATTGGTTGAGTTGTCGCGCCTCTGCTTGTGCCACACCGTCGATCTTCAAGCGGGCGACTTCCTGTCGTTTCGTTTCAATGATACGGTCTAAAATATTCATCCGATTGCCTCCTGTTGTTTCATCCGTTGTAAATACTGTAATTTTTCAAGTGCCCGGCCGGAATCGATGCTTTCCGCCGATCGTTCAATTCCTTCTCGGATCGTTTCGACCCGTCCTTCGGCAAACAGGGCGATTCCGGCATTGAGTAACACCGTATCCCGGTATGGACCCGCTTCTCCACGCAGAACCCGTAACAGAATTTCTGCATTTTCCGCTGCCGTTCCGCCGCGGATGGCTTCAATCGGAGCGACAGATAATCCGACTTCTTCCGGATGCAGACTGAACCGGATCAATTCACCTTGATCAAGCAACACCAATTGATTGGTTCCGGCGAGTGAAGCTTCATCCATGCCGCATGCGCCGTGCAGGACGATGGCACGTTTTCGTCCGAGACGATGCAATGTCAAAGCCATCGTCTCCAGTAAATCTTCCCGGTAAATACCGAGCAACTGTGTTTTAAGGGGTACCGGATTCGTAAGCGGACCAATCAGATTAAAAATCGTTGGAATCCGTAAATCACGACGGACTTTCATGATTTGTTTGACACGCGGATGCATCCGTTGGGCGAACAGAAAGGCAATCCCGTTTGTCTCAAGTAACGTCGCAATTTCTTCCATTGAGACATCAAGCGGGACACCAAGGGCTTCGAGCACATCGGCGCTCCCTGTTTTACTGGAGACACTACGGTTGCCGTGTTTCGCAACCTTCGCCCCGGCACCGGCTAAGACAAACGCCGCTGTCGTGCTGATATTAAAGGACTGGGATCCGTCACCGCCTGTGCCGCAATTGTCGATGAAATCTGTTCCCGATACCGGAATGTCGACAGCGACTTCACGCATGATTGAGGCGAGGCCGGCCAGTTCTTCCGCTGTTTCCCCTTTTGCTTTTAAGGCAATCAGAAAAGCTGCGATTTCGCTGTCCGTGACGTCTTCTGCAAACAGTTCACGGGCCGCTTGTTGCATTTCTTCAAAACGAAGATGATTGGCGTTTGCCAGTTTTGTTAATACGTCCTTCATTCCTGTCACTCCTTCGTCAATTCGATAAATCGTTGAATCATCTCTTGTCCAAATGGTGTTCCGATCGATTCCGGGTGAAACTGAATCCCGTAGGTCGGATGGTCACGGTGTTCGAGTGCCATGATTATGCCGTCATCCGTCGTTGCCGTTACTTCAAGTACTTCGGGTAAGGTCGTCCGGTCGACAATCAACGAGTGATAACGCATGACGTCGAATCGTTCCGGAAGACCGGTAAACAGGCGTCCGGTTTGTTTGATGGTTGAGGTTTTCCCGTGCCGGATTTCATCCGCTTCAATGACGTGTCCGCCAAAGGCTTGACCGATCGCCTGATGTCCGAGGCAGACACCGAGAATCGGGATTTTTCCGGAATAGGTCTTAATCACGTCGAGACAGATGCCGGCGTCATCCGGATTTCCCGGACCCGGTGATAAGATGATACCGTCGGGATGCATGTCAGCCAGTGCAGTCACTTCAATCGCATCATTTCGGATGACCTGGATGTCATCGTAGACAGCCGCATATTGATACAGGTTATAGGTAAAAGAATCATAGTTATCAATCAGTACAATCATTTCCAAACCTCCAGTAGTGACTTCGCTTTGTGCAACGTCTCTTCATACTCCAAGGTCGGATCAGAGTCATAGACTATACCCGCTCCGGCCTGAACATACGCTTTTCCGTGCTGGATGACCATCGTCCGGATCGCAAGCGCAAAATCAAGATTCCCGCTGACATCAAAATATCCGACGGCTCCGGCATACACTTCGCGCTTTTTTGTCTCGTATTGATTGATCAGTTGCATCGCCCGAATTTTCGGAGCTCCGGAGACCGTACCTGCCGGCAGACAAGAAATCAAGGCGTCTGCCCCTGTCTTTCCTTCCGCCAGTGTCCCTTCGACGACGGAAACGAGATGCATGACATTTTTAAAGCGTTCGATTTCCATTTGCCGTGAAACATGAATGCTGCCGATCTGACAGACTTGACCGAGATCGTTTCGACCCAAGTCAACGAGCATCCGGTGCTCAGCCTGCTCTTTTTCGTCGTTCAGTAACTCATCCGCCAGTTGTATGTCTTCCTGTTTTGTTTTGCCGCGGGGGCGTGTCCCGGCAATCGGATTCGTCGTGACATGACGGCCTTTGACTTGAACCAGGCTTTCCGGGGATGCGCCGAGGACGATGACTTCTCCCAAATCAATGTAAAAGAGGTACGGGCTCGGATTGTCCTGCCGCAACTTCCGGTAAAAGTGGAACGGATCACCGGCGAATGTTGCGTCTAACCGTTGTGACAGCACCAGTTGGAAGACATCACCCTGCCGAATATGCTGTTTTGCCTGCTCGACGAGCGAGATGAACGTTTCTTTCTCAATCTGCGGTTGGTAGACGATATTTTCAAGCGGCCGTTCGATCCGCGTCTGTTGACCGGTTTGTTCGAGCTGCGTTTTACGGATATGCAGCTTCCGTACCATCTCCTGCCGGTCGGTCAGCCCGCCGAGTGACGTATGAATCAAATGCACGCGGTGTTCCAAATGATCGTATAAAATGATTTCGTCATAGACCGCAAGCAGTGCGTCCGGTAAATTCCGATCACTGTCCGGCACAGGTCCGATGTTTTCATAGGCCCGAATCGCATCATAGCCGACATAGCCGATTGCGCCGCTTAAAAATGGAAACTCGAAATCCGTTGTTCCCCGTGTCACAGACTGTTGCAGAAGTTGGACCGGATTTCCTGTCATCGTTACGGTTTCTTCCGTCTGAAGATGATGTCGTGTCACTTGACTGCCTTCCGCCCGAAGCAGTTCAACCGGATTAACACCGATGATCGAGTAGCGACCGTTCCCGCCGCTCGCCGAACTTTCAAGCAGACATTTCCGGTCTCCTTCCAGATGTAAAAAGATCGAAATCGGTGTTAACTCATCGCCGTTCATTTCGATTTGTTCGATTATCAATTGTTCTGTCTCGATCATCCTGTTCGCCTCCTGATATAAAAAAAGTCCTCCATACAGCAAATGCCGTATGGAGGACGATAGACTCGCGGTGCCACCTCACAATTGGAACAAAAACGTTCCCACTCTTTCCGATGCTTCTTGACGAGACATCGTAGCCTGAGATAACGGGGGCTTCCGTCACGACCTACTTACCGTTCAGTCCTGCTCTCATGAGACCATTCATCACACATCCTTGTACGGAAGTCCCACCATTCTTCCGCTCTCTGAAACAACGATTTGTCTGATTACTTAACTCATTCATCGATTTATTTATTCAATTGAATACGAAAAGGGTTTTCCCATCCATTCATGATAAACATGAAGGACGGGAAAACCCGCGGTACCACCTTCGTTGACTAGTGCTAGTCCCCTCGAACGAACCGGTCACCCTGATTCGTCGTCCCTGATAACGGAAGGTACCCGTCAGAGCCTACTGTAAGTTCGGTCTGATGCTCAGAAGTCCATTCACCTGTTTCCCGATACTGATTCGCACCACCCATCAGCTCTCTTGAATCGTTTCATAGGTTACTTCTCTTCGTCATTGCGTCTGTATTGTTTAATTGTTTTTTATGTTACGTTGGAAACCGTTTTCTGTCAACAGATTTGTCTGAATCAATATAAAGACAGTTGATTCGGGTCAATTGATTCGAGTGACTGTTTGACTGTCTGCAGGAATTGACCGGCCACGAGTCCATCGAGCACCCGGTGGTCAATCGACATACAGAGGTTGACCATATCGCGTGCTGCGAACATCCCGTTGACCCAGACCGGACGTTTAACGATCGATTCGACGGATAAGATTGCGGCTTGCGGGAAGTTCAGAATCGGTGCTGACTGAATCGATCCGAATGATCCGGTATTGTTGACCGTAAACGTTCCGCCCTGCATTTCGCTTGATGACAGGCGTCCGGCTTGCGCGCGTTTACCGAAATCATCAATCGACCGGGCAAGTCCTTTAATGCTGAGCTCGTCGGCATTTTTGACGACCGGTACGAATAGTGCTTCCTGTGTCGCGACTGCCAGTGACAGGTTGATCGCTTTTTTCTGAATGATCTTGTCACCCGCCCATGTCGAGTTCATGATCGGATGTTTCTTTAGGCCTTCAACCGTGGCTTTCATAAAGAACGGCAGGAATGTCAATTTTACGCCTTCTTGTTTGAAGAAAGCGTCTTTATGCCGGTTCCGGGCTTCAACCAAGTTTGTCACGTCAACTTCAATCATTAACCAGGCATGCGGTGCTTCGTGCTTAGAACGGACCATGTTCGTTGCGATTGCCTGGCGGACACCCGCTGTCGGAATTTCAATGTCTCCGTCTTCTGTCGTGCTTGCAGTTGATTTAGATGCTTGCGGACGTGACGGTTGCGCGGATTCCCGTTGCTCAGCCGGTTTTGCTGCCGGAACCGACTCAATCGTCGGTGCTTCGACTGTATCCGGTTGCTTGATTTGTCCGGTTTCGACAATTTTTAACAAGTCTTTCCGGGTAATCCGGCCACCGGCACCCGTCCCCGAAACCTGTTCCAAATCGATGCCGTGTTCAGCCGACAACTTCAAAACGGCTGGTGAATAACGTTTCTTCATCGACTGATCACTCGAGACCGGCGTTTCTTCAGTCGCCGGAACAGCTTCTTCCGTTGCCGCGACTTCTGTCGATCCGCCGCTGACTTGCAAGGTTACGATTGCTTCTCCGACTTGCAGCGTATCTCCTTCTTCAGCAAGCAGTTTGTCGATGACGCCGTCAAACGACGACGGTACTTCTGCCGTGACTTTATCAGTAATGACTTCCGCAATCGGATCATACTTTTTGACCGTATCACCTGGTTTGACGAGCCAAAGGGAAATCGTCCCTTCCGTTACACTCTCACCAAGCTGTGGCATCGTTAATGTTTCGGTTTTCATTGACGTTTCCTCCTTAGTACGCGTGCAGCGTCCGGATTTTGTCCTCGATTTTTTCACTCGAGACGTTAAAGAATTTCTCCATCGTCGGAGCGTATGGCATCGCCGGTACATCCGGACCGCAGAGACGCTCGATCGGTGCATCGAGATCAAACAACGCTTCTTCTGCGATGATGGCGGATACTTCACTCATGACACTGCCTTCTTTGTTGTCCTCTGTCACGAGCAAGACTTTTCCAGTTTTCCGGGCTGCCGCGACGACCGCTTCCCGGTCAATCGGATAAACCGTCCGTAAATCAAGAATATGAACATCGATGCCGTCTTTCTCAAGACGCGCCGCTGCTTCAAGGGCAAACTGAACACAAAGACCGTACGTGATGACCGTTAAATCTTCACCTTCCCGTTTGACATCGGCTTTACCGATTTCAACAGTATAGTCTCCTTCCGGCACTTCACCTTTGAGAAGACGATAGCCGCGTTTATGTTCAAAGAACAGGACAGGATCGTTTGAACGGATGGCTGCTTTCAGCAAACCTTTCGCATCATATGGATTAGACGGAATGACGATTTTTAAGCCCGGCGTCGAATTGAACATCGCTTCGACGGATTGGGAATGGTAAAGGGCACCGTGAATCCCGCCGCCGAACGGTGCACGGATGACGATCGGGCATGACCAGTCATTGTTCGAACGGTAACGGATTTTTGCCGCTTCACTGACGATTTGGTTGACGGCCGGCATGATGAAATCCGCAAACTGCATTTCAGCAATTGGACGCATTCCGTACATCGCTGCGCCGATTCCAACTCCGGCAATCGCACTCTCAGCGAGTGGCGCGTCGATGACACGTTCTTCCCCGAACTGTTCCAGCAATCCTTGTGTCGCGCGGAAAACACCGCCGCGGACGCCGACGTCTTCTCCGAGGACGAAGACGGAGTCATCGCGTTCCATCTCTTCTTTGATCGCACTGTTAATGGCTTCGATTAAACTTAATGTCGTCATTTCGTTTCCCCCTCATCGTACACGTAACGGAGTGCATTTTCCGGTGCATCGTAAGCTGCCGCTTCCGCATACGCTGTCGCTTCATCGACTTCTTGTTCGAGTTTGGTTTCGAGTTCCTGTGCCGTTTCTTCTGTCAGGACACCCATTTGAATCAGTTTTTCACGGAACAGTTTGACACCGTCGCGTGTTTTCAGTTCAGCCAGTTCTTCTGCCGAACGGTAGGATTTATCATCATCATCGGACGAATGCGGTACGAGACGTTCGACTTCAACTTCAATCAGTGTCGGACCCTCACCGCGCAGACCGCGTTCACGCGCCTCTTTGACCGCTTTGTAGACAGCAAGCGGATCGATGCCGTCAATCGTCACACCCGGCATCCCGTATCCGATTGCCCGGTCGGCAACGTGTTTCGCCGATAATTGTTTCGAGAGTGGTGTCGAAATCGCATATTTATTGTTTTCACAGAACAGAATGACCGGTAATTTGTGAATGCCGGCAAAGTTTGCTCCTTCATGGAAGTCTCCTTGGTTCGACGACCCTTCACCAAACGAAACGTAGGCGACAAGCGGTTCCCGACGCATCTTCGCAGCAAGGGCAATCCCGACCGCATGCGGTACTTGCGTCGTGACCGGACTTGATCCTGTCACGATGTTCAGGGCACGTGAACCGTAATGACCCGGCATTTGACGTCCACCTGAGTTCGGGTCTTCCGCTTTTGCGAAAGCGGACAACATGATATCACGTGACGTCTGTCCAAAATGCAGGACAACTCCGAGATCGCGGTAGTACGGCAAGATATAGTCTGTTCCTTTTTCAAGCGCGAAGGCAGCACCGACTTGTGCTGCTTCCTGCCCCTGACAGGAAACGAGAAATGGAATTTTACCCGCCCGGTTTAATTTCCACATCCGTTCGTCGATTTTCCGTGCGCGGACCATCGTTTCGAACATTTGAATCGCGTCCTGCTCCGTCAAACCCAGTTCGACGAGTTCTTTAAATTCTATTTTTTCCATCTGTTTTTCCTCCTTAGGCGTGAACCGCTAATCCGTCGACTGCCAGTGCTGCTTCCCCGAACGCTTCTGAAAGTGCAGGGTGTGGATGGACAAGCTGTCCGACTTCCCATGCCGTTGCATTCAGCACAAGCGCAAGACCGCCTTCACTGATTAATTCCGTTGCTTTAGGTCCAACGATATGAACGCCGACCAGATCATCCGTCTTGGCATCGGAAACGAGTTTAATGAATCCGGCTGCTTCCCCTTCAATCCGTGCTTTTCCAAGACCGTTAAACGAGAACATCCCCGTTTTGACATCGAGTCCTGCTGCCTTCGCTTCGGCTTCCGTCAATCCGACGGAGGCGGCTTCCGGCACACTGTAAATACAACGCGGAACAAAGGCATAGTTCAGCGGTGTCGTTGAACCGTTGACAATCGTTTCGACCGCTTTTGCCCCTTCTGCTGACGCGACGTGTGCGAGTTGCAGGCGTCCGATGACATCACCAATCGCAAAGATATGATTGTCCTTCGTGCGGAACTCATCATCGACTTGGATGAATCCGTTCTCGATGATGATGTTCGTATTTTCCAGTCCGATTCCTTCGACATTTGCCATCCGGCCGATTGCGACCAACAGCTTATCTGCCACAAGCGTCGTCTTGTCACCGTTACGGTCGACATCAATCGTCACGCCGGAATCGGTTAGCTGAAAGCTGTCGCTTTGTGCCGCTGCACTCGTCATGATTTTGACACCGCGTTTTTTGAGCTGACGGGCCACTTCCCGACTGACAGCTTGATCTTCCGTCGGTAAAATCCGGTCGCTGAATTCAACGACTGTAACCTCGACGTCAAAGTCCGTCAACATCGACGCCCATTCGATTCCGATGACGCCGCCGCCGATGATGACAATTGATTTTGGTAAAGCGTTCATGTCGAGTGCCTCATCCGAGCTGAGCACATATTCGGAGTCAAACGCCAGACCGTTTAACGGACGCGGTCGTGAACCGGTCGCAACAATCAATTGGCGCGGTAAAATCAATTCGCCGTCACCTTCTTCCGGCTCGACGCTAATCGTTCCCGGCATCGGTGAAAAGATGCTTGGTCCGAGAATCGAACCGCGGCCGTGAAAGACTTCGATTTTTCCTTTTTTCATCAGATGCTGGATACCAGATTCGAGACCATCAATGATGTCCTGTTTCCGTTGTTTGACCTGTTCGAACCGTAAAAACGATTCCGGTACGTCGACGCCGTATGTAGCGGCGTGTTTTACTGTCTGATAGACGGCAGCCGACTTTAAAAATGCTTTGGATGGGATACATCCACGATGCAGACAGGTTCCCCCGAGTTTTCCTTGTTCTACGATTGCTACCGTCTTCCCGGCTTGCGCAGCGCGGATCGCTGCGACGTATCCACCGGGTCCACCACCTAGGACAACGACGTCGAATTCTCTAGCCATGTTAGTTCGCCTCCATATTCCTTCACTTGTTCCTCTTGACGCAGTACACGTATTACGCCTTCTGCAAGCGCCCGTAACTCATCTTCTCCCGGTATCCGGATGATAGATCCGATATGGGCAATCCGTTCTTCAATCGCTTTCGTCAACCGGTCACTGTATGCGAGACCGCCCGTTAAGATGACAGCATCGACTTGACCGTATAAAACAGCACTTTGGGCCGCGATTTCTTTTGCAACTCGATACGCCATCGCCTCATACAGTAGAGCGGCTTTTTCATCTCCGTCGTCAATCCGACGTTCGATTTCAACCGCATCATACGTGCCTAAGTGCGCGACAAGTCCGCCTGACCCAACGACCAGACGCTTCATTTCCTCGAGTTTATACTTGGTACTATAACATAGTTCTACTAGTTGACCAACAGGCAGGGATCCGCTTCGTTCCGGTGAAAAAGCCCCTTCTCCGTCGAGTCCATTGTTGACATCAATCACGCGTCCGTTCAGATGGGCACCGACCGTGATCCCGCCACCCATATGGGCAACAATCAGCCGTAATTGCTCGTAGGGTATTCCATTTTCTTTCGCATACCGTTTCGCGACTGCCTTTTGATTTAAGGCATGGAAAATACTTTTCCGTTCGAGTTCAGGCAATCCTGTAAGACGGGCAATCGGCTCCAGTTCATCGACGACGACCGGATCAACGATAAATGCCGGAATCGATAACGTTTGACCAATCTCATCTGCAAGCAGTCCACCGAGATTCGAAGCATGAATTCCGAATGTGCCGTTCAGTAAATCCTCACGCATTTCCTGATTGACGCGGTATGTCCCGCTGACGAGCGGACGAAGCAGACCACCGCGACCAACAATCGCCGTAAGCGCTTTCAAATCAATCTGTTCTTGTGCCAGCACATCGAGGACGACTTGGCGTCTGATGTTCAGCTGATCTGAAAGCGGTCCTCCGACCGCTTCAGCTGAATGGCGCAACGTTTTCGTAAACACTTGCTCTGTTCCATCAAAGATTCCGATTTTCGTTGAGGTTGAACCCGGATTGATGGTTAAAATACGTTCGCTCATTGAAATCCTCCTCTGATTAACCGCGTGATCCTAAAATGTTTTTATCCCGGCGTAAGAACTGGCTGCGGGCACTGCCCATTGTCGCGATCCGTTCTTCTGCCATCTTCTCTGCTGCCCGGTAAGTCGGCAGATGGTCACGTTTGGCAATTTCGATGACTTTTGCTACCGCATCATAGACGAGTTCGACTTTTTTCATCGCCCGCTCACGGTTGTACCCGTCGAGTTCGTCGGCCACATTGATGACACCTCCTGCGTTGATGACGAAGTCCGGTGTATATAAAATACCGCGTTCCTGGAGCATATCTCCATGACGATCTTCTTTGAGTTGGTTGTTTGCTGCTCCGGCAATGATTTTCACTTTCAGTTGTGGAATAGTCTCATCGTTCAATGTCGCACCTAAGGCACACGGCGCAAAGATATCGGCATCGACGCTGTAAATTTCATCCGGTCCGACGACGAGAGCGCCAAACGCTTCTTCTGCACGGCGTAATGCATCTTGATTGATGTCTGTGACAATCAATTTTGCGCCTTCTTCATGCAAGTGACGGCATAGGTTGAAAGCAACGTTACCAACACCTTGAATCGCAACTGTTTTTCCTCCGAGTGAATCTGTGCCGTATACTTCTTTAGCGGCTGCCTTCATCCCGCGGTAAACGCCATAAGCCGTGACTGGTGACGGATTGCCGCTTGATCCGAATGCCGGGCTGACACCGGTTACGAAATCTGTTTCCATGTGGATATAATCCATGTCGGCGACTGTTGTGTTGACGTCTTCCGCAGTGATGTAACGTCCGTTTAACGACTGTACGTAACGACCGAATGCACGGAACAGAGCTTCTGATTTTTGCGTTTTCGCATCACCGATGATGACCGCTTTCCCGCCGCCAAGGTTCAGACCGGCTGCCGCATTTTTATACGTCATGCCTTTTGCCAAACGAAGCGCGTCGATCAATGCTTCCTCGTCAGACGCATAGTTCCACATACGGAGTCCGCCGAGTGCTGGTCCGAGTGTCGTATCATGAATCGCGATAATCGCCTTTAATCCTGAGACTTTATCGTGACAAAATACGACTTGTTCGTAATCTTCCATTGCCATCGTTTCGAAAATACTGAATCGTGCTTCTACGTTTGTTTCAACCATTGTTAGTTCCCCCTTAGATTGTTTGTTTGATTTTTTTGGTAGGTTGCGCATTAAGTAAAGCAAAGGCTAATGAATAGAGTTTCGCTTCCGCCGTGTCGGCTCGACTTGTTAAGACGACAGGTGCTTTAGCCCCGACTAAAATCGCTGCAACCGATGCCTGAGCAAAGTACATCAGGGATTTATAAATTACGTTTCCGACCTCGATTTGTGGCACGACGAGTAGATCCGCTGCCCCCGCAACGTCTCCTGTCAGTCCCTTTTGTTTCGCCGCTTCTAAATTGACGGCGTTATCTAGAGCAAGCGGACCGTCAACAAGGCAATCCTTGATTTGTCCGCGTCGATTCATTTGTGTCAGTAAGGCGGCATCAATCGTCGCCGGCATCGTCGGATTGACGACCTCGACAGCAGCAAGTACTGCCACTTTCGGCAAGGAATATCCGACGGCTCGAAGTGCGGTCACACCGTTTTCAATGATGTGGACTTTATCCTCCAGCGTCGGAGCGATATGAATCGCAGCATCCGTCAATCCAATGGCGGTCTCCCGTCCCGGTACTTCAAACAAAGCGACATGAGACAACACTTTTCCTGATCGTAAGCCCGTCTCCTTGTTCAAGACAGCTTTCATGAACGTCGCTGTCGGAACGAGTCCTTTCATCAAGACATCCGCGTCCCCTTTGCGGACGGCATAGGCGGCACGCTCTGCTGCTTCTTGTGCCGTAGCCGTATGCGTGATGACGAACTGTGATTCGCTCAACTGTCGATCATGAATCATTTTTTGAATACGTGTCGCATCCCCGAACAAATGAAAACGGGCTAAATCATTCTCAATCGCCAACGACACTGCATCCATTACCTCTTCATCATCAGCGGATGCAATCGCAACGACTGCATCTTCAAGACCTGCTGCTTGTTGAACCATTTGTTCAAACCTCAAGCCATTTCCCCCCTTACCTGTCGTTCTCTTTATTTAATAGCAATTTCCATGCCAACTCTAAACCGACGGTATACCAACATCTTCGTCTTTATTTTTGCATGGAATTGCATTTATTTGCAATATATTGCACGCAACATTTTGCAAATCAACATTGGATGTTAAACCGTTCCACTTTGTAATAGAGTGCCCGTAAAGAGATGCCTAACTGTTTGGCAGCTTCGGTCTTATTTCCATTTACGACATCAAGTGCTTCCCGAATCAATTGTTCTTCGACGTAGGACATCTCATCCGACAGATGCTTGATTTCTTTTTTTGGACGTTCCGACCGTTTAGACGGTGTCGGGGAAACGAGTTGCAGGTGGCCTTTGCGTAAAACCTGTTCCGTTTTATCCGTAAAAATCAACGCGCGTCCGATGACATTTTCGAGTTCCCGGACGTTTCCTTTCCACGTCTGTTTTCGGATCGCTTCCAATGCATCTTCAGAAACACGTTCGACGGACCGGCCGTAACTTTGGTTCAATTTACGCAACAGATGTGTCGACAGCGGAGCAAGATCATCCGGTCGTTCGCGAAGAGCAGGAATATGGATCGGCAGCCGGTTGATCCGGTAATACAAATCTTCCCGGAACTCCCCGGTGATGATTTTCTGTTCAAGATTGGCATTTGTCGCGGCAATGATTCGGACATCGACCGGAACCGCTTTGGCTCCACCGACGCGAACGACTTCATTTTCTTGCAGTACCCGTAATAATTTGGCTTGGACATCAAGCGGCAGTTCACCAATCTCATCTAAAAACAAGGAGCCGCCATGCGCCTCTTCAAAATAGCCTCTTTTTCCGCCACGGCGGGCGCCGGAAAAGGCGCCTTCTTCATAACCAAACAATTCACTTTCAAGTAGGCTCGGCGCAATCGCTGCACAGTTGACCCGGACGAATTGTTCGTATCGGCGATCGCTTGCCGCATGAATCGCATGGGCAAACAATTCCTTCCCGGTACCGGACTCTCCCCGGATCAAGACATTGACCGGCATCGTCGCGGCAAGCTTCGCCTGATCGACGACAAAACGCATTGACTCACTTTCGGCAATGATGTCATCAAACGTGTATTTCGCCTCCAGTGTCCGGATTTTTTGTTTGGCCGCCTTCAATTCTTTTGTTAACGCTTTCATTTCCGAGATATCGCGAATGACACCGACTGATCCTCGTACTTGACCATCCACGACGACCGGTGCGGCATTGACAATGATATCCCGTCTGTCTTGACCAATCTTCATCCGGGCATCCCGAACACTTTCGCCTGTTTCGAGCACCCGTAAATGGACCGATTCCTGCATCCCGATATCTGCGCTTGCCGGCTTACCGATGACGTCTCCCTCTGTATATCCGGTCATCCGGGTATACGCAGGATTGATCAGCATCGTTTCCCCCGCCTGATTGGCTACTGAAATCGCTTCACTCGTACAGTGAATGATAGCTTCGAGCATCCGCTCTTTTTCTGCCAAACGCTCGAGTAACACACGGACAAACTCTCCCGGTAAAACCGCGGCTTCCGGAAAATAATGAATCAATTGCTCGAGCACACCGTGTTCTCCGGTCGCATCAATAATAAAGTCAATGGCCGTGCCTTGAAAAGCCGTCCATGTTTTTTCCACCCGGATATGTCCCCGTTTTGCGAGTTGAACGCCAATCGCGTGTTCGTCTGGATCGACGACCCCGATTACCGTCAACAAAGGCGAACGTTGAAAAGCATGTAATACTTCTGTTCCACCGCGCCCCGCACCAACGATCAAGAGATGATGCATTCTAATTCCCCCTTTGAAACTGCTTACATCTTTATCCTACCTGTATTAAAACAGGAGGGCAAATCGAATTCGCAGTCATATGGATTTTCTGATACAATACGCTTGGAAAGGGGTCACAATCATGCGAATCATCGGTCTATTATCTTTACTCATTCCGGGTATCATCGGTGCCATCGGCATTAAGTTGATGCGGGACAGTGTTTTCTTAAAAGCGCAATTCCCCTTCCGGTATCTAGGGGATTCTGCCTATGTATATGTATTACAAGGATTTTCCGGCCTGGCGTTAGCCATCGGCGGAATCGGCTTCGTCGCCGGTTATGTCTTTTACCGCGATCGTAAACGAGGCAAAGTATCGGAGCGCTATCAAAAAAAATAAACACACAAAAAGGTCCCCATCTCTTGAACTCATTTCAAGCGCGGGACCTTTTATTCATATAAAGTTGGTTTCACTTACGGATGAACTCCTCTCATAGCAGAACTATTCGTGTACTTCAAAACCATAGGTTGTCCTCTTAATGAAGAGGTTGAAAGAAATCAGATTTGGCTATCGAGCGATCGATAGAAAGGTAAAACTACTCCAGTATCTGACTTTACTTGGACCTAGGTGAAGCGTAATGTCATCCGCTTGTTGCAGTCGATCATTCGGTTGCTAACATTCACTGCTAGACAACACTCCTTTTCACGAACTGTACTTGTTACTGGTCTTGCTTGGTCTTGCTTGGTCTTGCTTGGTCTTGCTTGGTCTTGCTTGGTCTTGCTTGGTCTTGCTTGGTCTTACTTTGGACGTTTAATTTACGTTACCCTTCACTTTTTCCTTGCTTCGAAATCATGAAGTCTCATATCTGTTTGAGATAAATCATCCGAAAAAGATATGAAATGCCTTGGTAAGAATTCTACCAAGAGAATGTCGTCCATCATTCTTGAGCCGTTTACAGGTGGCGACCTGAGATGAAATTCGTTGAACGGTTTTCCGGGAACCAATTCGACTCGACGTTCATCTGACGTCTTTCCAAATCATTTGGTACCTTTATTATAACAAACATTTCAGTTTGTGCAACATTTATTTAATGAATATTCAGTTTTTTATTTGTATTTAAAAAAACCAGGCTTCTCCGGATTTTCTTCATCCGTCAAAACCTGATTACCGCTCTATTAAGATCCGTTCATATGGTTCGATACATAAGAGATGAACTCGGAATTTTTCGGACTTTTCTCCTGTTCAATTCGTCCGTTAAACAATGTATGTTCATTCATGCCTTCTTTCCAGGCCGACTTAATCGCATGGCGCATCGCCCGCTCGACACGCGAAGCAGTCGTTTGATGTTTTCTAGCAATCGTCGGGTATAGCTCTTTTGTAATCAGCCCCAATAAATCTTCCCGTTCCAGCACCAACAAGACCGCCTCTTTCAAGTACGTGAATCCTTTGATGTGCGGCGCAATTCCGATTTCCCGGAGCGTGGTCCCGACTTTCGTTTCGACCGGTTCCGCTTGGCTTGGCTGTACGCCGTTCACGACCAGACGAATTTTGTTGACGAGTTGATCTAAACTGAACGGTTTCAATAAAAAGTAGGCAGCGCCCAGTGAAACAGCCTGTTGCGATACTTCATCCTTCCCGAACGCACTTAACATGATGACAGCCGGACTGCTCTTTTGGTTCATCAAGGCCTCCAAGACACCCAGTCCATCGAGATGGGGCATGATGATATCCAATAACAGCACATCGGTCTCGACATGTCCCAATTTTTCGAGACAACTTTCTCCGTTATAGGCAACGCACACTACTTCCATGTCTTCTTGGGCAGATAGATGTTGCCGAATCAATTCGACCATTTCTCGGTTATCATCCGCAATCCCGACTCTAATCAATTGTTACACCCCATTTTTAAGCGATTCCTTCATGTTCATTGCCTGTTCCATCAGTTCTTCCGCATGACGCAATGTCAAGTCCGTCATATGTGTGCCGGAAATCATCCGTCCCAGTTCATTTCCGCGCTCGGAGTCCGTCAGTACGTTGACCTGTGTCGTCGTCCGGTCCGTTTCTTCGATTTTACGGATATACAAGTGTTGATCCGCAATCGATGCAACTTGCGGCAAGTGGGTGATACACAAGACTTGACTGTCGATTGACAGACGATAAATCTTTTCTGCCATCGCTTGTGCGACACGTCCGGATACCCCTGTATCCACTTCATCAAAGATGATGGAAGCCACACCGACCGAACGTGAGAAAATCGATTTCAGTCCGAGCATGATCCGAGACAATTCGCCGCCGGAAGCGACTTTCCCGAGTGATTTAAACGGTTCTCCGGCGTTCGTCATAATGTAGAACTCGACGAAGTCGATTCCGTTTTTACGTAAAGTCGGCGCCTTTCCATCTTGGAGGAAGCGGATTTCAAAGCGGGCTTTTTCCATATACAACTGACGGAGTTCAAGGTGAATCGCTTCACCTAAATGATGCGCTGCCTTTCTCCGGGCCTGAGACAGTTCTCCGCCGATGTCGAACAGTTCCATCTCCAACTGTTCCACTTCTGTTTTCAGTTTTTCAATCCGCTCATCGCGATTCGTCATCGTATCCAGTTCCACACCGATTTTTTTACCGTAAGCGATGACTTCTTCTATCGTTGCTCCGTATTTCCGTTTGAGTTGTTGGAATACAGATAAACGAAGCTCGATTTCGTCGAGCCGGTTCGAATCAAACTCCAAAGTTTCAAGTTGATCCCGAACCGCATAGCCGACTTCCTCAAGCGCATAAAATGCATTGGCCAATGTATCGCTTTGACCCGAAAATTCATCATCGATACTTGAAGCCTGTTGCAGTTCACGCATGGCGTCTCCGACGGAATCAATCCCGCGCCGTTCGTCATGTAACGCATCGTAAGCGGCGCTGAGAGAAGCATGAAGCTTTTCAAAGTTTGCCAACCGGTTTCGTTCGCTCAATAAATCTTCTTCCTCACCTGTTCGGAGTTTCGCACTGTCGATTTCTTCCGTTTGAAAAGACAACAAGTCAATGCGTTGGGCTAACTCCTGTTCACTTTGCGCCAGTGCCTGCAAGGCATCCCGTTTTTCTTCATACTGCTGAAAACGTTCCTGATACCGTTCGAGAATCGGAGCAATCGTCGCATGTCCAAAGTCATCCAAAATCGTTTGATGATACGTACTTTCCATCAGATGTTGATGTTCATGCTGACCATGGAGATCGACAAGCGCCCGGCCGAATTCCCGTAAAATCGTCAAGGTGACTAATTTATGATTGACGCGACAGACACTTTTTCCGGAAGCAAACAAATCGCGGCGTAAAATGATCATGCCGTCTTCCATGTCGATCCCGTACTCTTCTGCTAACGTATAGGCCATATGACCGTCTTCAATCATGAAGAGACCTTCTAATTCCGCCTTGTCCTCACCGTACCGGACAAATTCAGCAGAACCGCGACCACCGATCAGTAATCCAATCGCATCCAGTACGATCGATTTACCGGCTCCCGTTTCTCCGGTCAAGACCGTCATGCCTTTTTTGAAATCAATCTGTAGCTGGTCAATGATTGCAAATTGTTTTATCGATAGTTCAGCTAACATCATGTCAACTCCTTACAACATTCCTAAAATACGTTCGGTCACTTCCGTTGCTGCTTCTTCATTTCGTGTAATCATCAGGATCGTATCGTCACCACAGACTGTCCCGAGTAACTCCGGCCAGTTTAAATGATCGAGCAAGACACCTAATGCATTTGCGTTTCCGGGTAAGACATGCATGACAATCAAGTTTTGTGCGGAATCAATCGAGATGAAGCTATCTCCGAGTAATCGGCGTAACTTTCCAAGTGGATTGAACCGCTGATCGGCAGGCAAGCTGTATTTGTATCGGCCATCATTGAGCGGCACCTTCACGAGATGGAGTTCTTTAATATCTCGAGAGACGGTCGCCTGGGTTACTTTATAGCCTGCATTTCGAAGTTCCTCGACTAACTCATCTTGTGTTTCGATTTCTGACTGCGTAATGATTTCCCGAATCTTGATTAACCGTTGCCCCTTTGTCATCCTTGCACCTCACAGTTTTTCTTCACTGATACTATTGTAATCCAATAATTCGATAAAAGTCCATGCTTGCCCTATTCATTCCTGACAAATCAAAAACAGACTCCATCATCTTTGACGGAGCCTGTTTGGAAATCGATTAGACTTACAACGCGGCATGGGCCAGACGAACGGTTTCAAGCGGATCAACCGATTCTTCCATCCCCGGTGTCTCAAGCTTGGCGTGCAGGAGAAACTCGATATTTCCCTCACCGCCGGTAATCGGTGAAAAATCCAATTGTTGAACGTAAAATCCTTCCCGGACAAAGAAATCTACCATCTCTTTGAGTACCCGATCGTGAATCCGCTCATCTCGAACGATTCCCTTTTTACCGACATCATCGCGCCCTGCTTCAAACTGTGGTTTGACAAGCGCAATGACATCCCCGCCATCAGCTAAAATCGCTTTTAATGGCGGCAAAATCAATCTCAGTGAGATGAACGAGACATCGATGGTCGCAAAGCTCGGCTGAACAGGAAACATATCTGGCGTCGCATGACGGAAGTTGGTTTTTTCCATTGCCGTCACACGATCGTCCGACCGTAATTTCCAGTCCAGTTGATTGGAGCCGACATCCAGCGCATACATATGGGCAGCCCCGTTTTGTAAGGCACAATCCGTAAACCCGCCTGTCGAAGAACCGATATCAAGACCAGTCCGTCCAGATACATCGATAGCGAATACCGCTAATGCTTTTTCCATCTTGTATCCACCGCGACCGACGTATGGCATGACTTGACCTTTGACCGTCAAATCGATGTCTGATTTTACTTTTTCACCGGCTTTCTCCAGCCGTTCCGTGCCACTGAATACAAGACCTGCCATAATGGTCCGTTTTGCTTTTTCACGTGTTTCACATAAACCGCGCTCGACGAGCAGAACGTCGAGGCGGATTTTTTTTACAGTTTCCATTAATCGTTACACACTCTGTTTCTTTCCTTGATTGACAAATGAGCGGACTTCTTCCGCAATTTGTCCAGGTAATAATCCGATTTCTTCTAACAATTCGTTGACACCGCCATGCTCGATATACCAATCCGGGATACCAAATCGTTTGACGCGCGGGAAAGCTTCCTGTTCATTGGCATGTTCGAGAACAGCTGAACCGAATCCGCCCTTGAGCACCGCTTCTTCAAGCGTTACGAGTGGAATACCTTCCGCGTATAATGCATTCAACATTTTTTCATCCAGTGGTTTGATCGTCCGGGCATTGATGACCCGTACCGATACATCCCCTTCTAGAAGTTCCGCAATTTTCAAGGCGTCCTGTACTTGTGGACCGAATGCCATGATGGCGACATCCGTTCCTTCGCGTTCGACGTCCCATGTATCAAGCGAAATTTCATGGAGTGTCTCATCCATCGGAACACCGATGCCTTCTCCGCGTGGGAAACGGACGGCAATCGGTCCTTCGTATTTAACAGCCGAATAGAGAAGGTGTTGCAGTTCATTCTCATCTTTCGCCATGACAATCCGGATATTCGGTACGTGACGCATGAAGGCGATATCAAAGACACCTTGGTGTGTTTCGCCGTCCGCACCGACGAGACCCGAACGGTCGATTGTGAACGTCACATCGAGGTTCTGGCGTGCGACATCATGAACGAGTTGGTCGTATGCACGCTGGAAGAAGGTCGAATAAATCGAGACGACCGGCTTCATGCCTTGTGTTGCCTGACCGGCAGCAAATGTTACGGCATGTTGCTCCGCAATCCCGACATCAAACATCCGTTCCGGGAATTCTTTTTCAAAGCAGTCGAGTTTCGATCCGACACTCATCGCCGGTGTAATCAGAGTTAACTTATCATCCTCACGGGCCATCTTCGTCAACGTGTCTGCCACTGTGAACGAATAACTTGGTGCTTTTGATTTCCCTTTGATGACTTCGCCTGACTCGATCTTGTACGGTCCTAGACCGTGCCATGTGCCGATGCCGTCGTATTCAGCCGGACGGTAGCCTTTTCCTTTTTTCGTGATGACATGAAGCAGGACAGGCCCTTCTTCTTTCTTCACATAGTTCAGCTGTTCGATTAAGTCCGTTAAATCATGACCATCGACCGGTCCGTAATAATTAAAACCGAGTTCTTCAAAGAACATACCTGGAACGAGTGCTCCTTTGACCGCTTCTTTCAGCTTCTCGCCGCCTTTTTCAAGCTTTCCGCCGATTAACGGGATTTTTTTAATCAATGTTTCGAGCTCATCTTGCGCGTAACGGACTTTGCGCGAAGAACGGATTCTTCCTAACATCTGATGCATCGCCCCGACATTCGGTGCGATCGACATCTCGTTGTCGTTTAAGATGACGATGACGTTTTGTTGTTCCGCTCCGATATGGTTCAATGCTTCGAGTGCCATTCCGCCTGTCAACGCACCGTCCCCGATAATAGCGATCGCCCGGTCATCATTACCTTTTAGTTCATTTGACACAGCAATCCCCATCGCTGCCGAAAGTGAGGTCGAACTGTGGCCTGTTTCCCAGACGTCATGAACGCTCTCGTTGCGTTTCGGGAATCCGCATAACCCTTTGTGTTGACGCAGCGTATCAAACTGACCTGCCCGTCCTGTCAAAATTTTATGCACGTATGCTTGGTGTCCGACATCCCAGACGAATTTATCGTTCGGACTGTCAAATTCGCGGTGAAGCGCCAATGTCAGTTCGACGACACCTAGATTCGGTGCTAAATGTCCACCTGTCGTTGCTAATTCTTCAATCAAAAAGCGTCGGATGTCACCTGCGAACAGTTCTAATTCCGAGACTGACATACGCTTTAAAAATGACGGATCCTGTATCTCTGTCAACTTCATACCTTACCGCCTCTTTCCCTTGCATTCTTATATGGTTTGTACCCTACATTGTACTAGAACAATCTTGCGAACGCCACATTCCCGGCGCATAAAAAAAGACGGCTTACTACGCCGCCTCTCTTAATGGTCACGCTTGACGACGAAGTCGAGCAAATCCTTAAGCGGTGTCGCTTCGACGGAAAGAGCCTCGATTGCTTCATTCGCTGCCGTCACTTGGGCTGCAAGTGCCCGTTTCGCCCCGTCAAGACCCAACAGTTTCGGATAAGTTGCTTTGTCATTTCCTTCATCACTGCCAACCGGTTTCCCGATTTTGTCAGCATCTCCGGTCACATCCAGGATGTCGTCTTGAATTTGGAAAGCAATTCCGAGATGACGGCCGTACCGTTTCAACTGTTCGAGATCCTCATCTGCGACTCCGGCTAAAATGCCGCCTGCTTCGACTGCAAAAATCAACAAGGCTCCTGTTTTCCGGCGGTGAATCGATTCCAGTTCTTCCGCATCACTGATTCCTCCGCGCTCTCCAAGCATGTCATCCAGTTGACCGCCGACCATCCCGGCTGCACCCGCTGCTGCTGCGAGTCGCTCGAGTAATTTCACTTTAACTTCCGCTGCGGCCGTCGTTTCGAGTAGACACGTAAAGGCATTCGTCAGTAACGCATCCCCTGCGAGAATGGCGGTCGCCTCATCGAATTCAATATGATTGGTCGGACGTCCGCGTCGCATATCATCATCGTCCATCGCCGGTAGATCATCATGAATCAATGAATATGTATGAATCATCTCAAGCGCCGCCGCTGTTGCGTCACCCGTCTTACGATCGATGCCGTAAGCATCGAGGACAGCATAAATCAATGCCGGCCGGACACGTTTCCCCCCTGCATCAAGGGAATACAGCATCGCTTCCCGCAGACGATCCGGTGCTTCGAGACGGTTCATGAAAGTTTCCAGTGCTTGCTCCACCTGCGTTTTCCACTCCGTTAAGACAATCATTGTGATCCCCCTTTTTCACGTAACGTGCCATCTTGTTCCAAGATTTGATCGAGCCGTTTTTCTGCCGTCGACAGCTTTCCTTGACAGAGTGCCGTCAATTTCACGCCTTCCTCGTACAAATTCATCGCTTGCTCAAGCGGTGCTTCACCCGCCTCCAGTAGTTCGACGATTTCTTCCAACCGCTCTAAAGCGGCTTCAAAGGATTGTTCTGTTTCCATCTTCTTCATCCTCTCGTTTCGCTAGGATACTCCCGTCATGAAACTGAACCCGGAAGGTCTGATCTGACAATTCTGTTACGGAACGGACGAGTCGACCGTCCTGCTCGACGTAAGTATACCCACGCAACATGACTTGCGTCGGGCTGACCGAGTCAAGGCGGGCAATCATTTGATGCAACCGGTCCTGCTTCGTGCGGAGGACGGTCTGGATCCGTTCCAGCTGTTTCCGTGTCCGGACCAACTGGCGTCCTTGTTCCGCCAAACGTTCCTGCATCGCGATTCGGGCAAACCGGTTCACCTGATCCGTCAAGGCTTGTTGCTTCGACTGCAACACCTGTTTTCCGATCCGGTTCAGTCCCATCTCTGCCCGGTCCAACCGTTCCTGTTTCAAACCTAACAAGACACGAGGAGACTTCAAGCCGTAACTCGTTGCCAGCCGCTGGACTTGATCCTTACGTTCGGTGATGTACTGGGCGTAATGGCGCGTCAATCTCCGATTCAGTTCATTGAGACGCTTCGCAAGTTCCGCTGCTTCCGGCGTCACGAGTTCTGCTGCGGCAGTCGGCGTCGCCGCCCGGACATCTGCAACAAAATCCGCAATCGTAAAGTCTGTTTCGTGACCGACTGCTGACACGATCGGAATCCGCGACTGATGAATGGCTGTTACGACCGGCATTTCGTTAAACGCCCACAATTCCTCAATCGATCCGCCACCGCGACCGATGATCATCACGTCACATGCCTGATGTTCGTTCATCCATTCAATGGCACGGACGATTTGGGGTGCGGCCTCTTTCCCTTGAACGAGAACCGGCGCAAAAACAATAGCGGCTTGCGGATAACGGCGACGTAACGTCGTCGCGATATCATGAAGGGCGGCTCCCTTCGGCGAGGTTACGATGCCGATTTTTTGCGGGAAAGCCGGTAACGGCAGTTTCTGTTCCGCTTCAAACCATCCGCGGGCCTCGACATCCTCTTTTAGCTGGACATAGGCTTCGTAAAGGGCTCCTACACCGTCTTCCATCATCCGTTCGACGTAAAGCTGCATCTCACCCGATGCGACATAAACCGAAATCCGAGCCGTAATGATGACACGGGCTCCGTCCCGGATGTCCGTCTTGACACGACTGGCATCCCGGGCGAACATGACAGCTTTCATCCGCGACTGTTCATCTTTCAACGTAAAATAAAGGTGACCGGAAGAGTGTCGTTTAAAGTTCGACACTTCTCCCACCACCTGGACTTGTTGGAGCAACGAGTCGTTCTCGAGTTCCCGTTTCACATATTGGACGAGTTCGGAAACCTGGAGAGGATTCGTCATTTCGCTGCCTCGATCGTATTGTGAAGCAACATCGTGATCGTCATCGGCCCGACCCCACCAGGAACTGGTGTAATCATCGAGGCGACTTCTTTCACTGCTTCAAATTCGACATCTCCGACTAATTTTCCGTCGACCCGGTTGACACCGACGTCGATGACGACGGCTTCCGGCTTGACCATATCGGCAGTAATCAATTTCGGCACACCGACAGCGACAATCAGAATGTCCGCCTGACGGGTCATCGCACCGAGATCTGCCGTCTTCGAGTGACAATACGTCACGGTCGCTGATTCATTTAAAAACAGCATTCCGACCGGCTTACCGACGATTTGGCTTCGACCGACGACAACGACATGACGACCGGCAATCGGAACATTCATTTCCTTGACGAGATGCAAAATACCATTTGGTGTACATGGCAAGAAAGTAGGTTCACCGATCATCATTTTCCCGACCGAGACCGGATGGAAACCATCGACATCTTTTTCTGGAGCGATGGCGAAGATGACCTTACTCTCATCAATATGTTTTGGCAAAGGTAATTGAACGAGAATACCGTGTACGCTGGCATCGGCATTCAGCCGTTCAATCAAGTGAAGCAATTCCGATTCTTTTGTCTCTTCCGGTAATCGGATCAAATCGGAATCCATCCCAATCTCCTGCGCCGCTTTTTCTTTACCACGGACATACGATTGACTGGCTGGATCTTCTCCGATTAAGATGACGGTCAGTTTCGGTTGAATACGTTCTTCTTTCAGACGTGCGACTTCTTCTTTCAGTTTCAAACGATACGATTGTGCGACTTGTTTCCCATCGATTACGACTGCCATGATTTTGTCCACTCCCCCAAAAATATTCGCTTCACTCTTTGCCTGATCAAACTTCTCTGTTTTTAAGTTAGTTGCTTTGCGGGTTTTCTTTCAAACCGTTTTGTTCCACTTCTTGCGCTACTTTTCCGAGCACACCGTTGACGATTTTTGTTGCTTCTTCATCGGCAAAAGCTTTCGTTAATTCGATTGCTTCATTGATGGTTACCCGGACTGGAATCTTCGCTTCAAACAACAGTTCATACACCGCAAGACGAAGAATCGTCCGTTCGATGTTTCCGAGACGCTCAAATGACCAGTTCACGAGCGCAGCACGCAGCTTTTGATCAATTTCCGGTTTGTTTGCTTCGACTCCTTCAACCAATCGTGTCACAAACGTATCATATTCTTTACCTTCTACTGCGAATTCAATGGCTTCTTGTGCAGACAGATCCGAGAGTTCCATTTGGAACAAAGACTGTACTGCCAGTTCGCGTGCCATATGTCTTTTCATCATGATTTTACGTGCTCCTTTTTTTATCGTTCTCAATCAATTAGTTTAGCACATTCTTTTTTCAAAAAACATAGAGAACGGCAAAAAGACGGGAGTTAAATACAATCGACTCCCGTCCACGATTACTTCACGATTTCTGCTTTTAGTTCACGTTCTGTAAATTTCGTCGTAAACGTTCCACGACGGAATACGGGATGTGCCAACACTTGTTGATGGAAAGGTATCGTTGTTTTGACACCTTCAATCCAAAACTCGGACAATGCCCGTTCCATCTTCGCACAGGCTTCTTCACGCGTTTCGGCATGAACGATCAGCTTAGCGACCATCGAGTCATAGTACGGAGGAATCATATACCCCGGATATACGGCACTATCAATCCGGACGCCCATTCCACCCGGTGCGACATATTGTGTGACGCGTCCGGCATGCGGACGGAAGTCATGATCAGGATCTTCGGCATTGATCCGGCATTCAATCGAATGACCACGGAATTCAATATCCTGCTGTTGAACAGCTAACGGGTGATCGAGTGCCACCTGGAGCTGTGCCTGAACAAGATCAAATCCTGTAATCATTTCCGTCACCGGATGTTCAACCTGGATTCGCGTATTCATTTCCATGAAGAAAAATTCTTCCGTTTCTTCCACAAAGATGAATTCGATCGTCCCGGCACCGGTGTAGTCAATCGCCTTCGCCGCTTTGACTGCCGCTTCGCCCATCTTCAGACGGGTTGCAGGGCTGACAGCAGGTGATGGTGCTTCCTCAATCAGCTTTTGCATCCGGCGTTGGACGGTACAATCCCGCTCCCCGAGATGGATCACGTTTCCGTGACGATCGGCGAGTACTTGAACTTCGACATGACGAAATTCTTCGATGAAACGCTCGAGATACACTTCACTGTTTCCAAACGCCTGCTTTGCCTCACGGCGTGTTTCATCCAGGCCGGTTACAAGTTCTTCTTGTGAACGGGCGACACGGATGCCTCGTCCGCCTCCACCGGCAGTCGCTTTGATGATGACCGGATAGCCGATCTCATCCGCCAATTGTAAGGCTTCCTCGTCTGTGACCGTACCGGCAGAACCGGGTACGACAGGTACGCCGCAGGCAATCATCGTTTGTTTTGCGACATCCTTGATTCCCATCTGACGGATAGCAGCCGATGTCGGTCCGACGAATTTGATGCCACATGCTTCACACATCTCGGCAAAATCAACATTCTCAGCCAGGAAACCGTATCCCGGGTGAATCATCGTGACGTTCCGATTAGTCGCGACCGCCAGGATATTCGTGACATTCAAGTAAGAAGCAGTCGAACTGACATCTCCGATACAATATGCTTCATCTGCTAAACGGACGTGCAAGGCATCCCGGTCCGCTGTCGAATAAACGGCGACCGTTTGAATGCCAAGTTCTTTTGCAGCTCGAATGATCCGGACTGCAATCTCGCCCCGGTTCGCGATTAAAAGTTTTTCCATTGCCATCACCCCGCTCAAGGACGAATCCGGAAGAGAGGTTGTCCGAATTCAACAAGGTCTCCATCTGCGACGAGAATCTCGACGACTGTTCCGGCTACTTCCGAGTTCAGATTATTAAATAGTTTCATTGCTTCTAAGACACAGACGACTTGACCGACTTCGATCTTGTCGCCGACTTTGACGAACGAAGGTTTGTCCGGATTCGGACGCGAATAAAACGTCCCGACCATCAATGCATTGATCGTTACTGTGTCGGCTTCAACGCTCTGTTCTTCCGGAGCTGGTTCTGCTGTGACTGTCGCAGCTTGCGGCGCCGGCGTTGCCACGCGGGCCGGTGCTTCGTGTGAGACCACGATATTATCATTTTGTTTTTTTAATTTTAACTTATACGTATCGGTTTCAAGAGAAAGTTCATTGACACTCGATTGGTCCAACATTTCGAGTACTTGCTTTAACTGATCGATTTTCATTTTTCTTCATCCCCTATCTCAACATTCACCTTTATTATTATACTTTAATATTATACCAGGTGCTAATGCCTACTCAAATACTAATATTAACTGGTCATACCAAAGGACGCAAGTTAAGACAAAAGGAAAAAACGCCCATCCGTCCAAGTCGAGGAGGAATAGGCGTTTCGAAAACTTGATTATCCGTTGTAACGCCCTGTGAAATCACCAGTACGTGTATCAACTGTTACTTTTTCTCCTGCTTCGATGAAGAGTGGTACATGGATGATATGTCCCGTTTCAACCGTTGCATTTTTCTTAACGTTTGAAGCTGTATCGCCTTTGACGCCCGGCTCTGCTTCAACAATCGTCATAACGATCGTGTTCGGCAATTCGATTCCGAGAACTTCACCGTTGTAGATCGCGATTTGAACTTCCATGTTTTCTAGAAGGAATGGGAGTGCCGCTTCAACTTGAGCCGTTGTCAATTCAAGTTGTTCGTATGATTCTGTATCCATGAAGACATATGTTTCCCCCATCGGATAGAGATATTGCATTTTGTTGCGTTCGATGTGGGCACGCTCGACACGTTCACCACCACGGAATGTCATCTCTTGAATGTTTCCGTTACGGATGTTACGCATTTTCGTCCGGACGAATGCTGCCCCTTTACCCGGTTTAACGTGTTGGAATTCAAGAACCTGCCAAATCATTCCGTCTGATGTTTTAATTGTAAGTCCTGTTTTTAAATCGTTTACTGATACCATGAAAAGTTCCTCCTAAATGTTGATCTTGCCGTTTTACAGTGTGATAAGTTCTTTTGGTGAAGACGAAAGAATTTCACGCCCTGACTCGGTGATCAAGACGTCATCTTCAATCCGACATCCTCCGACTTGCGGTACGTAAATGCCCGGTTCAACCGTCACGATCATCCCAGGTTGCAGTTTCGTTTCAGAACGGAATGACAATCCTGGTCCTTCATGTACTTCCAACCCGATTCCATGCCCCGTCGAATGACCGAAATATTCCCCATATCCTGCATCCTTGATGATGTCACGCGTCAAAGCGTCTGCTTCAATTCCAGTGATTCCCGGACGTAACCCGTCAACGCCTGCGAGCTGCGCTTTGAGAACCGTATCGTAAATCGTTTGTAACTCCGGACTGATCGGTCCGACGGCCACAGTACGCGTGATATCCGAAACATATCCGTTCAACAATGCACCGAAATCAAGCGTCACAAGTTCACCTGACTGGATTACTTTCGAACTGGCGACACCGTGTGGCAACGCTGAACGATATCCAGACGCAACAATCGTATCGAATGACGACGACGTCGCACCGTGTTTACGCATGAAGAACTCGAGTTCGTTCGAGACTTCAAGCTCTGTCCGGCCAGCTTGAATATACGTCAAGATGTGGTGGAACGTCGCATCTGCTAAATCCACCGCTTCCTTAATCATCTTAATCTCTGACGAATCCTTAATCAAGCGTAGGTTTTCAACGATTCCAGTCGTCGGAACCAATTCCACGGAAGATGCTTGATCGAACGCTTCGAATGCGCCGAGTGTCATTGCATCTTTTTCAACGCCAACTGCACGCACACGGGCTCCAGCCATCAATTCGCCCATCGTTTCAGGGATCGACCGTTCAATTTGGACGATTTCCATTCCCTTCACTTGATCCGCCGCTTGTTCCGTGTAACGGAAATCCGTCACGAAATAAGCTTGTTCAGCCGTCACGAGACATGCACCGCTCGAACCGGTGAATCCAGAAATATATCGGATATTTTCTGCCTTCGTCACAAGAAGACCTGGTAAATCACGTTCTTTAAGAGCTGTTTGAAGTGCTTCAATACGATGTTTCATGTCTGTTTCCCCCTTTGATTATGTAGACGGTTGAATCAATGCTTCGATTGCGAGCAAGTAACCTGTCATCCCTAATCCGCTGATGACTCCTCGGCAAACCGGTGCAAGCATCGAATGATGCCGAAATGCTTCGCGTGCATGAACGTTTGATAAATGAACTTCAATCGTCGGTACATCGATTGCCGCGATCGCATCACGCAACGCAACACTCGTATGCGTGTAAGCCGCCGCATTGAAGACGATTCCGTCATATCCGCGCGCTCCGTGTAAATAGTCGATCAGTTCGCCTTCATGATTTGACTGGGCGAACTGAAAATCAACATCTTTAAAACGAGTCCTGACCAGACTTTCCAAATCCGATAATGTTTGCGTCCCATATGTATCCGGTTCCCGTGTCCCGAGCAAATTCAAGTTCGGTCCATTCAAGACTAAAATCTGCATTTCATCACCTCCAGATTGTCTCTATTATTGTATCATAAGTCGTTTTCCGCCTCCTAAATTTTCGACTGCTATTAACAGCTGAGCATAGTGTTTTTCTACTAAATCGAGTAAAATGACGGTACACGATATTTTATTTGAAGATGGGATGCGTTGCTCTATGAAAACTGCTCAAGCGCCCGTCGGTGGACAAGCCATCGTCGAAGGGGTCATGTTCCAAAATGCCACACATGCCGTCTCAGCCATTCGTCGAAATGACGATACGATTGAAACGTTCGAACAAAAAAAACCAATCCGGCCACGAATCGCCGTCGGTAAAAAAATCCCGTTGATCCGCGGATTGTTTGCCTTAGTCGAATCGTCCGCGAACGGGGCAAGTCATATGAACTTTGCCAGTGACCGGTACGGGGTCAATCCGGGGGAAGAAGAGCCGGAAGAGGCTTCCCAAGGTCAACTGACGAAATGGCTTGGTGTCGCTGTCCTCGGTGTACTGTCGTTCTTTTTCGGAAAGCTGATGTTTACACTGCTTCCGGCTTTTTTAGCTTCTCTGTTCAGTTACTTCCCGGCGCTGTCCGGTCATGTGATTCAAAATGTACTGGAAGCTGTAATCAAGTTGACGTTACTTTTCAGTTATCTTTATCTGATTTCCTTGACTCCGCTCGTCAAACGGCTGTTTCAATATCACGGTGCCGAACATAAAGTCATCAACTGTGTCGAAAGCGGAAGGCCATTGACGGTCGAAAACGTCCGGACCAGCAGTCGCCTGCATTACCGTTGCGGTTCAAGTTTCTTGATTTTCACCGTCATCGTCGGCTTTTTCGTTTATTTAATCGTCCCGACCGACCCGTTATGGTTACGTCTCGTTTGCCGGATTGCGTTACTTCCTGTCGTCATCGGTTTATCTTTCGAGGTTTTACAATTAACAAATAAAGCCCAAAATATTAAAGGTTTACGCGTCATCGCCTTGCCCGGCCTGTGGTTACAGTACTTGACGACAAAAGAACCGGATGATTCTCAGATCGAGGTTGCGATTTACGCGTTTGAAGCACTCGAAAAACAGGAACATAACCTACATGAGAATGCACTTGGTTAATTGATAACAGGGGTGATAATATGATTAGACAACGGATTGGTTCTACATTCGCACTTGTCGTGTTACTGTTTGCGTTCGTCGGCTTTGGATATAAGCTCGCCAATGATCCCGGTAGTCTGTTTTCACAATTACTGTTTTTTGCGATTACAGCTGGAATCATCTTCCTGCTGTTTAAATTTTTAACACGCAACAGCGTCAACAGCAACACAAATTCTCAATATCGAAAATCTGTTGCGCAGTCTAAAAAAATGTACGCTAAAAACAACCCTTCACCCCGCCGGACCGATTTTAAGAAGAAGCCGGTTAAAACAACGAAAACGGCTGCTTCTAGTAAAGTCCGCCCCCTTCGCGACCGATCAAAAGCACCACATTTGACTGTCATCGAAGGAAAAAAAGGCAAAAAGAAAAAACGTGCTTTTTAAACAAATCAACAGTAGCTGTGCGCCTTCGAGGCACACAGCTACTGTTTTTTTAATCCGTTTCAACCCAACCCACATATGGCAGATTCCGATACTCCTCGGCACAATCAATACCATAACCAACCACAAAATAATCGGGAATCTCAAATCCGACATAATCGGCATCGAGCGGTACTTCCCGTCGTGCCGGCTTGTCGAGTAACGTACAAATTTTCAAGACACCTGGTTTATGCAGCTTCATGTGTTCACACAAGAAACTTAAGGTATGCCCGGTATCGATGATATCCTCGATGACGACGACGTATTTCCCTTCGACATCAAGATCCAAGTCCTTTTTCAACTGGACGCGTCCTGACGAGACGGTTTTGGCCCCGTACGATGAACAGGCAACCGTATCGATTTGGACACTACCTTTGATTTCACGCATTAAATCAGCAGCAAATACCATCGATCCTTTTAACACGACGACTAAAACAATTTGCCGTCCTGCCGCATCACGTTCAATTGCAACGGCAAGTTCTTTTACTTTGGCGGCAAGTTCTGACTCTGATACCAACTTTTCCTTAATCACGATTTCCATAACCGGATGGATCCCCATCCGTCACCCCCTTCGATGATTTCACGGTCAGTATAGCATATCCGATGCCGATTAACCGTACTATAACGATTTTTTATTATATATCGTTCGTCTTTTAAGAATTTTCATACAAAAAAACAAGTACACTTATTCTTCCGGGTGTACTTGCTGGTGTTTTTGAAATTCTTCTTGTAATTCAGGACGTTCGGCAAAAAATTGAATCATCCCGTTGATCTTATCGAGCGCTTCAATACTGATGTGATGTTCGATCCCTTCCACGTCTTTGTAGATCAATGATTCATCTACTCCGACCAGGCGCAGAAAATCTTCCAACAACGCATGCCGTTCGACAAGACGTTTTCCGATTTTCCGTCCTTTTGCCGTCAGCATCAATCCGCGGTACTTTTCGTAGACCAGATACTCTTCCCGGTCTAACTTCTGGACCATCTTCGTGACAGACGACGGATGAACGCCTAACAGCTCTGCAATATCGGACACACGGGCATATCCTTTTTCTTCAATCAACATATAAATCTGTTCTAAATAATCTTCCATACTCGGAGTCGGCACGACATCACCTTCCAATCCATCTCTTTAGCGCTTCCAGTTCCATTCTTCACTACGATACTTCTCTGCTAACCGTTCAATTTCCTGCCATTGGGTGCTGTTGAACTCCAGCGGTCTGAAGGTCAGTTGAAGTGCGTCTTCAAATCCTTTTACAAAGGCAAGGCGGACTTCTTCGAATGAAACGGAGCGTCCCGCCAACTCATTTAAGGCAACCGCTTTTCCGGCAAATCGCGCTTTCATTCGTTCACGCATCGTCTCATCTTCGTAAAGAAAGCAATCAAACAATTCCCCTTCATCCACTGACAGCGGAACGGAACCATGTTGCAAGACGACCCCTTGATGCCGGACTTGTGCACTTCCGGCCACTTTTCGTTTCCCGACCGCAAGTTCGTAATACGATGCCGCATCAAAACAGACGGCAGACTTCGGTTTTCGTAATTCTTCTTTTTCTTCCTCTGTCATCGGAACCGAAAATTCAACGGGAATGCCTAAATGATGGTACCCTTTACGGATTCCTTCTGTCAGCATCCGGTAACTTTCAATGACGGTTTTCGGGACCCCTTCCATCTGTTCGGGAAGAATCACACTGTACGTCAATTCATCCGCATGCAGGACGGCCCGGCCGCCGGTCATCCGGCGAACGATCGGAATCCCCAGCGCCTCGATCCGGTTTCGGTCAATATCTTTGGTCGCCCGTTGAAAATGACCGACACTTAACCCTCTTGGTTCCCATGAATAAAAACGAAGTGTCGGTGCCACTTCGCCGCGACCGACAAAACCGATTAAAGCTTCATCAATTGCCATGTTTAATGCCGGTTCCATTCTTTCAGTCGTCAATACTTGCCACTCTCTGATCAAGTGAACACCCCCAGAAACGTTTCCGTATTAGTGTATCAGACCCTTTCTATCCTGCGCAACGACGAGTCGATTGCCGAAATCGATTTCGTTTACTATAATGGTAAAGATGTTATATGAACGAAGGGGTTGGAACTTAGATATGGAAATCAGTACAATCATCACGATCGTATTATGGGTGGCTTTGATCGCTTATATCGTATGGCGCTTCATGCCGGTCAAAGGAATTACAAAACTTTCACAAGAAGAATTCCGGGCAAATTACCGGAAAGCACAAATCGTGGATGTCCGCGAGACACAGGAATTCAAAGGCGGACATATCATCGGAGCCCGTAACATCCCGGTCAGTCAGATGAAAATGCGCGCTAAAGAATTACGCAAGGACATGCCGATTTATTTGTACTGCCAAGGCAACATGCGTTCGTCGCAAGCGGCCAAAGTCCTGAAAAAAGCAGGTTATACAAATCTGTATCAACTTAAAGGCGGCTTCAAGCAGTGGACTGGAAAAGTCAAACGCAGCTGATTCCTCTTATTTCATAACAAAAACCATCCCCGTCAACTGAGACGCGGGATGGTTTTTTGGTTTAAACGTGTACTTCTTGTTTCGGCTGATAACGTAAAATCGGCTTGCGGGCCGCTAATGTCTCATCCATTCGTTTAACGACCGTCGTATGCGGTGCGTTCAAGACGACGTCCGGTGTTTCTTCCACTTCTTTTGCGATCTGGAGCATCGCATCACAGAAGGCATCAAGCGTCTCTTTCGATTCGGTTTCTGTCGGTTCGATCATGATACACTCTTCGACGTTCAACGGGAAGTAAATCGTCGGTGGATGATATCCGAAGTCAAGCAGACGTTTTGCGATATCGAGTGTCCGTACCCCAAGTGCTTTTTGACGACGGCCCGACAGGACAAATTCGTGTTTGCAATAGACGTCATAAGGGGCATCATATGCGCCTTTCAGACGTGCCAACATATAATTGGCATTCAAGACGGCTTCTTTTGAAACGCGGGCAAGTCCTGCGCCTCCCATTGTCCGGATATAACTGTAGGCCCGAACGTTGATACCGAAGTTTCCGTAGAACGGTTTGACACGTCCGATTGATTCCGGACGGTCGTAATCGAGTACAAAACCTTCTGCTGTCTTGGCAACAATCGGTTTTGGCAGATACGGAATCAAATCTTTTTTGACACCGACCGGACCTGAACCCGGACCGCCGCCGCCGTGAGGACCCGTAAACGTCTTATGGAGATTCAAGTGGACGACATCAAAGCCCATGTCTCCCGGACGTGCAATTCCCATGATTGCATTTGAATTCGCGCCGTCATAGTACAGTTTTCCTCCGGCTTCATGGACCGCTTTCGCAATCTCAACGATATCCGACTCAAACAGACCGAGCGTATTCGGGTTCGTCAGCATCAATGCGGCCGTATCTTCCCCGACTTTACTCTTTAGGTCAGCTAGGTCAACTAATCCGCGCTCGTCAGATAAGACGGTCACCGTATCAAAACCAGCGACAGAAGCCGATGCCGGATTTGTTCCGTGGGCGGAGTCCGGGACGAGAACTTTCGTCCGTTTAAAGTCACCCCGGGCATGGTGATAAGCTTTGATCAACATTAATCCCGTCCACTCACCATGCGCTCCCGCTGCCGGTTGCAACGTCACTTCGTCCATACCGGTAATGACCGCAAGTTTTTCTTGTAAATCGTACATCAGTCCGAGAGCCCCTTGAACGCTCTCAACCGGTTGCAACGGGTGGATATGGGCGAATCCAGGGAGACGTGCCATATCTTCATTGATTTTCGGATTGTATTTCATCGTACATGAACCAAGCGGATAGAAACCGGAATCGACCCCGTGATTTCGGTTCGAAAGCGCTGTATAGTGACGGACAAGATCGAGTTCGGACACTTCCGGCAACTCGACGTCTTCCTGGCGCAGCAAATGGGCAGGCAGTAATTCTTCCGCCGCTACTTCATCAACCGTCGGAAGCGGTAAACTGTAGGCGACACGACCGGCTTTTGAGATTTCAAAAATCAATGTCTGTTCACTAGTTTTATGCATGAGTCAGTCCTCCTAACGCAGTCACGAATTGATCCAATTCTTCTTTTGTCCGTAGTTCAGTCGCACAAACGAGCATTTGGTTGCTCCGGCTTTCGTCGAACGTACCAAGCGGCAGTCCACCGATGATCCCGGCTTTTAATAACTGTTTGCTTGCTTGTGTCGCATCGATCGGTAATTCAACGACAAATTCATTGAAGCTCGGACCGTCGTCCACGATGTGGAAGCCTGCTTGAATCAATGATTTTTTCAAGGCGTAGGCCGTCTGGAGGTTGCGGGTTGCCAGTTCACGGATTCCGCGTTTTCCCAGTGCACTCATTGCAATTGATGCAGCCAAAGCGTTTAAGGCCTGGTTCGAACAGATATTCGAAGTCGCTTTATCACGACGTATGTGTTGCTCACGTGCTTGTAACGTCAGGACGAACCCGCGTTTTCCGTCCTCATCGACTGTCTGACCGACAAGACGTCCCGGAATTTTTCGCATCAAGGCTTTTGTCGTCGTGAAGTATCCACACGTCGGTCCACCGAAGCTCTGCGGAATGCCGAACGGTTGGCAGTCCCCGATCGTAATGTCGGCGCCGAGTTTACCAGGTGCCTCTAACAAACCGAGCGCAAGTGGATTGGCCGAGACAATAAATAGACCGCCTTTCGCATGTGTCGCGTCCGCCAGTGCCTGTAAGTCTTCGACACGTCCATAGAAGTTCGGATACTGTACGATGACGCAGGCGACATCATCCAGTGCATCCAGGTTCGCAATCGCCGTTTCCCCATTCACGAGCGGTAGTGTCTCGACTTCAAGTCCAGGACCGTTTGCATATGTCCGTACGACATCGTGTGCTTCCGGATGGACACCATCCGAGAGAACGATTGTTTTTTTCTTCTTGTGGGCACAGGCAAGCATCGCCGCTTCAGCCAGTGCGGTGATCCCGTCGTACATGGAAGAGTTCGCGACATCCATTCCTGTCAGTTCACAAATCATCGTTTGGTACTCGAAGATTGCTTGCAGCTCCCCTTGCGAAATCTCAGGCTGATACGGGGTGTACGCCGTGTAGAACTCAGACCGGAGTAACATGTGGTTGACAACAGCCGGTGCATAGTGGTCATAAATGCCGGCACCGAGGAACGACGGGTACTGTTTCGTATTCATGTTTTGATCGGCAAGTTTCGAGAGCGTTCGAATCAAGTCAGTTTCCGGTAACGGAATGCCCACTTCTTCCAACGTCCCTTGGTCGCGTACACTTGCCGGAATATCGGCAAGCAGGTCTTCAATCGAGTCTGCACCAATCGTCTGTAACATTTCTTTTTCATCTTCTTGCGTCATCGGTAAATAACGAAAATCCATCTTTTATGTCCCCCTTATTTGCTCCGGCGATAGAATGGCGTATCAATTCGTTTTGCTGCCAGTTTTTTTCCGCGTACTTCGATTTCAAATATTTCCTCGGTCGCATATTCCGTCGGCACAAGTGCTAACGCAATGGCTTTACCGATTGTCGGCGGTAATGTACCCGTCGTAACGAATCCGACTGTTTCCCCATTTACCAAAACAGGAGCATCTTGACGAGCGATCCCTTTATCCGTCAGTTCAAGGCCGATTAATTGACGACGCGGTCCTTCTTCTTTCTGTTTCAACAAGGCTTCCGATCCGACAAACGACTTCACTTGCGGTTTAACGGCAAATCCCATTCCTGCTTCAATCGGTGAAATCGTCGCCGATAACTCGTGTCCGTATAACGGCAGGCAGGCTTCAAATCGTAACGTATCCCGGGCACCCAGCCCGCATGGTACGACATCCGCTTCCAATAACGCATTCCAGACCGCTGGTGCGTCTGCTGACGGCATATACAATTCGAAGCCGTCTTCCCCTGTATAACCGCTGCGTGATACAAGCATCTCGACTCCAGCCAATTTTCCTTGCGCAAAGCGGAAAAATTTGATGTCTTCCAGCTTGAGTGCCGTCAGTTCCTGCAACACTTCAACAACTTTTGGGCCTTG
The DNA here is from genome assembly GCF_033721435.1 of Exiguobacterium sp. K1. NCBI lineage: Bacteria > Bacillati > Bacillota > Bacilli > Caryophanales > Exiguobacterium > Exiguobacterium sp. K1. Next base: position 233,422 of record NZ_JAOTIT010000003.1, on the reverse strand, counting down.
AACGGCAATTTGACCGTAGGCATCCGATTGATTTTTAAGCAACACGTCCCCCATCAGATACTGACGTAAGTGTGCTTCATCTTTCTCGATGTTGGATGCATTGACGACGAGCAGGTAATCCTGTTCGTCCAAACGATATACCAACAAATCGTCTACTGTCCCGCCGTCTTCCTGACATAAGACGTTGTATTGAGCCTGTCCGATCGCAATCTTCGAGATATCATTCGACAGCGTCTGTTGCAAAAACGCTAACGCATCTGATCCGGAAACAAATAACTCGCCCATATGGGATACATCAAACATCCCGACACGTTCCCGCACCGCTGTATGCTCTTCCTTGATGGATGAAAACAGAACTGGCATTTCAAACCCTGCAAAATCGACCATTTTCCCCGTTGGTGCAATGATGTCGAACAATGGCGTTCTCTTCAATGTCGTCTGACTCATACTTTTCCCCCTAATTACGAACATTTTTAGTTCCTTTTCTCTTTATCGTTCAACTTTCAATTACATTCTACCAATTTCGAATCTATTATTCTAGGTTTATTCGGAAATTGAACAAAAGGAAAGAGAGAAAGGACAAAGTCCCTTCTCTCCTATTGTTTCATATTCAGCCGATGAAAGCCATTTCAAAATGGTTTGAGTCCGGCAGTATGTTCAACTTCTGTTTTAAGGCGTTGCCCTTCAGCAATGAGTTGACGTCCTCCTTGCTCGACCCGCTTCCCTTCCGCGACCAAATGATCGATGTTTCCTTTAATTTGATCGATCCGGCTTGTCGTATGATCAATGCCCGTCTGCAACGTTTGTTGACGAATTGAAAAACGTTCCAGCAGTTGTTTGAGCACTGCCACATCTTTTGAAATTTTTTTCTTGTATAAACTTAACCCGAAAATCACCAGACCGATGATGGCTAAGACGATAATTCCAAGATTGATCCAAATCATACGTTCTCCTCCAGTATCGTTTCAATTTCTTTTGCCAGTTCGCGGACGGTTTTTGTTCCGTCCAAGCGGATATTGGCCAACCGTGCGTAAACGGGACGCCGTCTCCGAAATAACTTTTCGACTGTCATCCGTGATTTGACAAGTGGACGGGATGGGTCTGTCCTGATCCGATTCCAGACCAAATGGAACGGCGTATCAATCCAGATGATGAGTCCCGATTCTTGCATGAGCGTCCGATTTTCCAAACGCTCGATAATTCCGCCTCCCGTGATGACAATCTCTGCTTCGCTGTTTCGTAACAATTCGACTTCCCGATCCCGAAATCCTGTTTCGCCGTATTTTGCGAAGAAATCCGTAATCGAACCGTGTTCCTTGACGAAGCGTTCATCCAGTTCCTCGACATCGTAACGTGTCTGAAGATGACGTCCAATCGCTGTTTTACCAGTTCCCATAAAACCAATCAAATAAACCTTATCCATTCGAAACGACCGCCTCGATTCTCTGTCCGTTATCTAGTATCGCTTCCATTTTAAAGCCTTTATCCGTCCGTGTACAGATAACCCGGCCAATCGGATACCGAACGGTTTCATCTTGACGGCAGTCGTCCGTCGCGGCCCGTACCAGCGACTCGAGTTGTAACGCCTCTTTCTCCAGTTGAATCTGCTTGACCGCTTCATCCATCTGATGGCAGCCTAACATGATGGCCACACCTATCCCGAGCAGGAGTAACAAGGTTTGAATCAGGATGAACCCGTGTTCTTGCACTGAACGGTTCGTTGACGCTGATTGAGCTCGAAAATCAGCGTCCGTCCTTCCTGCCGGACCTGATAATGCGTTACATCGTGGGCATAAGTCAGTTCGCCTCCAAATTCTTTTTTTAATCGGATTTGATTTTGGACACGGACGAGCCGCCACTTGATCGGCTCCTCTTCCGGATCGACGTCCACGCCGTGAACCTCATCCCCCTGCTTCTCACAAGAAGTACTTCGCCACATCAGCCGTTCAATCGTATGAAAAAATAACTCTTCATCCATCCGCTGTTCCTGATGTGCGGTACTGACGATTTGTGTCATAGCAATCAGACTAATCAATAAGAGCGGGCTCAGCCAAAGGACCAACGAAATTTCGAGGAGTGTCGTTCCGGATTGAGCTCGCCAAACAGAGCCCCTCACTACACCACATCCCTTCCCGGATATCGTATCCCGTTCTTTTTTCTGCGATTTGATTGGATGCCATTTGATCGAGCCGCCGCGTTTCGACCAGCAATTGATTTTTCTGCTTTTGAACAGACAACACAGGATCGATTGCGAGTATCAGGAAAAACGCGATGGCAACCATTGACAAGACGACTTCAAGGAGTGTGAATCCCTGTTGCTGAACACTTATATTTTTCACGGTTTTCACCTCAATTTTTGAATCAGCATCTGATAGTTGCCGAGTAAAAATTTGATTTCAAATGCTTGTGTCGTCGATTGACAGACCCAGGTCGAGGCATACGTCGAATGATAACTTTTAAAATAAATGATCCGTCCGTTTGAAGGTACGACACAGGAATGCCCCGGTTGAAACGTCCGTTGCCATAACAGCCGGTCATTCGCCATGACCAAATAACCTTTTCCGTCATTTTTCCAACGAAGCTGCATCTGATTCTGGTCACTCGTTTTAGAATACTGAATCAGTCGAAGTGTTTGGATATCCTGCTCGAGTATTCCAATGTCCTGTTCCAACGTATACAAGGCCGGCCGCCGCTCAATGACGGTCGGCAACAGTAACACTAACAGGCATCCGATCATTACTAGGACAACCGTCATCTCAATTAATGTAAATCCGTCATTTGACTTTCGTAAGTTCCCCAGTCTTCGCATCATACGTATAGGTCTCCTGATCGCAAGCAAGCTCGTTCGGTTTTTCCGCCGTTCCTCGATTGATGGTTTGCAGTGATTCCGGATATTTTTTCTCCTTGGCATAGTAAAGATTTACTTCGGAACGGATGACACGGATGTTTGCTTCGCAACTGACTCCTTTCGCCTGATCTTTCCCGCTCGTCATCGTCGGAATCAATACGAGTAAAAGCAAAGAAATGATCAGCAGGACAGCTGCCATTTCGAGCAATGTAAACCCTCGTTGATTTTGAATAAACCGTTTCATTTAATCGACTCCTCGTCTCTTTAAAATGGAAGTTGCTGAATCGCGAGTTGGATCGGATAATACAGAATCAAGAATAGTGTGCCTGTCATCACGGTTAATCCTCCGTACAATGCCGGTTCAATCAGCAACAGTTTCTTTTCGACTTCTTCCTCAATCGATTCATGTAACAATGCTGCCTGTTCCAGTAATAAAGGGCCTAAATCACCACTTTCCCGTGCAATATGAACCAATCCGACGGTTTCAACATCAATGATGTTTTCATCCTGCATCGCTTCCGATAATGGTTGACCGCTTTTTTGACGGTGATGCAACATCTGGTACATCTGTTTCTTTTTACCGGTTTGCCCTTGTTCCAAGGCATGAAAAGCTTCTTCCAATGAAAATCCGGCATCGATGAAGGAGCCGACCTCGATTGTAAACAGATAGCTGTAATACAAACGAAGCATTTTTTGAATCATCTTCATCCGCAACAGTCGTTTTATCGGGATACGGCGGATCAGAAGAATCAGTCCGACCATCGTTGTCAGCGGAGCAAATGCCATGACGTATTTGGCGGAAGGATGAATGAGGGGACGGACGAACGGAGGTAAGGTAGCCGGATTCGACATCTCGAGCAGGGAAGGAAATACGTAGAGGGCATAAAACATGAATAGCAACAGCAGACTGACAGCCAAGACAATCGGATAACGGGCCATCTTCCAAAACTTCTTTTTCATCTGACTTTCAAGCTCAAGTAATCGGATGACTTGTCGTAAAATCATCAGCGGACGTTCCGTTTGATCTCCTACTCTAAGTAATTGTTGTAACGCGGTCGGCAGGTTTAACGGTTCGAGGGCAAACGAAAGCCGGTTGCCCTGTTGTAATCGTTCTTGAATCTCACGAATGACCGGAATAAGCAAAGGGTCTTCAAAACGAATCAGTATATCCAATGCCTCTTTTGTTGAGATTCCTTTTGACAAGAGGCGATGGAATCGATTTAAGAACCGACCTTTGCTAGCGCTTGTAAGTTTTCGACGGTACAGCGCACGTTCCCCTCCTCCCGATATAGATGAATGATTTTTTTGCATACTGATAATTCTTCTTTCGTTATACCTAATGTCCTTAATCGCAGCATCGCCTCCGCAATCGATCCTGCATGTAATGTAAACAACACGACATGACCGCTCAGTGCCGCATTGATGGTCAATCGTGCCGCTTCCGCCGTTCTCACCTCACCAAAAGCAATCCAGTCCGGATCAGCCCGGAGAATTTCTTCAAAGCACCGGGTTGCATCAAAACCAGCCTTCGCGTTTAACTCCAGCTGTAAAATTCCCGGTACGCTGCATTCGATCGGATCTTCGACCGAAATAATCCGTTTCCCTTCCATCGAGGCCATCAACGAGTAAAGCATCGTCGTTTTACCCGCTCCTGTCGTGCCCGAAATGATAATGCATCCATGTGTTTGTTGTTTCATCCAGATTAAATCGTCTTCAGGATCAAGCAAACCGGCCGCAACTTTGTCAGACACGACCGCCCGGTAAAATCGCCAGGACATGGCATCCCCATATCGACTCGGTAAGATGGAAACACGCATCCCGTTCTCTTCCAGAGGATAGAGACCGCTTTGAGGAATTCGTTCATTCTGTTCCTTCAGGTTGGCTTCATAGCGAATGTGACTGACGATCGACCGGTACTGTTCAATCGGTATCGAGGATTGTTCGTTTAACCCGCCATTCGCCCGACAGATGACTTGGGCCGTCTGGTCACCCGGAATAAAATGCACATCGGTCGCTCCAACCGCTTCAAATTGATGAATCAATTGACTGATCTGTTCTCTCAACCCAACACCTCCTTAGTCAAAAAATACAAAAAAAAAGAAGCCGAAACAAATCGGCTTCTTTAAGATACTTGGGCGATAATTCGGTTTTTACGTTTCGCAAGTGTCTCGAGTCCTGGTTTATCATATCCGATTACAAGCTGTTTGCCGTCAGTAATGATTGGACGGCGTAACAATTTTGGATTGTCACTCATTAAACGAAGCAATTCGCTTAATTTCATGTCATCGACATCAATTCCCAAATCTTTAAACGCTTGGCTGCGTGTTGCCAGTAAACTTTCGATTCCATCTGTTGAAAGTTTAAGCAATTCCATTAATTCATCTACTGTTGGAGCATTTCTGAACAGATGACGTTCCTCTACATCAACATGTTCCTCTTTTAACCATGATTTCGTTTTACGACAAGATGTACAGCTTGGATACGTGAAAAATATCAACTCATTCGCCATTATTGCTCCTCCTCTCAAAATCTACGCTTCTCATTACAGAAACTATACCATGCCTTTTTCCTTTTGTACACCTTTTGTACAACTATTGTACAAGTTTTTTTCAAACTTCATCTTTTGTTCACAGTTATTCCTTAACAAACACTAGAACATGATGGACGGATGATTGTTTGCTTGGTAAAATAAGTACGTATATTGACTATCTGTCGGATTTAGGGGGTTATATGAATGGGGAGAATGTACCGCGTACTCGGATTTTGGACTGGCATCATTGCAGTCATGGCATTTATCGGCGCTCTAGGTGGAGATGCTAGCTCAAGTGAACATACGGATTCATTTTTAGTTATGGGCTTCGTCTTCTTGGCACAAACAGTATTTTTTGCAGCATTAGGCTATCTTCGCCTGACTGAAAAAACGTATGTCTACATTTTTGCAGCGTACTTAACAGTATTCTTTATCGTCTTCACGTATTGGTCCAACTTCCAAATGTGAACAAAAATCCCTCGCCTTCGAATGAAGACGAGGGATTTTTTTATTTCTTCAGAAAAAAGGATTGTGCTTGATTTCCTGACGTAACGTCGTTTCCGGTCCATGTCCCGGATAGAATGTCGTATCGTGCGGTATTTCTGCAATGACACGATCGATGGACCGCATCAGTACATCTTGTTCGCCGCCCTCCAGGTCCGTTCGACCGACACTTCGTTTAAAAATCAGATCCCCTGCAAAGGCAACCTGCTCTTTTTTAAAATAAAACGTCACACTCCCCGGTGAGTGTCCCGGTGTTTCCAAAACATGAAACTGGAACGGACCAATTTCCAAAGAACCGCTTGCCAACAATTGTTCCGCCGGCTTCACCTTTAATGGCGGCATGTTGAACTTAATCGATCCGTTCAGATTCGGATTCGACAACCATTTCATTTCATTTGGATGAATGTATGCAGGAGCCGACGTAAAACGCCGCAACATATCGACACCGCCAATATGATCGAAGTGGGCATGTGTTAAAAGAATGGCTTCGACCTTAGCACCGCGTTTTTCAATTTCATCAAAAAAACGCATATCTTCCGTTCCCGGATCAATCACTAAACATTTTCCTTCTTTAAAAAGAAGATAGCCGTTTTCCGAAGCCATACCTGAAGTAATACTTACGATTTCCATCTCATCAAACTCCTTTGTTGATATTCTTCTCTACTATACACGAAATTGTCGAAAGTTCGTCGTCCCCCCTCTCGACTTTATTCGCTCAGTCGGCTAAACTAAAAAGTGAGATTTAAGTGAAATCTTCGTGAACTTCATAACGTGATTTTTAAGGGGGAGTACGTCATGCATTTGGATCAACCAATCGGTTGGCTTTTCTTTATCGTTGCACTCGTCGGCGTGTGGGCCGTCTTGCGTTCACTTAAGAAACGTCAAATGTTTCCACTCGTATTTGCTGGACTGACTGTTATCTTATTCGGTTGGTTTGGTATTGCGACATTGATTTTCGGCGGAATTCCGTCATAATCATGTTTTACACAAAAAAGGTCAGCATTCCAAATCGGAGTGCTGACCTTTTTCGTAGTCCTGACAGTATGGAAGTAATACCTCAAAAAAAGACGGAAACGATTACACATCGTTCCCGTCTTTTGAATTATTTAGAAGTTTGAAGGAAGCGCAACAGATCACCATAGATGACTTTGTCCGATAAACCTAGTTCTTTCTCAGACTGTTTGACGGACTCTTTACAGATAGCGCCGTCTTTCTCGTCTGTGACTTCTTCACCGGTCTTACGGTCATAACATGTCTCTTGTGTGTAAACTGTCTTATCTGTTACGACAGAACCGTCCCGGAACAACGCATAATCTTTATGTTCTTTCGAGAACAGATCCGTTCCGAACAATACTTCATCTTTGAAATCGTAACCGAGCAGATTTAACAACGTCGGCTTGATGTCAATTTGACTTGCGACATCATCGTGTTTAACACCTTTGTCTTGTCCAGGTAAGTGGATCAAGAACGGTACACGTTGCAATTGAGCAACATCATACGGTGTTAACTCGTCTTTTTTCAACAATTCTGCCATCGCAGCATTGTGATTCGTCGAGATTCCGTAATGATCGCCGTATACCATGAAAATCGTATCATCCCAAGTGCCGTCTTTCTTTAATCCTTCGATGAACTTACCGAGTGCCATGTCTTGGTAAGCGAGTGCTTGAACATAATGATTCAATGTCGTCGAACTCGTTTCAAGCGGCGGTACGAGCTCATCTTCCGGTTTCGGCATTTCAAACGGATAATGGTTCGTCAAAGTGATGAACTTCGAGTAGAACGGGCGCGGAAGATCTTTCAGCATCGGTAACGATTGCTCAAAGAACTTATCGTCCAATAATCCCCACTCTGTTAAATCTTCCGGATTACCTAAATCGTAATCGGTTTCCGAGAAGAAACGGTCCACTCCGAAACTGTTGTAAACGATATCCCGGTTCCAGAATGATTTGTTGTTGGCATGGAAAACAGCTGAATAATAGCCGTCTTCTTTTAACATCTCAGGTGTAGCGCGGAATTCATTTTCTCCATTTGTGAAGAATGCGGATCCACGACCGAGTGGATAAATCGAGTTTTCCAAGATAAACTCGGCATCCGATGTTTTCCCTTGTCCGGTATTGTGATAGAAATTATCCCAATAGTGTGAGTCTTTGATCAGTTTATTGAGGTTTGGTGTGATTTCCTGCCCATTCGGTGCTTTTAAGCCGACAGCAAACGATTGAGCTGACTCAAATGAAACCACGATGACATTTTTCCCTTTGTACTTCCCAAACATCGCCGGATTCGGTTCAGCGTACTTCGAATCTACGAATCCTTGAACTTCAGAGAGTTCCGAGCTGTCCGCCAATGCTTTTTGTGCTGACGTTTTCGATTGAATCAGCGCATCGTACATATGGAAGTTAAACGTCCCGATATTTTTAACGAGAAGCTCGCGGTCAAACGCACGTGTCAATAGTTCCGGGCGTTCTGTTTCTGCAAGTGCCAAGTTCCCAAGGAAAACGGCTGTTGCTGCGACGAAAGCGAGAATCGCACGTCCGCGTGATGCAATATTTTTCGACATGTCCATTTTTCGAAGGAAGAATGGAAGAATCAACAAGTCACCGACAATCAGCAAATCTGCCCATGACAATAATGAAGTGAGTGAAGCGGATACTGTCTCCGCGTTCGATGTCTGGAACAGAACCGGCAACGTCAGGTAATCATTGAAGAAACGGAAGAAAATGATATCCGCATACAGAACAAGTGTCGCAACGACAAGCGTTCCGTAAATGAACCATTTTTGAACATTCCCACGGAAGAAGAAACTGAATCCAAACATAAACAGTGCCGAACTGATTGGATTGATCAGTAAGATGAATGCCTGAGCCGAATTGGTGACCGGCACATTAAAAAAGAGCGTATACGCCAAATATGTTTTTAACCAAATCAGAAGTGTCGCAATCCAAAAGAGCTTGTGCTCCTTATACGTGCTGCGCACACCTTGACCCACCTTTAGCCGCATACGCGACCAGATGCTTGAGTCTTGCTGCATAAAAACCTGCCTCCTAATATACGTGTGTCCTTTTTGATTGAACTTTTGCACGTCTTACATGTCTTATCTATTTATACCCGTATCACGTGAAAATTTTACGCTTACTTTTACAAAAATGCAACCGGAATCCGGTCGATACTTTACAATCACATACTTTTATTACGTTTGTAAATAAAAAAAAGATTCGAAATATCGAATCTTTTTCTAAAACATTTACTTATTATTTTTTCAAAAACATTTGTTTCGCCAACCAAGCACAGCCGATGACACCGGCGTCATTACCTAGTTCAGCGATTTTGAAGGTCGTTGATCCGAAGACCCGCGGCAAAGCAAATCGCTTAAACGTCTCTTGTAATGGAGTCATCAGCGCCTCGCCTGCTTTTGAAACGCCGCCGCCGATGACGATAATTTCAGGATTAAAGCTGTTGGCTAAATTCGAAATGGCCAGTCCCAGATGGAACGTCACTTCTTCCACGACCTCGGTCGCTACCTTGTCCCCTTGCGAGTACGCTTCAAACACATCTTTTGCCGTAACCGCTTTGATGTCGTTCAAAGTAGTGACCTGTCCTTTTCGTTTTTCAAGACCAAGCCGGGCAACACCTGTTGCGGAAGCAATCGTTTCCAAACACCCTTTACGACCGCAACCACACATGACACCACCTTCCGGCAGCATCGTGATATGACCGATTTCACCGGCCATACCGACTGTGCCGTGAACGATTTGACCGTTCGTGATCAGTCCGCCTCCGACACCGGTTCCGAGTGTAACGGCAAGCAGTTCTGTCGCTCCGCTTCCGGCTCCTTTCCACATCTCACCGATTGCTGCTGCGTTCGCGTCATTCTCGATCACTGCCGGTAATCCGGTTAAACGCTCGAATTCTCCGACGAGTTCGAAATTGTTCCAACCGATATTGACCGCTTTTTCGACAACACCCGTGTTAAAGTCGATGAATCCCGGTGCCCCGATTCCGGCTCCAACAAAATCTTCAACGCGTTTATTGCTTTGCTGGCATTTTTCAAAGAAAGAATGGGCGATGTCTCCCGGAATTTGTTCCCCATCATTTAAGATAACCGTTTCGATTTCCCATTTTTCCACGATAATTCCTTGTAAGTCTAAAATCGCCATCTTGACCGTCGTTCCGCCGATATCTACACCCAGTAACCACTTCATCGTCATAACTCCCTTATGATAAAAGATTCTTCCCTTTTATTTTAGCTGATTCATTCACCTGTGCAAAGGGTTGCACAATATTTTCATGATTTTCTCGATTGTTGCAACTCGTATGCCAAAATCACTTTTGCAGAATCATATTGTTTTTTCTCCAGTACACCCGCCTGCTCCAGCTCATCGAGTTCCAGCATCATCATCGCAATGTCCGATTCCCGGTCACCGAGATAAACGATTGTCCCGTATGATTTGAGCAATTGCTGGACGTCATAAAGTGTTTTCATCGTTCATCGGCTCCTTTACAAATGCGTCCAGTAAATCGTAGGTCGCTTGAAGTGACGTTTCATGTGTCCGCTCATAAGAATGACTCGATTCAATCCCAGGACCGAGTAAACCGTGTCGGACATCATGTCCGGCATGAACCGCTGCTGAAGCATCCGAGCTGTAATACGGATAGATATCTACTTTGTACGGAATCGAATGCTGTTGCGCTAAACGTGTGAATTGGTGACGTAAGGCAAGATCGTACGGACCTGAACCATCTTTTGCACAAATCGAAACCGTGTACTCATCCGAATGTTGTCCTTCTCCGAGTGCTCCCATATCGACTGCGATATATTCGGCGACATCTTCAGAAAAACCGGCATTACCTCCAAATCCAACTTCTTCATAGTTCGAAATCAGAATATGGACAGGATGTGGCAGCGTCAGGGTTTTCCATTTTTTGACGAGCTCCAGTAATAAAGCGACGGACGCTTTGTCATCAAGATGACGTGATTTGACGAATCCTGTCTCCGTATGGACGAATCGCGGATCGAACGTCACGATATCCCCTACTTCAACTCCGGAAACCCGCGTTTCTTCTGCCGTCGTCGAACGGATGTCAAGACGGACCTCGATATTCGTCGCGCTCCGCTCTTCCGTATTTGTCACACGTGATGTATGGACGCTTGAATGATGGAACACGATCGTTCCGGAAACCGTCTGTCCGTCCATCTTGTGAACTAAACAGTTTTCCCCCTCGATTGCCGTCCACGCATAGCCGCCAAGCTGCGAAAGACTGAGACGGCCGGTCGGCAAGACTTCTTTGACCATCGCTCCCAGCGTATCGACATGCGCTGTCAACAGACGGATTCGCGGTGACTCGCCCGGCAACATCGCAAGTAATGCCCCTTTTTCTAATTTTTTATATGAAATCCCTTCTTCTTTGAACCGGTTTTCTACATATGTAAGTGCGTGAGCGGTGAATCCGGTCGGACTAGGAATCTCCACTAAATCACGAATCGTCTGAACAACTGCCTGCATCTGTTCCACTCCTTTTTTTAATGTTTTTTTCCTCTATAATGATACCAAAAGATGGAACAGGCGGATACTGATTCACCGCTTCTGCCGTCTGCCCTTTCAATAAAAAAAGTCGTAGATTCAATGTAAATTGACTCTACGACTTTTCATACGTCTATGCATAGACTCTAATCCGTCCGGCCATCAGACGTATTTCTTCATCCAAATATCATCCCGGTACGTCCCATCTTCCAATTTAACGGAGTCCGGATCTTCCGCGTATACTTCGAATCCAAGTGACTCATACAGACTTTGCGCTGCCTCGTTACCGGAAAGTACTGCCAGAATGACTTGTTCGACATCAGGAAGTTGTTTTGCTTCTTCAATCAAAGCTTCCATCAAAGCACGACCCGTTCCGCCACGATAATCCGGTGAAACATATACGCCGGAAATCATCGCTTTATGCGACTCCCGTGATAATTCGAACGATTTGACCTGTCCGAACCCGAATAATTTTTCACCGTCAAATATTCCGAGCCATATTTCATCAGAATCCGGACCGCCTTCGAGTCCTTCTTGAACATCCTGAATCGGTGTTTGTTGTTCATCATCAAACGAATGACCAAACGCATCTGGATGATTTTTTAATCCTTCCAGTCGAAGACTCCAATACTGTTCTGCATCTTCTTTCGTTAACTTCCGAAATGTATACATGACTGTCTTTCTCCCCTTTATCAGAATTAGTCGAGAATACTCTCACCTCTAAGTGTCTCGGGCGAAGCCCAGCGTAGGTGGGAGATGAATCGCCTTCGGGCAAGGCGTGTCTTACGACACGTCAATTGCCCGACACGTTCTCGGTTTGAAAACACTTAAAACCAGGAATAAATAATATGTCGTGTTCTTTGAAAACTGAAGGTATAAGGTTGTGACAGGAAGTTCGCCTGTCACGTAAAATCTTCAACGTTCACCTTGCGGATGACTGAAGTAGCGAAAACCAAGCAGAGTAGGCGTCCGCACAAAAGAAACTGGCAAGATTAAGATCCAACCGTCGGGATGACGGGGTTAGCCTGATAAATTTCCGACCTATAGGTTGGATAACTCAGGAATCCTTCACCTCTTAGCATAGCGTAGTTGGAGATAGTTCAAGCGTTTTTACTATTGAATGCGATGCCATCAAAAACTCTTCTATCCTTTACATAACCTTTTTCTAGTAAAATAAAACCTAGTTTAATCGAGATTCTTCCATACAAAAAGATCAGTCCTTTTTGTATGGCTAAAATGGACTGATCTTTTCATTTCAGGCAGATCGAAAGCAACGGATGGAGCATTTGCCTTCCACTCAGCGAAGGACAGGTTCCATCGTTTGCCGTAACACTTCTGCTGAGTGATGGAATTTTTTCAATTCTTCTTCCGTTAAAGAAACTTCAATGATTTCCCGGACCCCTTGCCGGTTGATGATTGCCGGGACGCCGATATGAATCCCGGAAATTTCATACTGACCGTCGACGTGCGCACCGACCGTCAAAAGACAGTTCTCATTTCCAAGAATCGCCCGGACGATTCGAACGAGTCCAAGTCCGATTGCATAATACGTCGCACCTTTTCGTTCGATGATATGATAGGCTGCATCGCGGACATTGATATAAATCTGATCAAGATCCGCTTGCGAGTATCGGTCATCTTCCGCTAACAATTCATCAATCGTTTTACCATAGATCCGGGAATTGCTCCAGGCTGCAAATTCGGTGTCCCCGTGCTCACCGAGAATATACGCATGGGCATTACGGGAATCGATGTGGAAGTATTCACCGAGCATTTGGCGTAAACGTGCCGTATCCAGAACCGTTCCTGAGCCAAAGACACGGGATTTCGGAAGACCGGAATATTTCCAAGCTAAGTGGGCCATGATGTCAACCGGATTAGAGGCAACGACGATGATGCCATCAAAACCGGACTCCATGATTTGACGCACCATTTCTTTCATGATTAACGCATTTTTAGCAACAAGATCGAGTCGGGTTTCACCCGGTTTTTGTGGCGCGCCTGCTGTGATGACGATCACTTCCGCTTCTTTGCAGTCTGAATAATCCCCTGCCCAGATCCGCATCGGAGAAGAGCTGAATGGTGTTCCGTGATTTAAATCCATCGCTTCGCCTTCTGCTTTGGCTTTATTTACGTCGATGATAACCAATTCTTCACACAATCCTGCCGTTGACATCTGATAAGCAAAGCTTGAACCGACAGCCCCCGCCCCAATTAACGCTACACGTGTCACTTTCGCATGTAATTCCATCCTTTATATCCACCTTTCTGATAGGTAATTTAAAAGTTTGTTAACTATCTCACAATTAGATTGTAACATCTTTCACAAAGTTTAGGAATTAATGAAATCGTTCACATCTTGTCTAAATTGTGTCAATAATATCCTAACATAAGGAAAAGTGACATCTTCCATTTCAACTTACCACATTCGATGCCCTATAAAACCAATCATTCCGGCTAACGTACTCGATAAAAAGTTGACGGCGTCATTCCCGAGCCATTTCCACCCTTTTAAATAAAGGGTCGGTTGGTCGTGGTGCCGGCGTTTCTCCGTTTCTTTCGAACAGACGACACACCGGAATTTCCGCTGGACCGTCCCCCCGAATACGGTATCAAGCAGACTACCTATGATGCCGCCTGCTGCGATCAATAGCCACGTCCCCGTTGGTAAATCAAACAACAGGTCTCCCGCTGTCGCAATAAATAGGGCGCCGACGATCGTTGCCGATGTCCCAAGAAACGAAACGGCACCGCTCGTCCCGGCCGGTACACGCCGTCCCGTAAACAGGAAAGGATCTTTTTTTGATAACGGACCGATTTCAGAAGCCCATGTGTCCGCATTGGATGCTGCAAGGACAACCAAAAATAAGACGAGAAACGACGTGTGTTCTGTCCAACTGAATCCTATGGAAGCTAACGCTGCGATGCCTCCGTTTGCAAGAACCTGCCAGCCGTCACGCGGTCCATCTTTTTCGACGATTTGATCCACTGATTGTTTTCTCCGTTTCCCGAGTTTCGATAACAAACTGGAACTGCCAAAAAAGAGCATTAACATGACAAGTCCGGGGTATCCGAAACCAGCAAGGACAAGCGAACCGACGACCACCGTAAAGAGACTGCCGCTGACGGTCAGTAGACGGAACCGGTAACCGATATATCCGAGCAGCAAACAAAATACGACACCGTATATTACCGACATACGATGACCTTAGACTCGGTTACGATTTTTTGGACCGGTTGATCAAACGGTTCCACCTCAAAATCAGAAACGAGCTGACAGTCAAACGTAACCGCTACCGTATGCCCCGGGTAGTCAGTTAATGCCCGGTCATAAAAACCGCCGCCCCATCCGATGCGGTATCCTGCACGTGTGAAAGCCCGTCCCGGAACAAGACAAAGATCGACTGAACGCAAAGATTGCTCGTTCGCCTGGTCATCCGGTTCACGAATACCCATCTTCGTTTCAATTAACGGACTGTTCGATACGTATTCAAAAAATTTCATTTCCTGTTGTATGACTTTCGGAATGACCACCTGTTTTCCGAGTTGCCAGGCTTTTAAAACAATCGGATCCGTCGCACATTCATTACGAAACGACAGTGTGACAGCAATCGATTGAGCATTTTTCCACTCCGGTAATTCAAATAACTGATCATAAATCTGCTTTTGCTTTTGTTCCCGGTTTTCCAACCGGTTTAACTGATCGGTGATCCATCGCCGGATTTCCTGCTTTTCCATTCTGCCAATCCCCCTTATTCAACAAAAAAGCCATCACACAAGGTGACGGCTTCCATCTCAATTATTTTACTTCACGGTGAAGTGTGTGCTTACGGAGACGTGGGTTGTATTTCTTCAACTCAAGACGCTCTGGGTTGTTACGCTTGTTCTTCTTAGTGATATAAGTACGGTCACCAGTTTCAGTGCAAGCCAAAGTAATTTTAACGCGCATGGGATTCCCTCCTATCTAGCTCTCGATGTATCAAGTATTTTTGCTTTACATAAGGTTAAGCATACTCAAGTATCGTACCAAGAAAGGAAGTGAATTGCAACTGTTCATCCGTTCTTTTTTGGATTCATCATATGCTGGTATGGATTTTCAAGGTCCACCTGGAATGTACGCAGTTCTTTTGCGACATGATAATCCTGTTCGATCCCGTTTCTCGCTTCTTCTCGTTCGAGATAAATGACGTCCGAATGACGTAATGCTTCGCCTTCCAGTCGTTTGATTGCTACGACCAGTCCGCCTGTTCCTGACGGAGAACGTTCGCTTTCCAAGTCATACACGTTGCTTACAAGTGGCAATCCGTTCATTTCCGCAAACGATTGGGCTGCTGAAGCCGTCTCCATATTAAAGTTATGGACAAGACGGAACTCGACGATTTTATTCAACGCCTGCGCTTGACGCAAGACTGCCAAATTTAAGCCGGCCAATTGATTATACGTCTGAACGAGCGGTAGACCATTAACTTCGACAGAATAGACATGGATACCATCCTCATGTCGATAGCCCGTCGCGCCTGATGTGATGACGTACACATTTTCACCGGATGCAGCTAATCGTTTTGCGTATTCTGCAACCGGACGATTCGGATCATCATATTGAGTGGTCACAAGTAAAACGGCCTCACTGTTCCATGATGCTTCCCGTTGAACCGCCACGTAGTAATCGTGCGGCGTCAAGAAGACATCCGGTTCAATGTCTGTATCGGCGAGGAACGGGTATTCTGCATACCGTTCTTCCAACCAATCCAGTGTCAGCTCTTGTGCATCAAGGCGGCGTTCCGTCTCTTCAAAACGTTTGATGTGTTCACGGAAGCGGTTCGCTGCATACTGTGCTGTCGTCTGTCCGTCAAGAATAAACGGCCAGTCACTCGAAACGGCAAGCAGATACTCCCGAATCAATTGACGTTTGGCTTTCACCGTCAGCTCATCCTGATGACGGTTACGGGCAACGACGCCTGCCAACCGTTTTTCAAGTTGATGCAGATGACGGATCATCCAATCATTCCGCTCATTGATCCAGACATCGGCATAACCTTTACGTCCCCATGTTCCCATCGCAACATGAACCGTCTCGATATCCTGGAAGTGACGTTCTAAGAACATCGCCGGAGAAATCGACTCGATACCGTAATCTTCGAATCGTTCCATCGTTTTTCCGAGGAAGTCCGGACCCTCAAACCACCAATGTCCGAATAACTCGGCATCGAATGGTGCCGTGACGAGGAATGGCGGGAAATCTTGTCCGCTCTGCTCATCTAAATGGTTCGCAAGTGCTTCCGCAAAATCGTTCGCATGGACATCCGTCCGTTTCCAGGCCCAATCACGGACATAATATTCTTTTTGGTCCGACTCGCCCGTTACCCGGTGAAGTTTTAAGCCCGTGTCGTAACGAAGTCCTTCCGGATGCATGAATTCAGCAATTTGATCCCATTCCCGGTCATATGCGAGATCACGATAAAACTCACGGTAATCCGGGTGTCCCGGATAACCGATGACTGAACTCCAAATCCGGCCCGAGATGATTTGATCACGCGGGAATAAAGCGACACCATGCGGTGAATAAACCGGTGCTCCGATACCGTGTTTCGGCGCAGGATCAGCATTCAGGATCGAATGTTCGTCAACGAAGGTGTAACGGATACCTTCTTCGTACATGATTTTATCAAGACCCGGCGTATACGCACATTCCGGCATCCAAAGACCGGTCGGACGATAACCGTAATGGCGTTCAAAACAGTTTAAACCTGTCTGAATTTCAGAACGTGCCGCTTGTTCCGACAGCATGTGCGGACTGAATCCGTGTGTCGCGGTACAAGTCATCAATTCGAGATAACCTTGTTCCTTGTAATGACGGAAAGCATGGTTTAAGTTACGTCCCCAGTGTTCGAACGTCACTTTTAAATCATGATAACGTTCTTTGTAAAAGAGTAAGGCATCGCGCTCTTCTTTCACCAAATCACGTTGTAACTCCTGTTCGATCAATCGTAACGTATCTTCCAGATGCTCGACATAACGATCTTGAATGAGCGAGTCTGCCAACATCTCGATGACCGGTGGGGAGATACTGATCGTCCAGCCAAGCGGACGCTCCAAGCGGTCAATTTCCCATAGTAATGGAATATACGTTTCTGAGATGGCTTCGTACATCCATCTCTCTTCTAGACGATGGGCTTCCTGATGTCGGATGTATGGTAAATGGGCATGTAAAACAAGTGAAAAATAACCTTTGCGCATGTCTGTTCTTCCTCTCCTTCTGCTGTCTATCTATTTTCTTCAGCGAATCCGATCAAAATAGGAGTATGGACGTAATACTTCCACCCATTCCGGCTGCTCGACTTCTCCATACTGCCAGCGCGCGACGACTTCTGAAAAACGTCCGTCTACGACAGGCTCGTCACGTGGTGTCTCGACCGGTTTTGACCGGAGGACAGGAAGAAAATCACCGTCGATTGTTTGAATGCCCCATTCGATGATGTATGTAGTATTTGGCATCAACGGACGGACAAACCATGTATTCGTCATTTCCGGCAGTTCAAATTGATAAGAACGGTTGACTTCACCTTTTTCATAATCCCGCAACGTCACATCAATGATGCGCATTTCTTTCCGGAACGAGTCGAATGATGCATGGTAATGTGTCTCAAGCATCTTTCGGGACAATTCAGACAATTCCCAGTAGACATAGACCGCTGTCGGAGATTGGACGATTGCATGGATGATGTCATCTTCATAATGAGTCGCCATTCCAAACGCATCCCGCTCTAATGAAGGGACAGCTGTTAATGCAGGTACGATTTCATTTTGTTTCGGAGCACTCACGGTTACGCCTGCCTTCTTCTTTTTAGGTTTAGCGACCGGAGTCGACTCTGTTGAAACTGCTTTATTTTCCGTTAATGACTTCCGGTATTTACTCCAGGCATATTTGACCTTACCTTCTGTCGATTCGATCTTTTCCGCAATTTGTTTGATTGTTAGTCCTTGTTCTTTTAATTTTATGATTTTTTCAAGCATTACCTATCACCTCTTTCTCTTTATTCACTTCTTTCTTATTCTACAAACTTGTTTCAAAATCCTTTACAAAAAAAGTAGGCCGAGGATTTCCCTCCAGCCTACTGTACTTAGCTATTTAAATCATAGTGCTTTCCTTTTGCCATGTAAATCAAATGCTCGCCGACGTTCGTTAAATGGTCACCCATCCGTTCGATGTACCGGCAAATATTCGTAAATTGCATGATTTCATCAACGACAACCGGTTGCAGGGACATATGCCGCATATATTGCCGCAATGCTTTGTACGTCGTGTCATCAATGATGTTATCGAGATCGGACAGTGCTTTTGCTTTTTCGATGTCACCGTCACGGTAGGCGACAATCGCGGTTTCCGTCATGTCGAGTAACGTTTCAAACGCTTCTTTTAATAACGAGATGTCAATGACGTAAGGGAACGTCTCGACCCGCAAGACGGCTTTTGAGATGTTACCCGCGTAATCCGCAATCCGCTCCAAGTCGCTCGCGATTTTCATTGCTGTGACCAACCGTCGTAAATCGGTGGCGACCGGCTGTTGTTTCGCAATCAGTAAAATTGCATCATCGTTGATCTCCAGTTCGAGTGCATCGAGTTCATTATCATTTTCGATGACTTTAAGCGCAATCTCACGATCATATTTTTCGAGGGCTTCTGCCGTCGTTGCGATCTGTTGCATTGTCTTTCGGGCCAATAAAAATACTTTTTGATCAAGTACTGCCAGGTTTTCTCCAAAAATTGTCCGGTTCGCTGCCATTGAAAAGTTCCTCCTTGTTATCCGAATCGTCCTGAAATATAGTCTTCTGTCCGTTTGTCACTCGGATTTGAGAAAATACGATCCGTTTGGTCAAATTCAACGACTTCACCGTTCAAGAAGAATGCAGTTTTATCCGAGACACGTGCTGCTTGTTGCATGTTATGCGTCACAATGATGATCGAATAATCTTTTTTCAATTCCTGTACCAATTCTTCGACTTTCAACGTTGAGATCGGATCAAGTGCAGATGTCGGCTCATCCATCAAGATGACATCGGGTTCGATTGCCAGGCAACGGGCGATACAGAGACGTTGTTGTTGTCCGCCTGACAGTCCATAGGCGTTTTCGTTCAAGCGGTCTTTGACCTCATCCCAAATCGCTGCCCCGCGTAAACTGCGTTCAACAATCTCATCCAGGATTTTTTTATTTTTGACACCGTGGACACGCGGTCCGTATGCGATGTTGTCATAAATCGATTTTGGGAACGGGTTTGGTTGCTGGAAGACCATTCCGACCGATGTCCGCAATTCTTCGACTTCGTAATCCTTATCAAAGATATTACGGCCGTGGTATTCGATGACACCGTTCGTCCGTACGATCGGAACGAGTTCGACCATTCGGTTCAACGTTTTGATGAACGTCGATTTCCCGCATCCTGACGGTCCGATGATGGCCGTCACTTCATTTTGTTTAATGTCCAGATTAACATCTTTCAAAGCATGATCATCACCGTACCATAGGTTCAAATCATTGACACGGTATACACTTTGTCGCGCAGCTACTGGTTGATTCATTGTTTTTGCCCCTTCTTTGGCTGGTTTTGTCGTCAGCTTCGTATCCATCATCTGTGTTCCTCCTTCATGATTCAGAACGTAATTCGTTATATAGGTGTGATTAGTATCGTTTTGAAAAACGGTTGCGGATCCAAATCGCCAGTGAATTCATCGTCAAGAGGATGACCATCAGGATGATGATTCCGGCAGCAGCCAGACCTTGGAAGTCAGCTTGCGGACGGCTTGTCCAGTTGTAGATTTGAATCGGTAACGCTGTAAACTCTGAGAAAATCCCTTCCGGTGCACGGGCGATGAAGATGGCAGCTCCGACCATGATGAGTGGTGCCGTTTCTCCGATGGCACGCGAGACGGCAAGGATGATTCCCGTGATGACGCCCGGAAGCGACGCTGGTAAAACGACTTTAAACGTCGTTTGCCATTTCGAGGCTCCGAGGGCGAGTGACGCATGACGCATCGCTTGCGGCACCGCACGAATTGCTTCTTGCGATGAAACGATGACGACCGGCAAGCTCATCAGCGCAAGCGTTAATGCTCCGGCGATCAACGTCGAGCCGAAGCCCATGTTCCGGACAAAAAAGGTTAAGCCGAGTAATCCGAAAACAATCGACGGAACACCCGCCAAGTTTGAGATATTGACTTCGATGAACGATGTCATGCGGCCTTTTTTCGCATATTCTTCCAAATAAATCGCTGCTCCGACACCCAAGATGAAAATCATCGGAATGATCAGGAGCATTAGGAAAATCGATCCCATCAGCGCAGGATAGATTCCGGCACGATCCGGCCGGCGGGATGGTGCATTTTGTAGGAAGTCGAGTGATAACCAGGCTGCTCCGTCACGAATGACACCAAAGAGCAGAATACCAAGTACGACTAAACCGAATAACAGTCCAATTAAGAATACGACTTTCGTGACATTGTTTACGACAAGACGCTGGCTGATTGATTTTTTCACAGCAGCAGGATCAATAAACTTTTTCTGTACAGGTTGTTTTTCTGGTAAGGCCATCTTAGTACTCCTCTCTGAAACGACGCGTGATCCAGTTCGCGAGTAAGTTCATCAATAGAGTAAAGACGAACAACAACGTACCGACAGCGTAGATACTGTAATATTCAATCGTGCCGTAACCGGCGTCACCGAGTGCAACTTGAACGATATAAGCCGTCATTGTCTGTACCGGCTCCAACGGATTTACTGCAGCCGTCGGGTTTGATCCACCTGCAATCGTCACGATCATCGTTTCACCGATTGCACGGGACATACCGAGAACGATTGAGGCAATGATTCCGGAAAGTGCTGCCGGAACTACGACTTTTAAAGCAACTTCGAGACGTGTGGAACCGAGTGCAAGCGCACCGTCACGAATCTTTTTCGGAACAGAACTCATTGCATCCTCTGAAATCGATGCAATCATCGGGATGATCATGATTCCGACAACGATTCCCGGACTTAATGCGTTATAAATCGCAAGACCCGGAATAAGTTTTACGAGTAACGGTGTAACGAATGTCAAGGCGAAGAATCCGAAAACGATTGTCGGAACACCTGCTAAGACTTCAAGAATCGGTTTGAGAACACGACGGGCGCGTTCTGATGCATACTCACTCAAATAAATCGCAGAAGTGAGTCCGATCGGCACGGCAACTAGCATCGCAATCACGGTAATTTCAAGTGTTCCGACGACAAGTGGCCAAATTCCGTACTCCGGTTGAGAGTTCAGCGGGTACCAGCTTGTGCTGCCGAAGAATTCTTTGAACGAAACAACTTCAAAGAAGTGTTCTGTTTCAATAACTAACGTGAGAATGATGCCGATGGTCGTAACGACGGATACGAACGCACAGAGAAACAATACGATCGGCATAATACGTTCCATGATGTTTTTCATACTAAATTTTTGTTGTCGGTTCTTTTGGATCAGCTCGCGAACCGATTTGTTTGATGATGGATTCACCCTTCTTCGCTCCCTACTTCATCATACCTACATAAGAACGGGGCCCCAAAAAAGGGAGATTCCCCTTTTTTCGGGCCGTCCTCGTGTAATGATGGTTATTTCATTGCATCTTCGATGGCTTTTGTGTTTTCATCGTAACGATCTTGCGGCATTTTGATATAGCCGACTTCTTCCGATAAGTCTCCAGCATTTTCATTTGTGAATTTAACGAAGTCCGCGACTTGTTTTTTGTCTTTCAACGACTTGTTGTTGACGTACGTATAAATTTCACGTGACAGCGGGTAAGAAAGATCTTTGATCGTTTCCGGTGTTGGATCGACTGCGTCTTTTCCTTCAGCCGAAAGCGGTACTTCTTTTAACTTATCTTTGTTTTCCGCGTAATAAGCGTATCCGAAGTAACCAATCGCACCTTTTGTTCCTTCGACTCCTTTGACAAGGACGTTATCATCTTCTGAAAGCTGAACATCTTTACGCATATCTTTTTTCTCAAGAACTTTTTCTGAGAAGAAATCAAATGTTCCGGAATCTTTACCCGGACTGAAGAATTTGATTGGTTCTGCTGGATAAGAAGAATCGACATCTTTCCATGTCTTCACATTCGGATCCAACCAGATTTTCTCTAACTGGTCGAGTGTCATTTCTTTGACCCATGTGTTCTCTTTACTGATTGCGACTGTTAATCCGTCGTAAGCAAGAGCTAATTTTGTGTATTCAATGCTATTTTTTTCAGCTTCTGCTGCTTCTTCTTCTTTAATTTCACGCGAGGCGTTTGAAAGGTCTGTTTCACCAACGACAAAACGTTTGAATCCGCCGCCAGTACCGGATACTCCGACCGTGACATCAACGTCTGGTTGTTCGATCGAATATTCTTCACCAACAGCTTCCATGATTGGGAAGACTGTTGAAGATCCATCAATAGCGATCTTTCCTGAAAGATCTGAAGAACTTGAAGAGCCGCCTTTGTCATTACCGCATGCCGCACCGACTACTGCGATTGAAGCTACCGTTGTGATAAGTGCTGTTTTTTTCATCCAAGACATGATTAATTTTCCTCCTCGAAGTATGTCGCTGGTCACGCTACGACTTTATATCCGTTTTCCTTACAAGACTTATACTACCGATGAACTATTAAACCAAAATGAATCCAACGTAAAAGAATTGTAAAGGCGTGTATTTCCGCGTTTACAAACTCAACTCCATTAGAAAAACAGGTCAATCCATACAAAAAAAAGCGAAGATGAGTTTCCTCACCTTCGCTTCACTAGTTAATTTGGCTTAGTCTGCCATGGAACGTCTTTCACATTAAAGTACGCTTTCACTAAATCATGACCAATTTTCGAGTTGACGGTTTCCTGCTCCATATATGGAAGGAACACGGCCCATGCCATCTCCGGATTGTCGTACGGTGCCCAGCCGACCAAGTTCGAGTTTAATGAACGAACCGGTTGTCCGCTGCCGTCCCGAAGCGCAATGCCGTCTTCGCCGTATACACTGACCTGAGCCGTTCCCGTTTTCGCTGCCGCATCAATGCCGGTTTGGGCGATGATTTTGGCTGTCCCGCGTTCCCCTTTGACAACGCGGTGGAATCCTTCGCGGACATGATCAATGTTCGCTTGACTGACTTCAATCCGGTTTAAATAGTTCGTTTTAAAGCTGTAATCGACTTTTTTCGTTTCGTCTTCAATCGAGTTCGAAGCCAAGACTTCTTTTAAGAAGTGCGGTTGCACCCGGTATCCGCCGTTTGCGAGTGTCGAAACATACTGCGCCACTTGAAGCGGTGTAAAAGCATCATACTGACCAATCACTCGGTCCATCAAGAGTGTGACACGGTCCGGCGTCCCTTGTACCCCTTTGGCTTCGTATGGCAAATCGATGCCTGTCGTCACACCGAGACCAAACTGACTGTAATAATTCTGCATAATCGCTGCCGCCGCATCGACGCTTGCACCGGCGACACCGTTACTCGGATATTTTGCCATCCGCATCGCAATGTTAAACATGTAGACGTTTGACGAACGCTCTAGTGCCGTTAAGTCCGTAATCGGTCCCATATTCACATACGATCCTTTTTTCGTACCACCAATCGTGATCGGTGCATCATTGATGACTTCGTTTTGACGGATAACGCCTTCTTCAAGTCCCATCGCGACCGTTGCCCCTTTAATCGTCGAACCGATTTGCAGGGAAGTCAACACGTTATTGATCGCAACATCACTGAATTTATTGGTTGCCGTATCGAGCTTCTGTCCGGACATGGCCAAAATCTCACCGGTTTTCGGATTCATGACAACGGCATATCCTTCTTTCAGATAACCGCTTCCCATGCCGCGGCCCATCTTGATCGCCTGCTGCAGGATCTGGTCAACTTGTTTGTTGTATTCTGCATCAACCGTTAAGACGAGGTCTTTTCCGGACTCGCCTTCTTCCCGGTTCGGCTCACCGACCGGTTCACCGTTAAACGTTTCATAGACATCGTATGCCGGTTTCCCGCGGAGCAGGTCTTCATACTGCTGTTCAAGGAATGACGTTCCGACCCGGTCATTTAAACTGTATCCTTTTGCTTTAAACTCCGCCTGCTGTTCAGCCGGAATTTTCGAGTACTTCCCGAAGATGTTCCGCAGCGTTCCTTCATACGGATAAGAGCGTTCATAAAACGGCTCCACCGATACACCTTTTAAATCTTCAAGGTTCTCATCGATAATCGCCATTTCCTTTGCGCTCGCTCCTAATTTAACGAGCTGCGGGTCAAGCGCATAACCGACTTCCATGTTGTGTTTGATAGCGATGATTTCCATCGTCTTATCATCAAAGTCGATATCTTTTTTCGTAATCGTATCGAGACGGATTTGATCCTGTTCCGAAATCGACAGCTTGTTCTGCTTTTCCGCATCTGGATAACGTTTTTCTACCGCCTGCTTATAGCGTCGATCTGATTCTTCACCGTTGACGGCTACCCAGTAATCTTTCATGTCGCGTTCCGTTACTTTCCAATCGCCTTTCGGAAGATTGATAATCGCCGCAAGACGAGAGGCGATTTCAATCCGTTCGTCGACTTTCGTATTTTGGGAACGACGGTAGACAATTGAATATTTCGAAATCGTATCGACCAACAACCTTCCGTCCCGGTCATAAATCTTTCCGCGCGGAACTTCATATTTCGATGCGATCATTTCCGTCTTTTGGACTTCCCGTGAAATCTTTTCACCATTCACAATCTGGACGACACCTAAGCGAAAGATTAAAATCGCAAACAATAAAAATACTACAAAAAACATTAAGTTAAGGCGAAGCGGCAGATGATTCCGCCGTTTTCCCTTCACCGTGATTCGTTTCGCCATGGCGTACTCCCCTATCGTTCAAAAAGTCATCTTGTTTCATTATATAGAAGGAAACTTTCCATAACAACCTATCCCATCATTTTCCGCATTAAAAAAAACATCGATTCCCAGAACAGGAACCGATGTTTAATCTCACGATTATTTTGCGTCAGCGTAAAGTTTTGCCACGTGATCCCAGTCAACGACGTTGAAGAATGCGTTGATGTAATCCGGACGACGGTTTTGATAGTTGAGGTAATACGCATGTTCCCAAACATCAAGTCCAAGAATCGGCGTTTTCCCTTCCATGACTGGTGTGTCTTGGTTTGGTGTTGAAACGACTGCTAATTTGCCGCCGTCAACGATAAGCCACGCCCAGCCTGAACCGAAACGTGTTGTTGCTGCTTTTGTAAACTCATCTTTGAATGCATCAAATGAACCGAATGCTTCATCGATTGCTGAAGCAAGTTCTCCAGTTGGAGCTGCTCCGTCGTTCTTTTTCAAGAGTTTCCAGAAGAACGAGTGGTTCCAGTGACCGCCACCATTGTTACGGACAGCTGTTTGAATGTTTGCAGGAAGTGAATCAAGGTTTTGAAGTAATTCTTCAAGTGATTTCCCTTCGTGCTCTGACCCTTCAAGTGCTGCATTCACGTTAGTGACATACGTATTGTGGTGTTTAGAGTGGTGAATCTCCATCGTACGAGCATCGATATGTGGCTCCAGCGCATCATAAGCGTAGCCGAGTTCTGGTAATTCAAATTTTGACATTTTCATGTCCCCCTTTATCCTATTTTCGGAATTTCAGTACTCTTTAAGACTAGCAAAAATAGTTGGTCAGGCGCAAGCAATGACCCTTAGAAATTACTGTTCGTCACGCGGGGCAAATACAGAGACACCGCCGCCCGGAACCGGGAAAACACCGAATCCTTCTTCATCGATTACAACAGGCTCTTCCTGGTGGTTTGTATAATCGAACCACTCTTCTCCGGCACGTGTTTCGCCGACGAACATCCGTTTTTCGCACATATCCGCATTTGAGAGCAGGACGGCACATCCCGAATTCGGGAATTCTTCGACACCACGGCGGACCCAGCCGACACAATGTGCATCATCCATATAATCTTCCTGTTCTCCGTATGCTTTATGGTAACGCGTATACAACAATGCATCGATCATCTCTTTTTTACCTTCGACCGGGTGCGGTCCTTGGACACCATAGTAGTCGCCATAGAAGACACATGGATAACCGTCTTTACGTAATAAAACAGAGGCATATGCATGTTGTTTAAACCAGTCATCAATCCATGACTCAAGCGATTCGCCCGGTTGGGAATCATGGTTATCAACAAATGTCACGGCATTCGTCGGGTGGGATTCGACGAGTGTATCCGCAAACAACGTCGTCAAATCAAAATCCTGTCCTTGTTGCGACGCTTCATGGAATTTATAGTGAAGCGGCACATCAAACAAATCAATCGTATAATCGACACTGTCTAAGAACTGGCGGCAGTCATCTAAGTCCGACTTCCAAAATTCGCCGACCATATAAAAACCGTCCGGATCGTCTCCGATCATTGACTTCGCGAACTCGTTGACGAATTCATAGTTGATGTGTTTGATGGCATCCAAACGGAAACCTTGGCAATTGATTGTTTCTTTAAACCAGTTTCCCCAGTTGATCATTTCTTGTCGGACTTCCGGATGATTGTAATCGATGTTAGCGAACATCAGATAATCATAGTTCCCGAATTCGTTGTCGACTTGATCGTTCCAATCTTTATTTTTACCGGAAATCTTAAAGACACCCGTTTTTTCTTCCCGTGCATCAAAATCTGTTCCATTAAAGAATTCATGTGTCCAGATGAAATCCGAGTATTTACCGTTTCGTCCCGGGAACGTAAACTTCGTCCAGGCCTCGATTTCAAACTCTTCTGAAATTTCTTTCGAACGGTCTTCCGGATGTACTTCCACGACGTTAATCGTTTCGAGCTCATCGGCTGCCGCTTTATGGTTCATGACGACATCGGCGTAAACGGCGATATCATTTTCATGTGCGACTTGAATAGCTTCGATCAACTCGTCTTTTGTTCCGTACTTCGTGCGGACTGTTCCTTTTTGGTCGAACTCTCCTAAATCATAGACATCGTAAATGCCATACCCTGTATCTTCATCTGATTGTCCCTTTGACGCTGGTGGAATCCAAACAGATGTGATGCCTGCAGCACGCAGTTCCGGCGCTCTCTCTTTCAAGCGTTGCCAATGCTTCCCATCATTCTCTACATGCCACTCAAAAAACTGCATCATCGTATGGTTACGTTCCATCTCTCTTCGCTCTCCCTTAAATTGCCATAGTATGAATATTATTGTATGAACATTATTACAATATCTTTAATATTCCCCAAGCAACCAAAAATAAACGCACACCCTAAAAAAAGAGTGTACGTTTATACAATGGACCCTGCAGGACTCGAACCTGCGACCGGACGGTTATGAGCCGTCAGCTCTAACCAGCTGAGCTAAGGGTCCTTAAGTAATAGTAGCGGCGGAGGGAGTCGAACCCACGACCTCACGGGTATGAACCGTACGCTCTAGCCAGCTGAGCTACACCGCCATGATGGTTAAAAACAACTAATATTAGATTACTAAAACCGTTCTGAAATGTCAATAAATTATCTTGAAAAAATAAAGAGGAATTTCTATTCAGAAATTCCTCTTTATTCATATTTTCATTTATGCCGTTCCAGAACGTTGCTCAAGCACCAAATCCGTAATGTTAACAGCATGGTCCCCAATCCGTTCGAGGTTCGACAACAAATCAACAAAAATCATACCGGCTTGACCTGTACATTCGCCTGCGTTGACCCGTAAGACATGATGTTTCCGGAATGATCGTTCGAGTGAATCGAGTTTTCCTTCCAGTTCAAGCACTTGCCGCGCCAGCGAAACATCGTCTAGTTCAACGGCTTTAACGGCTGTCTCGACGATTTTTTGCGTCAAGATGTACATTTCATCCAATTCTTTTTTCGCCTTTTCGGTAAACGTGATCCGGTTAACGATTTGGAAGTCAACCAGTTCGATGACGTTTTCGACATGATCACCGATCCGTTCAAAATCGTTGACCGCGTGCATGAGAAGCGAGTGATCATTTGATTCCCGTTCAGATAAGTCATGTGCTGCGACCTTAACAAGATAGCTTGTCACTTCCGTATTCAGATGATTGATTGCATATTCAATCTGACCGGCATCCGAAACATCCTTTTTATCGTGTGATTGCGTATAACGATGTGCTTTTTCAAGTGCGTCTTTCGAGAATTCTCCCATCCGCAACACTTCCAGTTTCGCCTGGCTTAACGCAAGTGACGACGACTGGTTCAAGATATTTTGATCGAGGTGGCGCGGTTTTGAATCGACGGTCGTATCCGTTCCAGGGACGACTTTTTGGACGAGCCATGCGATTTGTGCGATGAACCAGCATTGAATCAGCGTATTGACGACGTTAAACGTTCCGTGGGCAAAGGCAATCTGCATTTTCGGTTCCAAATCAAGTGCACCTGTGATCCACGTGATGAAACTTGAGAACAGCGGTAAAGCCAGCAGGAAAATGACTGTCCCGACGATGTTAAAGATGACGTGTGCCGCGGCTGTCCGTTTTGCCGCAATCGAAGCTCCGAGTGCAGCAAGGACTGCTGTGATTGTCGTCCCGATATTATCACCGAACAAGACCGGCAATGCCGCTTTGATATCGATCATTCCGCCGTCATACAATTCTTGTAATATCCCGATCGTCGCAGAGGATGATTGGACCAACATAGTAAAGACCGTTCCGACAAAAACACCGAGCAAAGGGCTATCCGACATCGATACCGTCAAATCACGGAACCATTCGCTTGATTCAAGCGGTGCCATTCCGTCTCCCATGAGCGTCAATCCATAAAAGAGCGCCCCGAAACCAAAGAAGATTTGACCGATGTATTGAATCCGTTCTTTATTGAAGAAGAAAATCAGGAACGCTCCGAGCGCAATCGCCGGGAGTGCCGCTTCCTTCACGTTAAAGCCGATGATAAAGGCAGTGATGGTCGTTCCGATGTTCGCCCCCATGACGACACCGATGGCTTGACGCAGGTTCATTAATCCGGCGCTGACCAGACCGACGACGATGACAGTTGTTCCGGATGATGACTGGATCAAGACCGTAACGACGATACCCGCTAAAATCCCGAGAAACGGGTTGGAGGTATATTTATCTAAAATGTACCGTAACCGGTCTCCCGCTGTTTTTTGAAGACCATCTCCCATATACTTAATACCGAATAGGAAAATACCGAGTCCACCGATAAAGGTGAAAATCATTTCCTGTAAATCATAGTTCATCTTGTCATCTCCTCATATAAAAAGTGGAATTGATTTGTTGTTAAGAATTCATTGATTCAACCTCCCCTATTATGTAAAGGTCTGATGAACTTGTAAATAGTTTTTCACACATTCGATTGTTAAGGTTTTATTAATCTGTACCAAAACAGATAAACCCTTTAAACAAAGGGTTTATCACTAATTTATTTGTTGTTATAAAACAGAAGAAAGAGTGATTGAATTGCATTTTTTAAGTCAACTACTTAATTACTTACAAACTACCTTAGTTCCAAATCGCGGTTTTTTAAAGACTCGTCTCGCTGATGTCTCCCTTTATTTTTGTGGATTAGCATGGATTTCCTTGTGGTCAACAATCATTGACAGCATCTTTCTCCAGCAGTCGATTCCGTTCATCATTTGGTTTATCCTGCACTTCATTTTTATCGCAATCGCGATTTTGTTGTACCTGTTATCCGTTTCCTATCTGAATCGCTGGTTCATTCAGTGGATTTTGCCAAGACCATGGGCGTTTCGCCAAGTATTTCCTTATACGGTCGCCGCAAACATCTGGACCTTTCCAATCGGTGTTTTCCTGTATCAGTTCGACTATCCGACTTTAGGAGTTGTCTTCATCATCGCCGGGCACTTGATTTATTCGTTAACCCCGCTCCTGCTTGCCCGGCTGAAGAAAAAATCATCCCGTCCGTCTTCTTAATAACAGGAAGGACCGGATTTTTGGAAAAA
Organism: Exiguobacterium sp. K1; assembly: GCF_033721435.1. NCBI lineage: Bacteria > Bacillati > Bacillota > Bacilli > Caryophanales > Exiguobacterium > Exiguobacterium sp. K1. The sequence continues at coordinate 203,080 of NZ_JAOTIT010000003.1, read as the reverse complement.
AACGTCCGTCCGGCGACGGATTGACTTTCCACTATTCGTGTTAAACAATTGTAAATGTTCAATTTTCGTTCTTGTTTCTCGATTTTTAGGGAATAGTTCGATATGATAGTACAAGTAGTCACAAACAATCTGGCGTTATGCCACAAAAGGAGATTTTCGATATGCCGAAAATGGTCCATCGCTCTAAGACTCGTCCCGTTCGTGTTGGGGACCTTGTCATTGGTGGAAATAATGAAGTCATCATCCAAAGTATGACGACAACAAAAACACACGACGTCGAAGCGACTGTCGCTGAAATTTTACGCCTTGAAGAAGCAGGATGCCAAATCGTCCGCGTTGCTTGTCCAGAAGAACGTGATGCGCTAGCACTTGCAGAAATCAAGAGCCGGATCAACATCCCGCTTGTCGTAGATATTCATTTCAACTATAAACTTGCGCTCATGGCAATTGAGGCGGGTGTCGATAAAATCCGAATCAACCCGGGTAACATCGGACGCCGCGAGAAAGTCGAAGCGGTCGTTACCGCAGCAAAGGCGAAAAACATTCCAATCCGAATTGGTGTTAACGCCGGTTCACTTGAAAAACACATTCTTGAGAAATATGGTTATCCGACAGCTCGTGGGATGGTCGAAAGTGCTTTGCACCACATTAAGATTCTTGAAGATCTCGATTTCCACGATATCATCGTTTCCTTGAAAGCATCTGACGTTCAATTGGCGCTTGAAGCATATCAACTCGCTTCCGAGTCGTTTGATTATCCGTTGCACGTCGGAATCACGGAATCTGGTCCTTTACGGACAGGTTCTTTAAAATCAGCTGCCGGTCTCGGAGCGATTCTATCACGCGGTATCGGGAATACAGTCCGTGTCTCTCTTTCTGCCGATCCGGTCGAAGAAGTCAAAGTTGCAAAAGAAGTCTTGAAATCATTTGGTCTTGCTGCCAACGCAGCAACATTGATTTCGTGCCCGACATGCGGACGGATTGAAATCGATTTAATGGCGATTGCAGCAGAAATCGAAGATTATATCGATAAAATTCAAGTTAACATTAAAGTTGCAGTTCTCGGTTGTGCCGTCAACGGTCCCGGGGAAGCCCGTGAAGCCGATATCGGAATTGCCGGTGCCCGTAACGAAGGATTGTTATTCCGTCACGGGGAAATCATTCGTAAAGTTCCGGAAGCAACGATGGTCGAAGAATTGAAAAAAGAAATCGATGCGATCGTTCTTGAAAAAGAAGCGGAAAAAGAAGCCGCAAAAGCAAGCCAAGCTTAAGTCAAAAGAGCCCTCTTCCCGGAGCGGCTCTTTTTTTCGTCTCCGCATTTCGATTATGTTATACTAGTGGCAGAAAATTTATAGAATGTTGGTGATGTAAGTGAAAATCGGAATTGATATTGATGGAACAATCACTCATCCTTCTTCGTGCTTTAACTATATGAACAAATATCTCGGAACATCGATTGATTTTGAGATGGCCTCTGAATACGAACTTCATACCTATACGGATATGCAGCAAATCGAGTTTTGGGAATTCATGGTCAAATCGGGTCATGAACTCGGCATCTACCGTGAATCCATCCCGCAAGAACTTGTCAAACAGCACCTGTGGGATTTAAGAAAACAATATGATCTCCATTACGTGACGGCCCGGTCAGAAATCGTTCGTCCCGTAACGGAAGAATGGATTAAACAGCATGAGTTACCGCTCGATTCGCTGATCATGACCGGCTCACACGACAAAGTCCAAGTCGTCCGTGATTTGTCACTTGATCTCTTCATGGAGGACCGTCTCGAAAATGCGATTCAAATTGCAGAAGACACATCGATTCCCGTCATTTTGTTTGATGCGCCTTATAATCGTCGTCCCGTCCCTGAAAATATCGTCCGTGTCTCTTCCTGGAATGAGGCCGTTCAACAAATTCATAAGTTTGCCCCAATTCGCTGAAACAATAAAAGCGGAAACGACATTATTCTGTCGTTTCCGCTTTTTTAGTTTCCAGTAAACAGATGATTTCTTCGAGCAGAACCGGTTTTGCAAAAAAATAACCTTGGAATAAATGAATTCCGATGTCTTTTGCAATTTGTACCTCTTCTCCCGTCTCAACCCCTTCGACGATACATTCCACATGCATCGATTGACTCAACTGAAAAATCGACTCTAAAATCGACTGTCTTTTTTCAGACTCTTCGACTTGTTCAATGAATTGTTTTGGTACTTTAAGCTGACGAAGCGGCAATAACCGTTCCAGAACATGATACGAAGCATGTCCTGTCCCGAAATCATCCAATGAGACCGGGAAATCCAATGTCTTAATCCGGCGTAATGCCCGGAGAATCGGTTGGCTTTCAAAATCCAAAGACTGGCTTTCAGTAATTTCAATTTTAATCTGCTTCGGCTTCAAACTGTATTTCAGCAGCATCCGCTCAATAAACGGCATAAACGACTCATCCGTCAATTGCCGCGGAGATACGTTGACCGACAGACTAAACTCTTCCGGAACGAGACCAATCAGCCGTTTTCTTGTTTTACATCCTTCTTCGAAAACCCACTCGCCCAACTGGATGATCAAGTCACTCTTTTCTGCGATTGGAATGAAAACCGTCGGACGTTCTGCTCCCGGAATGGTCGTATTCCAGCGAATCAAGGCCTCTAATCCAATGAAACGGTCCTGATTGGAATCATACTGCAATTGGTAGACCAGGTAAAAGTCATGATTTACATCCGCTCGCGACAATGCTTTGGCGGCTTCAACGCGAAGCGATTGTTCTTTGCGCCATTCTTGATTCAGGCACATCACTTTTGCCGAATCCCGGATACTTTCCGGAAAGGCAGAGGTGATCTGGTGAATCCGTTTTGTCATACTGAGTTGACCGACTTCCCCGTCATCGATGACAATATAGAGATTAACATAAATTTGATGGTTTTCGACCTGGTACGGAGCAGACATACGTTGACTGAGACGTGTCATTTCCTCCTCACACGATACGCCGGGCGGTTTCTCCATGACGACCATCAGCGTTCCGCCTTCAACTCGCACGATCGTCAAATAAGGAGGTAATAATGTTTTCAGACGTTCGATACAATCAATTAAGACCTGTTGCTGAATTTCCTCTCCAAAATATCGTGCGAGTTCATGGTAGTTTTCCAGATGAACACCGACCAGTAACAGATTCTTCTGATCCACATGCAGAAATCGTTCTTCCAGTCCGCGGACATTAAGCAGTTGCGTCTGTAAATCGTGGCGGGCCGACTCATGCAATTGATCTGCCAGTTGTTGCAGGCGACTGAGATTACGAAGATGCAGATGATTGATGATCAAAGCGATACAGATGGCAATCCCGATCATCCCGAGCCTCGCGTAATGATCTGTCGGATCAATCTCCACAAGAATCGTATCTGAGCGCACCATGATGAATACGTTCGTCGCGACGATGAGGACAATGGCATACCAAATCATGATCCGGTCATAGGCAATCAAGGCGATCATTAAAAATAAAAAACAACTGGCCCAGACGGTGACTGAGGCATAAGGTAACATACTGATGGAAGCGAACGGAATACTCAGTAACATGACGGACAGAAAGTGTGATTTATGATGAGCTGTCAACCGACTGCGGCTGATCAAAAAGGTTATGATTCCAATAGAAAGCAAAACAGCCACAGTCGTCAACTGATTTAAATAGGCATTTCGAATGGTTTGATCCGTCGTCCCTAAAAAAATCAGGGCGCCGACGCTCATTAAGAACAACGCAAAATTTCCGATCCAACGCTGTTGATTACGGACAATCTCATCTACTGTTTTAACAGGCATCTGTCTCCTCCTTTCTTAAGATTAGACTGTTTAGCCATTCGGCATCACTTCATCATACTCCTGCTCTTCCTCTGCCAGCAATTATTCTTTTAACAAAAGAGATCTACTTCTTTATAATTGAAGAAATAGACCTCTTTGCTCAGTTCTTTACTCGTCCAAGTTGATCAATCACATCTGTCGCCACGATACTGCTTGGATGAAGCTGTTGTTCGACCTGCTTGGATGCTTGGGCGTACCAGGATGCACCAAGTGCAATCAACTGTTCAACCGGGATGTGTTTAAAGTATTCTTTTTGACCAAGCAGACTTGTGAGGATACCAAACAGCGTATCGCCACTGCCTCCTTTCGCCAACCCGCTGGATGCTCCGTTTATCACGTAACCACCGCCTTCTGGTGTTGCAACGAGAATCACATGGGCTTTTAAGACGACGACCACTTGATGCAAGACTGCATATTCGCTTGCCTTTCCGAATAAGTCATCCTGGATTTCCCGGACAGTCCGTTTCGTCATCCGTGCAAATTCTCCGATATGTGGCGTGACGACAATCGCCGCCTTCCGTTCCGGATAGCTGTCGCGAATCAATGCCCCGGCATCAAGAACTACCGGAATGTCTTGTGCAAATAAGAGCTCGATCCAATCGGAAATCGAATCTGAAGTCAATCCGGGGCCGATTCCCGCGACATCCACCTGATCGAGCATCTCTTGAATGGCTGTCGTTGTCTGATTGAGAACCATCGCTTCCGGTGCGTTCATGATGAGTCCGACTTGTGCTGTCGGAACCGTTGCAACTTGTAATTTCCCGACTCCGGATCGTAATGCTGCGCGGGCAGCCAGTTGAATCGAACCGGGCATCGTCTCGCTTCCGCCAATCAACAGTGCCGTTCCGTATGTACCTTTATGACCGTACGGATCACGGGTCAATAACGGCGCAATCGATTCGGACATCAGTTGCCATCCCCCAAAAGCCGGCAATCCCAAATCGATCTTCTCCAACTTCCCAAAGAACGGAGCCGTCTTCAACAAGAAGGCGGATCGCTTAAAGGCATGAAGTGAAAAAGTCACATCAGCCCGGATCGCTTGTCCGGAAAACCCGTTCGTTTGATCGGACGGAATGCCGCTCGGTATATCGATCGCGTATAATTTTGCTCCTTGTTGTTTTTGTTCACGGACCCAGTCAAATATATCATGGATCGATTTCGTCAGTCGGGCTCCGTCAAATCCGGTTCCAAAGATACCATCGACGATTACGTCGTATTGTCCGCAGACTGCCTCCGTTGCGAGTCCGAAGTTTTCTGCATAGTGCTGATGCAGATGAGCCGTCGCGGTTTTCACTTCGCCGAACGGCGCATGCATCGTCACGTCGTACCCGTCCCGGACGAGTTCACGGCCAATCACGTAACCGTCTCCTCCATTATTGCCTGTCCCGCATATCACCAGAATCCGCTCTTCCCTCGTATGCCTGTTCTTGATTCGCTTTGCGATTTCACTACCCGCTCGTTCCATTAATACTTCCAGCGGTAAACCGGATGTCTTTGCCCATTCATCAATTTGGCGTGCTTCTTGTGCATCATAAATCATTTTCATCACCTCTGTTCGTCCTATTCCCGTTTTGTTTCATTTCAAGCCGGGACGAATCAAGAGATTTTCAGCAAAAAGAGAGGGCCGGATGCGATCCGCCCCTCTCCTTTATCAGTTGTCGCTTTCGTTACACTCTTCAAACGCATCCCGCTTATTTCTGACAAGCGGCACAGCGTCCGTAAATTTCAAACTTATGATCCTCGACCTCAAAACCAGAGTCCTTAATCGGCGAAACCCATTCCATCGGACAGACATCCAGTGTCTCCGTCTTGCCGCATGTCCGGCAGATCAGGTGATGGTGATGATGACCCGACTGACAGGCGGCTCGAAATTTCATTTCCCCGTCGAGTTCCGTCGTCTCCAAAATATCGATTGCCGCAAAATCATTTAAATTCCGGTAAATCGTATCGTAGCTGAGTGAAGGATGCGATACACGCAACTCCTCCGCCACTTCCCGCGCACTGACATAACGATTGGCTTCAAACAGGTAGGCCAATAAATCGAGACGTTTGGGCGTCATTTTGAAACCGGATGCCTTCATCCGTTCACGCGCTTGTTCGATGTTTTTTTTCATGCACTTTCCCTCCGATCCAAAACCGTTCAATCACCATGACGAGAATAAGTTCTGCGACTGCCAGCATGACAATCATACCGCCCGGCGCTAAATCAAATTGATACGCCAGAATCAAGCCGGCAACTGTTGCCACTTCTCCGAACACGATGGCATAAAAAATCGTCGCTTTAAAACTTTTGGCAAGTCGAAGTGCTGCCGCAACCGGTAAGGTGATCAAACTGGATACCAGCAAAATCCCGACGACCCGCATACTAATCGCAATTACCAAAGCAACAACGATCATAAACAGAATATGCACCAACCGAAGACGAATTCCGGAAACGCGTGCCTGTTCCTCGTCAAATGATAAGAATAATAACTCTTTATAAAAGGCAATTACAAATAAAATGACGACACCTGTGACAATCAAAATCGTATAGACATCCGTCAAGGTGACAGCGGAGACCGTTCCGAATAAAAAGGACACAAGGTCCATCGAAAAGCCGTTTGCCAGGCTGATAAAAATCGCACCGAGTCCCATCCCCGTCGCCATGATGATCGGAATGGCAAGCTCTTGAAAATGTTTATACTTCGCGCGAAGCCAATCAATCGTCAACGCCGCGATGACCGATGTCACGATCCCGAGGTAAAGCGGATTCAAATCAGCAAGACTCGCCACCATCCCGGATATTAGCAGGCTGAGGGCAATTCCGGCCAGGGTGACGTGTGATAACGCATCCGCAATTAAACTCATCCGCCGGACGACGACAAATGAACCGATCAACGGAGCCGTAAAACCGATCAGGACAGCCGCGACAAGTGCATATTGCAGAAACTTCAATGTCATGAATGCTTCAATCACTGGACGACCTCCCCTTCGTGTATCAGTACACGCCCCGGAACCGGATACAAGGACCGAATCGTCTGTTCATCCAGTTCCCAGTATTCTTTAATACCACAATTACAACCGAGCCGTCCGTCGACGAGATGAATCACATCCGTCACCAGCTTGCTGACAAAGTGGATATCATGTGTCACAAGAACAAACGTCCGTTTTTTATCACGCCGCAGTTCTTCCAGGATTTCATAAAACTCTTTGACGTACCGCTGATCGACTCCGACCGTCGGTTCATCCAGTATCATCAGATCTGGATCATTAACGAGCGCACGGGCGATAAAGACCCGCTGTTGCTGACCGCCGGATAAGTCACCGACTTTCGAATCACGCCGATCCCACATACCGACGGTTTCAAGCGCCGTCCTTACTTTTTGGCGATCCTGTTTTGTCACGCGCCGAAATAATCCTTTTTTCGCATACAGCCCCATCTCGACGACTTCAGCGACCGTGACCGGAAACCCTGAATTAAACGATGCCGCTTTTTGTGAAACATAACTGATGCGCCACCAGTCACTGAAGGCCGCTTGATCTTGCCCAAACAACCGGATCGTTCCCTTCGGTTTTAATAAGCCGAGCATACACTTGATCAACGTCGATTTCCCGGAGCCATTTTCACCGACGATGGCGAGGAATTGTCCTTGTTGCACATTAAACGTCACTTCGTTTAAAACGCGCCGGTCCGGATAATCATATGTCAGTTGTTTGATTTCAATAATTGGTTCTGTAATTGGTTCGGTCATGTCTATTCTCTCCTTCCGTCTCGTGTTAAAACGGAATAATTACGTCTTATCAACTGTCTTATTATAGCGCCAGCCCCCCCTGCGTTGCAACCGATGTAACTTTTTTGTGAATAGACGGTTTTCCGGAGATGCACAAGGTACAATAAAAGGATACAAGCTGTCGTTTTCAGAATCCCCGATTCGGGAAAAGATGGATTGAGTACTCAAAGGGGGCGGTTTTGTTTTGAAAAATGAGTTAGCAGTCATCGATATCGGTTCCAACTCGATCCGGTATGTCATTTTCCATCCAATCGATTCCGGTCGATATATTGAAAAAATCAACGTCAAGGTCGTCGCTCGACTCTCCGCTCATATTGATGCGGAAGGTGCTCTCGATTCTGTCGGAATCCGCTTGCTCTGTGAAACACTGCAGCGTTTTCACGAAATCGGTATTACGCATCATGTCGAAGAAACGATTTGTGTGGCGACAGCCGCGATCCGGAATGCAAGTAACCGGCAGGACATCGTTCATGCTGTCGAACAGGAGACGCCCTTTACGATGCGGGTGCTGTCCGATGAGCAGGAAGCTTATTACGGCTATTTCGCCATCATCAACTCTACTTTCCTAACCGACGGGTATTCTGTCGACATCGGTGGCGGCTCCATGGAAGTCACGTTAATTGAGAACCGGGAAATGATTGCCTATCACAGTTTTCCTTTTGGTGCGGTCACACTGACGCGGCAATTCCTTTCCGGAGAGACCATGACATCTGGTGAACAAAAGAAGCTGATTAAATTCTTGCGGGAACAATTCGACGAAATTCCATGGTTGAAAAACAAAAAACTTCCTTTAATCGGTGTCGGCGGATCGGCTCGAAACTTTGTCCGCATTCATCAATCTACACTCGACTATCCTCTGCATGGTATCCACCAATACCAAGTCAGATCGAAAGAGTTGGGGAAATTGATTGATGAGCTCGAAGACAAAGCCCCTAAACAGTTAATGAGAGTCGAAGGATTATCTAAGGACCGGGTTGACATCTTCTTACCTGCATTAATCGCAATTCATGAACTGGCACTACATATCGAGGCAGAACAGTTCGTGATGAGTAATTACGGGTTACGGGAAGGTCTTGTCTACGAATATGATTTACACGAACAGGAACAACGGCGGATCGAGAATGTACGCGAAGAAAGTCTGTACCAGCTGGAAAGTGATTACAAAGTCAACCGTGACCGGATGAACTATCTCGGAACGATCGCTAAATCAATTTACCGGCAACTGGTCACACTCGATATCATTCCGAACCGGGCGGCTGACTTACGATTACTCGATTCCGCCAGCCGCTTACTTTACTGCGGACAGTACATCAATCCGGATACCCGTTCCAACCAAACATTTTACCTTTTGACCAATACCGATTTAAAAGGAATGACGCATAAAGACCGGTTAGCTCTGGCACTCGTCAGTTCCTATTCTTCTTCGAAACGGATGCAGCAACTCTTAAAACCGTTTAAGGACTGGTTTACGGATAAATCAATCGAACGGTTTGACTTACTCGGATCAATTCTCAAACTGACAGAAGCACTTGATGTGACAGAACGCCGCGCCGTCGACAGTCTTGAAATCGCACTTGAAAAAGACAAAAAAGATCTTCGGATCATTCTCGATACCGGTGATCATGATTATGGTTTCGAAGTCGAAAAAGCAGAAAAACAAAAAAAACATCTGGAGCGTATCATTGACCGGTCCATTCAGTTTGACAATAAAGGAGGCGGACTTACGTGAAGATAGACTCCCCTGAGTTTTTTAACAACCGGGAAATCAGCTGGTTACAATTTAATGAACGTGTCTTAGGCGAAGTGACCGATACACGAAATCCCTTGATGGAACGATTTAAGTTTTTAGGTATCTTCAGTTCCAATTTGGATGAATTTTATATGGTTCGTGTCGGTGGATTAAAGGATGAGGTACTGGCAGGATTCAATAAACCGGAAAATAAACAACAGCTGACACCGAAACAACAGTTACGTGCCATCGCGACGAAAACAAAAGAGCTTGTCGATCAACAATACGAAGCCTTTAAAGATGTCACTCAAGCATTAAAGGCCGAAGGTATCTCTTTTCTGAAGCATGACGAGTTAAATGAAATGCAGTCAGAATATGTCAAAGCCTTTTTCAGAGAACAGGTTTTTCCGGTTCTGACGCCGGTCGCCGTCGATGCGTATCGACCATTCCCGATGCTGTCTTCCAAATCATTGAATATCGCAACGGCTCTCGAAGCGGAAGACGGTTCCAAACGGAATCTGGCGCTTGTTCAGGTTCCGGCCGTCCTCCCGCGTTTCGTCGATTTACCCGTCGATGATGAAGAAACGACCGCTGTGATCTTACTCGAAGATGTCATCATTTCCTTTATCGATTCTTTGTTCAAAGGATATCACGTCCTGTCTGCGATGCCGTTTCGAATTACACGGAACGCGGATTTACCATTCCATGAAGAAGGAACGCATGATTTATTGAAGTTGATTGAAAAAGAATTGAAGAAACGGCGCTGGGGAGTCGGAATCCGGCTTGAGATCCAGAAGAATGCCATCAATACGAACTTGCTCAATATGTTACGTGATGTCCTCGACCTACAGGACCGGGACATCTATGCTGTCGATGGTCCGATCGATTTGACATTCGCTTTCGCTTTTTACAGCCAGATCGGTGTCGAGTATGACCATTTGATTTATCAGACAATCATGCCTGTCGAACCGCCGGCACTGGAGAAGTCCAAAAACCTATTTGATCAAATTCTGCAACAGGATTATTTGTTGCACCACCCTTACCATACGTTTGATCCAATCGTCCGCCTGATTGTTCAAGCCGCCAATGATCCCAATGTCTTGGCAATCAAACAAACGCTGTACCGCGTATCAGGAGATTCTCCGATTATTAAAGCATTGAAGACTGCTGCAGAAAACGGGAAACAGGTCACTGTCCTCGTCGAATTGAAAGCACGGTTTGACGAAGCCAAAAATATCGAGTGGGCGAAACAGTTGGAAAAAGCAGGTGCTCACGTCATTTACGGTTACAGCGATTTAAAGACCCATTCCAAAATCACATTAATCGTCCGATTACAGGAAGGCCGGATTCAGCGGTTCGTCCATCTCGGAACAGGTAATTACAATGACTCTACGGCTAAACTGTACACTGATATCGGTCTTTTGACGGCAAAGGAACAAATTGCAGAAGATGCGACAAATTTCTTTAACTGGTTATCCGGTTATGGGGAGCAACCTGAATGGAATGCCCTTCATACGTCACCGAACTCGATGCTCGAGAAATTTTTATCCTTGATTGATGAAGAAATCAAATATCATAAAAAACACGGTAACGGTCGAATCGTTGCTAAAATGAACAGTTTGACGGAAAAAGACATTATCGTGAAACTGTATCAAGCATCTCGGGCCGGGGTCAGAATTGAATTGATTGTACGTGGCGTCTGCTGCCTTCGTCCTCAAATCAAAGGCGTCTCGGAAAATATCCGGGTCACGTCCGTTGTCGATCGTTATTTGGAACATTCCCGTATCTTTTACTTCCATCATAACGGCGATGATTTGATTTATTGTTCCAGTGCCGACTGGATGACACGCAATATGCGGAAACGGATTGAAATCCTTTTCCCAATCGCGGATGAAGAACAGAAAAACTATATTAAGGATTGTTTGGCATTAACGATGGCGGACAACGTCAAAGCACGGGAACAAGACGACTCCGGTAACTATCATTACGTAACAAAAGGTAAACAGGAATGTGAATCACAAATTCTCATTCAGCTTTATACGAATGGGAAGCTAAAAGCAAAACCGTCCTTTGAACATCCGCTTGAGCAAAAATGGACACCGGTCGAACGTGCGGAAGAAAAGATCACCTTTGACCCGACTACCAGTAAAAAATAATCGTTGTTTAACGTCAGACATCTTCATATAATAATCTTGTAAGCGTTTTTTCATATGAAGAAAGGACTGGACCTCATGCTTCAACAAATTTTATTATCCTTGCTAGCTGGTATCATCTGTGGTGTTGTCTTTACCGCTCTTAAATTACCAATCCCCGCTCCACCTGTTTTTCCGGCGATCGTCGGGATTTTTGGGGTCTTTCTCGGAATGAAGGTATTTTTATTCCTTGCGGATCGTTGGCCGTTTTAATGAATGGATTTATCTGATATCTATAAAAAGAGCGTTTTCCTTCTCGGCAAGAGAAGAAAAACGCTTTTTTTATTTCTTTAATGCTTCGGCAATGACTTTGTCCCAATTGACGTCATCGCATGCGGTTTGACACGTCGGTTCCACTTCACACGTCGCACATTTGCCTTTTTTCGCTTTTTTCGTGAAACGGATTAATGAGAAACCGGCATATCCAAAGACAAGCAGACCAATTAAAATATCAATTCCATGCATCCTGCTTTCCTCCCTTTATGAAAACCCGAGTGCGTGCCCCGTTTGATAAATCAAAAATGAAATACCGTAAGCAACAAATAAACCATACAGACTGGCAATCCACGTCCATTTTGCGCTGCCGACTTCCCGACGGATGACGGCTACCGTCGCAAGACACGGTACATAAAGCAAAACGAATGCCATAAAACTATAGGCACTGAGCGGTGTGAACTGACCGGCCAACTGCCGGCCGAGTTCCGATTCGTTGACGGCATAAATAATCGCCATCGTCGAAACCACTACTTCTTTTGCCAGGAACCCTGTAATCAAAGCAGCTCCCGCCTGCCATGTTCCGAATCCAAGCGGAATCAGTAACATAGCAATCAGACCACCGATCATCGCAAGAAAGCTGTCATTCATATTAACGTTAAAACCACCCGGACCGGTATAAGCGAGCAACCAAATGACGACTGATCCTCCAAAAATGAATGTTCCTGCTTTACGGACAAATCCTTTTCCTTTTTGCCACGTGCTGCGCCATAGTGTCAATCCTTGCGGCACACGGTACGGCGGTTGTTCCACTAAAAACAAGCTGGTCGCTTCTTCAGCTGCCAGAACCTTCGAAAATACTTTTGCTGCAAGCAAGGCTAAAACGATTCCCAGAATATAAAGTGACAAAACAATCATCGCTTGATTACTTGCAAAAAAACTTCCGGCGAACACGGCATAAATCGGCAAACGAGCCGAACATGACATGAACGGTGAAATGAATATCGTCACGAGTCGTTCACGTTCTTCTTCTACAGACCGTGCTGCCATGATACCGGGAACATTACACCCGAATCCAATGATCATCGGGATAAAACTTTTCCCGTTCAATCCGACCATCTGCATGAAACGGTCCATGACGATGGCGACACGCGCCATGTAGCCCGAGTCTTCCAAAAACGAGATAAAGAAAAACAGAACAAAGATTTGCGGAACGAAGACCAGGACACCCCCGACACCTGCGATGACACCATCAATCAACAAGTCCTGAATGAATCCGGATGCACCAAGTTGTGTCAGAACAAAGACGACTCCCGTCGAAATCGGTCCTTCGATAAACGCTCCCAATAAATCAGAGAGCGGGGCCCCGATCCAGTTAAATGTCACATGAAACAGCACGTATAGGACAGCAAAGAAAATCGGCAATCCGAGAATCGGATGGGTGACGACGGCGTCAATCCGGTCTGTCCACGTCTTACGGTCTGATTTCTCTTCCACGACCGAACCGGCACGAATCGCAACGGCCCAGTTTCGCCGACACTCTGTAATATGAGCATGGATGAATCGCCCAAGCTGACGTTCCAGTTCTTTTCGCACTTCGATGATTCGAGGGGATTTCTTCTCCAAATATTCTACGAAGACACGATTCCCCGCTAAATACTGAACAGCCATCCAGCGTTCCTGTTCTTGTAAATCGGCGATTTCGATGATTGCCGTAATCGCCTGTTCCGTTTTCTTTCCATAATCGATTCGTAACGGCGTATGTTTTTTTGCCGCTTCAGGAATCGATGACAGCAAAACTTCACAGCCGTCTCCCGTCCGCGCGACAATCGGAAACACATCGACACCGAGTTCCTTCGCTAGTGCTTCAGCATCAATCGTCGTACCGCGAGTACGAGCGACATCCATCATATTCAGCCCGATTTGAATCGGCTTTCCAATTTCCAAAAGTTGAGCCGTCAATTGCAAATTCCGTTCCAACTGTGACGCATCAATGATGTTGATCATGCCGTCAAACGACTCTTCCATCAAGAAACGTGCCACGACGGCTTCATCTGCAGATAACGGATCTAAGTCATAGACACCGGGCAAATCAATCAATTGTCCACGGTTTCCATGTAATTTCCCGACTTTTTTATCGACCGTCACACCGGACCAGTTTCCGACATGGGCATATGACCCGGTCAAACGGTTAAACAAGGAGGTTTTACCGGTATTCGGATTTCCGAGTAATGCGATTTTTTGTGTCATGGTAAGAACACCCCGATGTTTTTCGCATCACTTTTGCGAATCGCAATCATTTGGTGATGGTCCCGTTGTTCTATTGTCAAAGGACCCTGAAAGCTAGCTCGTCTTCTGACGACGACAGGACATCCTTCATAAAATCCGAGCGCAAGCAGCCGTCTCCGGAGTCGGTCTTCTATTTTATTTAAATCTGTCATCACTACAGGTTTACCAATCGGAATCATTGCTAAATCAGTCATGCCTTTTCCCCCAGTTACTCCATTTTCACTGATAATAATTATCAGTCTTGATTATATCATGGAGACGCTCTCTAAAAAACAGTAAGCACCTCAGGAAAACCCACTGAGGCACTTACTGTTCAGGTAAGACATGATCTGACGTTGCGGCAACGTCTTCCCTTTTCTCAATTCCTTGATGCGCGAGCCGATGACACGTCGGGCAAAGTGTTTTGAAGTGTCCGTGATACTCATGCCATTCGAGAATCGATCGTTGTGTGTTTCCACACATCTCACAACACGCCTTTAGCGGCTCAAGATGATTTCGCTCGCGAAAACGTTCCATCCGGCGATTTTTTGCTTGATCAATCGTTGTCACATCTGATTCAAAATGACCGGCTTGCCAGGCTTCCACCAACCGTTGTCTGACTTTAAGGTCCGTTTGTCCGGGATTTACCTGTAATCCCGCTAAAGGCGATCCTAACAGTGGATGTCGTAAATCCACGCTGATTAAATCCAGGCAGGCATACGTGCGTTCTTGTTCATCCGCTTCTGTTAACCAATGAGGATCTGCCGGTCGTGTTGTGAATTCACTGAACAAAACTTCGGCATACGCAACGATTCCATCTTTCGTCGCCAAAAAGACTTCTTCCCCTTCTGCTAGCTCCGCCGGTAAATAAAACGGTTCTTTCGTTTCGTAATATAAGACGACCGCTTGACGTAAGGCAAATTCAGATTCTTCAATGACTAATAGATGGCACACGCGGCAGACACCTCTCTCGTTTAAATGGATGTACCGATCAGCGGCAAACGCCACTCGGCATCAAAGTTTCCGGAACGTAACATGGCAATCTCTTCACGATACGGTGCGACTTTCTTTTTCGGATCCAGTCCGATATAAGGTGTTTCGAGAATTTTTGGTAAATGTGCTAAATCCCGGTGATGGATAATCCGATGCAACGGATCAAAACCGATTTCACCAAACCCGATATTTTCGTGGCGGTCTTTTTTAGCGCCGCGGATATTTTTCGAGTCGTTGACATGAATCACACCGAGACGATCGATGCCGACAATCCGGTCAAATGATTCCAAGACTCCGTCGAGGTCATGGATCAGGTCATAACCGGCATCATGGACGTGACACGTATCGAGACAGACGGACAGACGGTCGTTGTGCGTGACACCCGCAATGATTGCTGCAATTTCTTCGAACGTCTTCCCGATTTCTGAACCTTTTCCGGCCATCGTCTCAAGAGCGATTTTGACTTTTTCGTCTCCCGTTAATACTTCATTGAGGCCTTCAATGATTCGTTTGATTCCGACTTCTTCTCCGGCACCTACGTGTGCGCCGGGGTGCAACACGATATGTTTTGCTTTTTCGAGTGCTTCCGCCCGTCGGATTTCTTCTCCTAAAAACGAAACGGCCAATTCAAACGTTTCCGGCTTCGTCGTATTACCTAAATTGATGATATATGGTGCATGGACGATGATTTCTTCAATCCCGTTTTCTTCCATGTGCAGTAACGCTTCCGGAATCCGCAAATCCGAGATGGGTTTCCGTCGTGTATTTTGAGGTGCTCCTGTATAGACCATCATAGTCGTTGCGCCGTAAGAGGCTGCTTCTTCACTCGCACCGAGTAACATTTTTTTGCCTGAAAGCGATACATGTGAACCGATTTTCATTAAAAATTCCACCCTTCTTCTGCTTCTAGTGTACCAAATGTCGAAAAAAACAAGAACCTTTAGCGATACTAAAAAAACAAAGTCCACGAATGACATCGCAGACTTTGTTCAAACCGTTCAGCTTCGACTTGAACGCCGAAAACGGATTATTTGTTTTTACTTGCGTTTGCTTTACGTTCAGCGCGTCCGATTCCACGTTGTTCCTTGATCCGTTCGCGTTTTGCTGTTTCTTTCAGTTTATATTGGTGTTTCTTTTTGTAGCCTGGTTTGACACGTTTTTTCGCTTTTGCCGCTTCACCGGATAAACGGCTGTGGGCTGTTTTCGAAACGGCTGTCTTCATGTGTGGTTTAGCACGACGGCGTTCTTTCACTTCGCTGACTTGACCACTCTTGACATCAACGTTGATGAACTCGATGCCGCGGTCTTCGAGACGGTTGATCGAACCATTTTCGTGATCTTCAAATAAAGTGTAAGCCAACCCGTCCTGATCGACACGACCCGTCCGACCGACACGGTGAACGTAGAAGTCGAGATCTTTCGGAATCCCGTGGTTGATAACGTGGGAAACGCCTGAGATATCGATACCGCGGGCAGCGAGATCCGTTACGATGACGTACTGATATTTCGCTTCGTTGATTTCTTTGATGGCTTGTTTCCGACGGCGGGCCGGTAAGTCACCATGAAGCGAACCGACGTTGAGTCCCGCTTCAAGGAAGAGAGCTTCGAGTTCGATTGCTTCCGTTTTTGTGTTCGTAAAGACGAGACAGATATACGGATTAAGAGCTTTCGCCAGTTTCAACGTCAAATCAGAACGATCGCGGTGTTTGACCGGAACCGTATGATGAACGATTTTTTTCGCCGTCTGTTGTTTTGGATCGACGTGTGCATAACGCGGATTGTTCATGTACTTTTTCAAGAAGGGTTGCAGTTTTTCCGGAATCGTCGCAGAGAAGACCATCATCTGTAACTTCTCAGGAAGTGCTTGAGCAATCCGGTCGACTTCCGGCAAGAATCCCATATCAAGCATCTGATCCGCTTCATCGATGATGTAGTGTTTGACGAAGTGTGGTTTCAAAGCTTGCTCTTTAAAGAGATCCAAAATTCGTCCCGGTGTTCCGATGACGATTTGCGGTGAGACTTTGACACGGCCGATTTGACGTTCACGGTCCATGCCGCCTGTGATCAGGCTTGTCTTGATGTAATCCGGTTGTTTGACGAGGATCGATTTCAATTCCTCGTGAATTTGCCAAGCCAGTTCGCGCGTTGGCGCAACGATGATGGCTTGCATTTCCTGAAGCTCCGGATTGACATTTTGGACGATCGGCAAGAGGAACGATAATGTTTTCCCTGTCCCTGTCTGTGATTGTCCAATGATATCCCGCCCTTTGAGCGCTGCCGGAATGATCCGGGATTGAATATCGGTTGGTTTTTTAATACGTGCGTCTTCGAGTGCTTCGACGACGAACGGGTGCAAATCGAAATGGCTGAATCCATTCATATTTGTCACCATCCTTTCTCTACTCTTTAACAATTAAAGGCGAATCGTCCGCCTTCACCATCTATTTCTTTAGTTCAACATGGGTATTGGTCTACTACCGTCATACAAATATGAATACGTATAGAAACGATCGGGAATTTTTTTGTTTTTCGTATGAAGCTTCAACGCGCTGAAGGCGACTTTCATCATCTCTTCAGCGGACTGGACGACTGTTGCGTCCATCGATTTCATGTCAACAGCTTCTAATATAGCACGATTCCCATCGATTCCGACAACTATTTTTCCGGAAATCTTTGCTTTTTTCAATGCTTCGAGGACACCCATCGCAATATCGTCATTGTGACAGTAGACTGCATCAAACGGAATTCCGGAGTCAATTACTTGCCGCATGACACGTTCGGATGTGACCGGATCGTAGTTTCCGCTGACCGAATCGACGATGGAAAGTGTCGGCTCATTTTCGATTCCTTTCAAGAATCCCCGGTGTCGTTCGTTTGTCGTATAGACATTTGCCGTACCTGTAATTTCAACGATACGCCCCGTTGATCGACCGGTCTGCTTAATCAACTCATTCTTAATATAGGAAGCCAGTTGTTCTCCGATCATTTGATTATTGGAGGTAATCGAACTGACGACCGCATCCGAGCGAATCATGCGATCGATCGCAAATACAGGAATCCCTGCTTTCTTGGCTTCTTCAATCGCACTTCCGATATAAACATCATCGAGTGTCGTGATGAAGATGGCATCGACCTTCAAATGAACGAACTCTAAAATCTGTTCCCGTTCACTGATTCGGGAATTTTGTGACGTCGCTACTAGTGCTTCATATTTATTTGCTTTCGCTTCCGCTTTAAAGGCATTGATCAACCGCTGTGCAAATTCATGTTTGTCGTTAACAATCGTAAATCCGACGATATTCCGTTTAGGACTAGTTTCCTTTTGGACAAATAGATTGGAAATGACGAGGACGGATGCAATCCAAATGATTAAGACCAACAACCAGGACTTATTGAACCTCATGCCTGCTCCTCCCGTCTCGGGAAAAAGAGTTGTACGGTCGTACCGACGCCCATCTTGCTGTCGACTTCGATTCGCCCGTTATGCTGACGGACGATTTGATTGGACATGAACAACCCTAACCCGTTGCCATTAATCTTCGACGTATTGAACGCCTGACCGAGCATCTGAATCTGATATTCGTCCATTCCGACACCATTATCCTGGACGATAAACACAAACTGATCCGGATAGACATGAAGGTGAACGTGACAAATTCCGTCCGTTCCTTTTGATTCGACGGCATCCAGTGCGTTTCCGATACAATTCGATAACACTTGCAACAATCCGTTTTCCGAAGCATACAACGGCGGCATATGTGCCGGTGTATAAATCTTACAGTCCGCTTCGTAAGGGTGCGATTTCGATTCGAGGATAAACGTTAACTTTTCCATCATTTTTTTCATATCAATCTGTGCCATCGCCAGCGTCGTTTTATCATTTTTGGATAAATCGAGCATCGTCTGGATCAACTGATTGGCCCGGTCCAGTTCGGACAAGGCGATATCCATCATATCCGGATTATTTTGTTTTTCTTCCGACAGCAGTTGCAACGCCATCTTGACCGGTGTCAACGGGTTGCGGATTTCATGCGCAATTCCTGCGGCCAGTTGTCCGAGTGAGGCCAGTTTCTCCTGATGTAAGATAACCTGTTGCTGACTCAACTGTTCAACCCGCGCATGTTCCATCCGTTGCGCATACTCGTTGTAGGCGGAAACCAACGTCTTGATTTCATTGGAACCGGATCGCTCCAAAGTGATCGGTTGAGGCGTAGTACTTTTTTCGATTTTTTGAACAAGTTCCAATAGAGGTGCGGTCAGTTGACGGGACATCAAATACCCGACAATCAGACTCAGGACCAGCGTGAGTGCCGCAATGACCAAATATTGTTGCCGCGTCGTATACACCGGTTCATAAAAGACACTCCGAGGTGTCCGTACTAATATCTTCCAATCCGTCACTTTCAAATCACGTGCGAAATAGTACATATCTTTATTCGTACTAAAGATTTCGTATGGCTTTGTACTTTTAAAAGCCCGGTCAACCACACTTTGACTCAACAGACGCTCTTGATCGGTCACAAGATTTTTCGAGGTTGCGAGCGGCTCTCCCTGACTGTTGAATAAATAAGCCATCGTATCATCATCAAATGATTCCAGTGAGTTGCGGAAAACGATGGAATTCATGAGACTGAGTCCGCCGCCGAAGACCCCGACCCGCTCATTGCCGTTTCGAACAGAAACATACATATACGTCAGAGAATCGTTCGCTATGTCATACCGCGGACTCATATGAAAATCCGTGCTCGTCAAAGCTTGTAAAAAAGAATCATCCCGGCGAATATCCGCATCCGGGATACGCCGGTCTTCACTCGAAAACCAGGTGATTTTATCCGTTTTACGGTCATAATAAAAGAAACTCTTAAATCCGGTATCGATATCCAGCAAATTCGTATCACGGATGGCTCGATCAAGATTGTCCATATTCGTGACATTTAATTGAAGGCTCATAATTTTTTCATGTAAGTTCCCGACGCTGTCTCGTAATGCATTACTTGAGACTTCGACACTTTTTTCACTCTGTTTTTCCGTCTGCTGTTCGACTCGTGAAATCGTGACACGGTCTGCTGTAAAGGCAAGTGCCGAGATGACAAGACAAATAAGAATAAATAAAACAGCCGTGATTTGGAAAAAATAGGACCGCATCATCTTTTTCGTCTCCATCTTTTCACCCCCTCCTTATTTCTAGACAACTCAATTAGTATATCATGATATTCTCTTTCGGCAGACTCCTCTATTTTCATTCAACTTGAATCAATGGTACACTCTAAATAATCATTCTTTCCATACAAAAGGAGAATTTAGACTATGCTTGTTAAAAAAATCAGTCCCCGTGGTTATTGTTACGGTGTTGTTGATGCAATGAAGCTTGCTCAACAAGCTGCACTAAACGATAACTTGCCACGACCAATTCATATCCTGGGCATGATTGTCCATAATGCACACGTCACGCGTGAATTCGAACGGATGGGTGTGTTGACCGTAGACGGTCCCGACCGCTTGGAAGCACTCGAAACCATCAAAGAAGGAACCGTCATCTTTACAGCACACGGGATTTCGCCGGCTGTCTATGCCCGCGCTGCCGAGAAAAAACTGACTGTCGTCGATGCGACGTGTCCGGACGTCACCCGGACACATGACTTGATCCGCACTGTCGTCGCGGATGATTATGAAGTCATTTATGTCGGCAAACACGGTCACCCGGAACCGGAAGGCGCCGTTGGTGTCGCACCGGAACATGTTCACTTGATTGAAAAAGTCGAAGACATCGAAGCGTTGCCGGCTCACCTGGCCGACAAAAAAATCATCGTGACAAACCAAACGACGATGAGCCAATGGGACGTTCAGGCATTAATGGAACACGTCCGTAAAAAGTATCCGCACGTCGAAGTACACAATGAAATTTGTAATGCGACGCAAGTCCGGCAGGAAGCTGTTGCCGAACAAGCCGGTGATTGCGATCTCGTCATCGTCGTCGGCGATCCGCGTTCCAACAACTCGAATCGCTTGGCACAAGTTTCATTCGATATTGCCGCAACGCCGGCTCACCGGATCGGTGATTTAACGGAACTCGATCTATCGTGGCTCGACGGAGTCAACCAGGTCGGTGTAACGTCTGGTGCTTCAACGCCGACGCCGATCACTAAAAAAGTCATCGACTTCTTACAACAGTATGATCCTGCCGATATCAGCACACATGATAAGACGCCATTCCTCGAACTGCGCCGTATCTTACCAAAAGTTAAAATTCTTTAAAAAAAGATTCCCGACCGTATTTGACGGTCGGGAATCTTTTTTCATAGGAATTGAAACGGATTTGTATTCGTCTCTGACACAAACAATTCGACACCTTTGATATTCTGTTTTTCAAACCGTTCTGTCAGCAGGTCAACGACACCCTGTTTCATGACCGACTCGACATGGTGGCCGGGATCAACTACGGCAAGCCCGAGTGCCATGGCATCGTGTGCGACATGGAAATATAAATCACCCGTCACCAATACATCTGCTCCGGCAAAGGCTGCCGTCGAAACATATTTATTGCCGTCTCCTCCTAATACTGCCACTTTTTGAACCAATCGATTCTCATCCCCGACAAACCGTAAGTTCTCGACGCCAAAAGCTGATCGTACCTGCTCGGCAAACGTCTTCAACGGAACAGCTTCTTCTAACCGGCCAATCCGTCCGAGTCCGAGAGACGGAGCTGTAAGCTCTTGACGTATCACGTCATACGCAACTTCCTCGTACGGATGAGCTTGTTTCATTGCCCGAATGACCTGCTTTTGGTTTAATTCCGTGACAATCGTTTCAATCCGCACTTCTTTGACATGTTCCAGTTGGCCCGGTTGTCCTACATACGGATTCGCTTCCGCCGTTGCTTTAAATTGTCCGGTTCCCGTCGTATGGAACTGACAATCGCTGTATGCTCCGATATGGCCTGCTCCTGCTCGCCCTAACGCTTTCGAGACCTCTTCCACGGCAGATTCAGGAACGAAGACAACGAGTTTATAGAGGGTGTTTTCGAATGACGGAACGAGAACCGTTGTATCCGTGAGTCCTAGTGCCGTTGCCATCAGATCATTCACGCCGCCTTGTGTGACATCCAGGTTTGTATGGGCGGCGTAGACAGCGATGTCGTGTTTGATACATTTCATGACGATACGACCCGCTGCTGATTGATCTGTCACTTTTGGTAATTTGCTAAAAATCGGCGGATGATGGGCAATGATCAAATCGATTTGTTTTTCAATTGCTTCGTCCACGACAGATTCAAGCACATCTAACGTAACAAGGACCCGCTTGACCTTTTTGTTAAGTGTTCCAATTTGTAAGCCAATCGGATCGCCTTCAAAGGCAAATTTTTTCGGCGCAAATGTCTCAAATTGTTCGATGACTTGTTGACCGTTTGCCATCAGTTCGTCACCTCTTTCATTTTTTCAATCAGCCGTTCGATGTTCGCCATTTTCTCCTGTAAGACGTCCGAATCATTTCCGCGTTGCATCTGTTCCAAGATGTATTGCCGCTTTTGCTGTTCCGTCTGCCACTTTTCAATAAATGCCGGTGCTTTTTCCCGTGTCAATTGCGGACCAAAATACAATTCCCAGTCCCGCTGTTCGCTATCGTCCGAATATAAAGATTCTTCTCCTTTTTCTGCGACAAGAATTTCATAAATTTTCTCATTTTCTTTAACAATTGCTTCCGAAAGCAGAGCATAGCCGTTCGCGAGCAACCATTTCCGTACATCGACCGCATCAACATTCGGTTGGAGAATCAGCCGTTCTTCTCCGGATAAGTGATTTTTACCTTCTTCCAAAATCGAAGCAATCAACGTACCGCCCATTCCGGCAATCGTTACCGCCGTCACTTCTCCCGGTGTCAAGACCGTCAGACCACTCCCAAGGCGGACATCGATTTTATCTTCCAATTGGACAAGCGCAACCTGTCCTTGCGCCGCTTCCATCGGTCCGACGTTGACTTCACCGGCAATCGCGCGTTCAATCAAGTTTTGTTGGAGACAGTAGCAAGGCACAAAAGCATGATCGGATCCGATGTCCGCGAGTACCGCCCCTTGTGGAATATAAGATACAACCTTTTGTAAACGTTGATCGAGTATGACGTTCGTTTGCATGTCTTTCATCCTTCCTGATTCATGTTCTCATTTAAAAATAGCGGACTTGGCGAAAAAAAGAAACCGTCGACTTGATTAAAATCACCACAAAAAAACATCCATCTCGGAGAAGAGACGGATGTTGATTCGCTTATTTCTTTGCAGCAAGCCATTTTGCTAAAGCAGCGGCTTCTTCGTCGTTCGCAAGACCGCCAGGCATTTGCCCTTTACCGTTCATAGCGATTTCTTTAATTTCTTCTTCTTTCAGCTTCGAACCGATCTTTGTTAAGTTCGGACCGACTCCACCTTCAAGATTTCCACCGTGGCATCCGGTACATCCTTTAGATGCAAACAGATCTTCCGGCTTCATTTCAGCTGTTGATGGACCTTTTTCAGCTTGTTTTACCTGATCGACCCCAAAGTATGACAATGAAATCATGGCGATGATGGCGATGATCGCAATCGATGCGAACGGTACTAACGGATTACGCATTTGGATTCCCCCCCATATTCTCTACCCAACCAAGTTGGTGACTGAATGGTATTCCCCGTTACTATTCTACTGTAAAAAAAACAGAGAAGGAAGAAAAAAACAAAACTTTTTCTCCCTTCTCACTAAAATTTCATATTTTCTTCACACTTTGAATTAATCGAGGAAATCTTTTAGACGTTTTGAACGACTTGGATGACGTAATTTCCGTAACGCTTTCGCCTCAATCTGACGAATCCGTTCACGTGTAACGCCAAATACTTTCCCGACTTCTTCAAGTGTCCGCGTCCGGCCATCGTCTAGACCAAAACGAAGGCGCAAGACATTTTCTTCACGGTCCGTCAACGTATCGAGGACATCTTCAAGCTGTTCTTTTAACAACTCATACGCAGCCGCATCTTGAGGAGCTGTCGCATCTTGGTCTTCGATGAAGTCTCCGAGATGTGAATCGTCCTCTTCCCCGATTGGTGTCTCGAGCGATACCGGTTCTTGTGCAATCTTCAAAATCTCGCGTACTTTTTCCGGTGTGATTTCCATTTCTTTCGAAATCTCTTCCGGAGTCGGTTCACGTCCTAAATCCTGAAGTAACTGACGTTGGACACGGATCAGTTTGTTGATCGTTTCAACCATATGAACCGGAATCCGGATCGTCCGTGCTTGGTCGGCAATCGCACGTGTGATTGCCTGACGAATCCACCAGGTCGCATACGTCGAGAATTTATAGCCTTTTGTATAGTCAAACTTTTCAACTGCTTTGATCAGTCCCATGTTTCCTTCTTGGATCAAATCAAGGAACAGCATGCCGCGACCGACATAACGCTTCGCAATCGAAACGACAAGGCGTAAGTTCGCTTCCGCTAAACGCTTCTTGGCTTCTTCATCATTCTGTTCGATTCGTTTTGCGAGTTCGACTTCATCTTCTGCATTCAACAGATCGACGCGGCCGATTTCTTTCAAGTACATCCGGACCGGGTCATTAATTTTGACGCCCGGTGGGACCGAAAGATCGTTTAAATCCGCTTCTTCCTTGTCATCACCCGTTCCGTCATTGTTGACCTTGATGCCTTCAGTTTCGAGCAGTTGAAGGAATTCTTCGAATTGTTGTGCATCCATCGATTCAAACGAACTGAGTTTATCCTCGATTTTTTGATGCGATAGTTCACCATTCTTGTGTCCGAGCGCGATTAGTTCATCCTTCGCGAGACGGAGTATTTCTGCTTCTGATCTTGCTTTTTCTGCCATCGAACCATACACTCCTTCCACATCATGCAACAGGTCATCGATCTTTCAAACGCCGTTTCCGTTCGATGATCGCCTGCATTAGCTCCGCTTGAGCACGGATATCTGTTTGTTGACTTAACTGTGACTTTTCTTCGTCCAGCGTCCGTCGTTGTCGTTCATTTTGAACGGCACGAATATAATGACTCAATAAATCCGGATCGTATTCCGGCATTAACATAAACTCTAGATCCGCCACGATCCGCTGAAGCGATGCCTCGTGGAGCATCGTCAGGAAACGATCGGGATCCGCTGGGGTGTTTGTTCCGTAAAATTCATATAGTTTCCCTGCAATCAACTGATGAGCCGGATCATTAAACGCCACACCAAGCTGATCACGTACCTCAAGACCCACTTCCTCGGAACGAATCATATAAGCAAGCAGAAAACGTTCAGCTCGTTTCCAGTTCGAGAAGGTCCGGTCTTGAGGAGAAGAGGTCACGACTTGCGTCTCTTGCCGCCGCTCTTGTTTCGGTTTAGCTTGTTGCAGTTGCAACGGCTTAACTTGCGACAACAGGGATTCTTTCGACAAGTGAAACTCTTCCGCCAGTTTCCCTAAATAGATATCGCGTAACAATGGATTGGCCGTTCGACCAATCTCCTCAAGCATAGTTTCAATATAACGGACCCGTTCTCCTTCTAATCGAAGGTTTTTTCCTTGGCGAAAATAAAAAGATTTGAATTCAAGGCTTGAAATCCGTTCCTGCTCGATGACACGAAGAAAGGTCTCTTCCGATTGTGCGCCGATAAAAGAATCGGGGTCTTCTCCATCCGGAAGACGAATCACAGAACAATCGACCGCAACATCCTCTAATAAGCGTAATGCTTTTAGTGTCGCGGCACGTCCCGCTTTGTCTCCGTCATAACAAACTATGACTTCATCGACGATTCTCCCTAAATTTTGAGCATGTACAGGAGTCAGTGCCGTCCCGAGAGAAGCTACCGTATAGGGTATACCCGCTTGAGCGACACGTACAACATCTAAATTCCCTTCCACCAACACAACTTGCTTATTTTTTCGCATGGCACCACGCGCCTGTGCGAAACCAAACAGCAATTCACTTTTATTAAAGAGAGGGGTTTCCGCTGTATTGACATATTTCGGGTCTCTTCCGTCAATGGAGCGACCACTGAATCCAACAATCGTGCCATCACGATCTGAAATTGGAAATACGACCCGTCCGTTGAATCGATCGCGGTAATCGCCATCTCTGCCTATAGAAATCAGCCCTGCTTCCACCATCTCATCCAAGTCGAAGTTACGCCGTGCCAATGAATCCACCGTAAAGCGGTCTTGATCCGGTGCGTAACCGAGCTTAAACTCCCGCATCGCGGATTCTTGGATGCCCCGCTGTTCAAGGTATTCTCTTCCGGCGTCACCAGCGGCTGTCTGCAACATGACTTCATGGTACAGATCCGCCACAATCCGGTGCGCTTCCCGCATCCGGTA
Organism: Exiguobacterium sp. K1; assembly: GCF_033721435.1. Taxonomy (NCBI): domain Bacteria; kingdom Bacillati; phylum Bacillota; class Bacilli; order Caryophanales; genus Exiguobacterium; species Exiguobacterium sp. K1. The sequence continues at coordinate 176,743 of NZ_JAOTIT010000003.1, read as the reverse complement.
TTTCTTTTCCTGATCGGGTGTCGATTCTGTTTGATCAGACCGTTCAAATTCCGGTAACTTGATGTCTGTCCGATCCGCCAGCTTGACGACCGCTTCCGGAAAACTCATCCCTTCCGTCTCCATGACAAAAGTAATGGCGTTTCCACCCGCTCCACATCCGAAACAATAATACATGCCTTTATCCGGAGAAACAGAAAAAGAAGGGGATTTTTCAGAGTGAAAAGGACATAACCCTGAATAACGATTCCCTTGTTTTTTTAATTCTACACGTTCTGATATCAATTCAACGATATCCGTTGCTTGTCGGACTTGGTCAACCAATTCGTCAGGAAGCCGTTTCAATTGGTCACCTCTCCTTTCGAACGTTTATATACATATACCCGCAATGAAACGGAACGAATACTCGTTCCGTTTCATTAGAAAATTTGCATCATCTCATTAAGCAGCTAGATTAGTATACTACGTGAAACCGTACTTTACTAGTCATGTGATTTTCCGGAAATTCCTGTCAAAATGAGATTCGCCGTTTCCTCAACCGCTTTGTTCGTCACATCGATGACTTGACAGCCGATCCGGTCATACAGTTTTTTCGCATAATCGAGTTCACGGTTGATTCGATCCATCTGTGCGTACGCCGCTTCCGGTTTCAGTCCAAGCGACCGCAGCCGTTCCATCCGGATATCAATCAACTTCTCTGGAGAAATCAATAATCCAAAACATTTTTCTTTTGGAATATCAAACAGTTCTTCCGGTGGAATCGATTCCGGAACGAGCGGTACATTCGCCACTTTATACCGTTTCAGCGCCAAGTACTGAGAGAGCGGAGTCTTCGAGGTGCGTGATACACCAATCAGAACGATATCCGCCCGTTTGATGCCGCGCGGATCGCGACCGTCATCATATTTCACGGCAAATTCAACGGCTTCAATTTTCCGGAAATACTCTTCATCCAACCGATAAATCAGTCCCGGTTCTTCTTTCGGCTGCATCCCGAGACGCCCCTCCATCGTATCCAGTAACGGTCCGAGTAAATCGATTGCCTTAACTTGATGCGCTTGTGCTGTTTCCGCAAGAAGCCGGCGATGGGTGGCATGAACGATCGTGTAGACGATTGTCGCCTGCTCTTCTTTTGCATGTAACACTAAATCGTAAATGACCTGATCGTCGTCCACGAATGGAATCCGGACCGTTTCAATCGCTTGCTCCGGAAACTGGATCGCTGCTGCCCGCACGACCAGTTCACACGTCTCACCGACCGAGTCACTCACTACATAAATACGTTGTCTCATCTGCGAACCTCCTCTTAAAGTTCTTCATCTCGTGCCAACGCGACCAATACTTTCGTCATGTTCGTCTTTGTCATCCGTCCGACGACTTTTAAGATCCCGTCGACCTGTTCGACGACCGGCATGGAATCGATCTGTTTTTCGATGAGTTTCATCCCTGCTCCAATCAACGTCTCTGATTTCTCACAAACCGTCAGATTCGGCATCCGTGTCATGATGATGTTAACCGGTAACGAGTCCAACTCCTGATTCCCGATTGCCGCCCGTAAAAAATCTTTACGTGACAGGACACCGACTAACGCATGATCTTTTCCGACGACGAACAACGAACCGACGTCTTCGAGGAACAAATGGACGATCGCATCATAAACCGTCATCCCTTCATGAATGACTTTCGCAGAAGACATGAATTCGCCAACGGTCAACGTATCCAATTTTTCATGTAACATGGAGGTATTTTTTTTACCGACATACATATAACCGACACGTGGACGTGCTTCCAGCATTCCAGTCATCGTCAAAATGGATAAGTCCGGACGCAGGGTCGCCCGTGTCAAGGAGAGTTCAGATGCAATCTGCTCTCCTGTAATCGGACCGTTTTCTTTAACGATTTGGAGTATTTTTTTCTGCCGTTCATTTAACTTCATCGGCTCATCCGTCCTTTATTCACACTAAAGTGAGTGCATTGAATCGTGCGACTTGTTCGATTGCCGTCGCAAATCGTTTCATTTCGCTGAGACGATTCGTGCGAACTGCTTCGTCATCCGCCATGATCATCGTTCCGTCAAAATAAACCGTAATGGCCGGAACACTTGATTCAAGGACTTGAATCGCCTGGTCATAGTCAGAAGCTTGTACAGCGGCTTCGACTTTCGGAATCAGTTGCTCGATTTGTTCATGCAAGTCACGTTCGGCATCATTTTCAAAGAGCGCCGGGTTTACTGCAACAACCGTTCCGGCTTTTTTCGAGATGTTTAAGACACGGCTGAGTTGCTCCACGGTCTTCTTAAAGGTTGGTTGTTGTGTGGCCTGTTCAAGCATCGATGCCCGTTTTTCATTGGCTTCGACCGTCAGCTTCGGATCAAGAGCCGCTTCGATGACATCATGACGATATCCTTTTTCCGACAGGCGGAACTTCAAACGCTGATTAAAGAAGTCTTCCATTGCTGCTTTAACTGTTTCTGCATCTGCTTGATAAAGACCTGCTTTTAATTGAGCAGATACGACGAAATCAATCAGTTCCGACAACGTCATCTCAATCTGACGGTCCGAAAGAATCTGAACGATTCCTTGTGCCTGACGGCGTAAGGCATACGGATCAGCAGAACCGCTTGGAATCATACCGACACCGAAGAAGCCGGCCACACTGTCCATTTTGTCAAGAACCGCTAATACCGTACCGGTTGGTGTGCTTGGACTTTCATCTCCGGCAAAGCGCGGTAAGTAGTGTTCCCGGATTGCTGCCGCGACTTCAACGTCTTCGCCTTTCATGTTGGCGTAACGTTCGCCCATCATCCCTTGCAGTTCTGTAAATTCATATACCATCTGGCTGACGAGATCGAATTTATAAATCGTTCCCGCCCGCTCGACTTTCGTCGAATCGGCATTAAATCGTTCCGCCAACTGTAAAGCCATCTCACGCACACGACGGACTTTTTCACCTGTCGTTCCAAGTTTTTCATGGAAGACGATTTTATCAAGTCGCGCTGCCTGGGCATCGATGTCGGCTTTTTTATCTTCTTCATAGAAGAACTGGGCATCGGCAAGACGTGCCCGGATGACTTTCTCATTTCCGCGGGCTACATTCTCGATATGTGTCGCATTCCCGTTACGGACCGTAACGAAATAATGGAGTAACGTCCCGTCTTTTTTAACCGGGAAGTAACGCTGGTGTTCCTTCATCGTCGTAATGAGGACTTCTTCCGGAAGTTCGAGATAAGCTTCGTCAAATGCTCCGAATAATGCTGTCGGGTATTCGACGAGATTCGTGACTTCTTCAAGCAACGCCGGATCAATCGGGACTTCAAAGCCTTCTTGTTCACTGAGCTGTTGAATTTGCTCTTCAATCAGCTGACGACGCTGTTCATAACTGGCGATGACATGTTCTCCCGCCAGCGCTTCGACGTAGGCGTTCGGTCGTAAAATCGTAATATCCTGTCCGAGGAAACGGTGTCCGCGTGACGTCCGCCCGGTTGCCACATCTGCCACTTCAAACGGAATTACTTGATCGTCCAGTAAGGCGATCATCCAACGAATCGGACGCATGTAGCGTAACGATTGTGTGCTCCAACGCATGTTTTTCGGGAACGACATCGCTTCGACGATTTGTTTCAATCCCGGCAGAAGTGTTGCCGTTTCTTGTCCCGACTCTTTGCGGGTCGCGAAGATATACTCCACACCCTTCTCTTCTTGAAGGAACAGATCATCCGTTGTCAAACCTTTACCGCGCGCAAATCCTTGTGCGGCTTTTGTCCAGTTGCCGTCTTCATCCTGAGCAATCCGCTTCGCCGGTCCTTTGAGCGTCTCTTCTAAGTCCGTCTGACGTTCAGACATTCCGGTTACGAGAACGGCTAAACGACGTGGAGTTGAAAACGACTCAATCGTATCGAACGTAATGCGTGCTTCATTTAAAAATGTCGTCACACGTTCTTTTAATTGTGTCTCGGATTGTAAGACAAAACGGGCCGGCATTTCTTCAAGACCGATTTCAAGTAATAACTCATGCATGCGATTCACCAGCTTTCGATTTAATCAATGGGAAGCCTAGACGTTCCCGTTCTTCGATGAAGCTTTGCGCACAACGGCGCGACATGTTCCGGACGCGGTGAATGAACCCAGTCCGTTCCGTAACGGAAATCGCTCCTTTGGCATCCAGTAGATTAAACGTATGAGAACATTTTAAGATGTAGTCATACGCTGGGAAGACCAGGTTCTCATCGAGTGCCCGGTTCGCTTCTTTTTCATACTGATCGAACAATGTGAACAAGAGATCGACATCCGATGTCTCAAACGTGTACTTCGAATGTTCGAATTCCGGTTGATAGAAAATATCGCCGTATTTAAAGCCGTCTGTCCAAACCAAATCAAAGACACTTTCGACATCCTGGATATACGACGCGAGGCGTTCGATTCCGTATGTGATTTCAACGGCAATCGGATTACATTCAATCCCACCGACTTGTTGGAAGTATGTGAACTGTGTAATTTCCATTCCGTTTAACCAGACTTCCCATCCGAGTCCGGCTGCACCGAACGTCGGGTTTTCCCAGTTGTCTTCAACGAAACGAATATCATGTTCAAGCGGATTAATCCCGAGCAGTTCAAGACTTTGTAAGTACAGCTCCTGAATGTTGTCCGGCGACGGCTTCATGATGACTTGGAACTGGTGATGTTGATACAAACGGTTCGGGTTTTCCCCGTAACGTCCGTCCGCCGGACGGCGTGATGGTTCTGTATAACAGACGTTCCATGGTTCTGGTCCAAGACTCCGTAAAAATGTCATCGGATTCATTGTTCCGGCACCTTTCTCGACGTCATATGCCTGCATCGTCAAGCACCCTTGCTCAGCCCAAAATTTTTGCAGTGTTAAGATCATTTCCTGTACTGTCATCTTCAAGACTTCCACCTCCAAATTTATGCGGGAACGCAAAAACGTCCCTATGTACAACAAGGTTGTACATAGGGACGAGACGAGCCCGCGGTTCCACCCTACTTGCATGCGTCCGCATGCCACTCTTTGACCAGGAACACTCAAAAATGCCGTTCACACCTGCTTCATTTCCGGCTCGCACTATCCCGAAATCGCTTGACTGAACATCAGGTGTTACTCCTTTTTCTCATCGTGTTCGTTTAGTTAGTTCTTCCGCACTTATTCTACCGAACGTACGGCGTATCTGTCAATCGTCTCCAAGATTCAGCAATTGATCGAGAACCCGTTTTGAACGGAGGCGGAGTCCGCTGTACCGTTCCATGTAGGCATCCATGATTTGACGCAACAAACGTTTCGTCTCCGGCTTCACATCGACTGTCCCGATCCGGGAAAAATCATACACAGAAAAAACATACAGCATCTTGGCCACGGATTCCGTCAAAGGAACAGCATGTTCATCTTCCTGACGGTGTCGTCTGCAAAGCAAACCACCGTGGTTCAATGAGAAGGCGAACGGTGCTTCCACACTGCCGCAAACCGTACAGCCGTTTAAGTGCGGTGCGATTCCCAGATGACGCAGTAAGCGGAGTTCCACTATAAAGGACACGACATCCGGATCGAGCCCTTCATCCATTGCCTCAAGACCATCGACGAACAAATCATACAGTGCCGGTTGCGGCACCCGTTCATCAAGTGCTTTGTCCGCCAGTTCAAGGAGGTACATCGCATAAGCCATCAAAAAGACGTCCTGACGAATCTTTGAATACCCTGTGATGACATCTGCTGATTTCAATTGACCGAGACCCCGCGAACGCGGGTAGACATAAATCGCTCGGACGAACGGCTGGCTCGCTGCGTTAAAACGGCTGCCGGGTTTTTTAGCACCACGGGCCATGACGGCGAGCTTGCCATATTCACGCGTTAACAGTGTAATGATTTTATTCGATTCACCATACACGACCGTCCGTAAAACAAGCCCTTCCGCCTTATCAATCATCGCTTAATACTCGTCGTCGCGGAATCCAAGTTCACGCAATTGACCGGCTTTATTGCGCCAGTCTTTTTGAACTTTCACCCACAGGTTCAAGTAAACTTTCGTTCCGAGTAACATCTCGATATCCGTCCGGGCTTCTGAACCGATTTCTTTTAACAGGGCACCGCGTTTTCCGATGATGATTCCTTTTTGTGAATCCCGTTCGATCAAAATGGTTGCGTGAATATCGACCATATTGCCATCTTCACGTGTCTTGATTTGATCAATCGCGACAGCAATCGAGTGCGGTACTTCGTCACGTGTCTTTTGAAGGACTTTTTCCCGAATCATTTCTGAAATGATGAAACGTTCTGGGTGATCAGTGATCTGATCCGCCGGATAATACATCGGACCTTCCGGTAAAATCTTCGAGATTTCTTGTAGCAATGGTTCGACGTTATTACCTTGAAGAGCAGAAATCGGAACGACTGCTGCGAAGTTCAATTCATTTTGATACGATTCGATGATTGGTGGAATATCATTCGGATGAATCAAGTCGACCTTGTTCATGACAAGGATGATCGGTGTATCCAGATCCTTTAACTTCTCAATAATGAATTCGTCGCCTTTTCCTTTCGGCTCCGTCACATTGATCATAAAGAGAATCGCGTCGACTTCGCGTAACGCGTTCGTCGCGACTTTCATCATGAAGTCTCCGAGTTTATGTTTCGGTTTATGAATGCCCGGTGTATCGATGAAAATCGTTTGCACGTCATCCGTCGTATAGACACCTTGAATCTTATTCCGTGTCGTTTGTGGCTTATCCGACATAATGGCGATTTTCTGTCCGATGACTCGGTTTAAGAACGTTGATTTCCCAACGTTTGGACGACCGATAATCGAAACGAATCCTGATTTAAATCCTTCTTTAAACATGAAGATCTCCCTTCGTGAATGCACCCGGTAAGAGCGCACCAACTGTCGTTTCCGTGACGTCACCCGTCAGGTTCGTCAAGTAAACCGGCATATCCGCGTCACACATTTCAAACAATACTTGACGGCATTGGCCGCACGGTGCGACAGGGCCTTCTGTATCGGCTACAACAGCCATCGCTGCGTACTCCCGTGCATCTTGTGCCCATGCCGAGAAGATTGCCGTCCGCTCAGCACAGTTGCAAAGACCATATGCTGCATTTTCGATATTACAGCCATGGAAAACCTGTCCGTCTTTCGTGAGCAGAGCGGCTCCGACTTGGAACTTTGAATATGGAACATACGCTTTTTCGCGTGCGATTTTAGCTTGTTCGAGTAATTGTTCTGTTTTCATGTCATTTTTCCCCTTTAGGAACGGTATTGGCCTAAAAAAAGGCCGGATTCTTATTGTACCAAATATGGAACGAAGATGCATAGTGCAATCGCAACCGATGTAAGCGCCAACACAAGAACCGCTCCACTTGCGATATCCTTTGCCGCTTTTGCAAGCGGGTGCCATTCTTCCGTAACGAGATCGACGGTCCGCTCAAAGGCGGTATTGAACATTTCCGCACTGAGAACCGCACCGATCGTTAAACATAAAATCGCCCGTTCCATCCACGTCAGCGGTAAATACAGGGCAACTGCTAAGACAATCAGTCCAATCGTAAAATGGACTTTCATATGCCGTTCTTCCTTCACCGCCTGACGAATCCCGTTCATCGCATGGGTGAAAGGTAACCACCACGTCTTCACAATTTCCCTCGGTACAGTTCAAAGTGATGCAGGATTTCCTCCTGACGCTTCGTCATGATGTCTTCATCTGCTTTTTCGATATGGTCGTAACCGAGGAGATGCAGGAAGCCGTGAACAGCGAGGAATCCAAGTTCCCGTTCAAAATGATTCCCGTATTCCGCAGCCTGCTCTCGGCAGCGCTCCACTGAAATGATCAGATCACCGAGAACAACAGGCTCGTCTTCGAGCAATTCAAAATCAATCTCGTCTTCTCCGAGTTCATCCATTGCAAAGGAAATGACATCCGTCGCTTGATCTTTCCCGCGCCATTCCCGGTTGATTTGCTGAATCTCATCATTCGTCACGAACGTGACGGACAGTTCACTGTTTGCTTCAATTTTTTCTTCTGTTGCCGTATAAACTAAAATCGCTTCCACTAATTTCAGTTGTTCTTCCGTCAACAATGTACCTTCATCAGTCATGTAAATATTCATTTGAGTTCCTCTTTCTTTAATTCAGGATATTCAATCCGTTCATGGAATAACCCGGATAACGTATGGCAGGCACTCTCACCGACCCGGTAAATATCACGTGTCGTCATTTCACAGTCCGAAAATTGATCGTCGAGCAGTTTTTCACGGATGATTTTTTTGACCAGTTCCTGAATCCCTGATTCCGTTGGAGACTTCATGGACCGGACCGCCGCCTCGATGGAATCGACAATCATGATCACGGCCGCTTCACGTGTTTGCGGTTTCGGGCCTGAGTACCGGAAGTCCGCTTCATTGACTTCCCCTTGTTCCGTTGCCTTGACGTAAAAATAACGGAGTAATGACGTGCCGTGGTGTTCTCGACAGATATCGACGATGACACCCGGTAACTTGGCTTCTTCCAATAATTCCACTCCGTCATCCGTATGGGCAAGAATGACTCGAGCAGATTCTTCCGGTGTCAGACGGTCATGAGGATTCAGTCCATGTTGATTCTCAATAAAATAGAGCGGGCGCCGGGTTTTTCCTAAATCATGATAATATGCGCCGACCCGCGCGAGCAACCCGTCAGCGCCGATCGCTTCACAGGCCGTCTCGGCAAGATTGGCGACCATCATACTGTGATGATAGGTTCCCGGAGCCTCGACCAATAATTTTTTCAGCAGAGGATGGGTCGGATTTAATAATTCCAACAAGCGTGTCGGGGCTAAAATACCGAATGTCATCTCAAGGAACGGTAATAATCCAATTGCCAAGATGGCGCTGAAAACACCGCTGGCAACGGCAAACCCCAGTAAAATCGAGGTCTCTTTTACTTCCAACTGTCCACTGCGCATGAGTACAAAAGCGAGGAAAACCGCTACGTTTGCTGCAGCAATCGTCAAGCTGCTGACGAAAATCCGCCGACGTGACAAGCTAGATCGCAGGAAGTAGGTCGCCACCAGTCCACCGACCAATAAGTAAATCGCAATATTAAAGCTGAAATTCTGATTCGTGCTGTAGAAAAAAGTACCTGCCAGTGCCATGAACAGCGTACTCGATAACGCAATCCGTTCATTTAACAAGTTGCGCAGGACTAATGCCGAGAATGCTGTCGGTGTCAGTAAATAAAGCGCCGGATTGATATCGTCTGCCAAAAAGGCCATCCCGTATGTCACGACGAGTTGCAAAATAACAACCAGATAAACCAAACTGAATAATTTCACTTTCCCCATCTTGGCATAACGTAAGTTGGAGCGACTGATGAATCCAAACAACAGCAACGTCATCAGTGCACTGACAATCAACGTTCCGAATAACGGCTTAAGCGATTGGCGATCGGAAATCAGACCAACGAGCTGCAATTGACGATAGGCATCCTGGGAAATGACTTCCCCCCGTTTGACGATGACTTCCCCTTCGGAAATCAACACCGGTTCCACCTTGTCACTCGTTTGCTTACGCAACTGTTCTGTTTTCGCAGGATCATATACATAGTTTGTGACGATTAATTGATCCGTCAACGTTTTTCCGACAGCCTTCATCGAAAACGACAAGGCAGACCGTTCAATATCGAGTCGTGCATTTTCCCGAGCTTCCGCCACTTCACCGCCATCGGAAGAAATCCGTTGACGCATCGCTTCCTCAATCGCTGTGATTACGACATCGCGTGTTGTCGTCCGCACAGAGGAAGAGGATGTCGCAAGCAACCGTAATTCATCGTCTTGCAGTAAATCGGCAGCTTCCGTCCCTCGAAGACGTTGTTTGATTTGACCAATATCTTCCGCTTTTTTGATTCCTTTGAGACTTGCAAAAAGCTGTTCGACTTTGGCTATTTGTTGTCCAGCGTATTCCTGCTTAATCGTGTATTGGCTGTCAATCGCGGCTACCGTGTTTTCCTTCAGTAACCGGGTCGCTTCTCGATCTTCCATCGTCAACGGCGATCGAATATCTTCTTCCGCAATCGAAAATGGAGCTGCCGACAAGGCTTCAGGCCGGACACTGACATACATCATCGTCGACACGATGATGTAAAATGCCAGTGTCAGCAGACTGATCCACATACCTACTCTGCGCATCCGCTCGTCTCCTTTCCACTTCAAGACTCACCTGTTGCGCTTTACTCGAGTTCTTGACTGTACGCATCAATGATTTTCCGAACAAGTGGATGCCGGACGACATCAGCCGAGCTAAAGTGTTCAAAATGAATTCCCCGGACATGTCCAAGAAGATTCAGCGCTTCTTGTAAACCGGACGCTTTTCCGCGCGGTAAATCAACCTGCGTCAGATCACCCGTGACAATCATCTTCGAGTGAAAACCGAGTCGCGTCAAAAACATTTTCATTTGTTCTCTTGTCGTATTTTGAGCTTCATCCAAAATAACAAATGCATGTTCAAGTGTCCGTCCCCGCATATAGGCGAGCGGTGCAATTTCAATGACGCCCCGCTCCAATAAACGGGCTGTGTGTTCCACGCCGAGAACGTCATGCAACGCATCATATAGCGGACGTAAATACGGATCGACTTTTTCTTTTAAGTCTCCGGGCAGGAATCCAAGATTCTCCCCTGCTTCAACCGCAGGTCGTGTTAAAACCAACCGTTTGACGTAACCTTCTTTTAAGGCCTTGGCTGCCATGACGACGGCCAAATAGGTCTTGCCGGTTCCGGCCGGTCCAATCCCGAACGTCAAATCGCACTTTTCGATTCCCCTGACGTAACGGGCTTGCCCCAGTGTCTTGGCACGGAGCGGTTTCCCTTTATGGTTCGTATGAATGACCGTATCGTATAATTCGAGCAATTCATCGACCCGGTCTTGTCTTGCCAATTGAATGGCGCTCGTCGCGTCACGTTCTGTCAAGACGGCTCCCCGATCAACCAGTTGTTTTAAGACACCGACAACCTGTTTTGCTAATACAACAGAACGCTCTTCTTCTGCCTGCGCCAACAATTCATCACCGCGGTGGGTGAGTTGGACTTCCAGCTCCGCTTCCATCGTTTTTAGTACGGCATCGTTCGGTCCTACGAATGCTTGAATCTGTTCTGAATTCGAAAATACGAATGGGATTCTTTCATTGAATATCACGTTATGATTGGCCTCCTAATGATGGATAACAGTACGTCATCTCTACAAATCTGTTCTAGTCCACTTTATCATTTAAGCAGAATAGATGGAAAGAAAAACCCATCCTTTAAGCGTGTTTTCCTCATTTTAACTGCTTCTTTTACCTGACCGAACATGCTTCGGATTTTTTCCTGCTGCGTATCTAAAAAAAGGTCAGCTCTCATTGTAAACGAGAGCCAACCTTTACTTTAACGATGCGGAGATTTTGAAGACCGTTTCGAAACCGGCGGACCAAGGACTTCACTCCAGATCATCGCCTGGCGAATTTCTTCTTGTGACGTCTGCATTCCTTTTTTCCGGTTACGTCGTTTGCCAATTTCACCACTCGCAATACTGCCTGTTATCTGACCAATGTTCGATTTAGACTGTTTTTGTGCTTTCACACGATCCCGTTCATCCAAACGCTGTTGCAATTCGGTTCGTTGATGCTTGACCGGTTGCGCTGGCTTCGGTTGCTTCCGTTTGATCGGAGGTGGAACATCTCGATCTTCCGGAAGTCGTGTTTCCACTTGATCGACCATTTTCTTGACATAGTCCCCAAATTCTTTTGAAGGGACACGTGTCGTCGAGCTGGATTTTTTCTGATCAGATGCCTTTGAGATGACCGAAATCACACCAAAGGCAACCATCAGTCCGACCCAAATTAAGCTCCCCATCTAAATCACCCTTTTATTGTGTGTCGTTCGGCGATGATTGACCTCCGATGGCTTGACGCATCTTCGTATCAGCCGTCACGTTCAAATAGTTGGCATAATCCATTACGCTGAAGTTGCCGTCACGCAGTGCTTCGGCAATCGCAAGCGGAACTTCCGCTTCTGCCGCAACGACTTTCGCACGCATTTCTTCGACACGTGATTTCATCTCTTGTTCGCTTGCAATCGCCATCGCCCGACGTTCTTCCGCTTTCGCTTGGGCGATGTTTTTGTCAGCTTCCGCCTGATCCGTCTGAAGCACGGCACCGATATTTTTGCCGATATCGACGTCCGCGATATCGATCGAGAGGATTTCGAATGCTGTTCCTGAATCAAGTCCTTTTGCGAGGACCGTCCGGGAAATCATTTCCGGATTTTCAAGGACTTCTTTTTGATCTTGACATGAACCGATCGTCGAGATGACACCCTCACCAACACGGGCGATGACGGTTTCTTCCCCTGCACCACCGACAAGACGGTCGATGTTGGCACGTACGGTAATCCGTGCTTTTGCTTTCACTTCAATCCCGTTCATGGCAACACCGGCAATGAATGGGGTTTCGATGACTTTCGGGTTAACGGACATCTGGACGGCTTCAAGCACGTTCCGACCTGCTAAATCAATGGCTGCCGCACGTTCGAAACTGAGTTCGATGTTGGCACGGTGTGCCGCAATCAAGGCGTTAACGACACGGTCGACGTTACCACCGGCAAGATAGTGACTTTCCAATTGGTTTGTATTGAGGTTGATGCCGGCTTTGACTGCTTTAATCAACGGATTAACAATTTTTGACGGTGTAACACGACGAAGCCGCATTCCGACCAATGTAAAGATAGAGACACGGACTCCGGCTGCAAGTGAACTTATCCAGAGCGGGATCGGGACAAGTGTAAAGAAGATAGCGAGGAAAATAAGTATTCCTCCCGTTATGAGTAGAACGGTCAATAGTTCGGGTGTCATGTGAGTGACTCCTCCTTCGTTTTTTGGACTCGGACGATGACTCGTCCGTGTGTGACGTCTTGCACGACGACTTGCTCGCCGGAATTAATGAAATTGCCTTCCGTGACCGCATCGACGCGATTCCCATCAATTTCAATCGTTCCTGCCGGGCGAAGCTGCGTTAAACTGATTCCGACCTTGCCACGCAGTTGTTCTTTATCTTGATGAGAAAGATATCCTTTTTCCGACGATGTGGAATCTGTCAAAATCAAACCTCGCCATAATAATGATTGATTTGATTTGATCCGGCGATATGCCCAAAATCCGGCAGCGAGTGATAAAAAGACTGCCAAACCGACCGCTAGACCGACTTGACCGACCGTCGCACCTGCCATGATCAAACTGGCAAGGACTGCACCGATGCCAAGGACACCGAATATGCCGAACCCTGTCACGAATATTTCGACCAGCAACATGAGGACACCGATCATGAAGACCGCTAAAATCATCCCTAAGCTAAAAGACATTACTTCGTTCACCCCTTTTTCATCAGAATCAGACGACAACATGTTTCATCTTTCTGAACATGGCTCATTGTTACTTTTATTATATACGCTTTCATCTGAGAAAAGGTTTCATAACTTTTACCAATTTTCGAATTTTCCCAATTTTATCTCATGAAAAAAAGGCATCCCGGAGGACGCCTTTCAAAACGGGTTAATGTAGTTGTTGTTTAACAAGGCGATTAATTAGAGCACCGTCCGCTTTACCCTTAAGTTGCGGCATGACGACACCCATTACTTTCCCCATATCAGAAGGAGCTGAGGCACCCGTCTTCGCAATGGCTGCGTTGACGATTTCCTGAACTTCTTCTTCCGAAAGTTGTTTTGGCATATAAGCTTCGAGCACGATTATCTCTGCTTGAATCTTCTCGACGAGGTCGTGACGATCAGCGCGTTCGAATTCTCGGAGGGAGTCGTTGCGCTGTTTCATCTCACGTGAGAGTATAGTTAGCTCTTCCTCATCAGTTAATTCTTGCTTACCGAGTTTAATCGCTTCATTTTGCAGGGACGACTTCACCATCCGAATCGTCGTAAGACGATCTTTCTCACGCGAACGCATGGCTTCCTTCATATCCACTGTCAAACGCTCTTGAAGACTCATGAGGATACACCCTCTCTTACGTTAGAACTTCTTACGCTTACGCGCAGCCTCCGATTTAAGCTTACGTTTTACACTTGGCTTTTCGTAGTGTTTACGTTTACGAACTTCAGCAAGCGTACCATCTTTTGAAACACCACGTTTGAAGCGACGAAGTGCGTCTTCAAGTGATTCATTTTTACGTACACGAGTTTCCACTAGTTTTCCCTCCCTCCGATATTACCGACTAAAGGAAACGTGTCAGACACGTCATACAACATTATAGTAGGAATATACAAAATGGTCAATAGTTGATTAACCGGTTTTGCTTCACTCCTGATATGTTCCTTTTTGTTCTTTTCTATAGTCTCATGTTGCTTCCGTATTTACAACAAATTCATGATTATTCAACTAAAAAATTCGAAATATTTTGTAAGCGTTTTCTAATTTTTCATGAAATGTTTTGTCAAAATGGTGAATGATGTGTCAAAATAGACACAGTTATCTGAAAAAGGAGTTGTTCTGATATGAAAGAAGCCAAACGAATTATTTTCGGATTGATTCTCGGAGTCATCCTCGGAATCATTCTCGCTTTGTTACCAGACAAATCGATCTATGAAGGATTGAATAAGTATGCACTTCAACCAATCGGAACGATTTTCCTCAACCTGATTAAGATGCTCGTCGTCCCGATCGTCTTCTTCTCGATCTCCCTTGGTGTCATGGGACTCGGAAATCCAAAAGAACTGGGTCGCGTCGGCGGAAAAGCCATTACGTATTTCATGACGACGACCGCTGTCGCCATCGTCATCGCTCTTGGTTTGTCATTACTGATCAAACCGGGTACGTTCGGGAACTTTGCGACAGACAACTTGAAGTATGATCAAGGCAACTTACCGGATACGAGTTTAATCAATACGATCGTCGGGATGTTCCCGACCAATCCGATCACGTCGATGGCAGAAGGCAATATGCTGCAAATTATCGTCTTCAGTGTCTTCATCGGTTTCGGGATCACATTCCTCGGCAACAAGGTCTCGACATTACGTTCATTCATCGAACAGGGAAATGATTTGATGACATATTTGATCGGACTTGTCATGAAGATGGCCCCGCTCGGCGCATTTGCATTGATTGCTTCCGCCGTCGGTGCACAAGGGTTTGATTCCTTAAAGGCAATGGGGCTCTACATGGCAGTCGTTATCCTGGCTTTGATTGTCCACTCCCTGTTGACGTACGGTTCGACCGTCTCACTGCTCGGAAAAATGAATCCGTTTTTCTTCTTCAAAAAGTTTGCGCCGGTCATGCTGTTCGCCTTCTCGACTTCGTCGTCGAATGCAACGCTACCGGTCGCGATGCAGACTGCACAGCGTGAACTGAAAGTACCGCGTTCCGTCTCAAGTTTCGTCCAACCGCTCGGCGCGACGATCAACATGGATGGTACAGCGATCATGCAGGGAGTCGCAACGGTCTTTATCGCTCAAGTTTATGATATCAGCTTGTCTCCGGCACAACTGGCAACCGTCGTCCTGACTGCCGTTCTCGCGTCCGTCGGAACAGCCGGCGTACCGGGTGTCGGTCTCGTCATGCTGACGATGGTACTCCAGTCCGTCAATTTGCCTGTCGAAGGGATTGCACTTATCATCGGGGTTGACCGTCTGCTCGATATGATGCGGACTGCCGTCAATATCACAGGTGACGCCGCTTGTGCCGTCATTGTCGCCAAATCAGAAGAAGGTAACCTGAGTGAAGAAGAGGAAGAAGACGAACGTTACGCTTAATTTTTCCTTGATTAACAAATGCGCCGCCACCGTGAGTCATTCACGGTGGCGGCGCATTTTTATATTGATTATTTTTTTAAGACATACGAGCTGAGCGGATCAACCGTCACGTTGCCCGAAACTTTTTTCAGTGTTTTCGTTCCGGCGGTTTTCCCGTCGACGATGACACTCCACGTTCCTTTCGGTAACGTCATCTTGACAGCTTGACGTTTCGCATTGTGAACGACGTAAAGATCCGTTTTTTGTTGGGGTGCATCATCTGACAATTGATACGCCACCACTTGCTCCGGTACATCTTTGAACGTCAGGTAACGTCGGATGTCTTTTGCTGTTGCTAAATGAAGAACAGGGTTTGCTTTACGGACTTGAATCAGTCCTTTCATATAATCGACGTCGGCTTGACGGTCCATTTTGCGTTTCCAGTCGAGCTGGTTGACAGAATCCGGTGATTTGTATGAATTATGATCGCCGCCTTTTGTCCGCATAAAATCTTGACCGGCATGGATAAATGTTGTGCCCTGTGACGTCAGAAGAATGCTTGACGCTAAACGGTGCATTTTTGTTTTCGTCGCATCCGTATCATTCGGATTCGTTAAGTTCAACTTGTCCCACAGCGTATGGTTATCGTGGGCTTCAACGTACGTGATGGCTTGATTCGGCTCTGTTGCGAATCCGGTGATGTCTTTGTTGTACGCAATCTCACCGACGATTCCGCGTTTAATCCGTGTTTCAAGACCTGTTTTCCCGTTGATGAAACCGGCATCCGTGTCTTCAAAGACACTTCCTTTCAGTGCATCACGCAAGTTATCGTTGAAGTGAGCGATACCCGGCATCTGTTTGGCATTCGTCTGGTTGGCTTTGTCGGCTTCCGGAAGCGGTGTTCCGAGACTCCAGCCTTCTCCGAAGACAAGGATTGACGGATCAATTTTTGTTGTCGTTTTTTTGACGGCATTCATCGTCTTCACGTCATGAATTCCCATTAAATCAAATCGGAATCCGTCCCAACGGTATTCTTTTGCCCAGTAGTCGACAGAATCGACAATCAGTTTATGCATCATTTTCCGTTCGGAAGCGGTATCGTTTCCGACACCTGTGCCGTTGGCGAGATCGCCGCCTTCCGTATAACGGTAGTAGTAACCCGGTACGATTTTATCAAGATTTGATGCTTTGGCATCAAACATATGATTGTAGACCACATCCATGACGGCACGGAGTCCGTTGTCGTGTAATCCTTGAATCATTTGTTTCATTTCTTTAATCCGGACTTTCGGATTGTACGGATTCGTTGAATAAGAGCCTTCCGGTGCATTGTAGTTTTTCGGATCATATCCCCAGTTGTATGTTTTTAATGGATTCGTCTCGTCGACAGAAGCCGTATTGAAATCATAGACCGGAATGAACTGGACATGTGTGATGCCGAGCTCTTTCAAATGATCGAGTCCTGTTTTCGTCTTTGTTTTTTTACCGTCTTTCATCAGACGTGTTCCCGGCTCGACAACACCAAGATACTTCCCTTTTTGTTTGATACCTGAATCATACGTATCTCCTGTGACGTCAAACATCGACAGGTCACGGACATGTGTTTCGTAAATGATGGCGTCTGTCGCTTGTTTCAGCGGCATTTTTGCTTTGGTCCAGCGTTTCGGATTCGTCTCTTTCAAGTCGACGACGACCCCTTGATCTCCGTTGACCGCCACAGCTGTCGCGTACGGATCGACGGCCCGTGTCGTTTCTTTGGCGTGCTTGACTTCATAGGTGTAGCCTGTTCCGTCAAGGTCCCCTTTGATTGTGACGCTGAAGACACCGCGGTCACCGCGAACCATCTTCACTTCACGGACGATATCCTTCGTTGTGGCTGCTTGTTTTTTCGGCAATTTGTAAAGTTCCAGTTCAACGGCCTGCGCAGTCGGTGCCCAGACGCGGAACGTCGTTTTGCTTTTTTGATATACCGTACCGAGTTGACCGTCGTACGCATATTTTTTGTCAAAAGCATCAGAGCGCAATACTTTTCCTGCTTCTAAAATCCCTTCCCCGAATACCGGGTGCGAAACCGTGACGACATTTGCCAAATCAATATCCGATGCGACAGTCACGTGTAACGTCTTGGCGTCCACTTGTGTGACAACCGGATTGACCAGTCCTTTGAATGTCAGCGTTTTTACATCTTCTGCTGTGATTGGTGAATTCGTTTTTAATGTCATCGTCTTAAAATCGTCTGCCAGGAAACTTGTAAATTTCGGCGTCCGATCAATATCCGGTTGGCTGTAATAAACGGTTTGATCGCCTTCAATCAACCAGATATCCTTGGCTCCCGCGTAGTAAAAACGATCGGCCCCGTCTTTTTCCGACCATCCCTCGACGTGAGGAATGATTCCGACGAGACGTTCCTTCGTCGTATTCGTCAAGGTGACGTTTGCCACAGCGCCAAACGCATCTTGTCCGTCAAATTCAAATCGTTTTCCGTCCTGAGCATTTGGCCATGCCCATACCCCGTACTTGTCGTAATCATTGTCGTACCGGTAATAATGAATGTTCGTGTTGACCGACTCAACGTCACTGCCGCCTGTTGGATTGACCGGTGAAACGTCTTTGCTGCCTGATTCAATCCAGACTTCCGCCACACCGTCTTTGATCATGTCTTTTGTAATGAAGCGGTCGTTTTCTGAGCCCGCATCTTTGTTCCAGGAATCATCGCGGACGATGAAACCGATTTTTTCCGGTTGATCCACTGGAAATTCATAAGCCGCGATTTTTCCGTACGCATCTTGTCCGTTAAAGGCATGTGCTTTATTCGGGAAATAATCCGGTCCATTCGCCCATAACCAGAGATTCCAATCTTTTTCTGACGTTTTATCTTCCTTGTAGTGAATGATGACGAGTGTCGATTTTCCTTTTTCCAGTGCCAAACCGTTTACTGGAAACAAACTAAACATCAGTGCAAACGTTAGCACAACTGCACAGACTGATTTCAATCGATTCATGCCGTATCCTCCTTGGATTTATGTAATCGTTTTCATTTCCATTCTCCATTCGTTCTACCTGTCTGTCAAAGCTTATTTTAGTCTGCTAAAGAAAATAAGACTTTTGGACCAACAAGCGAATCAAAAAAAAGACTGCGTAAAAGAGATTCCCTTTTACACAGTCCTTGCTCACGATTTAATTAACTTTTCGTCAGTTTGTCGATTGCCTGTTTGGCTTCTTGCATCGATTGATCCGAGGCAAAAAAGTACCAGACGCCATCACTCGCGATATATCCTTCACCATCCAATTTTAACGGTTTCAGACGTTCAAATCCGGTTTGATTTTCTTGTGCCAGTTGAGCCGCTTCTGAAAACGTAACATTTGTACTGAAGTTGTTTTTCAGGACCCGACTGACTTCTTCCAAGTTTGTCAAAATATCGGGTCCGGCAAGCTTCATGCCAACAGCTTCAAGTACCTGCCGCTGTCGGATTTGCCGTCCCATATCACCGAGCGGGTCTTGTTTTCGCATCCGGGCATATCCGCTCGCTTCGAGTCCGGTCAGTTTGATTTTCCCTTTCTCGTAGTCTTTTTGCAGGCGGCGGTCATTCCAACTGAAAGCAGATGGATTATCAACCGTCACGCCACCGACCGCGTCAACGAGTTCAATCAATCCATCCATATTGATTTTGGCATAGTACGGGACTTTGGTCTCAAACGTCTGCTCGACCGTCTCAATCGTCTCTTCCACCCCACCGTAAGCATACGTATGATTGATTTTTGTCTTTTTGCCATCTGGAAGCGTGACTTGCATATCACGCGGAATCGAAAGAGAGGTCGCTTGTTTTGTTTTCGGATTAAACGACAACAACATGATCGCATCGGCTCGCCCCGGATCATTTTTTCGTTCATCAACTCCGATCAATAAGACGTTGACCGGTTGCATCACCTCAAGCGGGAGCTTTTTCGCTCCTTTTAATGGTGTGATGAATGAATCTGCTGTTTGTTGGAACTTTAAGAACGCAAATCCGGTTGTGGCACTGATGGTTAAGACAAACAACAACAAGACGGCACTGGCAATCCGCCAACCGATGCGCGGTTGTTTTTTCCGTAAACGTGATCTCATGCGGCACCTCCTTTACAATTTCTGCTGATACGTCTTCATCAATCCGTTGATGTTCGCATTGTGTAAGAAGACGACGGCATCCACGTTTTTTTGCTTCGCAAATTCAGATGCATCAAAATCTTTATTGACATAGCGGATATCGACGACCTCAAGATTAGCACTCTTAGCAAGAAACGGTAGGACCGGATTGGCAAACGAGTCTTTGAGGACAAGCAGCTTTGGTCCTTTCGTCTGCGACGTCATTGATAAAATACCGTGATTGCCGCGCATGAACACTTCATAGCGATCGGCATAGTCGCCCTCTTCCTTGATGAATTGCTCATCAATCAGCGGTTGACCACATTTCTTGTCGTAGCAGACGTCAATGCCCTTAAATTGATTGGCATCGTAGTATTCAATTTTGTCTCCCGTGCTCGCATACGCAAGCGTCGTCTTGCGGGCGAGTGAACCAAAGTAAGGATGTTCCGATGCCCGCTTTGATTCCGGATCGACTTCCACTTTTTTTAAGGTCGGTTCTGTTTTCGCGACTGTACGGATAATCTCACCATAGGCTTGATAGGCGCCGTCTACATTCCAGTGATGATCCGTCTTAAAGTAATCGGACAACTGTAAGGCATCAAGGGGAATCGAGGTAATACCCGCTTGCTTAAAGCCGGCTTGCATCGTCTGATACCGTTGCTCCGCATTCGAAGCCACGTAACCCGGAATGATCCCATCCCGTTCCGCGACGACGGTTTTCGACGGTGCGAGGGCAAAGTAGACCGGACGGTTCACCTCTTTCGTGAACTGTCGGAAAGCGTCCGGGACGATTGGTTGTGCCGCTTGACTCGGTTCAATCATATAGCCGTTTTTAGCAGTGTAGATCCCATTTCGAAACGGCTGTTGAAAGAGATTTTTCGATAGACGTGCCTGCATTTCAACGAGAGTACCACGTAACAACAACTGATCTGCAAAATAGCTTTCCATCTTCAGCATATCCTCACCGGAAGCCACTCCTTGCATAGTCGGTTGAACGGATTGTGCAAGTGTTCGATTTTCAAGTTGGGAACTGACACGGTCGTCGCGAAGAATCGTTCCAATTCCGATCGTCAGCAAAATGACAAAAAAACTGATGATCGTCAGCCACATCATCTTTTTCTCAAACGTAGTTCCCGGTTGTGGCTGTTTCTGATTCTTTTCAATAGGTTGCGCCACTGGTGTTCCTCCTCTCTAAAAACGGAAATAAATGAAGGGATTGAATGTACTTGCAACCAGCGCAGATGTCGCGAGGAACAACAAAACCATCGCATACCCATATTGCAACGTCTGTCCGATTTTGCCCGATGACTGGACAAATCGTTCTCCCATCCATTTTGGAATTGGTGTTGCGGCAAGACATGCAAGTGCTAAGATGACACCGTTTTGGACAAGTTGATAACTCGCACGGTCATCCCAAAGTACGTCCGGCATAAACATTGCTTGAATATACGTGATGGCTTCCGGGAACGTTTCTGATCTGAAAAAGACCCAACCGACCAGAACCAATACGAGTGTCCAGACCGTTGCCAGTACCGGGACTCGCGCCAATAGTTTCCCGAGAAATGCTTTTTCAAGCATGATCCAAATCCCGTAATAGACGCCCCAGGCAACGAACGTCCAGCTCGCTCCATGCCAAAGTCCAGTCAACATCCAGACGATTCCAAGGTTCCGGTATTGTCTCCAGGGTGAAACCCGGTTCCCTCCAAGCGGAATGTACACATAATCCCGAAACCATGAACCAAGTGAAATGTGCCAGCGACGCCAAAATTCAGACACGGATTTCGAAATATACGGATAGTTGAAGTTTTCAAGAAAATGAAAGCCGAACATTAATGCAAGTCCGATTGCCATGTCACTGTATCCGGAAAAATCAAAATAGATCTGCAGGGCGTAAGCAATGATCCCAATCCATGCGAGCCCCATTGATAAATCCTTCATGTTAAAAATGGCATCTGCTACTTGACCGCAGCCATTTGCTAAAATCAACTTTTTTGATAATCCGATGATGAATCGGCGGACCCCTTTCGAGAAGTCCGACACGGTTTCTTGACGGGATTCAATCTGACTCGCAATCGTGTTGTAGCGGACGATCGGTCCTGCGACCAGTTGCGGGAAAAAGGCGATATACAATGCTAAATCAAGCGGATTTTTTTGCACGGCTTCCTTTTCCTTGTAAATATCGATGACATAACTCATCGCGTGAAATGTATAGAAGGAAATTCCGAGCGGTAAAACGATTTCCGGAACAAAAAAATCGGCATGAAACGTCTTATTGACAGACTGAACAAAAAAACCGCTGTACTTGAACCAGCCAAGTAATCCTAAATTGACAGCAATCATGCTGAACATGATCCACTTCACACCGATGCGGTGACGGTAAACGTCTACGAATAATGCAAAGAAATAGTTGATGGCGACACTGACGAGCATCAATACAGCAAAACGCGGCTCTCCGAACGCATAAAAGAAAAGGCTCGCTACGAGGAGCCAGCCGTTTCGAAAGCTTCTCGGTAACAGGTAATACACAATCAGTACCGTCGGCAAAAATAAAAATAAAAAAATCGTCGAACTAAATAACATGATAGGACTCCTCCTGTTTGATCGGAACAAGCCGGTTGACGTGTAACGCCGTCAACCGAACCCGCATGTCCCCTTCGAGTAAAAACTTGAATGCAATTTTAAAATAGTCGGCGCCTTTGACTCGTTTTAATTGTAAGGAACACATTGTTTTTCCGTTTACCGTCAGCCATTCCGTCTCTGAATGCATCCGTTTTTTTTGTCCGTATTGCATCTTGAACACCTGAACGTCGCATGACGATTCCGCTTCCAGCTCGCATGTCAATGTGACGGACTCGGCCTGTCCAAAAGAGGCGTCGGCCCGATACAACTTTGAGGGAGGATATTGAAATCCCTGATCAAACAATTGGATGTACAGCTTATCGGTCGGGTCCGCCTGTTGAAAATCGAACCAAACACCGTCCGCATCTTCTTCGAGCAAAATCTTATCCCGGTTCCCTTGCGGAAAAAACTGATAACTTGCCAGTTCCAATGGACGTGAACTCATACCGGTACCTCGCTTAAAATCGCATCCACAATACGTTCTGCCGCATGACCGTCTCCGTATGGATTCGCCGCTTGTGCCATCGCATCATAGGCAGCTTGATCCGTCAGCAACAGGTGACCTGTTTCATAAATACGCTCCGGATCCGTTCCTACAAGCTTCAACGTACCGGCTGCGACTCCTTCCGGCCGTTCCGTCGTTTCACGTAACACCAGAACCGGTACTCCGAACGAAGGTGCTTCTTCTTGAATCCCGCCGGAATCCGTCAAAATCAGAGTCGCCCGGGCTGCCAAGTTATGAAAATCAAAGACATCGAGCGGTTCAACCAATCGGATGCGCGGATGATAGTTCAACTGTTCCGCTGCCTCGAGGACAATCGGATTCGGATGGACCGGATAGACGATTTCGATATCCGGATGACTGTCCGCCAATCGTTCAACGGCATCAAAAATTTGCGGTAATTGCAAGTGATTTTCGCGTCGGTGAACGGTCAACAAAACCAGTTTCCGTCCGCTTGCTGTAAGATCCGTCAACACCGGGTGCGTGTAGTCTTTCGAAACCGTTGTTTTTAACGCGTCGATGACTGTATTTCCCGTCACGATAATCGGACTCTGTTTGTTCTCGAGCCGTAGATTTTCTGCTGCCTGATCGGTCGGTGCAAAATGGTAATCAGCGAGTACACCCGTCAATTGACGATTCATCTCTTCCGGGAATGGGGCATACTTCTGATACGTCCGTAAGCCGGCTTCGACATGACCAACCGGAATCTGTTGGTAAAAAGCCGCAAGTGAAGCCGCGAATGTCGTTGTCGTATCCCCATGGACCAACACCAAATCCGGTTGCTCTTTTTCCAAGACACGACGCATCGCATTTAAAATCCGTGCCGTCATCTCTTCGAGTGTCTGACGTGGACGCATCAAGTCTAAATCATGGTCGGGAACGATCTGGAACAGTTCAAGGACTTGATCGAGCATTTCCCGGTGTTGTGCCGTCACGACGACGATCGGTTTGATCCCTTCTCGTTTTTCCAATGCTTTGACGACAGGCGCCATCTTGATGGCTTCCGGTCTCGTTCCGAACACTAGCATGATTCGTTTCATTCGTTCCATCCCCTATCCGTTATTCATGACGACAATTCAATCGTTTCACCGCGTGCCGAACGCTCGATTTCATCACTTCGTCCTGTTCGTTTTTTCATGACATAATGTGCTGCTTGTTTTTTCGTCAGTTGCTTGTACCAATATAAATATTTGTTATACTCTGCCATCGTTTCCGCTGTCGGTCCAAACATCCGGACTTCTCCATACTCGAGCCAAAGGATTTTTGTACAAAAACTTTTGACTTGATTCAAGGAATGGCTGACAAAAAAGATCGTTTTTCCCTGATCGCAAAACTCCCGCATCTTATCGAGGCATTTTTCCGTAAAGGTTTGGTCACCGACCGACAGTGCTTCATCGATGATCAGGATATCCGGATTGATGTTGATGGAAATGGCAAAACCAAGCCGTGCCCGCATCCCACTTGAATACGTTTTGACGGGTTGATCGATAAAATCCCCGATGTCCGCGAACTCCAGAATTTCCGGTGTAATCGTCTGGATCTGTTTTTTGGTCAGCCCCATCATCAAGCCTTTTAATTCGATGTTGTCCCGCCCGGTCAGCTGATTATTGAGACCACTGGAAATCGCGATTAATGCCGATTTACCGCCAAGTGTCACACGGCCGTATGTCGGCGGCGTGACGTTGGCAAGCAAATGCGACAAGGTCGACTTCCCACTCCCGTTGATTCCGACCACACCGACGATTTCGCCTTGTTCGACGGAGAACGAGATATTTTTTAAAGCATAAAACGGTTTACCGCTGACCTTGCCGAACAACACTTCTTTTAATTTATCGATCGGGCGTGAATACAGGACGTAACGTTTTGAAACATTCTCGAATACGACGTGACTCATGTTTTTTCCTCCTAGACATAATCAATGAAGTACCGCCGGAACCGCAGATGAACTGCTGCTCCTACCACTAACAAAACGGACGTCACAGTCCAGAAGTAGAGACCGTACCAGACGTGATCGAGCAGATAACCGGTCCCAATCAATGCCGAACGGTATCCTTCGATCAAATAGACGAGAGGATTGATCATCAACAATGTCTTAAACAGACTGTGGTCCGGCGGTATCCACATGATGGGCGTCAAGTACATCAACATCCGGATGGCAGACGTCACCATGTTTTGGACATCGCGGATCATGGTCGCAAGGGCCGATAACAACAGAGAGACGGCATACAGGAAAATGACACCAGCAGGTACAATATAGAGCAATTCAAGCGTATGCCAGCCCGGAAAATAGCCGAATGCCATCCCGAGAACAATCGTCAAGGCAATCATGGCAAGATGGCGATAGAACTGCGCCAAGATGACATAGGCCGGGATTGTACTAAGCGGAAAGTGCATTTTCGAGACTAAAGCGACCCGACCGTAAATCGAACGTGAACCACTCGGAATCGTACTGCCGATGAAAAACCAGGCAATCAATCCACTGACCAACCAAAAGACAAATGGAATTCCGTCAACGGGTTGTCCGCCGCGAATCCCGAAACCAAAGACAACCCAGTAAACGCCAATTTGTAGGAGCGGCGTCATGATTTCCCAAAACCAACCGAGATATTGCATGCTGTATAGACTTTTTGTCTCATAAAGTGAAAGACGAAAGATCAGATAAAAATGATCTTTCAACTCTTTCCCGATTGTACTAATCCCGTTCATATTGCTTTTGCGTCCACTTCCGTCGTTTGATGCGTATGCAGGTTACCGAAGTTCAGGACTGTGACATCTTCAAGCGGCTGGACGATTCCTTTCGTATCGAATAAGAGCGGTGTCCGCATCTGGTTGGCGAGACGGCGTGAGTCAAAACGTTTGAACTCATCATGATCGACTAAGACAAGGGCAAGATCCGCTCCTTGAATGGCTTCAATCTCATCGACCAGGTCAAAGCGTGAAGAAATCGAACGTTCGACATGCGGATCGCAAACTGAGACATCCAGTCCACGGTCAATCAATTGTTCAATCACATCAACAGCTGGGCTCTCCCGCATATCATCAACATTTCCTTTATACGTGACACCAAAGACAGCAATTTTCGGCCGAACACGCGAAGAAACAAGACGCTCCGCCTGCTCTGCGACGAAGTGTGGCATGTTGACATTCGTTTCCCGCGCCATATGGATGATCCGTGCAAGGGATGGGGCCTTGGCGACGATGAAGTACGGATCAACCGCAAGACAATGTCCGCCGACACCCGGTCCCGGATGATGCAGATTGACACGTGGATGCATGTTTGCCATCTCGATCACATCAAGGACGTTGATTTCGAGCTTATGGCACACTTGTGTCAGTTCATTTGCTAGGGCGATGTTGACATCGCGGAACGTATTTTCCATCAGTTTCGACATCTCTGCCGTCTTCGCATCCGTCTTGACGATTTCACCTTGGACAAACGTCTCGTAGACCGCTGCTCCGGCATCGGCGCATGCCGGCGTCAAGCCGCCGACAATCCGGTTGTTATGAATGAGTTCATGGAGAATTTGTCCCGGAAGGACACGTTCCGGACAATGGACGACGAAGACGTCTTGACCAATAACGAATCCAGCCGCCTCGATTAACGGACGGACATGATCATCCATCGTCCGCGGGGCAATCGTCGATTCGACGATGATGACATTTCCTTTTTGAACGTGCGGCAACATATTCTGTACGGCTGACAGGACATACTTCAAGTCACACGATTTATACGTGTCATTTAAATTCGGTGTCGGTACGGCAATCAAAAAGACATCTGCCGGTTCCGGTGTCAACGTCGCCCGAAACTTTCCGTTTGCGACGACACGCTTGATGACATCTTCAAGTCCCGGCTCTTCGATGTGAATATCTCCCGCATTCAACATCTTGACGATGCGCGGGTCAATATCGACCCCGACGACGTCCGTTCCGTGATCTGCAAACATGGCTGAAGAAGGTAATCCAATATATCCGAGTCCGATTGTACAAAGTTTCATTTTGTCATTCCTCCATCTAGTTACGAGTTAGTCCTTCACGTCAGCAAATTACCGACTGTGTCGTGGCTGTAACTAGACCATAACGACAATTGCTTGTGTTTCCAATGGTTCTAACCATCTCTTAAACCATTCTTCACAGACCTTACATTCCGTCCTTTTCCTATGCTTTTTGTAAAGCTTGTAAATAAATAGCGAACATTCTCCGTCTTCGTAAGAGAAACAATACAATCCGGCCGATTCCATTGTTTTTCTGTGTGGAATTACCTGCATGTTTATTGTTTTCCGCTACATTTCCTGTTCATTTACTCCATCAATTGATCGTAGACCGTCAATAATCGGTCTTTTTCTTTATCCCAGTTGTATTTCTGCCGTGCCTGCTTTGTCCGTTCTTTCATCGCCTGGCGTAACCCGTCCTCCTCGACGATTTGATTGACGGCAGCGGCAATCGCTTCTGGCGATTCAACGTCAACGAGCAGTCCGACGGCCTCTGCCTCGACGACACGACGGATTTCCGGTAAATCGGCTGCCACGACCGGAACAAGCGCTGACATATATTCAAACAACTTATTCGAAGACGCTGAATAATGGTTAAAACAGACGTTCTGCAATACTTGAAAACCGACCGTTGCGGCTGCAGTATAGCCCGGTAACTGATCAAGCGGCACCTTATCCATAAAATAAATGCGTTCTCGTTCCGAGGACTCAGCCGCCAGTTGTTTCAGCCCCGGCTTAATTTTTCCGTCACCGATGAACAGCAGTGTGCCGTTCCGGACCAAAGGCATCGCGGCAATCAGCCGCTCGAGTCCTCGCCCTTCCTGAATACCGCCTTGATACAATAAAATCGGTTCATTTTCACCGATTCCGAGTTCTTGATGGAGCGGACGGGCTTTGGGTACCGTTTCTTGATAAAATGGATAGTTGTGCAACACAGATGGGCGCTCCCCGTAAAGTGCTTCATGGTAATCGGCCCGCGTTTCATTTTCGACCATCGTCCGATCGACAAATCGTAATAAGTGACGTTCCAATCCGCCTTGTCCTCTTCCATATCCCGTTCGATCCGTTTGGACTTCGTGCGAATCATAGACGATTTTTGCTCCTTTCGCGGCCAAAATCGCCTGCGGTAAGGTATTTAAATCGTTGGCATGCATGATATCGTAGTTCCGCTTACGCGCTGCCCGCGTCATCCGGACGATCCCAAAACTGTTATAAAGGGCATAACGGATAAAGCGGCTTTTCTGTAATACGTACAGCACGATTCCAACCGGGATCAACCACGGAACGAATAAGAGCAATCCTGCGCCAGCCAGAAGCGTAACCGGGTTACGCTTCTTCAGACGACGAAAGATTGCTTCAAAAGGAGGAGTCCGTTCAATTCGAATGATTTGAAAGCCGCTCGGGTGATGCTCCACCGTTGGCAAGGTGCCGTCATTTAAACAATATAAGTCAACATCATACCCCGCTTCCGTAAGTGCCGTACACTCCCGTAAAACACGTGCATCATTCGTAAATGTATTCCACACAAACATACCGACCCGTTTCATTTACTCACCCCTACTGCTTCGATATTGGTTTTCTGAATCGCTTCAAATAAACGTTCCTGATTTTGTTCCCAGTCAAAATGGGTCTGGACATATGCTACACCCGATTGCCCCATTTCTTCACGCGCTTCCGGATGTTCTGCGAGATAGCGGATTTGTCCGACGATTGTCTCACGACAACGCTCCCGTGAGACGAATCCTGCTCCGGCCTCTTCAATCACTTTCGCAGCATGTCCTGAAACGGCTCCGACAATCGCACAGCCCATTGCCATATAGTCGATGATTTTTCCTGGCGTCACTGTATCAAATGCTGTGCTCTCGACTAATGTCGCAAAGGCGATATCACTTTTGGCAAGTTGTTTCAGCGCGTCCCATCTCGGCATCGCATTCATGAAATGAATATTCGTCAGGCCGCGTTTTAAGACATGTTCTTCAAATTTTTCTTTATGATAGCCGTATCCGACGACATGAAATTCAATTTTTGAATCCTCTTTTAATCGCTCCGCTACATCAAGTAATAAGAATACGTCCTGCGCCAACCCGATATTTCCGGTATAGACGACGCGAACTTGCTCCGATACTTTCCGCCGTTTAATCAACCATTCGTTTTCTTCGATTGAATTCGGAATGTAATGAATTTTCTCCGGGGAAATTCCTTTGCTTTCGATATACGAACGAAATCCTTCACTGTTGATGACAATTTGATCGGCTCGATGATACATCCATTTTTCAAGCCAGTAGAGCGGCGCGAGCAGCAATCGTGACTTCGTGATTCCGACACCGACCAATGATTCCGGCCACAAATCGCGGACGTCTAACACGAGTGGTGCTTTTTTGATGAATTTGGCAACAACTCCAACCAGTCCCATGAAGATGGAAGGCGTCGTCGCATAGATGTAGCTGTACTGTTTTTTATCCTGCCGTACTTCCCGGACCGCCAAGACAAACTGTTCTAAAAACAGCCGGAGCCGTCGCCATAAGTTTGTCGTCGCCCGTAGATCCCGTGGTTGAATCCGGGTAATGTTGGCCGCATCCAGGCTCGGTTCGTCCCAAAACATCGCATCCGTATACAATTCCGCTGTCGGGTACAGTGGTTCTGATGTCAGGACATGCACGTCACTGCCTTGTTGTTCCATCCGCTTAAAAATATTTTTCATCCGGTTGGCGGCACTTCCGATTTCCGGATAAAAATTCTGACAGATCATCAATACGTTCATCGTCTCCGGGCCTGTCTTTGTTTGAGCTTTCTTCTGAACTTCCAGTAACGGACGGCGATTTTTCCAAGCTTTGAATTTGCCAGTGACCGGTATTTTAATTTCCATTGTGTATTCGCCTCCAAGACATCCAGGTTCGATACAAGTGCTCCTTCATACCTTTCAAGGACCAACTGATACTGTTGCGCCAACAGTTTAATCGTTTCCTCTTGTTCAGTCACTTGCCGTAAAAGCTGTTCATGCTTTGACGATAACTCTATATATTCCTGCTCAGTCAGCTGTTGCTTCTGCTGTTTCTGCTCCGATTTTTTCTGCTGATTTTTTAACCGGACGATTTCAGTCAAATGCAACCGTTCAATCGCTTCGAAAGATGTTTCCAACCAGTCGATTTCTTGCTTCGTCATACTGCGGGCCGGTTGTTGTTCCTCATGAAGCGTCACAATAACGCCTACCCACTTGTCCATCCGCTCCAATCGATCAATCGTTCCATAGGGTGTCAATTGCTCTAACAAATGACGTAAATAATAAGTCCGCTTATGGTCGGCATAGTCATTAACACCAAACGGAACCGTTACGACAAGCCGTCCACCCGGTTTCAGGAATGAACATGCTTTTTGGACAAATCGTTCTGGTTCGCCGATATGCTCGAGAACTTCCGTCATCAAGACCGTGTCAAAACGTTGGCCGGTCGAAAACGTCATCAGATTTTCTTCTTCAAACTGAATCAATTCTTTGACCGAACGTGCTTCTTTCTCCAGTGCATTCCTCGACTCTGTAATGGCTTCCGGTGAGACATCGATTCCCACAACCTGTTTCCCTTCACGACCGAGTAAAATCGGAACGAGCCCCCCTGAACAACCGATATCGAGAATCTGACTGCCCTTTGTCTCACGAATAATCCAGTGAATCCGTGAGCGGACTTTTTTTCCGAACTGGACTCCGAGTTGATCATAATAAGCAGCACGGATTTCATCTTTTGGTCGCGTCATCTGTTTTGTCGGCATCACCGTACCTCCTCTAATAACAATGCTTGGATTGCATCGGTCTGTTTTTTATCCGCCAGTTCAACGAATCGGCGGATCAACGGATTCGTTAATGTCATCGGTTCATAAAAAGCGATAATCATTCGGAGAAGCGCGACGCTCGGACCAAAATCTTTATCACTGCAGTAACGAAGTTTCACCAGATACCAATGTTCAAAAAAGTGTTCGAAACGGGTTTCTTTATACGCATCGAGGACACCATAACGTGCAAACTTTTCAGCCCTGGCCTTTTCCCGGACGACACTGCGTTCAAAGAAACGAACTGTCAAGGAGTTGACGGTCGAACCTGCTACTGCGGCGTAATAATAATGAATGACCCGGTTGACGAGCAAGACACGGTCCGCATGCAACATCATTTCTTGGAAAAACAAGGAGTCTTGTCCGACGGCTCCGACGACTTGTTCCAGCTGATGTTCCTGCAAAAAGCTTTTCTTAACGACTAACGCCTGAATACTTTGAACGGAAAAACGGTTCTCGAGTAAATACGTTTTAGGTTGATCGCAAACCTTCCGTCCTTCTTTCCGAACTTTCGGTAAGGCGATGATACTTGTTTTTTCTGCCAACTTTTTCATATGTCCGACCGCAAAATCGAGTGTCGGGTCATGATCGAGTTCACTCAATAACTCGGCATACCGGTCACTCAACACTTCGTTATCAGGATCCAGGAACGCAATTCGTTCGGCACGTGCCAGTTCGACGCCCTTATTACGCGGGCGTGACGCACTGCCGCTTCCGCCTGTCGGGAACAGATAGGTGACGACGTTGCCGTGTCGTCGCGCAAGACGATTAATCGCTTGTAACGTCATCCGGTCTGTTGACCCATCATCCACTAAGATAATTTCCGTCTCGGCAAATCGATCCATTCGTTTTAAACTGGCAAAGCATTTATACGTGAGATGATATCCATTATTAAAAATCGGCACGACGATGGACAGGACCGGTGTTTCAACAGCAGATGACTTCCCTTTCTCGTCCCACTCGAGTGCATCAAGAAGCAGTGTTTTGCCTGCCATCTTTCCTTCACTGAACTGTTCATAGGAAAAGTCGGCACGCCAAATCATACTGCCGCCCGGCCGACCTTGTTCGTCCTGAATGACGAACGGCACCTCATCTTGAGCTGTTTTACGGACAATGCTTGCGTCACTGTATTTAAACCCGTTCATTAAATCTTCGAGGTAGTACTCTCCGTATGACTCCGTCCCATCAAGTACAGCGACTAAATCTGTCTGCTCATATAATTCTTTCGTCAGGTCTTCTTCGCGGTAAATCCAATCCGGTGTTACGGTTTGCTGTTCTAGCATCCGGTTTAGCTCCGGTGTCACGTGGCGTAAGACAACCAGGAGTTTCCGTCGCAACGGCTGGACCGGTAACTTCAGCAAACGGGCCAGCTGATCAATCCGGTCATAGACGGTATGGGATGACATGACGGAACGAATACCTTCTGCCCGGAGCCGCTTCACGTCGTCCTCGGTCGTCCGTTCTAAAATCGCTTGCGCCTCTTGGTGATCATGTACGGTAAACACGTTCGGAAAATCATTGTTGACGGCGATGCTGTAATTCGACAAAATCAGATTTCCGAGTGCTTGGGATTCATAGATTCGTCGTGCACACATCGTTTTACTATATTTAATGCTGTTTAAATTCAATACCCAGTCATAACACTTACTGACTTGTTGTAATGTCTCATAAGGAATCGATGGTGCGACGCGCGAGACGTAACGTTGCGGAAAATGATAATCCGGTAAATTCAACTGATAGTTGCGGTCAACGATATCGAGTGTATGATCGGAACGTAAGACACCATCAAATAACATTTCGGTGTCTTTGACACGCTCCGGATACTTTGCCATCCAGCTGCCGGCAAACAAAACGTGTTTTTTCCGGCTCCGGGTCGCCCCAATCGGATTATGGATGATGGGATTCACCCCAAACGTCGTCGCTTCAATCCGGTCATGCCCGCATAACACCTGATATTCCGGAATCATCGCTTCGTCTGATGTCAAAATATAATCCGCTTCCTTTGCCACACCACTAAAACGGTCAAAGTTGCTTGGATCCTCTGTCGATTGAAAAACGACGGGTATTTCTTTTGCCTTCACCTGTCGAATCATTTCCATCAGACGGGTCCGTTTTTTGGAAGTCGGCGTTGCGACACCTTTCCAGTCGTCTCCCTGTAGTCCTTTCCATGAGGATACGACCAGGAAAAGATCAATCGGTTTTTCAAATACCTCTTCAAATGTTGCCGGATTGACATAGTGTAAGTGGAGCGCATCTTGATAATAGGCATACATGAATTCGGAACAGACGATGGCGACTTCCAGAGGTCGCTGCTCAAAATAACGCGTTCCGCTTTGCAAGGGAATATCTGCATACGCAATCTCCTGTAACAATCCGCTGTTACTTTGCTCATGATATGCCACTGTTGTCGAAGGACGTCCGGAAGTCTTTGGTCGGATTCCTGTTTTCATCGTCAATACCGGGAGCTTCTGTAAACGTTCAATGGAAGCAACACTTGCCTTTGATTCCGATTGAAGCCGTTGCTTCTCCTCGCGTACCCACTGAAGTTGTTTCATGACTGCTTTTTTAAATTGTTGTCCACTCACGCGTATACACCCTTCCTTCTCTTTCATCTCCCTATCAGTCTACGAGTCCAGTTCAAAGGAGACTTAAAGGATCTGCAAGGTTTTTGTAAAGACTTGGTGAAGCCCTTAACGGATTCCCGGACATTCGTCATGAAATCAGGACGTAAACGTGTGGAGTCGTTTTGGTTCACAACGTGTTTCGCACAAAACAATGAACTCAAACCTGTCGCTTTTCGTTTTAGAACAATCAATTGGGGTAAATGTAAAAGTATTGATGATAAGGGAGATGACAGAACCATGACGGATAAAAAACAAGACTTGCCAAACAAAACAGCAGATGTCGGCTTACACCCGGATCCGGAACCCGCGGAAACATCTGATCCCGGTATCAAACCGGCTGAAACACAGCATCCGGATCCCGATTTGGAAGAATTAAAAAAAGATCCCGCTGATCAATAAATAGGATTTTCCATAAAAAAAGGTTTTGCTCTCCCATAAAGGAAAGCAAAACCTTTTTGACGTCTTCTTATAACTTGACCAACAATTTCCCGGTATTCGAACCATCAAACAATCCAAGAAACGCATCCGGTACTTGATCAAACCCTTCAAAAATCGTTTCTTCATACTTTAATTCACCGTTACTGACCCATTGTCCTAGTTGCTCCGCCGCCTCTTTAAAACGTTTAGCGTAATCTCCGACCAAAAAGCCTTGCATCCGTGCGCGTGACATGATCAATTTGGATTGAACACGCGGACCAACATCTGTTTTTTCATTGTATCCGGAAATTGCTCCACAGACTGGAATACGGGCAAACGGATTTAAACGGTTGAGTACTGCATCACCGATTTCCCCGCCGACATTTTCGAAATAGACGTCGATTCCGTCCGGACACGTCCGGTCCAGGGCTTCTCCGATTTGTTCCGTTTTATAATTGATGACTTCATCAAATCCAAGTTCTTCTTTGAGATACTGAATTTTTTCATCACTTCCCGCAATACCGACGACCCGTGCACCTTTGATTTTAGCAATTTGTCCGACAATCGAGCCGACTGCTCCGGCTGCTGCCGAGACGACGACCGTTTCACCGGGCTGTGGATTCCCGATATCCAGTAATCCGAAATAAGCCGTCATGCCGGTCATCCCAAGTACACCAAGTGCCGTTGAGACAGGTGCCAGTGATGCATCAATTTTACGGACTTGTTTGGCATCCACGACTAATTTTGTTGCCCAATCGAGCATTCCGACGACGATGTCGCCGACTTCGAGTGTATCCGTTTTTGATTCGATGACACGTGCGACTACGCCTCCTTGAATCGGTGCATCGAGTTCAAATGGCTGAGAATAAGAACGGGAATCGTTCATTCGTCCCCGCATGTATGGATCAACTGAGATATAAAGCGTCTCTAACAAGACTTGATCCGTTTGCAATTCATTCAGTTCAATCTTTTCGTACCGGAACGTCTCCCGTGTCGGACGTCCGTCCGGTCTGTTGGCTAATACGATTTGTTGTTCTGACATAACTGTTCCCTCCCCGATTTTTACTCTTTCACTCTATCAGTCCTATCCTGTGAGTGCGAATACTTTGCCTTTGTTTTTTCAGAAAATTCCATTTTTAACTTGACGTGCTACAGAGACTTTCGTATGATTAAACACAATTCATCGCTTTTATACTGTTATGCACAAAAGTGATACATAAGGAGTGATTTTTATGCAGACAACTTCGAAACGGTTCGACCGCCAATTCGGAATCCATGTGTTAAACGGTCTTAGTATCGGGATTTTAGTTGCACTTATCCCCGGCGCCTTACTTGGCGAACTCGCCAAAGCCTTGCTTCCGTACTTTTCTCCCGCCCAACATATCATCGACTCTACCGCGCTTGCGATGCGTTTGTTACCGATGGTGATTGGTGTCGCCGTAGCGATGCAGTTTAAGACGTCTCCCATCGAAACTACCTCGATTGGTCTCGCGACTGTCGTTGGATCAGGCGTCGCAAGCCGGACCGATACAGCAGGTTACTTATTCGTCGGCACGGGGGATGTCATCAATTCCGGACTAACGGCTGCCATTGCAACAGCCCTCGTACTGTGGATTGGCAATCGGTTTAAAACGTATACCGTCCTCGTCATTCCGACCTTAATTATCGTCGGAGCAGGCGGAATCGGTGTCCTGACCTATCCTTATGTCACAAAAATCACTGCCAGTATCGGTCAGTTGATTACTCATTTTACGGTCCTTCAACCTGTGTTAATGGGCATCACGTTAGCCGTCACCTTCTCTGTCCTGATTGTCTCACCGTTGTCGACTGTCGGAATCGCAACTGCCATCAGCTTATCCGGTGTTGCCGCCGGTGCTGCCAACTTAGGTGTTTGCGCAGCCGGTTTCGGACTTGCGATTGCCGGTTGGCAAGCGAATTCACGGGGCACTTCCATTGCTCACTTTTTAGGATCTCCTAAAATCCAAATGGCAAATTTCATCCGAAATCCCATCATGATTCTGCCAGTCATGTGCAGTGCAGCAGTTCTCGGCGGACTGGCTGGTGTTCTTGGTGTTCAAGGAACACCGTTCAGTGCCGGTTTCGGCATGTCAGGCCTGATTGGACCCATCAATGCGTTACATTTAATGACCGGCGGTTGGACATGGGGCAATATCTCGGTTGTCTTCGGTCTTTTCATCATTTTACCGATTCTTCTTTGCCTCTTATTCCACCACTTATTCCGTCGTTTCCGTCCATGGACGAATCATGAACAATACCGGCTCGATTTTGATTGATACAAAAAAGAAGCGACGCTGACAGCGTCGCTTCTTTTTTGTACCTCTATTACACGTATTTCAATACGTCCATCGGTGTCTCTAACTGATAATCAGCCGAATTCCACTCCTGTTCCGTTCCGAAGCCGAACCGGCAAATCGCAACCGGCATCTGTTGGATTCGTGCGGCTTCGACGTCCGATGAACGGTCTCCCACCATCAAATATTCGACCGCTCCGAATTCTTCTCGATGGGCTGCTAGAATATCGGCTTTTTGTTTACCTTGAACCGACTCCAGACATTTTGGACTTGTAAAATACGAACGAATATTTTGACTGTCGAGCACTAGATTCAAATAGTGAACGCCGCAATTGCTTGCTGTCGAAACGATGTGTCCTTGTTTGGTCAACGTTTCTAACGTCTCACGAATCCCGTCAAACAAAACATCCTGTCCCGCCATCGTCTGTTCTAGATGATGGTGACGTTTTTTTCGAATCGCACGAATGTCTTCTTCTGAAGCATCCGGAATTGCTTTTCTCCAAAAAGCATTTCCTGCCAAACCATAACTGGACTGGACACTCTCTTTTGATGGTTTGACAAGATGCGGCATATCTTCCATCGCCAGATGAATTGCCTCTGTCATTTGATTGGTTGAATCAATCAATGTTCCATCGATATCAAATAAAATCACTGCCATGTGAACACTCCTCTATTTTTTTAAAGCGTTTTGTTTTTTCATAAGCGTTTTCTTCCGGAAGTAGATATATCCGGCTCCAAATACGAGTAACCCGATGAGCCAAGGGGTATAGTGATGGAGTTCATGATGTCGCCCCATCATACCATGCCCCAGTTTTTTCCCGCCCCAAATGAAAAAGGCCGACCAGGCGAAAAAGGAGATTGTCGTAGCAATCGTGAACGTCAACCGTGAAACACCTGTTAATCCGGCCCCGATGGCAAATCCCATCCGCCACATCGGTGACAACAAAAGGATAAAACGTCCGCGTGTGTCCATTTGACGTTGAAACTGATTCATCTTCGTTTCAGAAATCCGAAACCATTTAAATACACGGGCCAGTAAGCGGTCACTTCCGAGCCGACCAATCGTAAAGAAGATGTTTTGACTGATCACAAAACTGAGTACTGAGACAATCAACATGATAATGAGATTAAATTGCGTCGTATGTACCAGGTAGCCCGCATAAGCTAACGGTACTTCACTCGGTAAAAACGGAAACATCAACGTCAACATCATTCCGAAATAACCATACGATTCAATCCACGAATGCCAAGCCATGATTCCCCCCCTTTCACTGGATTTTTCTTCTAACTCCAGTGTAACGAACTTTTGAGGTAGCGTACAGAAATCGTGTTCGGCTTCACGACTAAAAACCCTGTCGCTGACTCAATGTCAGTGGCAGGGCAGAATCAATTCATGCGATTAATACGCATCTTCACTTTGGAGCGGTTGTGTGCTTGCTTTTTGTTGCTCATCTTGCCAGTCACTAAAACGTGTCAATTCTTCAAACACTGTTTTTGTCACGAACAGAACGATGGCGATATCATCCGCAAAACCAAATCCAAGTACAAAATCAGGCACCAGATCAATTGGAGAAACGAGATAAATTAACGCACCGATCACTTTCAAAATCGTCGTCCGACGAATATTTCGATATTCACCGGACTGGTAAGAACGAACCATGTCGACAAACAAGCGAACCGGTGAGAAAACAACTGATAAACTTGAATTTTTATTTATTTTATCAATTGCTCGTTTTAGCATCGAATTGGTTTTTTTAGGTTGATTAATATACGCTTTAGCTTCATCTGCATATTTTTCTTGTTCTGTTTCGAGCTTTTGATTTGATAAATCCATCAAAAATCCCCCATTCAACATAATAATAGCGTTACCTATTTTCTATCTTCCCTAATGCCTATCTGGATAATCCTTTCTTCAAGTATCCAGTATGTTTTAATCGATTCATTTTCGGCTATCTGATTATAGCAGTCTACTCAACTACACATTCCCCAGGAGGAATTTACAATGAATCATATCAATCATACTGTCATCATCACAGGTGCTGCTAATGGCATCGGAGCTACACTTGCAAAGAGTTATGCCAAGGAAGGCGCATCGGTCATTTTGGCCGACATTGATCAAATGACGGGTGACGACCTTGCATCGGAAATCGAAGCTGACGGCGGAACCGCTTATTTTTATCATCTGGATGTTCAAGATGAACAAGACGTCAATCTATTGATTGATAAAGCCATCGAACATACCGGCCGGATTGATATCCTGATTAACAATGCCGGCATCATGGTTCGTAAACCGTTACTTGAATTATCGCTCGATGAATGGGACCGTGTTCAACACACCAACCTGCGGAGCATCTTTTTAGCAACAAAAGCCGCCGCCCCTTACCTGAAGAAAAACCCGGCCGGTGGACGGATTGTCAATTTGGCCTCCACCCGTGCCTTTATGTCTGAGCCGGATACGGAATCTTACGCGGCTACTAAAGGCGGGATTGTCGCATTAACGCATGCTTTGGCCGTTTCTTTAGGACCAGACCGAATTTTAGTCAATGCGATTGCCCCCGGCTGGATTGAAACCGGAAATTATCATGAGCTTTCACCAGAAGATCACAGCCAGCATCCGGCTGGACGAGTCGGAAAACCTGAAGATGTCGCCCGGGCTGCTTTGTTCTTAACGAATCCTGATAACGACTTCTTGACGGGAGAAACATTGGTTCTCGATGGTGGAATGACTCGGAAAATGATCTACGAAGAGTAAGTCAAAACTATTTCATATAACCTTTTTCCCGATGCATCAAACGTTTCATTTTTCAGTTCTTCTTAATATTACAAAAACATATCATCCCTTTTTTAAAAGTGAATCCTCGTATTCACTTTTTTTATTTTTTCTTCTTTCCTGTTTTCCCAACAGTTTTCTCTCTCTTTTGAGAGAATTCAAAGAATGATTTACAAAAAGGAATGTTACCCCCTGATAATTTCCATATAATATTTTTAATGAAACTGTAACGGGGACTTGATCTATTTCTTGTTAGAGTAGAACAGGTAACATTTTAAAACATGTATCTGATTTAGGAAGGAATGATTGATTCAACTATGAAATCATCTTTAAAGCAAACACTCGGTCTGTCCCTCATGACGATGACATTACTCTTCAGTCCACTTGTCCATCCGGTCGGAGCGGCAAGTTCTTATAAAGAAAAACAACAGCAAAACCATAAGCAACAGTCAAAACAAAAACAAGCTCTCTCGAAAACGACAGCTCAATTGTCCAAAGCCCAGCAGAAGGTCTATGCGCTTGATCAACAAATCAATGGATTGACGTTACAGGTCGTTGAAAACCAACAAAAAATTGATCGAAACCGTAAGCAGATTAAACGATTGGAACAAAAAATCGATGCCTTGCGCGAAAAGATCAATAAGCAGGAAAAAATGTTGGGTGATCGGTTAGCAGTCCGCCAGTCGAAAGCAGATGAGGATCCGCTTCTCGAAGCTGTTTTCGGTGCCAAGGATGTCGGAGATATGATCAGCCGGTTTAATGCTTTTAATACGATTGCTGAAAGCGATGCTTCTTTATTAAAAGATTACGAACAAAATAAACATCAATTGGCACTTGCTCAAAAAGAATTGAAGCAAACCCGTGTCGATTTGATCGATGATCGCACTCTTCTAAAAAAGAAACAGCGTGAACTAACGGCAGAAAAAATCAAGCGGACAACGTTGCTGAAGCGCTTGAAGACAGAAAAACGTTCAATCGAAACAAATATCTTGAGCTTAAAAGATGCAGCCACTCAATTGAAAGCACAGGAAGCTGCTGCCCGTTCAGCTGCTCGAGCTGCACGACTAGCAGAAAAACAAGCAGCCGCGCAATCGGCGCAACCTGCTTCTGTTACAAAATCAAGTACAAAAGTCCTGTCAAAAGCAACAGGAAAGTTTATTAAACCTGCTGCCGGTTCCATTTCACAAGGAATGGGTGCTGCCAGCGGAAGTAACGGGTATGCGTACCATAACGGGATTGATTTTGCGGGTCCACTGAATTCGCCAGTCGTTGCTTCCGCCAGCGGAACTGTCATTCAGGCAAGTTCCGGCGGTCCTTACGGTAATCACGTCTATCTCTCGCACAGCATCGGCGGAAAAACGTATACGACCGTTTATGCGCACATGAATTCTCTGACGGTTAAACAAGGTCAACAGGTGAAACAGGGACAACAAATCGGTAACCTTGGAAGTACCGGAAATTCAACCGGTCCCCACCTTCATTTTGAGATTCATGACGGCGGGTATCAATACAATGCCAACGGCCGGACAAACGAACTGAATCCAAGTGACTTCTTTTAACTAACTGTTGATGCAAAATCCCTCACCGGAATAACTCCGATGAGGGATTTTTTGATGTTTCTTTTTGAATTACAGTTTGAACTGGCTGGTTTGTTGATCGAGTGAAGTCGTCGTTTGTTCCAGTTCCAGCATCAGTTGATGAATTTGTTCGAATGATGCTTGCTGATCACGCATCGACGCCGCCACTTCTTCATTCCCCGCGGCCAGTTCTTCCATCACGCCACTGACTGAGCTGACCTGATTGACCACTTGATTGGCTTGGTCTTTCGATTGAAGTAACTGTGTCGTCATGAACTGGACGGCTTCTGTTACATCCGTCACGTGACCACGGGTTTCTTCGAATGCCGCTGTCACCTCAGCAAAGTTTTGGACCTGATGTGCTTGTTCTTTTTCAGATTGAAGTAACGCTTCCTGCAAAATTGCTCCGTCTGCCCGAATTGAACGAACGAGTGAGAAAATAGAGCGGGTTGCTTGATGGGTTTCATCCGCCAGCTTTTTCACTTCACTCGCCACGACAGCAAAACCGCGTCCTGCTTCTCCTGCCCGTGCCGCTTCGATCGCAGCATTTAATGATAGTAAATTCGTTTGTGCCGAGACACTTGAGACGAGTTGCGCCATCTGTTCGATTTGCTGTGTTTGTTGTAAGAATCCAGCCAACTTATGACCAAGCTCCTGATTTTGGAGAGTAGCCGTCGCCAGTGATGCCGCTTGTTCCTGCATGATGGTGGCACTTTTCCCCATCGTCGTATCGGCGAGTTGCCCTTGACTCAACGCCTGTTGTGCCCGTTGTTCACTTTGTTCAAACAATGTACTCATATCCGTGATCGTGCTGACTGTCGTTTGTAAGTCATCTGAGACAGTTTGTGTACCACTGGCCATTTCATTGATGGCATGTGTCATGTTTCCGGATACTTCGACGATATTGGCATTTTCAGCTGTCGCTTGTTCGCTCATCTGATTGATGGTCGTCGATGTTTGACTGATTGTTCCGATGACACCATGCAATGTCCCTTGCATTTGGGCGATTGCTGATTCGAGACGGCCAATTTCATCCGTCCGCCCTGACACCTGCAGTTGTTGTGAAACATCCCCTTGCGAAATCTGTTCCGCCGTTTTAACGACCCGGCTGATCGGACGGGTGATGCTCCGGGCGAAATACCAATTGTAGAGTGCTAACGCGATCAGAAGGATGAATGTCGCGATTAAAACCGAGCGTGTCAGATTCAACGTTTTATCTTTCGCTTCTTGTTGCAGGACATCGTAAAATTCACCGTTTTTCGTATGTAACGTATACAAGTCACTTAATACGCCTTCTACCTGGGCTGCGTGGGAGCGGATCTCGATTGGATCGAGCTTATTTAATAATGTCGTCCGTTTCTCTGCCAAGACCGTATACTTCATTTTGGCACGATTCAAATCGGGTTTAAACCGGTCAATCAAATACGTTTTTTGTAATGAATCGAGCGCTTTTTCATTTTTTTCACTTAAGGCAAGTGCCTGTTCTTTTTGGTTTTCTGAAGGCTGACTCGCTAACCGGTTCCAGGCTGCCTGCTCATACAGTAACTTAGTCTCCAGTTCTGAAATCTCGACCAGTTGCTTTCCGTAATCCTCGTTGTAGGACTGGATTTGACGCAGTTCAAATAACGTCCAGCCCATTAAAGCGACAACACTGACAATCGTCACGAGTGTCGAAACCAAAAATCGTTGTCGTAACGTCATTGGACCTTCACCTTGCCTTCCAGTATGTCTTGTTTCAATTGTTCGAGCTGTTGCAGTTCTTTTGGTGTGAAGTTGGCATTTCGAATCGGTGCCAATTGAATCGCTCCATCTTTGACCCCTAACACGATTTGACCGGATTGAAGACCTGATGCTTTGACACTGTCACCAATTTTCGTAATCGCAAGATCGACCTGTTTTAACATCGACGTCATGACTGCATCCGGTGCAATTGCCGTTTGATCACTGTCGACACCAATCGCCTTATTTCCTTTTTCTTGTGCCGCTTCCAGAACACCACTGCCTGTCAGTCCTGCTGCCGCATATAAGACATCCGCCTCTTTTTTCATTTGGGCATTGGCGAGCTCACGTCCTTTATCCGGTGCCGCAAAGTCTTCCGCATAATCGACAAGGACACGGATATCCGGATTGACGGCTGTGGCACCGGCTCTGTATCCTTTTTCAAACTTCTCAATGAGCGGTGATTTCATGCCGCCGATAAAACCAATTGTTTCACTGTCAGACTGAATCGCTGCCGCTGCCCCTGCCAGATAACTGCCTTCATCCTCTTTAAATGTGACAGATAATACATTCGGTAGTTCTGACACGGCATCAATCAATGCAAACTGCTGTTTGGGATACTGTTTAGCGACTTTCTCCAAGTCTGCCTGTCCCATAAAACCAAGACCGACGACAACGGTCGGCTGTTGTTTCGCTAATGTGGCAAATGCCGCTTCATATGATTTTGTTTCGCTCAATTCTCTATAATCAATGAACCAGTCTTCTTTTTCACGCAGTAAGGACATACCGCTCATGGCTGCATCACTGAATGATTGATCCCCTAATCCGACATCGGATAAGACGACTGCCATTTTCCGACGCTCCTTCACTGCTTGTTGCGGATCATCGATGATACTTCCACAACCTGCCAGACCGATTGTCAATGCTAGTATGGACAAACTGAATCGTTTTGACATATTTCCACTTCCCTTCACTGTTCTACAATGGATTATCGGAAAGGTTGTCTGACTTCTTAACCCAAAAATCAAATTCAGAATTGTTTTAAAACAAAAAGCGTGTCCTTTTTACAACAACTGTTGCAAAAAGGACACGCTGGTTTTATCAAATTAAATTAAT
Organism: Exiguobacterium sp. K1; assembly: GCF_033721435.1. Classification (NCBI taxonomy): domain Bacteria; kingdom Bacillati; phylum Bacillota; class Bacilli; order Caryophanales; genus Exiguobacterium; species Exiguobacterium sp. K1. The sequence continues at coordinate 133,418 of NZ_JAOTIT010000003.1, read as the reverse complement.
AGTCGCTGTCTGAAGTTCCACCTGTAACGATAGCAATTCCGGCAGAAGCACCAATGCGTGTTGCGCCAGCATCGATCATTGCTTTTGCTCCTTCAAAATCACGAACGCCGCCTGAAGCTTTGACACCGATGTCAGGTCCGACTGTTTCGCGCATGAGACGGATATCTTCCACCGTTGCGCCACCTGTCGAGAAACCAGTAGATGTCTTAACGAAATCTGCTCCTGCTTTGACTGATAACTCAGCAGCTGTTTTGATTTCTTCTTTTGTTAAGAGGCAATTCTCAAAGATGACTTTGACGAGTGTGCCGTTTGCCGCTTCGACAACTGCGCGAATGTCGCGTTCAACGAGTGAAAGGTCGCCGTCTTTTAATGCACCGATATTTAGGACCATATCGATTTCTGTTGCGCCGTTTTTGATGGCATCTTGTGTTTCAAATGCTTTTACTTCCGGTGTGTTTGCACCGAGTGGGAAGCCGATGACTGTACATACTTTGACTGCATCGTCTGATTTCAAGAGTTCTGCTGCAAGTGCTACGTTTGTCGGGTTGACACAAACACTGGCAAATTTGTATTCGAGCGCTTCTTTACAAAGTGTTTCGATTTGAGCACGTGATGTTTCTGCTTTTAAAGCGGTATGGTCGATCATTCCTGCTAAATTCATGATTCAGTTCCTCCTTAAGGGTATCCCTTAGACTCTGTTTCCATTCTATCACGCGAGAGGTCAGACTTCTATCTTTTTACGCGACTTTTCGCAGCTGTTTTTTTCGAATCAGCAAACCGTTTAATGTAAAGACGAGTGCCGCCGACCAAATGAATGTAAACGCAATCAAGTGTGTTTTCGTAAAGGGTTCGTTATACAGAAGAACACCGATCGCAAGCGACAAGGTCGGAGCAACAAATTGCAGAAAACCAACAACCGTAAACGGAATCCGTTGCGCTCCAAATCCGAACAATAACAGCGGAACAGCGGTAATGATACCAGTCAAAAAGAGTCCGATCATCACAAACGGAGAAGATGTAAAGGTCTCTTGTCCACTGACCCCCATGTATCCTAAAAATAATAAAGCAATCGGTAACGGAGCCAGGGTTTCGATCGTCAGACTGACGGTTGACTCAAGCGGCCGTTGCTTTTTGACGACACCGTAAAAACCAAAGCTGAAGGCCAGAGCGAGAGAAATCCAAGGGAACTTTCCGTAACCGATTGTCAGGATCAAGACGCCGATTGTTGCGAGAAAAATCGCGAGCCATTCAATCCTCGATAACTTTTCACGGAAAAAGAAAACCCCAAAGATGATGCTGACGATGGGATTGATGTAATACCCGAGCGATGCTTCGACGATAAAATTATGATTGACCGCCCAAATGTAAATGAACCAGTTCATGCTGATGATCAGCCCGTTCAGGAAAAACAGACGCCGGGTAAAGGGATTCTTCAGCGCACCGGTAAACTTCGGCAATGCTTTTTGAAGTGATAATAATAACAATAAGAAAATAAACGACCAGACGATCCGGTGTGCTAAAATCTCCTCACTCGAGACGGTCGCAAGCAGTTTCCAGTAAATCGGCAACAATCCCCAAATGACATAGGCGGCTAATGTCGCGAAAAAACCTGATTTATTCATGATTCATTTCCTCATTTCTCGATCACGATACTTTTTTCATTTTCATCCGTCCATTCGATATCCCACTGATTGTAAATAACGCGACAGCCAGCCATATGAACAGGAAGGCGATGAAGTGAACCGGTGTAAAGACGTCATTGAATAAAAAGACACCAAGAATCAGGGTCAAGGTCGGGGCGATATATTGTAAAATCCCGACGTAAACGAACGGAATTTTCGGCATTCCGTATCCGAACAACATCAATTGGACCGCCGTCGCTACGCCAAGCATGACGATGGCAAACAGTGCTTCCGTCGGCAAGGCAATCGGATTTGCTCCGGTCAGACCAAGCGTCAGCACGGCAAACGGTAACGTCACGAGTGTCTCAAGAAACAGACCGGATAACGGTTCTGCCGCCGCCTTCTTTTTCAGAACTCCATAAAAAGCAAACGAAATGGCGAGTGAAAATGCGATGATCGGAAACTTTCCGTATCCGAATGTCAGAATCAAAACACCTGTAACGGCACTCGCCATTGCAAAGAGTTGAGCCCGGTTCAGACGTTCTCCGAAAAATAATAAACCGAACAGGACACTGACGAGCGGATTAATGTAATAGCCGAGGGACGACTCGACAAGATACCCTTCGCCGATTGCGTACAAATACAAGGTCCAGTTCCCGCCAAGGACAAGTCCTGCTGCAAGGACGGTATTGCGTTGACGTTTACTTTGCCAAAGTTGTTTGACGTGCTTAAATTTCCCGGTCAATCGCAGTAATAACGTAACAAAAATAAAAGCACTGATGATGCGAATCGAGACGACCGTCCATGCCGGTACGTGATCCGCAAACAGTTTGTAGATCGGCAATAAGCCCCCAATCACATAGGCGACGAACGTCGCACTCATTCCCCGTTTATCCACGATGAACCCCCTTCCATGTATACAAGTAAAGCCGCCATCATCATGGCGACTTTTTTCAGCTTATTGTTGATCGAGTGTCTCGAACAATGTTTTCATTTCCAACTCCGTCAAATCGCGCCATTCTCCAATCGGTAAATCACCGAGTTCGATGTTCATGATCCGGACGCGTTGCAGACGTTTGACACGGTAACCAAACTCTTTACACATCCGGCGAATTTGCCGGTTCAAGCCTTGCGTCAAAACGATTCGGAACGTCCGCGACTCGAGCTGTTCGACGACACATTCCTTCGTCGTCGTCCCGAGAATATCGACGCCGCCCGCCATGCCTTCGATAAACGTTTCCGTAATCGGTGCATCGACCGTCACGATGTACTCTTTATCGTGATTGTTTTCCGCCCGTAAAATCCGGTTGACGATATCCCCGTCGTTCGTCAGGATAATCAAGCCGTCCGAGTCTTTATCAAGTCGTCCGATCGGGAAAATCCGGCTCGGATGATTGACGAAATCAATGATGTTGCCTTCGATGTCACGTTCCGTCGTACACGTGATACCGACCGGTTTGTTTAAAATCAAGTACTCGAGATCCGGTTTTGCCTGAAGCGGCTGTCCGTCAATTTCGACAGCATCCGTTTTTTCGACTTGCGAGCCGAGCTCGGCGACGTTGCCGTTAATGGTGACACGTCCTGCATCGACCAGCTTATCGGCTGCCCGGCGGGAACAATATCCTGTTTCACTGATGAATTTATTAATTCGCATATCCTTATCCTCTTTCTCTTGTGTAATCTTTACTCAGTGTAGCGTATCCGTTCCTTGAAAACAAAAGAATTTATCAGACTGTAAAATAAAATCCGCCTTCCTGTAACCGGAAGGCGAATCCCTTTTAAATCGCTTGCTCTTTTAACGTTTCCATGACGCGGACGAATTGTCCGTCATTCATCGGATAACCCGCTTTTATGATTTTGACGCGAACGAGTTGACCAATCAGTGACTCGTCTCCTTCAATCGCGACACGTAAGTAATTGTCTGTATAACCGACCAGACGACCGCCTGCCTCTTCCGAAAATTCTTCGGGAATGATTTCCAGCAGTTCTCCTTCGTACTTCGACGCATATTCCTTTGCCAGCTGATCTGACAACGCAATCAGACGCGCGACGCGTTGCTCCTTCACCTGCTCATCGACCTGATCGTCCATCATCGCAGCCGGTGTTCCGGTCCGCTTCGAGTACGGGAAGACATGCAGTTCGCTGAACTTATGATCATTGATGAAGTTAAACGTCTCCATGAACTCTTCTTCCGTCTCGCCTGGGAAACCGACGATGACGTCAGACGTAATCGCACAATCCGGCAGAACTTCCTTCAGACGCGTAATCCGTTCTCCGAACTCTGCCATCGTATATTTCCGGCGCATCCGGCGTAAGACCGTATCCGATCCCGATTGAATCGGAACGTGGAGATGACGGACGACGATTGGTGAATCTTTAAGAACATCCAGCACTTCATCCGTGATTTGACTCGCTTCAATGGACGAAATCCGAAGCCGTTCGAGACCTGTCACGGATTCCAGCGCTTTTAATAATTTCGCCAAGTTATAGTCTTTTAGGTCTTCCCCGTAACCGCCTGTATGAATGCCGGTCAGGACAATCTCTTTGTATCCTGCATCGACAAGCTGTTGCGCCTGCTTCAGGACATCTTCCGGTTGGCGCGAACGCATCAGACCGCGTGCCCAAGGAATGATACAGAATGTGCAGAAATTGTTGCATCCTTCCTGAATCTTCAAGGAAGCCCGTGTCCGGTCGGTAAAGGCCGGCACGTCGAGTTCTTCATAGACTTTCGCTTTCATGATGTTACCGACAGCGTTGATTGGCATCCGTTCTTCACGGAACTGTTCGATATAACCAATCATCTTATGCCGGTCCTGGGTGCCGACGACGACATCGACGCCTGGAATCGCCATGATTTCAGCCGGTGACGTCTGCGCATAACAACCTGTGACACAGATGACACTGTCCGGATTTTGACGGATGGCCCGTCGAATGACTTGCCGGCTCTTCTTGTCGCCCGTATTCGTTACTGTACATGTATTGACGACGTAAACGTCGGCATGATCTGCAAAGTCGACACGTCCATATCCCGCATCCTTGAACAGTTGCCAGACGGCTTCTGTCTCGTAATGATTGACTTTACAACCAAGCGTTTGAAAGGCTACCGTTGCCATTTCACTCACCCTTTCAATTCAAAATGATACGATACGGCGGATAGGACGTAGAGTGGTGCCGTTTCCGTCCGCAAAATCCGTCGTCCGAGTGATGCCGGCACGAAACCGCCAGCGGTTAACCGCGTTACTTCTGTTTCCGTCAGTCCACCTTCCGGACCGATTACAACCAATAAAGAGTCGCCGGACTGAAGCCGGGACAACGTCGAAGCAAAGGCTGCCGCCTCTCCCTCTTTCGCCGATTCTTCGTAAGCAATCAGACACGCTGTATAGTCAGCTGCACGGTGTAGGACTTCATCATACGTCACATACTCAACCGTCGGCAAGTGTGCCCGGTAGGATTGTTCAGCTGCTTCTTTGCTGATTTTTTGAAGACGTTCGAGCTTCTTCGGAATCTTTTTCGCATCCCATTTTGAGACCGAACGGGCCGACTCAAACACAAGCAGCCGACTGACGCCAAGCTCTGTCGCTTTTTGGGCAACGAGCTCCACTTTATCCCCTTTCGGCAGGGCATAAGCAATTGTGACATGAATCGGCAGTTCCGTATCAATCGGCAGTTCTTCGACGATCTCCGCGACGGCTGTTTGCTTGTCCAACTGCTCGATCCGGCAACGAAACAGTCCTGTGCCGTCTAACACTAAAATCTCATCTCCGACATCCATCCGCATGACATTTTTCATGTGATGCGCGTCGTCTTTTGACAGTGTAAAGGTATTTCCCGCACGGGCGGTCTGTTCGACGAAATATCGTTGCATCGCTTACGCCTCGCGTTTCGCGATAATCGCGACCCAGTCTTCGAGTTTCGTCGTCTCAACGATCGTGAATCCGGCAGCGACCATTGCGTCACGCACCATATCTTTTTTCTGACCGATGATACCGGAAGCGATGAAGTGGCCGCCCGGCAATGTCAGTTCATAGGCATCGTTGACGAACAGTAGGATGACTTCGGCTAAAATGTTCGCGACGATCAACTCAACCGGTTCTTTGAGTTCTTTCATTAAATCACCTTGACGGACCGTGACTTGCTGGCTGACTTTGTTTAACGCCACATTATCTGTTGCCGAACGAACCGCCACTTCATCCAAATCAAGCGCAAAAACATCTTTGGCGCCGAGTTTGGCTGCTGCAATCGCCAGAACACCTGAACCTGTTCCGACATCGACGACACGGTCGTTGTCTTTCAGATAATTTTCAATCGCCTGGATACAGAGGACTGTCGTCGGATGCGTTCCCGTCCCGAAGGCCATCCCGGGATCGAGTTCGATGATCTTTTCATCCGGTTGCGGTGTGTAGTCTTCCCACATCGGAACGACCGTCAGATGACGGCTGATTTTAACCGGTTTATAAAACTGTTTCCACGAATGGGCCCAGTCTTCTTCATCGACTTGTGTCAGCGTGACAGTTCCTGCACCAATCGTCAGTCCGAATTTCGTCAGCATCTGAATGTCGCGTTCGATTCCTTTAATCGTATCCGTCAAATCACTGCTTTCCGCAAGATACGCTTTGACGAGTACACCGCTGTCCGGGTATTCGTCGCGCTTCTTCTCATCCCAAATCTCACCAAAGTTATCTTCACGATGTGACATCATTTCGAAATCTTCGACGTCCTCGATGACGACACCACTTGCTCCTGCTTCATGTAAGATGTTCGAGACTGCTTCGATTGCTTCTTGTGTCGTATGGACACAGACTTCTGACCATTTCATTTCCTGTCACGCTCCTTTAGTGATCACCCTGTAAAGAATGTTTTGATGCGGCTGAATACGCCTTCGTGTTGTTCTTCGACACCTTTTTCATCACTGATTTCGTTGAACTCACGAAGCAGTTCTTTTTGACGATCCGTCAGATGTTTTGGTGTGATGATGACGACATTGACATACTGATCCCCGTGATGGCCTGAACGGACGTTTGGCATTCCTTTGCCACGCAGACGGAACCGTGAACCGGTTTGTGTACCGGCCGGAATTTTCAAGCTGACTTTCCCGTGAACAGTCGGTACTTCGATTTCATCGCCAAGTGTCGCTTGTGCGAAAGTGAGCGGCATATCCATGACGATATGGTCATCAACGCGTTCAAATAATTCATGTTCCCGAACACGGACGACGACATACAAATCACCGAATGGTCCGCCGTTGACGCCGGCTTCGCCTTTACCTGCTAGACGGATCTGTTGCCCATTATCGATCCCGGCTGGAATCTTGACGCGGACATCTTTATTTTTACGGACACGACCGGCTCCGCGGCATGTTTCACATGGTTCTTTGACGATTTGTCCACGACCGTGGCATGTCGAACACGTCGTTTGATTGACAACACGTCCAAACATCGTATTTTGCTCGACGTTGATGTGTCCTGATCCACCACAACGTTTACATGTTTCCGGATGTGTTCCCGGTTTAGCACCTGAACCGTGACACGTTCCGCAATCTTCTTCGACCGGAATCGTAATGACTTTCTCGACACCGGAGAAAGCTTCCATGAAGTCGATTTCTTCGACATATTGTAAATCCTGCCCTTTACGCGGGGCATTCGGATCTTGACGGCGTCCGCCACCGAAGAACATATCAAAGATGTCGCCGAACCCTTCTGCTCCACCAAAGCCACCGCCGCCTTGCGATGGGTCCTGGTGACCAAACTGGTCGTAACGGGCACGTTGATTGTCGTCTGACAAGACTTCATAGGCTTCCGACAGCTCTTTGAATTTTTGATCGGCATCCGCCTCTTTATTGACATCCGGATGATACGTCCGGGCTAGTTTTCGGTAAGCTCGTTTAATCTCTGCTGCTGAGGCATCGCGCGCGACGCCTAACACTTCATAATAATCGCGTTTTTCCACGTGCATTCTTCCTCTCTTTAGGTCCGATTCATTTCATACTGTTTGATTTTACCGAACTTCAGGCGACATGGAAAGAGCCAAAGCGCGGATTACGCTTTGGCTCTCTCTAGCGCCCGAAAAATCGGTCGGTTACTTATTTGTTGTCTTTGTCGTCGACTTCTTCAAATTCAGCGTCCATGACATTGTCATCTTGTCCGCCGGCTTGCGCACCTTCAGCGCCCGCTTGTTGTTGAGCCATGTTTTCGTAGACTTTTTGTGTCAATTCTTGAACAACCGTTGATAATTCGTCTTTTGCAGAACGAATGGCTTCGACGTCTGTTCCTGCGAGTGCAGTTGTGACTTTTTCTTTTGCCGCTTCCGCTTTTTCTTTATCTGCTGCGTCAATTTGCTCGCCAAGATCTTTGACTGCTTTATCTGTTGCGAAGACGAGTTGATCCGCTTCGTTACGAAGTTCTACTTCTTCTTTACGTTTGTTATCAGCATCTGCGTTTGCTTCTGCATCTTTGACCATTTGGTCGATGTCCGCTTCAGTCAAGCCGCTTGATGATTGGATTGTAATCGATTGTTCTTTGTTCGTACCAAGATCTTTCGCTGATACGTTAACGATTCCGTTTGCATCGATATCGAATTTAACTTCGATTTGCGGCACACCGCGTTGTGCTGGCGGAATGTCCGTCAATTGGAAACGACCGAGCGTTTTGTTGTCTGACGCCATTGGACGTTCGCCTTGAAGAACATGAATGTCAACGGCTGGCTGGTTGTCAGCAGCAGTTGAGAAGACTTGTGATTTCGAAGTCGGGATCGTCGTGTTACGGTCGATCAGTTTCGTCATCACGCTACCCATTGTTTCGATTCCGAGTGAGAGTGGTGTTACGTCGAGAAGGACAACGTCTTTGACGTCCCCTGTCAATACGCCACCTTGGACCGCTGCTCCGAGGGCAACGACTTCATCCGGGTTAACCCCTTTGAACGATTCTTTGCCTGTGAAGTCTTGAACAGCTTTTTGAACCGCAGGAATACGTGTTGATCCACCGACGAGGATGATTTTGTCGATTTTGTCCGGTGTCATGCCAGCATCGCTGAGGGCACGACGTGTTGGAGCCATCGTCCGTTCTACGAGATCAGCTGTTAAATCGTCGAATTTCGCACGTGACAATGTCATTTCAAGGTGAAGTGGACCTGCTGCGCCAGCCGTGATGAACGGAAGGCTGATTTGTGTCGAAGAGACACCTGAAAGATCTTTCTTCGCTTTTTCAGCAGCATCTTTTAGACGTTGAAGCGCCATTTTATCTTGGGCAAGATCGATGCCGTTGTCTTTTTTGAATTCTGCAACCAAGTGGTCGATGATTTTTTGGTCAAAGTCATCTCCACCAAGACGGCTGTCACCGGCAGTTGAAACTACTTCGAAAACACCGTCTCCGAGTTCGAGGATCGAAACGTCGAATGTACCGCCACCTAGGTCATAGATGAGGATCGTATGGTCTTCGCCTTTTTCAAGACCGTAAGCAAGTGCTGCTGCCGTCGGCTCGTTGATGATCCGTTTGACGTCAAGACCAGCAATTGTTCCTGCGTCTTTTGTTGCTTGGCGTTCTGCATCGTTGAAATAAGCAGGAACCGTGATGACCGCTTCCGTTACTTTTTCACCGAGGTAGTCTTCCGCTTGTGCTTTGAGTTTTTGAAGAATGATGGCAGATACTTCTTGTGGTGTGTAGTCCTTGCCTTCGACTTCAACTTTATAGTCTGTACCCATATGACGTTTGATCGACATGATTGTGTTCGGGTTTGTGATGGCTTGACGTTTTGCGACTTCCCCGACTTGACGCTCGCCGTTTTTGAAAGCAACGACAGATGGTGTCGTCCGGTTTCCTTCAGCGTTTGCGATGACGACTGGCTCTCCGCCTTCCATTACTGCGACACATGAGTTTGTTGTTCCTAAGTCAATACCAATGATTTTTGCCATGATAAATTCCTCACCTTCGAATAGTTAGTAGTGTTACATCAGATCGAAACGTAGATTATTCTGCGACTTTGACCATACTTGGACGAATGACACGATCGTGTAATTTGTATCCTTTTTGGAATTCCGCTGTGACGACACCTGATTCGTGTTCTTCACTCGGCTCTTGAACGACTGCCTGGTGCAGGTTCGGATCAAAGGTTTCCCCGACTGCTGGAATCTCGATGACGCCTTCGTTTTGAAGTGTTTCCACCAATTGGCGTTTGACCATCTCGACACCGGCAAGGACAGATTTTGTCTCTTCGTTGTCCGATTCGATTTGAAGCGCACGGTCAAGATTATCGACCAATGGAAGCAATTTCTCGACGATTGTCTGTGAAGAATACTTCGCACGGTTTTCGGCTTCAATCCGGTTACGGCGTTTAAAGTTGTCAAAATCCGCACGAAGGCGTAATTCCGATGCTTTTGCTTCCGCAAGTTGTGCTTCGAAGTCGGGTGCAGCCGGTTCTTCAACGAGATCCGCCTGGACGACCTCTTCTTCTGTTACTTCAACTGTTTCTGCTTCTGTTTGTTGCTCGGTTGTTTCTTCAGTATTGAGGTTTTGATTCTGCTTATTTTCTTCCACTCTGAATCGAGCCCCTTTCTATATTCAATCCAAGCTGTTTTTACGCAACTCGGTTTGGAATGCTTGCAGAAGATGAATGATCGAATTGATGCCTCGATTATAATCCATCCGTTTTGGCCCAATCAGGGCGAGTGTACCAAGTGAGACGCCGTCAACGGAATAATGGGCGCGAATCACGCTGCAGTCTTTTAAGGCATCGACGTTATTTTCACTGCCGATCGTAATCAAAATCTGATTATCGAGACTCGGACTCAAGAAATCAAACAAGGCTTCCTGTTGTTCGATCAACTCTAGGACCGGACGCAGTTTTGCGACATCCTGAAATTCCGGTTGATCAAACATGTTGGCTTTTCCTCCGAGATAAATCAAAGGACGTTCCTCATGCTGATCCGTCAAGACGATATCGAGTGCTTTTGACAGCAGGGTCGTCTGCTCCGAGTGTTCGGAACGGAACCGTCTGATTTCTTCGAGCAGACGAAGACGCAACTGACTGAGCGGCGTTCCGCGTAGGGTTTGGTTCAACCGTTCCATCAAGCGGCTGGCTGCCTCACGTGAGAGGGCTTCCGCGAGCTGCAGTGTTTTATGTTCAACATGACCGGTTTCTGTCACAAGAACGATGACGACACGTCCTTCCGCCAAGGGAATCAACTCTAAATGATGGAGACGTTGTCCTTCTTCTTTTGGACCTAATACAAGCGTCGTATAATGGGTCAATTCGCTCAACAAGTCCGCTGTATGTCGGATTAACCGATCATTTTCATTCACGGAATGGGCAAATAACGATTTTAACGCTTTTGCCTCTTGCGGTGAGATGCTTTCCGGACGAATCAGATGATCGACATAAAATCGATATCCAAGCTCGGATGGAATTCGGCCGGCAGAAGTATGCGGCTTTTCAATCAATCCCATTTCTTCGAGGTCCGCCATCTCATTTCGAATGGTCGCGGAACTGAACGTCACGTCACTCCGTTTCGAGAGCGTCCGTGAGCCGACGGGTTGAGCGGTTTTGATATAATCATCGACGATTGCACGTAAAATCAACAATTGGCGATCCGTCAGCACCTTCTTCACCACCTTATTTTGTTAGCACTCACTTTTAACGAGTGCTAATTACATCTTTACTATAAGGAATCGGCGAAATGATGTCAACCAATTTGCTGAACCCTTTGAAGACTTTCCCATTCTGCGATACAGTGAAACAAACAAGAAAAGGATGAGATCTATGCTCGAACTGTTTGCAATGGCCGGTGTGTTCGTTTGGGTGTTCATTGCGATCATCGGTACGACCGCCTACTTTTTACGAAAACCAAAAAAATAAAACGGCGTCCGGATACTTTCGTATCGGCGCCGTTTTATTTCCTGCTGTTCCATTATTCCACTTCTGCTTCTCCGATGAACTCGGCAAACACTTCGTTTGCGAGCGGGACACCGGCGTCCGTCAGACGGAGATGAGTCGCTGTCCGTTCGACGAGTCCGCGCGGCAATAATTTCGCAATCGTCTGTCCGAAGACCCAATCAAGCGAATAACCGTATTTCTCTTCGAAGTGCTGTTCCGACACTCCTTCTTTCATCCGTAGTCCAAGAAACATCTCCTCTTCCATCCGTTCCACTTCCGTCAACGACGTCTCATTCCGGACCGGTAAACCCTCTGCTTTGATATAGTGCGGAATCGGTGCGATGTTTGCCCGGCGTGTTTTGTTGATGTAACTGTGTGAACCGGCGCCAAATCCATAATATTCGTCGTTTTCCCAGTAGACCCGGTTATGCCGGCTTTCCCGACCCGGTAAGGAAAAGTTTGAAATCTCATATTGTTGCAATCCGCCGGCTTCAATCGTTTCAATCATCAGGCGGTACATATCCGCCTCCAGGTCCTGCGTCGGTAACGGCAACTTGCCTTTTCGTTCTTGAATCGCAAAAACGGTATGCGGCTCAAGAATCAATGAGTACGACGAGATATGCGTGATCGGCAAACGTAATGCCCGTTCGACATCATACCGGACTTGCTCGAGCGTTTGGTTCGGTAAGCCGAACATCAAATCAACCGAGATGTTGTCAAAGCGCTTTGCCGCATGATCGAGCGTCTCTGCGACTTTCGCTTCCCGGTGCGTCCGGCCGATCCGTTCGAGTAATCCGTCGTCAAATGACTGGACACCGAAGCTGACCCGGTTGACGCCGCCCGCTTTCATGATATCGAGTTTTTCCGGCGAAACGCCGTCCGGATTCGATTCGACGGTATACTCAAGTGTCGCATCCGTCAGCGGCAGAAGGTGCTTCGAAATGATATCCATCAATCGTTGCATCTGAGCTTCATTTAAGGCAGTCGGTGTTCCTCCACCGATGAAGATCGTTTCGAGCCGATCCGTCGGATAGTGTTGTAACGTCAGTTCGATCTCCCGTTCCAATGCATCCAGATATTCTGCAACCGGCTGATTTTTTAAAAAGACTTTATTAAAGTCACAGTAATAACAAATATGCTCACAAAATGGAATGTGGACATATGCGGCGCGTGGTGTCATTTCGCCTCATCCTTTCTTTCCTTAAACAGAAAAAGGGTGCGCCAGAAACGCCCCCTTTGTGTCTTCTTTAATCTTCATCCATCGACAGAACCGACATGAAGGCTTCTTGCGGTACCTCTACCGAGCCTACCATCTTCATGCGTTTCTTACCTTCTTTTTGCTTCTCGAGCAATTTACGTTTACGCGAGATATCTCCGCCGTAACACTTGGCGAGAACGTTCTTACGCAACGCTTTGATTGTCGAACGGGCGACAATCTTCGTTCCGACGGCTGCTTGAATCGGTACTTCGAATTGCATCCGCGGAATGAGTTCTTTTAATTTATCAACGATGACTTTCCCGCGTTCATACGCAAAATCACGGTGAACGATGAAACTCAGTGCATCGACGTTTTCATTGTTTAATAAGATGTCCATCTTGACGAGACGCGACTGCTGATAGCCGATCAATTCATAATCAAGCGACGCATAACCTTTTGTGCTCGATTTCAACTGGTCGAAGAAATCATAGACGATTTCCGATAACGGCAGTTCATACGTGATTTTAACGCGTGTCGTATCAATATATTCCATATCGATGAACGTTCCGCGTTTCTTTTGACAAAGTTCCATGATGGCACCCACATAATCGTTTGGTGTCATGACGGCTGCCTTAACGTACGGCTCTTCGATGAACTCAACTTTTTGCTGTTCCGGCATCTTCGATGGGTTATCAACATGCAGCACTTCTCCCGCAGTTGTTGTGACATGATAGATAACCGACGGCGCCGTCGTAATCATATCAATGTTGAATTCGCGTTCAATCCGTTCCTGAATGATTTCCATATGAAGCATTCCAAGGAATCCACAACGGAAACCGAATCCGAGTGCCTGTGATGTTTCCGGCTCGAATTCAAGGGCTGCGTCACTTAATTGAAGACGCTCGAGTGCTTCGCGTAAATCGTTGTAACGTGCCGCATCAATCGGATAGAGACCACAGTACACCATCGGGTTCATCTTCCGGTATCCCGGTAAAGCTTCTGTCGCGGGTTGTTTCGCCAAAGTAATTGTATCCCCGACGCGGACATCGCCGACTGTCTTTATAGAAGCCGATAACGTTCCAACGTCTCCGACCGTTAATTCTTTTTGACGAAGTGGTTTTGGTGTCGAGACAGCAAGTTCCAAGACTTCAAAGTCTTTTCCGGTCGACATCATCCGAATCTTGTCACCGATTTTCACCGTCCCGTTGACAACACGAATCGACGCGACGACACCACGATATGCATCGTAATAGGAATCAAAAATCAATGCTTCGAGCGGCGCTTCCGGATCACCCGTAGGTGCCGGCACTTTCGCCACGATTTGTTCAAGGATTTCTTCAATCCCGATACCGGCTTTCGCGGATGTCGGAACAGCTTCAGAAGCATCCAGACCAATTACGTCTTCAATCTCTTGACGAACACGTTCAACGTCTGCTGAAGGCAAATCAATCTTATTGATGATCGGCAGGATTTCCAAGTCGTTATCGAGTGCCAAATATACGTTGGCAAGCGTTTGAGCTTCAATCCCTTGCGCCGCATCGACGACGAGAACCGCCCCTTCACAGGCTGCAAGAGAACGGGAAACTTCATATGTGAAGTCGACGTGTCCCGGTGTATCGATCAGATGGAGGATATATTCCTCACCATCTTTTGCCGTATACTTCAACTGAACGGCGTTCAATTTAATGGTAATTCCGCGTTCGCGCTCGAGATCCATGGCATCCAGTGTCTGATCTTTCATCTCACGTGATGTCAAAGCACCTGTTTTTTCTAAAATGCGGTCTGCAAGTGTCGATTTCCCGTGGTCGATATGGGCGATGATCGAGAAGTTTCGAATACTTTTTTGCCGCTTTAAACGATCTGCATTATTCATGTTTATAGTCACCTTACCTTATAGTCAAACGTACATACGCTTCATTATACCAAAAATTACACGGGGTGCACCATCTCGTTTTGTTTTACCGAAAAACAAAAATCGAAAGAAACACTGGAGCTGTTATTGCTTTTAAGAAAAACGTTTGCTACAATTGTGTTTGTTCTGTTGAACGATAAATGCAGATATGCGAATATAAATCTCGAATGAGTTTTCTTGGAGGTGAATCATCCATGGCTAACATTAAATCAGCAATCAAGCGTGTTAAAACAGCTGAAAAACGCCGCGTCGCTAACGTACAACGTAAATCGTCTATGCGTTCAGCTATCAAAGCAGTCGAAACTTTCGCTACTGAAGGCAACAAAGAGCAAGCGCTCGTAGCTTTCAACACAGCATCTAAGAAAATCGACAAAGCTGCTGCTAAAGGTCTTATCCACAGCAACAAAGCTGGTCGTGACAAATCACGTCTCGCTCGTCTCGTAAACGCACTTTAATTCTTCCTTGAAGGAATACAGTGATTGAATCACCACCTGGAGCCTGCTCCGGTGGTGATTTTTTTATGTTTAAAAACCATCCGACGGTCTTGTCAGATGGTTTTACTTTTTCTCAGAAACGATCCACCATGATATGATGCGGACCAATTCCTTCAATCTCAAATGATTCGCTTGCCACCGTCAAACCTAGTCGCTCATAAAAAGGAACGGCAACGAGTCGGGCGTTACACCACCAACCGTCTGCACCTTGTGCTTTCAGTCGATTCCGTGCCTCTTCCAACAATGCTTTTCCATACCCTTCACCACGGACAGCAGGACTTGTCGCCATCCCCCGTAATTGATAGGTCAATTCCGGATAAGTCTCATGGGAACGCTGTATGAAAGTACCGACTGCGACGATGTGTCCGTCCTTGATCCCTCCGAGGTGAAAGGTGCCTTCCCGTTGATCGTCCGGATACGTACACATCTCAATTGGTTGGTTCGGGCGCAATACTTCATGTCGAAGTGAAATGACTTCAGGTGCTTGAATGATTCGAATCTCCATCTGTTTTGCCTCCTATAATGTAGCGAGCCGCACAATCAAGGCATCAAACAAAATTCGTTTGTCTCCTCTGCCCGTCTTCATCCCTTCATCCGTCGTCGTAATGGCGACCAACGCCTGCTCCAGCTGCGCAAACGTAAACCGTTTCCCCGCCTGTAAGGCCAGTTTGATGGCATAAGGATGCGCTCCGACTTTTGACGCGATTTGCCGCTCCCCGTATCCTTGTTCCGCCAGACGTTTTGACAACAGCATCATCCGATACTGGCGTGCCATCAGCCCGAGTAATGCCAAGACTTCCTGTCCCTGTTTTTCAAGATCCCGAATCAAACGGATCGCCGGTTCCAGTTGTCGTTTCATCAAATAATCCGTCAATTGGAATACGTTATCCTCTAACGTCCGCGGCACCAGTAAATTAACATCTTCCAGTTCAATCGTCGGATGATCCCCGGCATACAGCATGAGTTTATCCAGTTCACGTGTCAGTGTCGCCCACATCTCACCCGTCAAAAAAATCAATCGTTCGATAGCCGGCCGCTCCATCCGGTATCCTTTGTCGTTAACAGCATCCATCACGAAACGAAACAGTTCTTCCGTCGTCGGTTTCTTCGCCTCGAGTATGACAGCCCGGTCCTTTAACCGTTTGACGATTGTTTTCCGCTCATCCAGTTTCTCCGCCTCGACGATCAACACGACCACTGCATAATCGGCAGGTTGAACGATGTATTCGGCTAACCGTTCCACATTATGTGTTTTTTTATCCTTTGCACCCGTTAAAAAAGTAGCCGGTTTGGCAATGACGACACGGTAATCACTTAAAAAAGGGACGGTTTCCGCTTCGTCCAGGACGGCGTCGAGCGGTTGGTCGTTTAAATCAATTTTCATGTAGTCAAAACGTTCACCGTCCGGTAAAGCGGCTTTGACGATTTCACGTTCCCACTCTTCCAAAAGATGTCGTTCCGTTCCATATAATAAATAAAGGTTCGCCAGTTTTCCGTTGACAAGCCAAGGTGTTTTCATCTTCCCCACCACATTTCACAGTTTGTTCTTAACTTCATCATAGATAATCCTCTTTTATTCCGCTATACTAGAAGCGGAATCTATTTTTAGGGGGAATGCAGCATGGCACATTCAGTACGTCCACCAAGTGAGAATGCGTTTGAAAACGACATTCAGTCAAAACGTAATGACGCGCTTGACTCAGCGGTCGGTTTTGGCGCATCGTTCGGCTTTTTCGCAGTCTTGTTCATCATTGGCGTTGTCATTAAATTCTTAAGCCTATAATCAATAAAACAGCAACCTTGGGGGGTTGCTGTTTTTTATTTTAGCATAGGTTCACAGCCCGTTGCAGAACAAGTTATCATTCCCGATTGATCGGTCCGCATGACGGTCCGGTCTCTTGTTCGTTCCAGTACTTCCGGATGAGGATGACCATACCGGTTGTTCCGCCCTGCCGAAATGATAACCAGATCCGGATCCGTTTTCTGCAGAAGCTGTTCTCCGGTCGATGTTTTCGAACCATGATGACCGGCTTTTAAAATATCGACCTTCTGGACGGACCACGTCTCCTCTTGATCAATACTGGCATCCCCCGTCAGCAAGACGCGCTTCCCCGCAACATCGGCAAGCAATACGACCGACCGGTCATTTTCTTCTTCTGCGTTTGTTGCCGGAGCCACCACTTCGAGCCAGGGACGAATCCGTTGTCCCGAATGAATGAATTGAATCCGTGTTCCTGTCGCTTCAATCTGATCAATCAATGCGCGCCGTTTCGGATCTTGATTATCAAACTGTCCCATATAAACCGTGTCTACTTGAATCTTCCGCAAGAGACCGACCAATCCGCCGATATGATCATGATCCGCATGTGTGACGACCAATCCTTCAATGTGTGTTTCTCCCCGTGTATGTAAAAACGGGGCAACGATTTGTCCTCCCGGATCAAACGGTCGTAACGGCGGACGGATGGATAAAGAAAACGCTCCTCCTGTATCAATGACAAACGTTTCCCCCGCTTTTTCAATGACCGTACTGTCTCCCTGTCCGACATCAAGAAAGGTAATTCGCTCCGGCGTCTGATGGTCCATATAGAGGCTTGCTGCAAGCAGGCCGACCAGCGGGACCAGATGCCCGAACCATCTTCGTTCGGCTAACCACCAGCCGCTAAGGACGGTTCCTGTCCCGATCAGAAGTACGGGCAACGAAAAAAGATGAACAGCAACCGTCGGGACAGGCAGCTTTTCCGCCCAAGCCAATGCTTGATCGAGAAAAGACGTCGCCTGACCATGCAGACGAATCAGATTATCGGACGATGGAATCAGTACCGCGGTACCGACCAGGAAAGACAGCGGTAAAATCACCCATTCTATCCACCCGCCAAGAAGAATGTTCAATAATGGCGACCACAACGAAACTTCCGTCTGTTGCGCCAGCTGCAACACAAGACTTGTCATGATTTGAGCCCAGAGGCTGATCAGCAGCCAGTTCCAAGGACGTTTGATTTTTTCCCACATCTTACGGGACAGGAGCAGAAAAATCGTTAGTCCGACAGTCAGTTGAAATCCGACATCATACAAAGATGTATACGAAATCGCCAATTGAAGCGCACCAATCAAACTGACGACCCACAAAGGATCCGGCCGCCGGTTGATCCGGTGACAAAACAGCAACACCATCGCGACACAGACCGCCCGTGTGACCGGGGCACTCCATTCTGTCAACCATCCATATAACGGCAAAGTCAACAATAGAAATTCAAATCTCCGCTCCCGCGTCAACCGCAGTTTTTTTAAGAACCACAAGACCGTCAAAATTAAAAAGGCAATATGTGAACCGGAGATGACGATTGCATGCAGGAGTCCGAACTTTTTAAAGCGTTCCATCGTCATCTGATCCATTAAGCGGTCTTCGCCTAACACTAAAGCTTCCACATACAACGCTTGTTTGACCGGAAGTTGTTCAATCCGTGTCATCCACTGCTGGCGAATCCGCCGCCCGTTTGCTCCCAATCCGGGAGTTTCGGTGCATTTGCCCCATTTCACGACCTCATATTTCCCCCGTAACTGTTCGGTGCGCATCCAACGGGCTTCATCAAATCCGCCCAGATTCACTCTCGGCAACACCGGCCGTTCTTCCAACTCGACTTCACAGCGTTGTCCGATCCGTTCATAGTCGCTCTCTGTTTTTTCATCCAATGTGGCGGCGACAACGATTTGTTGATTATGGGATTTTGCGAGATACCGGATTCGGTCCCCGTTCTGTTTCGCGTCCAGAATATCGATGACTGTGATTGGTGCAAGCGGCTGTTCTGTCGGCATACTCAGTAAAAACACGACCGTCAGTCCTAAAAGTGACAAAACAGAATACCTCGACATCGACCAGGACTTTAGTATAAGAATCATTGAACAGATTGCAACCAGCCACAGAGATTCCTTTAAGGCAATAAGTCCGATCATAAAAAACAACGGAAACAGCGGCATCAGTAGACAATGAGATATGCTTTCAGATTTTCAAGTGTCTTTGGTCCGAAACCTTTTACATCTCCAAGATTTTCATACGTTGCAAAACCGCCTTTTTCTTCCCGGTATTGTAGAATCGCACCGGCTTTAGCAGGACCGATTCCCGGCACTTCCAGCAGCTGTTCTTCTGTCGCTGCGTTTAAATCGAGCAGTCCTTTCGGAATTTCTGCCTGTTCAGAAGTTTCCGGTGCCGCCTTCTTGGATGACTTGGCCTTTTTTCTAGTCGGAACAATCACTTCCTGACCGTCAATTAAACGTGCTGCTAGATTAAGTTGTTTGATGTCCGCTTCCGCCGTCACTTCCGCTCGTTTAATGGCATCTTGAACGCGATCACCGAGTCGAAAACTGTATGGACCGGGCCGTTTGACCGCCCCTTTGATATCAACCATGATTTTTTTCTGGACGAGCGTCTGATCCGCCGAACGGTCTTCTGCCTGTGCTTCCTGTTCTCGTTCAACGACTGCCGGTTTTTCAACCAATGCTTCGTTCGAACATGAAGGCAGCGGAACAAATAAGACAACGAGCAGTAAGAGAACAACCGTGATCGTTGCTACTTGCTGTAAACGTGGAATCGTCATCCATATCCCTCCTGTCCCTTCGACTGTATCAATCTTTCCGTCGCTTCTGAACAGGACTAATCTTCATTATCCGGTGACGTGCCTCTCCTGACCGCCTTTATTCTTCCCTTTGATTCAATCATCCATCGGTTCACCCGAAAACAACGTCAAAAAAACCATCAACATGAGATTCGTTGATGGTTAGAGACCTTTATATTTTTTCAGCAACGAAAAAAATACGTTCGGCTGTTTCAGTTGGTGCATCGGATTTAAAATCACCGGTTACGGCACATACACGAAAACCTGCTTCGCGCAACCAAGTGATATATTGTTCCGGCGGATACGTCCGTTGATGATGTGTCTCGTCGACACGATCGTACCGGCCGTCCTCGCCTTCAATAAAGAAGGTCAGTTCATGGACAACCGATAACGGTTCTTCACCGGGATCTGCGAACCAGATATACGAACTTTGCTCGGCATGGGTGGCGTATGTTTTCCCGTTAAATAACGTCTCCATTTTATACGGGGAATGAACATCAAACAACAACTTTCCACCGTCCGTCAACAAACGTGCTGCACTATCGAACGTCTGTTTGACATCTGCTTCCGTCTGCAAGTAATTCAAGGAATCACATAAAATCGTTATCGAATCCACCGGTTCCGGCAATTCCAGTTCCCGCATGTCCTGTACCCAAAAATCAACGTGCCGATTGGTCTCCATTGCTTTTTCTTGGGCAATTTCAAGCATCTCTTCCGATAAGTCGACACCGGTGACTTCATAATGGTCAGCCAGTAACAAGGTTGCCGTTCCGGTTCCGCAACCGATATCCGCAATTCGCTTGCCGGGCTCGACCTGTTCAAGTACCCACGCGACCCATTCGGGATACGGGACGTCTTGCATCAGTTCGTCATAGACATACGCAAACTGTTCGTACGCCATTAGTCAATCTCGACTTCGACTTTAGGAGCATCTGCCCATAGCTTCTCAAGGTTGTAGTAATCACGGTCATCACGGTGGAAGACATGAACGACAACGTTCTCAAGATCTGCGAGGACCCAGCGTGCCGCGTCCATTCCTTCTAGTCGTTTGATCGGTAATTCATTTTTGTGCGCGACTTCTTTCACTTCACGCGCGATGGCTTGCACTTGTTTTTCCGAGTTCCCTTCACAAATTACGAAGTAATCCGCGATCGGTGAAATGCTCGACATGTCGAGTACGACGATGTCCTCGGCACGCTTATCATCAATTGCATTTACGATTAATTTTAATTCTTGTTCGACTGTCATAGGACGGTCCCCTTTCGTTTTTCCGGCACGAACGCATTATACGTCTCAATCGTCAACGGAAAAATCACTGTTTGTTTTTTGCATAAAAATGAAATCGTCTGAACAAGTGTCGCGATGACAGCTTGCGTCAAATCTTCCTGCGCGATTTGCCGAAGCTGTTCGACACCCGGATAATGACGATTCGGTTCAATCGCATCTGCTACAAAAATGACTTGATCGAGCAGCGGCATGTTCGGAGCACCCGTCGTATGGTTGGCGATGGCTTGATAAATATCAGCGTCTTCCACCCCGAGTTCCCGCTTGACGAGTTCTGCCCCGACCGGTGCATGCAATAATTCTTCATCATAATTGAGTAATTCATCCAGTCCAAGTTCCACTGCTACACGTTGCATCTCGGACACATTCCGATATTTCGCATAATCGTGCAGCATGGCTGCCAAAGCAGCCTTGTCTTCTTGAACTCCGTATTGTCGTGCCATTTGAATGGCGGTCTCGACGACACCGAGTGTATGGATGTAACGTTTTCCAGGCAATGTTTCCTTAATGATTCGTTTCGCTTCTTCAAGTCGCATAGAGGTTCCACTCCTCGATTAATTGTCGGACCGGTTCCGGAACGAGATAACGAATACTGCGTCCTCTCGCCACCCGTTGCCGGATATCGGTCGAAGAGACTTCAAGCAACGGCATATCGACTGCTGTGACACGCGCACCTTCCGGAATCAGATAACGACTGCCCGGACGTGCGACTGCCCCGAACTCGATTTCCTTGTACAACTCTTCCGACCGGTGCCATGTCCCTAAACTGACTAATGAATCCGCACCAATCAGGAAAAAGAATGCATGCTCGGGATAACGTCTCTTCAGTTCCCGGATTGTATCAAACGTGTACGATTTCGTTTCCCGTTCGAACTCAATCTCCGATACTGAAAAATCCTGATTGTCCCGGACGGCTGCTCGGACAAGTTCCAGCCGTTTCGCCGCACTCGTCACGGTCGATTGTTTGTGCGGAGGCAGTTTTGCCGGCAAAAACCAGACCGCATCCAGTTGAAGTTGCTCTTTTGCTTGTTCCGCAATCAGCAGATGACCGATATGGGGTGGATCAAACGTTCCGCCCATCAAACCGATCTTCATCGCGGTAATTGAAGTGTCTTATTCTCTTTCGATTCCTTGTAGAGAACGATGACTTTTCCGATGACTTGAACGAGTTCTGCATTCGTTCCGTCAACGAGCTCAGCCGCGACATCTTTCGGAGCGTCGGCACAGTTTTGAAGCACTTGTACTTTCAAAAGTTCACGTTTTTCGAGTGCATCCATCAAGTCTGCACACATCGCTTCACCAACACCGTTTTTTCCGACTTGGAAAATCGGGCTTAAGTCGTGAGCCGTTGCGCGTAAATAACGTTTTTGTTTACCTGTTAACATATTATGATTCCTCCAATTGCTTTCTAATCACCTGCTCGCCGAGAGCGATGTCAGGTTTATGACCGGTGAAGCGTTCAAATGCTTCAGCCGCTTGTAGTACAAACATTAAAACACCATCAAGTGTATCAAGCCCGTTTGCGGTCGCTTCCCGCAAAAGACGGGTCGGGGTCGGTCGATAAATAATATCACAAATCAAGGCTGTCGTCGCTGTCAATTCAATTGGTGTCTGATCGATGGCAGGAGCCATTCCGACAGAAGTCGTATTGATGATGACATCATATGGCGTCAAATCAAGCGTCCTTGACCACGGAACAGCAGATTGTCCGAATTCAGCAGCCACCTGTTCAGCCGTCTGATTCGTCCGGTTCATGACAGTAACATGACCGGGAAGCATCGGAATAATTCCGCGGGCTGCTCCGCCTGCTCCAATCACCAAACTGTTTTTTGCATTCGTCCGTGTCGCAAGGGCACGGGCAAACCCGGTGCCGTCTGTATTTGCACCGACCAGTTCCTCCCCGTCCCAGTAGACGGTATTGATGGCACCGGCGCGGGCTGCTGCCGGCTCCAGACGATCAAGAAAAGGAATGATGGCTGACTTATGTGGAATCGTCACATTGATTCCATCAAACTGCCGTTTTCTTACCTTCTGAACGAACGCTTCCAGCCCGTCCCCTTCGACATCTAACGTAGTATAACAACCGAAAAGCCCAGCCGCTTTCAGCCATGTTTCGTGCAACATGGGTGAAAGTGAATGGGCAATCGGATGACCGATGACAGCAAATTGCATCAGACAAGCGCCTCACGTAATGAGACAGCAACACCTTTTGGTGCATAGGCAGCAACTCGTCCGCCTTTTCCGTGAACTGCCACCCAACCGAGTCCACTGAAAACGATATCCGTTTTCATGTTGTCGCGTAGACTGAACTCGTGTCGAACGAGCGGCGGAAGCATCTCAAGCGTCTTTTCATTCGGCGGAGATAACAATTCTCCGTTATGATTCGCATACAGATCGTCTGCTTTGTCGAGCTTCGTCCGGTGTACTTTTAAGTCATTTGACATATAGATGACGAATGACCGTTTGTTGCCTTCCATGTAGTCAAGACGTGCCAGACCACCGAAGAACAATGTTTGTTGCGGATGAATTTGGAAGACTTGCGGCTTGATTTCTTTTTTCGGCGTAATCAATTTCAAGTCTCTTGCATCCACATAATGTGCCATTTGGTGATGATTGATGATTCCCGGTGTGTCGTACAGATTACAGTTATCATCGAGCGGGATATCAATCAAATCAAGTGTCGTTCCCGGGAAGTGGCTGACTGTGATGACAGCTTCTTCTTCTTCACCGAAACGTTTGATGACTTGGTTGATCAATGTCGATTTACCGACGTTCGTACAGCCAACGACGTAAACGTCGCGTCCTTTACGGTAATAATCGATTTTTTCCGCCAACTCATCCACACCGTGTCCTTTTTTCGCACTGATCAGATGGACATCGACCGGACGCAGACCAAGTTCTTTTGATGTTTGGCGCATCCAGTTCATCAGACGATTCGGATTAAGTGATTTCGGGAGCAGGTCGGCTTTATTTCCGACGAGCAACACATCATTTTTTCCGACAAACCGGTGTAATCCAGGTAACCAACTTCCGTTAAAATCAAAAATATCGACAATTTTAACGACTAATGCATCTTTTTGACCGATTCCATCTAAGATTTTGACAAAATCATCGTCCGTTAATGCGACGTCTTGAATTTGGTTGTAATGTTTTAGTTTAAAACAACGTTGGCAAATGACCATTTCACGGTCAAGTGCAGATTTAGGCGCATAACCAGGTGCTTTTGGATCCTCTGTTTGGATCGCGACACCACAGCCTGCGCAATTGATTTCTTCCATGTGTGTGTTGAGCCGCATCGGGACTTTCCCTTCTCTATTCAACGTAGCGCCCTGCACGCCACTCCAAGAGCGTAACTTCCGACCTTTCGCCGTACATGTTGCGACTGCTGCCTATCCTTTCATCTACCGGTATGACAGGGTCATTGCTGCTTATCTTGACGAAGCGTTTCAATCGGGTGTTTTAACGCTGCCGGATCTTCTTTGACACGTTGCGTCAATTTGTAGATGCCTTTGCGTTTCATCCGACGGAAAATCAACCGTTCCATCAAGCGATTAAATTTTGTGACGACACCGTCTGTCTTGACGACGGGTTGCACGTGGATGACTTCGATACCTACTGAATTTGCGCCTAACACGTCTGTAAACAGTTGATCTCCAAGGAAGACAACTTCCTTCGCGTGATAACCAAATTCCGTCAACGCGCGTTTAAAACCGATCGGTAACGGTTTACGTGCCGGTGCAATATAATGTAAGCCAAGTGGATCCGCGAATTTCTTGACTCGATCGCCGTTGTTATTCGAGACGATGATGACGTCAAATCCATATTGGTTATTCACCATATCGAGCCATGACACCAATTCGTCTGGAGCATCGGCAATATTCCAAGCAACAAGTGTATTATCAAGATCCGTCAAAATTGCTTTGACACCGTTTCGTTTTAACATCTCTAAGTCGATATCATAGATCGACGCCACAAAATGTTTTGGATAAAGTCGTTTAAACAAGAATAAAACCTCCAGATAATGGTCTAGCTCTATAGTTAAGTTTAAGAAACAGTTATGTTCTTATCGTTCGATTATAGCACAATCCATTTGATAGAGCGACGACCAAAAGAAAACGAAAGAGCACGTGTCTCTTCCGTTTCGTCATTTCTGTTCAATAATAGCGGATCCATAAATAGAGTTGCGAAATAATCAGCGTCACGATGGTGATCGGTGCTCCGTAAAGCAGGAATCGTCCATACGTAAACTTCTCCCCTTGCCGCGTCGCAAGCCCCGCGACAATCACATTGGCTGATGCTCCGATCAATGTCCCGTTTCCGCCAAGACATGCTCCGAGCGACAACGACCACCAGAGGACGTCGACTTGCTGGCTGTCCGGCGACAATCCGATTCCTGCCGCAACATCGTTGATTAAAGGAATCATCGTCGCCACGAACGGAATATTATCAATCGTTGCACTGGCAACACCCGATAACCAAAGAACAGCTGTTGCCGTCGTCTGGATGTCTCCGCCTGTCAACGTAATCGTTTTCTCCGCCAGGAAACGGATGATTCCGACTTCCTGAATGCCGCCTACGAGAATAAACAGTCCGGCGAAGAAAAAGATCGTTGTCCATTCGACCCGGGCGAATACTTCTTCCAGTTGATGGTTGTTTTCAATCGTCAGCAGCATCAAGACGGTTGCGCCGAGAATCGCAATCGCTGGTGCTTCGAGATGAAGACCGATTCGACTGAGCAACGGATGGATGACGAATAAGACGATCGTACTGACTAAGACAATACTGCTGCGCATGACCAGCTTCCGGCTGATGATGTAGCTGTTTTCGTCAATTTCCATTAATTTTTGCTGATCCTCCGGTTCCACGTGCAAATGTTTTCGAAAGACCAGGTACAAAATACCAATCGTCACGACGGTGATTAATACGATCACCGGTGCAAGATTCAACAAAAAAGCATTGAACGTCAAATGCGGATTGGCTGCTCCGATCATGATGTTCGGGGGATCACCAATTAATGTTGCCGTTCCGCCGATGTTGGCAAATAAAACTTCCGCGAGTAAAAACGGGAACGGTTTGATTTTTAAGACTTTCGTAATCGAAAACGTGATGGGAACAATCAACAGAACTGTCGTGACATTGTCTAAAAAGGCAGATCCGAGTGCCGTCAATCCGGACAGTAAAATCAGGATTTTCACGGGATCTCCCTTTGTTTTCTTCGCCGCCCGAATCGCGATGTATTCAAACAGGCCCGATTGGTTGGCAATCGTCACTAAAATCATCATCCCGATCAATAAGACGATTGTTCCCCATTCGACGTATTCAAACAAGGCAGATTCCAAACGGACGATCCCGAATATCACCATTGCTAGCGCACCTAACAGGGCGACGATCGCCCGGCTGATTTTTTCACTGATGATCAAAGCATAGGTCACTAAAAAAATGAATAAGGCCCCGTAAATTTGAAGCGACGAACCCGACGCTCCCGTAAATAATAAAACCTGCATGACAGATTCCTCCTAAGCATGACGAAACGCTCCCTTCGTGACGGGAGCGTCTTCATTCATGAATTCCAATAACCGATGCGGTTCCCCATTAAGACAGGACCCTGAATGTTCGATTCTAACGTCATCGCATCTTTCGGGCAAATCAAGACGACCGTCGAACCAAATGAGAAATAGCCGAACTCGTCACCTCGTTTGACTTCCCGGTTTTGATTCGTCCGGACGATGGTGTTCACGTTCAAAGCACCGACCATCACATGCTCCAGTGCGTGTTTCCCGTGCGTGATACGGGTGACCCGGCGATAGTTTCGTGTCAGCGGCCGTTTTCCATATTCAAGTCCCAGATCATTGACCGGTGCCGAATCACGTCCGAGTGTATAGCTCGTCCGGACGGTTCCGTCGATTGGTACATGTACCCGGTGATAATTTTGCGGACTGAGATAAAAGATCAATACCCGTCCACCGATGTAGTTCTGGGCCTCGTGATGCGAACCGAGCAACTCAGATACCGAATACGTCTGCCCTTTGACGGTAAAACGACTGTCTTCCGTCAAATCCTCGACAACGGATAAGACACCGTCACATGGGCTGACGACTGCCTGTGCCGACTCGTCAATCGGACGGACGGTTTCCTTTAAGTTCCGGACAAACAAATCATGCAGCGTCTTATACGACTCAAGCGGCTGATCCGCCTCCTGCATCTGTAAGTCATACATTTTAACAAACGGTCGAATCAGCGGGCGGCTGACCGGACTCATCGCAAAGCGCCGCAATTGTCTTGCGACGGACGGATGACCGTTCAATTCAAACAGTTGCGTAAAGAACCATTTTTTAATCATTTAAATCACCTGACGACTCTTCCTCGGAATTTTTCACGGCTTTCCCTGCGAAAAATTCTTTATACGCGTCTTCTGTCTGCTCTCCGGATACGCGGCTGATTTCTTTTCCATCTTTGAAATGAACGACAGTTGGTGTTCCTTCGATCCCAAACGTGTCCCAAGCCGACTGTTCGACGGCTAAGTCAATTTGTTCAAATGGAATATCCTGTTTTTCACCGAGTGGTACTAAGTACGGTTTTACTTTTTCACAGTGTACGCATCCCGTCTGATAAAAATACGTATAAAATTCATCACCGGACTTCAGCTTATCCGACACTTGACTCGCAGTTAGGTTTCCGTTTTTAGAGGCGGTATCCTCTCGATCCGTAAACAGTAACATCGTCGCCCCGATTAAGACGATCAGCGCAATCACACCAGCCGTAATCCAATTGGCTTTCGATTGCGGTTTTTTGGTTGGTTTCACACGGTTAGATTTCTTTGACACAGTATCCCTCCGTCATTTTGGCAACAGCCATTTTTTCTGAATCATTATAGCATGCCCCTCTGCAAGAATCGTATCGATTTGCAAAGCGTCATCAATCAGTAACAGATCGGCACGTTCACCTGGTTGGATGTTCCCTCCGGAAATACCATAGGCCTCGGCGACGTTTGACGTGACCGTCTGAATCGCGTCCTTGAAATGCACGCCATGCTTCACTGCTTCACGGACCGCATCCAACATCGAGGTCGGTTTTCCGGTTTCAAGACGAAGCAGTTTCCCGCTCTCGTCAAAGGCAGGCAGGCTTGCACCGGCGTCACTGGACATCGTAATCCGGGTCAAAGGAATACCGGCAGCAAGAGCACGGTGAAGCGCCTGTCCTGCTGGAATTTCCCCTTCTTTAATGAATGCTTCCGTCGTACAGGTCGTAAAATCAATACGCCCGCCTTGTTTCGCCCAACGTAAGCCGGCTTCAAAAATCCGTTCACTACGGTTGATGTGCGTTGGCAAAAATTGGGTAATCGGAATATCCGTCATTTCGACTACTTCTTCGAGCAGAGCAAGGGCGCGTTTCCCGTCGCCGATATGGACATTCATCGTTCCCCGCACTCCTTTTAAGAGACCGGCAATCCGTGCTTGCGAAGCAAGACGTGACAACTCATGGACCGTCGGTTGGGTGGAACGATGATCATTGATCGCAATCTCACCAATTCCGATGACTTCGTTAATCAACAGAATATCTTCAGCAATCGACGGCGTAATCGAAACCGGCGGGACGGCGTAACTGCCTGACAAGAGAAAAGAACGGATTCCTTGGCTCGTATAGCCCCGCAAGTGTGCGAGCAAATCGATTCCTGTTCGTGTCCAGCCATCTGTTCCAAGCAATCCGACGACGGTCGTAACACCTGCTTCGAGAAAATCAGTGGCCGAAAGCGGAGGTGTCCGTGTTGCAAAACCACCTTCCCCGCCCCCGCCGATTGGATGGACGTGTCCATCGAGCAGACCCGGGATCAGTTGTTTCCCCGTCCCGTCAATCGTCTGAGTAATCAGCCGTTCATCCACCGTATAGGAACCGATGGCAAGAATCTTCCCCGCACCAATCAGTACATCCGTCGCTTCACCGGCTACTGTTACATTTTTAAGTATTATCATCACTTGCCTCCCAAATCATAAAAAGCGAGCCTATCGTCCAAATGACGATATCTCGCTTTTACCTTATTCTGCCTTTGTCCCTTGAACAAGACCAAGATCTTCATTGACTGCATCAAGTGCGAAGACGACAAGTGAAGTCACGACTGACATAGCTGTCGCGAATCCGAAGTTATACGTGACTGCATCGACCGCTGATACGATGAACACGGCTGTGTTCACGAGTAAGAACGACCAGAAGAATGTAACGAGAAAACGCATTCTTCCCCCTCCATTTCTTAACTTACTTTTTAATGTCCTACGTTTCGTAGTATATCATTTTTTAAGGGAACGGACAGCTTTTCTCCGATTTTTTTAAACGCTTTCCCGAATTCAAAAAGCAGACAATTTTAGATATTTTTCGATGGATTATGCTACAGTAAGCGTAATGAATCCAGAGTGGAGTGAGTATCCCATGCAACGTCATCTGATCGCCGTCGATTTGGACGGCACATTATTACGCGACGACAAAACCATCAGTCAGGCCAACTTACACGCATTGAGAACGGCACGCGAGAACGGCCACGAAGTCGTCATCGCCACCGGACGTCCTTTCCGGCACGCGAAACGCTATTACGATGAACTCGGATTGACGACACCGATCGTCAATTTTAACGGCGGACTGGTTCACCATCCGCATGATCCACATTTTGAAGTCAGCCATCATCCGATTCCGCTGAAAACCGTCCAGCACATCCTGGAGTCGGTATCGGACTCGAAAACACAAAATATCGTGTGTGAGGTGACCGATCATGTTTACTTCCAAAATGATCCGGTCGGAATTTATGAATTCTATACAGATCATGCTTTATCCGTAACGACCGGCGATTTACGAAAGGTTCTGCAACACGAACCGACATCGCTCCTGATTCATGCGAAAGGTGAACATGTCCAGGACATCCGGTCCGAACTTTCGAGCATTCATGCGGAAACGGTCTTGAACCGTCAATGGGTCAAACCGGAATATATGGTCGAGGTCATGCGAAAAGGTACGAGTAAAGCAATCGGCTTACACCAAATTTCACGTCATCTCGGAATCGAACAAAAACAGATCATTGCTTTCGGAGATGAAGAAAACGACTTGGAAATGCTCGAGTACGTCGGGCATGGTGTCGCGATGAGCAACGCCATCGGAGCACTGAAACTGGTTGCCAACGGTACGACGAAATCGAACCAGGAAGACGGAATCGCTTATTACCTGAAACATGTGCTCGGCCTGATTTAATCTCATGAACAAAGCCGGCTTCTCTGTCCATCAGACAGAAAAACCGGCTTTGTTGTTTCACTTTACCCTTTACGGAAGTAACCGACGACAGAGTCTGTCGCGACGACGTTGATGAACACCGTTTCGTCTGCATCGCGGCAAATCCGTTCAATATCGCGCAACTCATGCCGTTCGATGACCATCATCAGCGTCGACTTCTCAGCCCGTGAGTACGTCCCGATGGCCGGCATCTGAGTAATTCCGCGAATGATGTGTTGATGAAGTGCCGTCGTGATATCGTCGGCATGATTCGTAATGATGAAAATCGTCAACCGTTGATTGCTTGTATGAATTTCATCGACGACTTTCGACGTGACATAAATGAAGACAATCGTATACAGTGCCGTCGACCAACCAAACAATGCTCCTGCAAGGATTGCAATCAAAAAGTTCAATACAAACAGGTATAATCCCACGCTCCGGTCGGAGAAACGGGCAAAAATCAATGCCACGATATCAAAACCACCCGTAGATGCCCCGAATTTAATCGTAATTCCGGTTCCGATTGCCAGTAAGACCCCACCAAATACGGCATTGAGCGTTTGATCACCCGGAATAACAGCATACTGAGGAATAAGTCCGATAAAAATCGTTGTCGCCAAAACCGATATCAATGTAATGATGGTAAAACTGCGTCCGAGCATGATCCATGCTAAAACAATCAATGGCAGATTCAAGACTAAGAACCAGACGTTTTCCCCGAAAGCAAACGCCGTCCCTTGTAACACCTGCGTTAAAATCTGGGCAAGTCCCGTAAATCCTGTCGAGTAAACACCACTTGGAATCAAGAACCAGTTCATCGCTACTGCGATGACGAACCCGCCAATCGAGGCGACAATCACTTTTAGCATACTTTCCTTTACAACCGCTGTCACACCTTGTTCTCCTCTCATTCGTAAACTATCTTGGAACACTTTAGCACATAACAAATGTGTCCGGATAGTCAAGATGATGAAAGAATTACATTTCTTTTTTTTGGTAACGCTCTCATTTTCAGAAGTTGAACACATTCTTCCTCAGACGAAAAAAGGGGGCAGATTTGACATCCGTCCCCCTTTGTTTCATATCCGGTAAAAATCCGTCTTTTTTCGGGTTTTCTTAAACAGTCATCGAAGCTGGAATGGTAACCGCACCTTCTGCCGGGACTTCAACCGGTTCACCGTGAAGCTGTAACGTAAAGGCTTCACCTACGTTTTGTTCAATGCACACTTCGTTCTGCTTGACCTGAACGAGAATGTGATGTCCACGCCATTGCATCCGGAACGAATAACTCGTCCAGCCCTTTGGCAACATCGGTTTGAAGGACAATGTCCCCTGCTCGACACGCAGTCCGGCAAATCCGTGAACGATTGACATCCAGGATCCGACCATCGACGTGATGTGGAGACCATCTTCCGTATCGTTGTTATAGTTATCAAGATCGAGCCGTGCCGAACGTTGATAGAGTTCCATCGCTTTTTCTTCATAACCGACTTCAGCCGCAATGATCGAATAGATACAAGGTGAAAGTGATGATTCATGGACCGTCCGTGGCTCATAAAAATCAAAGTTTTTCTTCTTCTCTTCGATCGAGAAACGATCCGTCAGGAAATAGAGTCCTTGCAGAACATCAGCCTGTTTGATGAAGACAGAACGCAGAACACGGTCCCACGACCAATTTTGGTTTAACGGTAGGTGTTTTGGATCAAGATCCGCGACCATAATCTGTTCCTTATCCATGAAACCGTCTTGCTGCATGAATACATCCGGAACAGAATCGTCTTTCGGATAATACATTTTCTGATCAATCTCGGCCCAGTGAGCTAATTCTTCTTCCGTGAGAGCCAATTGATGCATCAATTCTTCGAGGCGTGCCGGTTCTTCCTGCTCCAGGTGACGATAGACTGTCTGCGCATACTCGAGACACCAGGCAGCCATTAAGTTCGTATACCAGTTGTTATTGACGTTATTTTCGTATTCATTTGGTCCAGTGACACCAAGAATCATATAAACATCTTTATGCGGGACATAGTTGACGCGACTCGCCCAGTAACGTGCGATTTCAACGAGCACTTCAAAGCCGTATTGTCCGAGGTAAGAGGTATCTCCTGTGTAGTTCGTATAGTTATAAATCGCATGGGCAATCGCACCGTTCCGGTGAATTTCTTCATGCGTAATTTCCCACTCATTGTGGCACTCTTCCCCGTTCATCGTCACCATCGGATATAAAGCACCCTTCATTCCGACATTTTTATCCGCATTTTCTTTCGCTTGCGGGAGTTGGTTATGACGGTACTTCAACAAATTCCAGGCAACCTCCGGCTTCGATGTCGCAAGATAGAAGTTCAGGCAATACGCTTCTGTATCCCAGTAAGTCGCCCCACCGTATTTTTCTCCCGTAAACCCTTTTGGCCCAATGTTCAGGCGGGAATCTTCGCCTGTGTACGTCTGGAACATATGGAAAATGTTAAAACGAATTCCCTGTTGGGCTTCGATATCCCCTTCAATCTTCACGTCCGCTTCTTCCCAGTGCTTCAACCAGGCCGCTTCATGTGCTGCAAGCACATTGTCAAATCCGCTCTCAAAAGCGTCATTCACGTGTTTCATCGCCTGTGCCAGCAAGTCTTCAATCTCATAATCACGATTCGTGACGAGGGCCACTAACTTTTCAGCCGTCACTGCTTCACCGGCCGGTACCTGTTTCGTGAAACGATTGGCGACATATTGTAATGTACTTTCAAGCACTTCGCATCTCGCACCTTCGACATCGGTAATCATCGCCGCCGTGACATGCCAGTCCAACTTCTTCGTTTTTGACGTGACGTAAGCAAACCGTTCTTCCACGCCGTGCTCGACCGGAAGCCAGAATTTCTCGTCATAGTTAGAATCTTCGTTTTCGACGTCGGCGTCGAGATAGGATTCGATGACGACTTCCGCATCAAAGTTGACCGGTGTGACCGTGTAACGAAGTGCAGCTAATTCCTTATCAACGATCGAGAAGAAGCGTTTCGACTCAATTTTCGTTTCCTCGATTCCGTTTCGGATCAGCATCGTCCGTGTCAGAACACCGTGTTGCATGTCGAGTTCCCGTTTAAAATCGACGACTTCCCACTCGTTTAAATCGACATTCTTGCCATTGATCGAAACACGAAGTCCCATGATGTTGACGGCATTCAAGACTTTGGCGAAATATTCCGGATAGCCGTTTTTCCACCAGCCGACCCGTGTTTTATCCGGGTAGTAGACGCCCGCGACGTACATCCCTTGATGCGTGTCTCCCGAGTAGTCTTCTTCAAAATTTCCGCGCATTCCCATATGACCGTTTCCGATCGCTGTCATCGATTCAGCAAGCCGGTTGTCTTCCGGATGAAAACCCTGCTCCGTAATTTTCCATTCATTGATATCAAACAATCGTTTCATGATTAGTCGCTCCCTTATTCTTAATCACATCGATGCTTAGGCATCTTTTTGTAAGCGTTTTAATTTTCTCTACATTCTTTATTCTACACATAATCATCGTTAATGCAATCGTTTGCACGAAAATAAAAATCTTTTTCCATCCGTCCTGTCTTTTTGGATCACGGAGAGCTTTCGTGTCCTTTTCCGCACAAGAAAACACCACCTGCCGCGAACGGACAAGTGGTGTTTTCTTGAATAACATTCATTTTATTTTGCCGTGCCGCCGCAAGATTGACGAACAACTAGATAATGAGGAACGATGACACGTTTTCCATAAGGTGTCGCCTCTTCGTTCATTTGTTCGATCAGACAGTTTGTTGCTTCAAATCCTAAACCGAAGATGTTAATTTCAACGGAGGTCAACGGCGGACTGGAAAATTCCGCGATGAACAGATTGTTGAAACTGACGACAGCCATCTGATCGGGTACGCTGATTTCCATCTCATTTAACGTACTCATGACACCAAGCGCCATCATATCATCACTGACGACGACAGCCGTCGGCGGGTGCTCAAGCGACATCAATCGTTTGACGGCGTCTGCTCCTCCGGTCGTCATGAACGGTGCACTGACGATATATGATTCGTTGATCGGAAGACCTTCCTCCATCAAAGCTGTCTTGTATCCACCGACCCGTTCCTGAGTGACGGCTAAATCCTGGGATCCCCCGACAAACGCGATGCATTCATGTCCAAGTTGATGTAAATATTTCGTGACTTCGCGCCCCGCAAGATAGTTGTCGGTATCGACATAGGTGACATGCGAGGAGTCACTGAATGGTTTCCCGACAACGACGAACGGAAACTTCGAATCCTGTAAAAATTGAACGACCTTGTCATCCGTCCGAGAATACAAGACCACGACACCGTCGACCCGACGACCCTGAACCATCGAGACGACACCTTCGTAGACTTCTTCTTCCGAAACCCCTGTCGTCATATACAACGAATAACCGTTTTGATGTGCTTTTGTGCTGATTCCGCGAATTACTTCCGAGAAAAATGGATTTTGCAGTGTTTTTGTTGCTGCACTGGGCATGACAAGACCGATGGCCTGAGTCGTTCGATTAGCAAGACTCCGGGCATGGACGTTCGGATAGTAGCCGAGTTCCTCCATCGCCTGACGGACACGTTCTTTTGTTTTTTGACTGATGCGCGGACTGTTGGCAATTACACGTGAGACCGTAGACGGTGCAACGTTCGCTTCTCTTGCGACATCCTTGATTGTTACTTGCATCCCTTTCACCTCATCATTTCCCTACAAATGTATTTTAGTGTGTTTCCTTTGTCCGATTGATCCGTCGTCGATGGACGAATAAAATGATTAAGGCAAGGATCGGAGCGATTGAGCCGATCGCAACGAGCGACATCCAGTTGACCTGCGAATGTTCCACGACATATCCATTGGCACTGCCCGCATCAAGCGTTACTTCATAGGCATCTCCGTCTTGACGTACGACGTCAGAGAACAATAGCCCCCGCAGACGTTGATCGTCACCGATTTCTGATGCTTTCACGCGCAATGTCGTTTTCTTTTCCCCTAAATTGATGGCATATAGGACAGACTGATCTTTGACTTTTCGTTCGAAGACCGCCATATGGTCCGTTTTCGCCACCAACCGCTGTTTCCCAGTCTCAAAAGCAGGATAGTTCTTGCGCATCTTGTTTAATGTCTGCACATATTCCTGCATCTTATCGTTTTTATCGAATTCCATCATCATTCGGTTTCCCGGATCTTCTCCACCGGGCATCGCGACTTCTGTTCCCTGGTAGACGATCGGCATGCCGGGTGCTGCATATAAAGCGAATAACGCTAAACGCAATTGTCGTTCCTCATCCGCGGCTCCACCGATTTTCGCTTCCGTAATAAAGCGTTTTAAATCATGATTATCAATAAAGTTCGCTAAGGACATCGCTTTCGGATTAAACGTAGTATCTCGATTATAAACCGAATCTAATTCTTCCGCCGAACCATTTTTCCGGGCAAACTGATCCTTGATTCCGTAGTAAAACGGGAAGTTCGTCACAGAATCAAATCCCAGTTTCGAATAGATCGCAATCTTACGCGGATCACCGTCAAATACTTCGCCTAATAAAAAGAGATCCGAATGCTCTTTTTTGACGGCCGGGATGAATTTTTTCCAAAAAGCCGGCGGAACATGACGGACCGTATCGAGTCGGTAGCCGTCGATTCCGGTCTCATCCACCCAGTAGTTCGCAACGTCAATCAAATACTTGACGACCTCTTTATTTTCCGTATTGAAATCCGGTAAATCAAACAGCCAATTGTTCTCGACTTCCGCCTGATTGTTCCAGTTCATGATGGTCTGTTCTTTATGGAACCAGTCCGGTTTTTCTTTTACGAGTGGATGGTTCGGTCCGAGGTGATTGACGACTAAATCGAGCACCACTTTCAGATCACGTTTGTGTGCCTCTTTGACTAACGTTTTAAATTCTTCTTTTGTTCCGAAATGCGGATCGATCTCATAATAATCATCCGTCCAATATCCGTGATAGCCGTTTGGCCGGTTCTTGAAAATCGGCGTCAGCCAGATTGATGTAAATCCTTGATCCTTGATATAATCCAGACGCTTTGTGACACCTGCTAAGTCCCCGCCTTGAAACGCTTTTGGATCATCGGGATTTGCTTCTAAGTCATTACTTTTGTCACCGTTCTCAAACCGGTCAACCATGATGAAATACATTCGTTCTTTTTCCCATCCTGCAGCTTCGCTTGTCTGTGGAAACGTTCCGATAGACAAGAGAAGCGGCAAGAGGAGAAGCATCACGCCTCGTCTCATGCCGCTGATTCCCCCTTGATTGATTAACCTTTCGTTCCGCCTGCCGTCAGTCCAGATACGAAGAAACGCTGGAATGCGAAGAACAGAAGAACGATTGGTACTGCTGATAATACGGCACCTGCCGCAAACAATGTGAAGTTATTATCGAATTGCTCTGAAACCATGTTGTACAGTCCAACAGCGAGTGTCTGTTTCTCCGGCGAGCGGAGAACAAGTGACGCCAGGATGAAATCGTTGAACGGTGCCATGAAGTTGAACAAAGCGATAACAGCTACCATTGGTTTTGCAAGTGGAAGAATGATCTGCCAGAAAATCCGAAGATGTCCTGCCCCATCCATCCGCGCCGCTTCATCCAGTTCTTTTGGTATTGTATCAAAATATCCTTTTGCAAGATACGTGTTCATTGGAATCGCTCCCCCTGCATACAGAAGAATCAATGCCAAATGCGTATCAAACAATTGCAACATGTTCAACAGAACGTAAATTGCGATAATGGCAACGAATTGCGGAACCATCTGCAAGACGAGGAACAAGATCAGTGAATTCTTACGTCCGACGAACCGGTAACGTGAGAAAATGTAACCTGTCAACGTAATCAGTGCGACGGAAACGACCATCGTAATGACAGCGATTTTGATAGTATTCAGATACCACATGCCATAATCCGTTTGTGTCGCATCAAATAAATCAAAGTAATGGATCAATGTCGGATTGCTCGGGAAGATGTCCGAAGTGATGCTTTTCCCCGGGTTGAGCGATGTGCCGACAACCCAAAGGAGCGGATACACGATAATTATCGAGGCGATCGTCAAAATGAGGTATGACAACGCCATATTGATTCGGTTTTGTTTTCTCATTAGATCATATCCTCATCTTTGAATGATTTTGAACGTTTAAACTGAATGACGGCAATCGTCATGATGAAGAACGACAGCACCAGTGTAATCGCGGCAGCAAATCCGTACTGCGGATTCGAACCAAGTGACAGTTTGTAAATCCAGGAGATCAGGATGTCTGTTCCACCGGCCGATTGACCCGGAACAGCCGGTCCCCCGTTGTTAAAGAGATAGATGATGTTGAAGTTATTGAAGTTGAACGTATATTGCGTAATCAAGATCGGTGCTGTTGCAAACAAGATCATCGGCAATGTGATCAGGCGGAATTTTTCACCTGACGTCGCACCGTCAATCGTTGCCGCTTCATACAAATCTTCTGGAATCGACTGCAGAATCCCTGTCGTCAATGTCATGATATACGGGAAACCGAGCCACCACTGAATACCAATCAGGGCTAAACGCGTGTACGTCGGATCTGTCATCCACTCGACACCGCTGTCGAGTCCGATTGCCGGTAGCAGTGTCGTATTAAAGACACCAAACGTCTCATTGAACATGGAGCGGAAGATGAGGATTGTGATGAATGCCGGTACAGCCCAAGATAAAATCAAAATCGAACGGAAGAAACGTTTTCCTTTTAGTCCTTTTTGATTCAACAAGACCGCAAGACCAATCCCGATTGCGATGACACCTGTTGTCGAAGCGACCGTCCAAACGAGTGTCCATCCGAGTACGCTGACAAACGTGTCGCGGAAGATGTCGACCGTAAAGATGTTCAGGAAGTTTTGAATCCCAATCCAGTCAACGAGTTTCGCCGGTGGTGAATTATTGAATTTATAGTTCGTAAAGGCAATTAAAAACGTGAAAATCAAAGGTAAGACGACTGTGAAGACAAGGAGAACCAACGATGGAATCAGCATCGCGTACGGGAAACCGTTATCTCGGAAGTTCCGTAGCTGCATTTTCAAAGAAGGAACTTCTAATTCCAAGTCACGGAGCTTACCGATTCGATACGCATCGATAAAGTTCCAGACGTAAATGGCGATACCAAACACAAGCAGAATCAATGCAATGATTCCCTCGACCATCAAGAAGATCGAGTGATCCCCCCTTACGCCTGCTACCTCACCGAGTGTAATCAATCCCCAGATCGCTCCGCGATCTCCGGGACCGTTCCCAGCACCTTTAAAAAACAGTTCGAAGTTAACTAAAAAATACGATAGGACGACGATAAAAAATGTCGCACCCTTTAAAAATTGTTTATTGTACAGTTGCCCCATTCCTGGAACAATCGATATCGCTGCTGCAATCGTCCGGTGATTCGTTTTTGGCTTTGGTGTTTTCGTGGGTTGTGGTGTCGCAATGGCCGCCATCGTCTGTTCTCCTTTCCAAAGGTCATGTCTGACCTCAGGCTTCTCTTCCAACCATAAAGATAAGGGGGAATCCAAGATCCCCCTTTCTTTAATTCTGTGTCAGTCATTCAGTTGATTATTGATTGTTTGCTTCGATTTGTTGCTTGATTTGTTTCACAGCGTCATCAGCTGATTTTTGTGCATCTTGTTTGTTTGTTGCAACAAGTTGAAGTGCTGCTGCCATCGGCTCCCAAACTTGACCCATTTCAGCGATGTTCGGCATTGGTACACCGTCTTTAGACTGTGCGAAGACGGCTGCTGCCACTTCGTTGTCTTTGATCGTTGCATCTTCTTGAAGCGAAGTGACCGGTGGGATCTCGTTGTATTTCTCAAACATCGCTTTCGCGTTTTCTTCACCCGTTAACGATTTGAGGAATTTTTCTGCCCATTCTTGGTTTTCCGAGTAAGCTGAAACAGCATACGTCTTCACGCCTACGAATGTTTTGATTGCTTCACCGTTTGGAAGCTTCGGAAGTGCTGAAGCACCTAAGTTAATCCCTTTTTCTTTATAGCTTGCGACTGCCCATGGTCCGTTCATGACTGCGACTGCTTTCTTGTCGCCGAACAATTGGTCCATTGCTTGACCACCGCCACCGCCGATCAAACCTTTCGGGAAGAGCCCCTCTTTATACCATTTACCGATGTAATCCATTCCTTCAACTGCACCTTTGTTGTTGAGACCGATGTCAGCAGGATCAAGTTTTCCACCGTTATCTTTAAAGACGTATCCACCGTATCCACCGATTGGACCGTGTGCGAAGTAGAAGTTATCCCAAAGTGCGAGGAAACCGTATTTACCATCTTTTTTCTGCTCTGTTGAGATTTTGTACAGGTCATCCATTGAAGCCGGTGCTTCTTTTAACTCATCTTTGTTGAAAAGAAGGATTGGTGTTTCAACTGCTTTAGGATAACCGTAAACTTTACCGTCGAACGTAACAGCTGATTTAGCTGTATCGATGAAAGGTTCGAGTGCTTTTTCGCCGTCTTTGAGTTCAGCAATCAACCCTTGGTCAACAACTGTTCCGATTTGGTCATGTGGAAGAAGAATGATATCCGGACCTTTTCCTGCAGGACCGTCAAGAGCGACTTTCTTTTGTTGATCTGTCATTTTAACTTCTTTGACTTCAACTTTGACGCCTTCTTTTTCCTCAAATGCTTTAGCAGCGGCTTTAGTTGTTTCCGCTTTTTCTGTATCTTCCCAGATAACGATTTTCGTTGGTTTTTTACCGCCTTCTGAACTTGTATCAGAAGAACCTGAATCTGTTCCGCCGCCACATGCTGCAAGAGCACCGATTGCCATGACAGATACTGAAAGACCTGCTACTAATTTTTTGATTTCCATGTTCGAAAATTCCTCCCCAAGTTAACGTACGAATGATAAGTTCTGATGCACAACGTTTGCATAAAGGCACAACCATTTTCTCATGATAACAACCGAGCGGTTGTAAGCGTTTTATGAAAACGTTTGCATCACCTTTACATTTTTATTATACAATCTAAAATCCTTTTGACAAGTCCTTTTCTTTAAATATTTCCTTACATTCAAAAAAGATTTTTGAAAAGTATTCTTAAAAATCGTTCGGGCGCATTAGTTAAATGATTTTAAAAAGAAAACGTTTACATTTATCTCATTTGCACAACTAAGTGCAATCGATTGCGCTAATGTAGAAGGATTCCCTGTCTCCTCTTGTTTTTTTCTGGAATTCCAATTGACTTTAAGAAAGCGCTTCACTATTCTTAGGTCGAGGACAATTATATTAGAATGCAAGCGATTGCACATAGGGAGTGACCAAAATGCTGAAAGAAGCTGTTTTCCACCGCGC
Source organism: Exiguobacterium sp. K1 (assembly GCF_033721435.1). Lineage (NCBI taxonomy): Bacteria > Bacillati > Bacillota > Bacilli > Caryophanales > Exiguobacterium > Exiguobacterium sp. K1. Next base: position 92,852 of record NZ_JAOTIT010000003.1, on the reverse strand, counting down.
GATGTCACCGTTCGTCTATAAGTATGATGACAAAACCATTCACGTTCGACTGCAGACGAAAAAAAATGATGTCGACCATGTTGATCTTATCTGGGGAGATCCGTACGACTGGCATACCGAAAATCCGGATGATGCCGATTGGAACTTTGATCCGTCCAAATCAAACTATTGGAATACTTTCGAAACCCCTATGAAACGGAGCGGGTCAGATGAGTTATTCGATTATTGGTTCATCGATGTAGTCCCTCCTTTTCGCCGACTTCGTTACGGATTCCGGCTTCATGATGGACATTCGAGTCAAGTCTTTACCGAACGTGGCTGGTTTGATGAAAAGCCGCTAGATGATACCGGGTACTACTTCTGTGTTCCTTTTTTAAACAAAGTTGACGTGTTCCACGCTCCGGACTGGGTGAAGGATACAGTATGGTATCAAATCTTCCCTGACCGCTTTGCCAATGGAGATTCGACGAATGATCCGGCCGGTACCCTTCCATGGAACAGTACGGCACCTACAACGACAAATCTGTTCGGCGGTGATTTCCAAGGCGTCATTGATAAAATCGATTACTTAGTGGATCTCGGCATCACAGGCATTTACTTCTGTCCAATTTTTGAAGCCAAGTCGAATCATAAATACGACACGATTGATTATTTGGAAATCGATCCACAGTTCGGAACTAAAGAAAAATTTAAGGAAATGGTTGATTTACTGCATGCAAATGGAATTCGCATCATGCTGGATGCTGTCTTCAATCATGCCGGTTTCCACCATAAAGCATTCGCCGATATTCGGGAACACGGCAGCAATTCTTCTTACCGGGATTGGTTCCACCTCCGCAACTTCCCGCTCGTAACCGAGCCGATGCCGAACTATGACACGTTTGCGTTTGTTCCGGAAATGCCGAAGTTCAATACGGAAAATCCGGAAGTAAAAGCATACTTACTTCATGTCGCCCGTTACTGGGTCGAAGAATTCGGAATCGACGGCTGGCGGCTTGATGTTGCCAACGAAGTCGATCATGCCTTCTGGCGTGACTTCCGTTCTGTCGTCAAGGAAGCGGATCCGGAGACGTATATTCTCGGTGAAATTTGGCACGATTCACAGGAATGGTTGCTCGGTGACCAATTTGATGCCGTTATGAACTATCCGTTCACGAATGCTGCACTTAATTTCTTTGCACTCGATAAGACATCTGCTTCCACCTATGCCAATGACATGTCGCATGTCTTATTCTCAAACACGGTCAACGTCAACGAAGTATCGTTTAACTTAATCGGTTCACACGATACGCCACGTGCTTTGACCCGTGCCGGGAACGACAAAAACAAGATGCGCCTGTTGCTGTTATCCATGCTGACCTTCTCCGGAAGTCCGGTCATCTATTACGGAGATGAAATCGGACTCGACGGTGATCAGGATCCGGGTTGCCGAAAATGTATGCCGTGGAATCCGGAAGAGCAGGATTTGAATCTGTTGATGTACACGAAACATCTGCTTCAGTTACGAAAGCAGCACAGGACACTTGCCAATCACGGACAGATTTCATTCGTCCATGCCGACGATGAAGCCAATACCATCGTCATGCGTCGTATGAGTCAGGATGGGACGTATTACGTCTATTTCAATAACTCGAATCATCAGGCGACAATCCCGGCTCCTCAGTCCGGCCAAGGAATGGATCTCTTTTCGAACACACCACTTCCTTCATTAGAAGTGACGCTCGCTCCGTATACAGGAACTATCATTCAAGTGATTTGATTTTCAGACAGACTTTTTGCCCCTCAGCAAAAGTCTGTCTTTTTTCATTTCTGTGACAAACCCGTTAAGGTATTTGATTTAGGGTAAAGGAAAAAGAAAGGAGGGAAAACTCTCTCATGGAAATATTTCTTTATGCGGGATTGATTCTGATCGGCTTGTTCGTCGTCAGTTATCTCAGCGAACGGTTTCACCTCCCGAGCATTCTTGCCTTTATCCTGATCGGAATCATACTTGGTCTTTATTATGATTTGCCGGAAGAATTAAAACTCGGCGGAGAAGCAGGCATCATCGTCTTGTTTTTCCTGCTCGGTCTGAAGTTTTCGGTCGCTGATTTATTAATCCAGTTTCGCAACATCTGGAAAGCGGGACTGATTGATCTTCTGTTATCGTTTGGCGGTACCTTCCTTTTGACTTTGGCCTTCGGATTTTCGGTACCCGAGGCATTTTTAATTGGCTGTGTTCTGTATGCAACAAGTTCGTCGATTTCTGCCCGCCTGCTCGACCGCGAACCGGATAAACACAAAGACGTGAATCGGTTTGTTCTCTCGTTACTTATCTTCGAAGATTTAGCGGCGCCTCTCTTATTAACAAGTGCCCCCTTTGTTCTCGGAACACAAGAGTTCACCTTCGTAAAAGTCGGAACGATTTTTCTTGGATTTATTTTCTTATTCAGTGCTCTGATTTTTTTAACGGTCTTCATCCGTCAAAAATCGAGAGTCGTCGATTCTCTTTACCGTCACCCGGATGCCGGCATCGGAATCATCGGCTTAATTTTGACTTTTTCAGGAATCGGGATCATGTTTGGTTTATCCGAAGTCCTGGGTGCGTTTATCGTCGGGATTTTATTAACGGAAATTAAAGAGACACGTTATTTAAAAAGACTGGTAACGCCTTTCCAAGATTTACTTTTACCCTTGTTTTTCATCTCGTTCGGCATGTCGTTTGAATTGACGGAAGGGCTCCCCTTGGATTGGTTTTTCGTTGCCCTCGTCGTTTGGGGACTTCTTTCTAAATTCCTGGTCGGTTTTTTAGGGGGACGAGCGTTTGGTCTTTCCAACTACCATGCGATTGAGTCCGGATTCTGTTTAGGACCACGCGGAGAATTCTCTATTTTATTCATCACGCTTGCGAGCGGAGCTTTTGTCACATTGACCGGATTGTATATTTTTGTTTCCGCTTTTCTTGGAATCATGCTATTTCGAATCTCAACCGGCCTGACGGATCGTACTCATGCGACTGCTCAAAAAATCAAACAAAAAATCAAGTGAATCATAATAGGACCTTCCGGCAGATTTCCGGAAAGTCCTATTAGTCGTTCACTCTGTCATCAGCGACCGCTGAAAACGGGCGCTTTTTTTTCTAGAAATGCTTGAACCGCTTGCTGGTGATCTTCTGTCTTTCCGGCACGGGATTGATAAATAATTTCCTGAGCCAGCATATCCTCGAGTGTCGATTCGGAACTTGCTGATTGCAACTGTTTGATATATCCGATGACTTTCGTCGGTCGGCTGGCAAGAAGTTTAGCAAAAGAAGCTACTTCCTGTTCGTACTGTCCGGCGTCCACACTTTTTGTCACTAAATGATAGTCGTAGGCTTGTTGCGCGGTAATTGTTTCACCTAATAAGGCAAGCTCGAGTGCTTTAGCTGACCCGATCAACCGGGGTAAGAAGTACGGAGCACCGGCATCCGGAACCAGTCCGATATTGATGAAGCCAAGTGATAATTTCGCGTCATCGCGTACGATCCTGAAATCACAGGCTAATGTAAGAGAAAGTCCCGCCCCTGCAGCCACTCCATTAATGGCAGCGATAGTCGGCTTTTTCGTCGTTGCCAATGCCCGAATGACAGGATGATAATATTGTTTTAAGTAGTCCCCGTGGTCCATACCGGGTTGTACGGTTTTTAAATCCTGGCCCGCACAAAATCCGCGCCCGGCCCCCGTCAAAACGATGACCCGAACAGTATCATCTTGATTCGCCTCTTCGATCGACTCCGCTAATTCGGTTAAAAGTGTTGATGTGAGCGCATTCAGCCGTTCCGGACGTGATAACCTGATGGTCGCAACCTGCTCTTCAACGGCATAAGTGATTTCAGTTTTCATTCCATTCCCCTCCATTTCAAAAATGAACATCCATTCATTATGATGTATTCGTGATGTTTTATGAAAATCCTTTTAAATACTCTCTTTTTTTATGAAAGCTCACCTTTTGCTCTTTCATTATGAAAATCGAAGGCGTATAGTTTCCAAAAGATACAGAAAGACAATACGTTTTAAGGACTTAAAGGGGAATTAAATTTATGAAAACAGTTAAACAACAATCATTATTCCAAATTACATGGCCGCTATTCATTGAAATCGCGCTTCATATGAGCCTCGGGATCATCGCTACATTGATTCTCAGTTATTATTCTGACAGTGCAGCTGCCGCTGTCGGTGTTTCCAATCAGGTGCTGAACATTTTCATCATCCTGTTTAACATCACATCCGTTGGAGCAACCATCATCATTGGTCAATATTTAGGGGCGAAACGGGTTCAGGATGCCCGCCAGACGGCACGATCTGCTTTTTCCATCAATTTATATATCGGTTTAGTCATTTCCGTTCTTGTTGCCTTGTTCGGAAAACAATTACTCGGATTCTTCTCTTTAGAAGGAGAAACACTCGTATATGGCGAAACGTTCTTAAAGATTGTTGGTCTCTTCTTATTCTTGGAAGCCATCTCTCTTACACTCGGTGCCATCTTACGCAGTCACGGTTTTACAAAAAATGCTATGTACGTCACGTTACTGATGAACTTCGTCAGTGCCTTTGGTAATGTCATTGCCGTCCTCGGATTATTCGGTATTCCTGTCCTTGGAGTCGCCGGAGTCGCTTGGTCGATCGTCATTGCCCGGTCTGTCGCCGTCGCTTTACTCTTTTTCGTTGTTTACCGGAAACTTTCTTTACGATTTAAGTTAAAAGATTTGGTACAAATCAATCGACGCGATATTAAAAGTATCATGAACATCGGAATCCCTTCTGCCGGAGAAGGTGTATCGTATCAGTTTTCTCAACTGATCATTACCGGTTTCATCGCAACCATCGGAGAGTCTGCTCTCTCTGCACGCGTTTATGTCTCAAACATCACAATGCTTTGTTTCTTATTCACATTAGCCATCGCACAAGGGACACAATTATTAGTCGCCCGCCAAGTCGGGGCTCAGCAATTCGAAGCAGCACATGCACGTGCTGTAAAAACGCTGAAAATCGCTGTTTTTGCCAGTTTTGCCTCTGCTGTTGCACTGGCATCTGTCGGAACATCCATTCTGTCTATGTTCACATCAAGTCCGGAAATCATCGCCATCGGTATTCCGTTGTTATGGGCAAGTGTCATTCTTGAACCGGGCCGTGCCATGAATATCGTTCTGATGGGAACACTAAAATCAGCCGGGGACGTCCGTTTCCCTGTCGCAATCGGTATTCTCTCGATGTGGGGAATCGCTGTTGTGCTCAGTTATACACTCGGCTTGCAATATGGACTCGGTTTACTCGGTATCTGGATTGCCTTCTCTGCCGACGAGTGGTTCCGCGGTATCTTTGCCTTAAAACGTTGGAACAGTCGGAAGTGGGCTCAATATGCTGTCGTCAAAGGAGAACAACATGACCACAACGAACGTCGCGAGACTTCTAAAGCAGTCTGACATCCCGTTCGACTTGCTTTCCTATCCTGTTGATGAACAGGATTTATCCGCTCAAAATGTCGCTAGAAAGATTAATTACCCGCTTTCGTCTATTTTTAAAACATTAGTTTTAGAAACAGACGCCCATCAATATGTGTTTGCTGTCATTTCCGGCGAAGAGGAAGTCAGTTTAAAAGCAGTTGCCCGGACGGTGTCTGCCAAGAAAACACATTTGGTGCCAATGAAAGATTTAAAGCAGCTGACGGGGTACATCCGAGGAGGTGTCGCCCCGATTGGTGCGAAAAAACCTTTCCCGGTCCTTTTATCGGATTCGGCTCTGAATCAAGAATTCATCATCATTTCGGCTGGCAAACGCGGTCTGCAGGTCAAACTCGCACCTGATGATTTTCTCCGCTTTACGAACGGAATTGTCTTCATGAACCGCTGATATCGATCAGTTGTTTATGATATGATGGATAGTATCGAAGAAGTGGCAGGAGGAATCATTTTGTGGAAAGAACGTGTGCGTAACTCTATTCCGAACCTCTTTACGTTCGGAAATTTATACTGTGGTTTTCTTGCCATCGTCATGGCGGCGCGGGGAGATTTTCAAAATGCGACCTTACTGATCGTCATCGCGATGATGCTCGACAGTCTGGATGGTCGGATCGCCCGTATGCTTGGTGTCGCTGGTGATTTCGGAAAAGAACTGGACTCACTCGCCGATGTCGTGACCTTTGGTGTCGCTCCAGCTATGATGGCTTATTACACTTATTTTTATGACTTTGGAGAAATCGGTTTGCTGATCGCGGCATTGTTCCCTCTGTTTGGTGCATTCCGCCTGGCCCGTTTCAATCTGTCGGCCACTAATGTAGCTTCCGCCTATTTTTCCGGCGTGCCGATTACAGCGGCCGGAGGTATCTTAGCCGTCGTCACCCTCTTCAGCGGGCGTATGAATGATTTAATGGTGCCGCTCGTCTTTACGGCTCTTGCTTTCTTAATGGTAAGCCGAGTCAAAATTCCGAGCTTCAAGGATATTCCGGTACCACGACATACATTTGTCATCACCTTTACATTGCTGTACGTAACCTATGTCATGATTGCCCGCAGCAACGAGTGGTCGACTTTCTGGTTCGTCGCCGTTCCGCTCTACATCGCCTTTTTACTGTTTTCCTTCATCAAAAAGAAAAAACAAAAAAATCATCAAATCGATTAAACAGACCGGTTCGTCCGGTCTGTTTTTTTTAATCCCTTGAATTCCACCTCCATTCTGGCTCGACGCCCTTCGCTACAGGTATACTAATATCAGAATAGAAAGAGACGGAGGGCATACTCATGATGGATCGGTTTCAAAAGAAACTTTGGTTATTTTTTACGGTCTGGTTTTTGATTGGACTGATTTTAGTCGGTTTTTCCTTGCTTCCGCCTTGGCTGGAATGGGCAAACGCTGTTTTTTTATTTGCATCGGGTTTATATGCTGCGCTTTATCTGTGGGATGTCGTACCGAAAGGACGTTTTATCATTCCTGTCATTTTCTTCGGGTCCATCATCATCGAATCGATCGGTGTCCATACCGGCTGGCCGTTCGGTACATATGCCTATGAGGCTGATTTTGGCGTCCAGCTGTTTGGTGTACCAATCACGATTGGTGCTGCCTGGTTGTCTGTCATGGGAGCCAGCCTTGCCTTCTCACGACGATTTCCGATTCGTTTCAATACCGTCATCTTAGTCCCGGTGTTTGCAGTTTGGCTGGATATGGCCATCGACCCGGTGGCTGCCAACGTCAAATCCTATTGGCTCTGGCAGGACGGCGGTTTCTATTATGACATTCCGACACAAAACTTTTTTGGTTGGTATGGAACTGCACTCATTTTCTCGCTCCTGATCGCCCGGCTTGAACAACAGTCTACCATCACAGCTCTTGAACGGAACAACCAGTATCTTTTTCTGATGCTTCATGCGCTGTTCGGTCTGACAGCAGGTGTCGCAGGACTTTACGGTGTCACATTAATCAGTCTCCTCGCTGGTATCACCTATTGGCTCACAAAAGGAGGCGTGCGTTTTGCAAAAAGCAAACAAAAGCAAATGGGCTGAACACACTTTTCATTTATACGTAAAAGAACGCTTAATCCGAAAACAGTTTCACCGTGTCCTGTACCGGGCAGATGATTTACCGACACCCGGCTTGATGCTCGCGACACACGGATCATGGTGGGATGGAATGATTTTATTTCATTTGGATCAAACAGTCCTGCGTCACGACCCTTACGTCATGATTGATCAGCAAGGACTGGAACGGTTTCCTTTTTTCACCCGTCTGGGAGGATTCTCGATCGATCGGAGTTCATTTGGAGAAATCAAGCAAAGTCTCCAGTATGCAAAAGAGCGGTTGGCGGACGGAAGCAGTGTCTGGATGTTTCCTCAAGGGGAGGAACGGCATCAAGAAGAGCGTCCGCTCCAGCTCAGCAGCGGGGCGACACATCTTGCCAAAACAGCCCGGTCGATTTCCCTGTTTTCGTTTTATTATTCGTTTGGTCACGAACAACAGCCGGACGTCTACATACGGACCCGGACCATTACACTGCCTGCTGCGCGTGCTTCGGAACAGTTGCGTTATCTGACGGATGCGATGACCCGGCTGTACGACGATGTCCGGACGGATGCCGTTGAAGAACGCGTTGAATCGTACCGTGTATTGACTACAAGAAAGGAGCCGCTTCCTGTGAAGACGGAACAGTGGTTACGGGCGATCCGTTCATGATCATCGTACTGTTTGCCGTTGCAGCACTTGTTTGTCTCTACACGTTCATCAATCTGTCGTTTTTACCGAAACTAAGCGAACCTGTTCTTCCGCCGAGTCTTGCAATCTGTATTCCGCTTCGGAACGAAGAACGGAATGTCGAGAAACTGATTCATTCCCTCCGACAAGCGCTTCATCCGAATATGCACGTCTATTTATACGAAGACCGCTCGACTGACCGGACCCGCGAGCTATTAGTCCGGCTGGTCGGCAACGAAAATCAGTTCACAATCATTGACGGTCTTGACCTACCATCCGGATGGGCCGGGAAAGTCCACGCCTGTCATCAATTGGCACAGGCGACCCATGAAGAATACCTATTGTTCTTAGACGCTGACATCACACTGGCAGCAGACACGGTTCCCCGGCTCTACGCAACGCTTCAAAAAGAACAGGCGGTCTTCTTATCAGGCTTTCCGTCGTTCCCTGTTCCGACTTTTCTCGGAAAGTGTCTCATTCCGATGCAACATGTCTTGATCGCCCAACACCTTCCGATTGCTTTTCGGAAGGTCAAGCATCCCGCCTTTGCAGCAGCAAACGGGATGGTCGTCCTTGTTGAACGGCATGCTTATGAACAAGTCGGCGGACATCACGCGATTCAAATGGCGCTCGTCGACGATTTGGAACTCTGCCGGACGTTCAAACAAAACGGCTTTACGACAACGCTCGTCGACGTGGCTCCTTATGTCAGCTGTGACATGTATGCGACCAACCGTGACGTTTGGCAAGGTTTCCTGAAAAACGTCTTTCGCGGTATGAATGATTCCTATATCGCCGGCAGCTATTTCCTGCTGTTTTACTTGATCCAAGCGGCCGCTTTACCGCTTGTCTTCTTTTTCCCGTCCTTTTGGACGCTCGGAGCCTTTCTTTTGATGATGATTGCCCGTTACCGCATCGATCGGAAGGCCATGATTTCTCGTGCTTGGTTTTGGCATCCTGTTGCGTCCATTCTTTATGTCGTATTACTCGCGACAGCGATGATTCGAAGACTGAAGAAAAGGGAAATCAGTTGGAAGGGTCGGACATATTCTTAAGGAGGTTTCATTGTTATGAAACATATCGCAGTCATCGGAGCGGGACTCGGCGGTTTGAGTGCCGCCATCTCACTTGCTTCAAAAGGATTTAAAGTCACCGTCATTGAACGTAATGAACACATTGGTGGAAAGATGATGCCTATCACATCAGAGGGACACCGTTTTGATTTCGGTCCCAATACGATCACAATGCCTGAAATCTTTCAATCCGTCATTTTGGAATCGGGAGCAGATCCTGATGACTATTTTACTTTTGAAAAATTGACGCGTCATACGGTCAATCATTTTCCGGACGGTCGTTCATTGACATTTGCCAGCGGCCGTGAAGCGATGCGGACTGAAGTTGACCGTTTCACGAAGGGGCAACTTGCCAAAAATGATATTACGGGTTATCAAGATGAAGTTCGGGAACTGTACAATATCGCCAAACAACAATTTTTCATCAATATCGACTCTTATTTTAATTTTTCTTTATTGCGTGACATGACGAAGGTCCATCCCTTTAAGACACTTCATGGGCTACACAAAAAATATTTTAAAGATCCCCAGCTGATCCAAGCACTCGATCGGTATGCGACTTACATTGGAAGCAGTCCGTTTCAAGCGCCGGCAACATTCGGTTTAATTGCCCATCTCGAGCTGAATGATGGTGTTTATTTCACACGCGGCGGAAATACCGCCATTGCCGAAGGATTTGCCCGTCGCGCCCGTGAACTCGGTGTGACGTTTCGGTTAGGTGACGAAGTGACACAGATTGAAGTGACCAATCAGTTGGCAACGGAAATCGAACTCAATCATGTCGATTACCTGTCTGTTGATTTCATCGTGTTAAATGGTGACCTGCTCACCCAATATCCGCGGTTGATTTCAGAAACGGTCCGGCCTGACTTCAAAAATCCGACTCCTGCGCAAATGGAGCCGTCGATTTCTGCTTATGTCCGGTGCATCGGACTCGGACGCCGTATTGCCGGACTTGCCCATCATAACGTCTTTTTCTCTTCCGACTATGAAGCCGAATTCGAAGCGTTATTTAATCAACATCGCTATGCAGAAGAGCCGACCATCTACATCTCGAATTCCTCGGTCACGGCACCGGAAATGGGAGAAGCCGGTGACAACCTGTTTGTCCTTGTCAATGCTCCGGCTACCCACAAAGGATCTGCCGTTGATTTTGACACGTACGATAAAATCATCGATCAACGCCTTCAACAGTTTGGAATCGATATTACGTCTGATGTTTTATTCGAACAACGGATCACACCACAGGATATTGAACAGAAATTTTCAGCGTATCATGGTTCGCTGTATGGTCTTTCTTCGAACGGTACACGTGGTGCTTTCATGCGTCCAAGCAACCGTTCAAAGAATGTTCACAATTTGTTTTTTGCCGGCGGATCGACGCATCCCGGTGGCGGTAGTCCAATGGTGACGCTTTCAGGAAAACTGGCAAGCGAACGAATCGTGTCTGCAGTCGCTGCCACCCTGTGAACGTTATGTGAATTGCATATCAATTACTTGTACGGACAACTTAGATTTGATACGATTACTTCGAGTTCAAGAGGTAGTGATTGACCCCACATCCTCAATCAAGCGCATGGTGACTTCCCCGAGTCAAACGCGTTTAGGAACTTAACATATCTGTTTCGTCTGAATCATTTGTTCAAGACCCACTTGTTCAATCGATACACCACTGTAAACGGTTCGGCATGACTTACGACGTTCCCCCTTAGATCGTCTCATCCCGATTCGTTTACGGACAGCTCAATCATCATCAGATCCATCCCCGTGGATCGCGACCTGTCTTGTTGGAACTCTGTATCTGATTTTGTACAAACAGATTTTAGTTTAGACTCCCCGGTCTAAACTCCATAAAAAAAAGACCTTGGTCCCCGCCGAGGTCTTTTTTTTATGGAGTTTTTCGTCAAATCGTAGCGAGCAACTTCATCTTTTGCCATCGGCTGACATAAGCACGTTTCGTGAACACATCGTATTGATTGTCACGTGCTGCGTCAAGGATTCCCCGGTACAGTAAAGCCGCCACTTTCAGTGCACGACGGCTTTCTTTCGGATAGCGGTCAAACGAAGGCGTTGCTGCATCGTATAAATGCTCGGCTCTTAATGCCAATGCTTCCCACAATCCGGCAAAGTCGCCGGAAGGAGTTCCCGCCAACAACGATTCCGTTGTCACACCATACTGGTCCATCCAATCTTTCGGTAAATAGATACGTCCCCGCTTTGCATCTTCTCCGACATCCCGAAGAATGTTGGTTAATTGCATCGCGATTCCGAGTTGAATGGCGGACTCCCGTAAATCATTTTGTTTCGGTGCAAGAATCGGCAACAGCATCAAGCCAACCGTACTCGCGACATAATAACTATATTTCTCCGTCTCTTCCAGCGAGTGGTACCGATTTTTTTCGATGTCCCACCGCATACCTTCTGCCAGTTCTAAAAACGGCGTCTCATCCATCTCATACCGTTTAAAGACATCTGCGAGTGCAATCCATAAGGGTTTATTGATCGAGTGACCCGACCGGAATAAACGAAACTCTTCCAGGAATTCCGCTAAGCTTTCTTTTGGTGTCGCTGATTCATCCACCGTATCATCGAGATGACGACAAAACGTATAGATGGCGTAGACTGCCATCCGATCTTGCTTCGGCAGTAAAGAGAAGGCTTTATAAAAGGTTTTTGATCCACCTTGAATCGTTTGTTCACATACTAGATATGCGTTCGTCACTGTATCCATTTTTCCACCTCATCTCTTGTTCCATTCGATTGACAAGTAATGTCGCTCCCATCATAACGATCGGAACGCCTCCACACGGATGGACAGATGCGCCTACTGCATACAACCGTTCAATATCAGCATAAGGTTTAGCTTGTGTTTTTAAAGCAGCCGATTGGCGAATTGTCGGTGCGATGCCAAAACTTCCGCCTTCATACAATCCAAAATCTTGAGCATCTTGAGGTGTACGTATTTTCATTTCGGTAACTTGACTTTGGAATCCAGGAAGATGTTGCTCAATTTTGTCTAAAATCTGATCAATAAATCCGTGCGCTTCATAGTTAGCCTGATCAAATCCACGTGGTGACGGAACCAACGCATAGACGACACTAGTACCGGATGCCGTCAATGCGTCATCAATCTTACTCGGATTAAATAAATAGACGGCAGGATTTTCCGGCAACTCATTTTTCTTGAAGATGGACGTCATCAACGGTTTTAAATCACTTGGCATTAAAAAACGATGGACAGGTAAATCAACTTTTCCGTCAATCTTAAAGTACAGCAGTAATGTTCCGCCGGACGGCACATACTTTTTCGGTTGCTTGCCTTCAACCAAATATTCCATCAATGGAAACTCTCCGTTCAGGACAACCGTATCATATACGTACTCCTGTCCTGCAGCAACAAGTCCCTTCGCCTGACCTTGCTGGATCAAGACGCGGTCGACCGGTTGATTGAACTTAAACGTAACGCCACGCTCAACTAACGCTTCATACATCCGCTCGGCTAAAGAGAAGTATCCGCCTTTAACGTACCAGACACCCTCTTCCTGTTCCCGGTAAGGAATCAATCCATAGATGGAAGGCGTCGTGTAAGGGTTACCCCCGATGTAAAAGGTCGGAAAACTGTAAGCCATTCGCAGGTGTTTACTTTTAAAGAAACGTTTTAAGTGATCATGTGCCGTTTCCATCGCATGCATCTTCACTAAGGGCGCTAACATATCCGGGTGCAACAAATCCCGTTTACGTGAATATGTCCGCTCTAAAAATTTCGATACGCTGACGTCATAATCCTTTGCTTTTTGTTGCATAAATTCTTGGAACCCGCGACCTTCTCCGAATTGACGTTCAATCGCAATCGTTTGATCAACTACATCTGCCTGTTTTGTCACAATCGTTCCGTCGTCGAAATGAAGGTCGTATAAAGGATCAATCCGTTCCAACTCAACACCTTCAAGCCCCGCTTCTCTTAATTGTTCCTGCAGTTTTCCGGGCATCAAGACAATCGTCGGCCCCTGATCAATTCTTCCGCCTGTCTCGAAATCAACGGAGGCGAGTCGACCGCCTGCACGTGACTCTTTTTCAAAAATCGTGATTTCGACTTCCGGATATCGTTTCGTTAGTAATAAAGCGGCGTGGAGTGTTCCGACACCTGCTCCGACAAATCCAATTTTCATTTTCCGACACCCACTTCACTTGTCAATAAGTCCGCCGTGATCCGAGCTGATTCAAAGATGGTCGGAAGGCCGCTTCCAGGATGCGTTCCGCCTCCAACCAGATAGACATGCTCCAATTCTTCAAACCGGTTATGCGGTCTAAAATACATCATTTGTGTTAACTGATGTCCCAAATTAAAAGTTGCTCCCTGGTGTACTCCCATCGCTTCCCAATCATCCGGTGTGAACATCTCTTCCACTTCAATCGCTGCTTCGACACCTGTATAAGGCGAACGATGTTCCAATGCATCGAGGACACAACGGCGCAATTTCGGTCCTTCAATCGCCCAGTCGAGTTCAGAGTAATTATTCGGAACCGGTACTAACACGTACAACGATGATTTCCCTTCAGGTGCCAATGTACTGTCGATGATTGATGGATTTTGGACATAAAATGAAAAATCATCGGATAATTCCAATGTCTGGGTCATCTCACGAACATTTTTTTCATAATCATCGGCAAAATAAATCGTATGGTGCGGAGCATCAAATGATTTATTGACACCTAAGTACAGCATAAAGGTCGAACAAGAAAACTTCTTCCGGTCAATTTTCGGACGCGACCATTTTTTCAGGACACCTTCGGGAACAAGATGATTCATCGCATGGGCAAAATCTGCTCCGACGACAACATCATCGTATAAAACATGTTCACCAGACTCGAGAATGACGCCGGTCGCAGTTGTTCCATCTAAAATCAATTGACTGATTCCTGTATTGAGATGGACCGTCCCCCCGAGCTCTTCCACTGCCCGTTTCATCGCTTCCGGAATTTGATTCATTCCGCCGATCGGATGATGGACACCATATGCATGTTCCATATAGGACAGGATAGAAAAACCGCCCGGACATTCCCATGCTGACATCCCTAAATACTTCGCTTGGAAAGTAAAAGCGTACTTTAATTCTTCACTCGTAAAATAATCGGACAGGACATCGTATAACGAACGCCCGAGAGATAGACGCGGGAGCGCCGTAATGACGCGTGGAGACAGATAGTCCGTTAATTTATCGTGTTTCGTCTGCAAAATCGGCATCAGTTTTGCCAGCTTCAAGGCTTGTTCTGCCATGAAACGATCATATCCTTCCCCGTTTCCTGGGAAATGTTGCTCAATCGTCTGTTTCATCCGATCACGATCCGTTGTCATCGTAAAATGATCTTTCCCGCCGTTGAAATACAGTGTGTACATGGGATCAAGTGCTTTTAAGTCCAAATAATCCTTCATATCCAAACCGATACTTGTAAATAAGTTTTCTAGGATATGCGGCATATTTAAAAAGGTAGGACCCCGGTCAAACTGGTAATCCCCGACCTGCACGCGAGAAGTTCGCCCCCCGACAATCGGTTGTTTTTCATATACGGTGACATCTATTCCTCTGCCTGCAAGCAACATCGCACAAGCGAGCCCTCCAGGTCCTGCTCCAATAACGGCTACACGCTGCTTCACACGAATCTCTCCCTTTTTCTCTACTCGTTTTAACTATTATACTAATCACATACTACTCCCCACAAATTTGAACTGCCCTAAAACTGTAAAAACGCCAAGCTTCCCTTAGGAAGTGGCGTTTGCAGTCACAATATACCAGGCTCCTTCTTTTAAAAATGGTGAAATCGACACATTTTTAAAACCTGCAGCATGAAGTTGTTCTGTTAGTTCTTCTTTACCCGGCAACGGATAAAGATTTTCATGTAACGTCATGAACGCATTGAATGCGGCAGAGAATGGCGCACCGTGTTCACTGCCACGTAATGGCGTGACTAAAATGACCGTCCCGTCATCCTTAACAAAACGCCGGACCCCCTCGAGAAGACGAAGACGTTCTTCCTTCGGGAAATAATACAAGATGTTATTCATCATGACGCCGTCATATGTTTCTTTGACATCAAAAGTTTTAATGTCACCGACAGTAAAGTCGATTTCACCGGTCGTATCCCGCCGTTTCGCTTCCGCGATGACCGATTCCTCAATATCAATTCCTGCCAGTCGCAGTTCAGGCAAAGCTTCGTGAATTTTACGTAAGTAACCGCCGTAAGCACAGCCGATGTCTAGCAATGATGTCACGTTTTGACTGCGGATGATATGACGGACGGCAGGAAACGCAACGGTCTCCACTAATGCGGATGTTTCTGCCACAATATCGCCGTGTTCTTCCCCATCGAACTTTTTCTGCTGGCCATGTTCCAAAAATTGTGGATAAGAGAACAACGCAGGCAGATGCAGTTCCATCAATTCGGATAACATAAAACCGATACTTCTTTCATCTGTTTTCGATAATTCCGGCAATACGTGACGTGTCGCTGTATATCGTAAGTCTTTCTTTTTCAGATGTCCTACCGCCAATCCGACTTCAAACCAACGGGATAAGGCTTCTGTAGTCAATGGTTGCTTGAGACGAACCTGAGCCTCAGCTTGCGTCGCCCCTGATCCTAATACATCAAAGAGACCGTATTTATACCCGATGTAACCATGCCATAAAGGTAAAACAGGTTCAGCTCGTTTCATCCACTTTCTTGCCCGGAAAACTTTCGTCCATTCTTTCAACTGTGCCACAAGCGTTCCCCTCTCGACTGCGTAATATATCCCTTTTCCCAAATAACAACAGTTTGTAAACACAAAAAAACACACGTTCCTCTTTATGACGAGTAACGTGTGTGTAATCCGACCAAACGGATTGTCTGATTGATGATTGACCTGGGTCGGATTAAAAGAATTGCATACCGTACGGTAACGAATATCCAAGGAAAATCGTTACGAGGACGAGTACCGCAAATCCAAGCAGGAAACCGGAATAGGATTTCCCTTTCTTAAGACGAACAAGTGTCAGTTCTCCAAAAATCAGGACAAGCAGACCGGCTGTGATTTTCGCATGGTACAAGCCATCCGGATTAGCAGACTGTCCCATGATCGTGATGTAGAGATAAAGACCCGTCCCAAACGTCAAGAGCAATAAGAGACGGAATGCCATGTGAACGCCTTTGGCAGCACTTTTTCCGTTCTTATACATCGAGAACGCAACAAAAAATGTAACAAGCAGTAAAACCCATAATAAAACGTGTGTGTGTACAAATGCAGTAATCGGCATTTGATTTCCCCCTTTGTTCATTCTTCATTCATCGTATCTGATTTTTCACTTCAGACATAGTATTATTTTTCCGACATATCAAGTCCGTCAGGAACAACCATGTATTCCTGAACACTCTGCGGCAGCTTGACAGTAAACGTGCTTCCCTGCTTTTCGACCGACTCGACTGTAATCTCTCCATCATGTCCTTCGACGATTTCTTTACAGATAGCAAGACCAAGACCGGTTCCGCCAATTTTCCGGCTGTCCGAATTATCGACCCGGTAAAATTTATCGAATAGCTTCGCCAAGGCAGACTTCGGAATCCCGATTCCTTCATCCCGTACTGCAAACTGGACATGATGATGGTCCGCTTCCAACACGACCTCGATGTTACCCCCGAACGGAGAGTACTTGACAGCATTGTTCAACAGATTATTCATCAGTTGCTTCATTTTTTCCTCATCCGCTTCAATCAGAGGACAAGCATCGGTCAGGGAACGGAACGTGATCGTATGATTCGTTGTTGATGCCGCGTAGAATTGCGTCGTTTCTTCTAAAAGCGGTTGTAGATTCAGTAGTCCTTTTTGATAGGATTGAATTCTCGCTTCCATCCGTTGGACATCCAAAAAATCATTGACGAGATTCGATAAACGTTCCGTTTCCGAGTGAATGGTTTTTAAATACTTATCTTGTTTCGAAAGATCCATCTTCCGATTCAACATCAGTTCCGTAAAACCGTAGATCGAGGATAACGGTGTCCGCAGTTCATGCGAAACGGTCGAAACCAGTTCCGATTTCAGACGGTCCATCTCGGTTTCCTTCGTCACATCACGCAAGACAAGCATTGTCCCTTTCCGGATCCCTTCCACTTCAATCGTTTCCACATAAAATTGAATGAATACGACTTGCTGATGGATCGAAAATTGCAGACTGTCCTTCGGAACTTCCCCTCGTAAAATACCTTCCATGTACCGGGCAAAGATTTCAGGTTCATCGACAACCGCACGAATCGTATTAAGGCATCCTTGCAGCGTTTCGTTTTTGGCCGCGCCATATTGAAGCTCCGGAAATAGATCGTACAGCGGACGATTGACGAACACTTCGTCTTTTCCCGGTTCAATATAGATGACCGCTTCGCGGATTGAATCCAAAATGCGTTCGGTTTTTGTTTTTTCACGGTTCATCTCATCAAATAATCGCATTCGCAACAAGGAAAGAGACAACTGGCGTGAAAACGACATGATATCGCGCATCTGTTCATTCGTAAACTGATCCCGGTAACGGACAAGATAAATGAATGCAATGGCTTCTTCCGATGCCGGATCAAAAATTGGAACTGCCGTCTCATACATATAGTACGGATACGGCAACGGATGATCGCTCGCGACTTGCTTCGAGGAATGAACGGCTTTTTTTAATGACTCCGCACGTTTCAACAAAGACAGATCACTTCCGAGCAATCGTTCTGACAGTTCTTCCGTCATCCCGTGCGTTACGATCGAATACGCAGATCCTTCATCGACAAACACAAGGGCTCCGATTTCGGAATCCGTAATGGCAATCAGCTTTTCAATAATTTCCGGATATGCTGTCAAGGCTTCCCGAGCTGCCAACGTTTCCGTCAAATCATTGCGATATTGCAGATGTTGTTCATTCCGCATCGTTAACTCAAGCGCTTCCTCAAGTTCCTGTTGTTGCGCCTGCAGTTCTTCCTGCTGTGCCTGCAATTCTTCCTGTTGCGCCTGCAGTTCTTCATTTTTAGCCAAGAGATGCTGTTTATTATCTGAGATGGAACTTGCCATTTGATTGAATGACAAAGCCAGAATTCCGATTTCATCTTTCCGTCCGGATACTTTGACATGTTTGATATCTTCGCCGCCGGCTAGACGCTGGCTGTTTTTAACGAGTGACAACAGTTCTGCCGTAATTTTCCGGATGAACGGATAGACGAAGAAAATCAAGACCCCGACTAATACGATGATGTTCGACAGCCAAATTAGTTGGGTCGTCTGAATTTCCTGTTCCAACTGACGGCTCGTTTTTTCCGACCAGTCTTCGAGGAAGTCGCGATACCCGCCAAGCGCCAACTCGCTTTTGTTGATTTCCGATAACACATCAATGTTTCCGGAAGCGTCTAATTTGATTTGTCCATTTGCCAGCAATTCTTTACCGAGCGGCAACGATGTTAATGTCTTCCCTTCCAAAAAGGATTCCGTGACTGTTCCGGATGACTTCGCTTCCACATACGATTGAATCAACGGCAAAATCGCTTCGAAGTAATAAGCATAGAGTTCACGTGAAGAACGCGCATAATCTTTTCCTTGCTGATAAATCGCATTTTCTTCAAACCAACGTGTCTGCTCATCAATCGTTTTGCGTTGGTTGATCATCTTCTGGTAAATATCCTGATCACCAATCAGCGCATAACCCCGCATGTTGAACTGCAAATCCTGCCATTCTTCCCATAGTGCACCCGCACGGGCGCTGCGCTCTCTGATGTCTTCCAGTTTCAATCGGGTTTCCTGCAATTTTGTATCCGTATACGTATAGACAACCAGCGAAGAAATCATAAGTGTCGTTAACACGATATAAAAGGAAGCCATTAACTGGCGTCCGATTTTTCGATTAATCCACTGGATGATCACTCAATATTCCTCCTACGACATCAATCAATTCGAGTGGACTGAATGGTTTCGAGAAGAAATAATTGGCTCCGATTTCTTCCGCCCGTTCCCGGTCAGATTGTTGACTTTTTGCTGTCAACATCATGATTTTTAAATTTTGTTTATCTGGATGACGTCGTACTTTTTCGATGACTTCGATTCCGGTCATTCCAGGCATCATATAATCCAGTAAGACAAGATCGTAATGCTGACTCATGATTTTCTGATACGCTTCATCACCATCTGTCGCTTCGTCAATCGTATACCCTTCGTCTTCTAACGTATCGAGCACCAGCATACGTAATACATCTTCATCTTCCGCTAATAAAATCCGTGCCATCTATAAAACCTCCTATGGTATCCGGTTATTCTTTTACATACCTTTTCATTTTACACAGTTCTTTCATATTTAGAAATGAAAATCGTCTGACGAATCGGTTCTGCTCACTGAATATGTGACAGAATCGATTCTTCAGACGAAAGATCATCAGTAAATTTCAATCACTTCATGAAGAGCAAACGCATAAATCAGTTTCCGGCTGATCCGGATGTGCAGGATGGCTTCCAGTGCCTCTTGATATAAATTTAACTGGGTCGCATAACGTGTCCGCAACACTTCAGCTTGATTTTGATTGTCGGTCGTTTCAAAGACCTGGTCCGATTTATAATCCAGCAGAATATATGTGTCTCCGTCTCGAATCAGGCAGTCGACAATCCCTTGCATGACGGCTTGATCACTCGGACCGTGCCAATCGGACCGGAATCGGGCTGAATCGATCTTATAGGTGAAGGGGAGTTCCCGGTAAACTTCCCCTGCCAGAAGACGTTGCTCAAATAACTGTCCGGTATCAGAGGCAAGGAACGTCGTTAGTTCAGGAATAGCTTCCCGCATCGTCTGTGCCTCGAGACTCGAAATACGTTCCGCCTGTTCCCAGTCGAGAATCTGTTCCTCAAACGAACGACCGGATTCGTAAAGCTGCATCGCTAAATGCAGAACCGTTCCACGTTCGGCACCGGTCAAGGTCGGACCTAAAAATTGCGGAGTCCGGTAATAGGTCGACTGACGATGTGTCGACTCAAAGGCAGCTCGTTCTAACTGTTCTGTCCGTTTCAACTCTGTCACGGTTTGTTTCGCCGCGGTATCTGTTGCGACTTGATACGGATATTGATATGCAAAAGCAGCTTCAATTTGAGTATTCAGCGTCTCGTCACCGGCATGATCAATTTTTTCAAGAACACGGACATGTTCAAGTTGTTCGACCATCTTGGTCAGTTCTTGATACGGGGCAATCTCATCGAGCGCGATGATCCGAAATGACCAGCGCGGCCCCTCTTCGCTCAATAAGAAATTGCGCAGGACGGCTGGTGCTACCCAGTCCGCATATGTCTTGGCATTCCGCCGATCCATTTCCGGCAACAAAAGTTCATCCAGCGGTTGATCCTGCCATTTGATCAATTGATCTTCCAGACCTTTAATCGCTCCGACAAGAATCAGCTTTTCCTTCGCCCGTGTCATCGCGACGTAGAGAACACGCATCTCTTCCGCCTTCATTTCCCGATCCATTTCCCGACGGATGACTTCTTTGAGAAGCGTACCGGAACGCAGGCGTTTGACAGGATCAATGGCATCAAGGGCAATACCATACGTCTTGTGGAGCTGGATTGCCTGAATTTGATCTTGTTTATTAAACTGCTTGCCTAACTGGCTGACAATCGTTACCGGGAACTCCAGTCCTTTCGATTGATGGATCGTCATGATCCGGACGACATCTTCGTCCTCACCTAACGACCGGGCTTCCGAAAAATCTTCCCCGCGTTCGACTAAACGATGAATCAGACGCAAGAAACGGTATAATCCCCGGTAGCCGGACGCCTCATACTGATGGGCGCGTTCATACAAAGCATTTAAATTCGCCTGTCGGCTCCGTCCGCCGTTCAGACAACCGACGTATTCGAAGTAGCCAGTCTGATCAAACAAGGAACGGATCAGACTTGCGAGCGACTTTCCGCGTGCTTCCGTCCGCCAGTGGTGCAGTTGATTAAGCGCTTCATCGACACGCAAACCGAGCGGTGTCTGTTCTTTCGCCACAAGTATAGCGGCTTCGTAAAACGACCCGTCTTTTGATTTAGCACGAATTCGACCTAGATCCCGATCCGTCAAACCGAAAATCGGTGACCGCAAGACACTCGCGAACGGGATGTCTTGCAACGGATTATCGATTGTCTTGAGCAGCGACATCATGATTTGAATCTCAGTTGCTTGGAAATAGCCGCCCGTTGTATCCGCATAAACCGGAAGTTCATATTGTTCAAAAACGTCAACGAGTGCCTGAACCCGTTTTCCCCTCGATCGGACGAGGACGACGATATCACGGTATTCGCACTTCCGGAATCGTTTTTGTTTCGCATCAAAGACGAGATACGGATTCTCATCGTTTACCATCTCGATGATCCGTGTCGCTATGACTTGCGCTTCGAGTTCCTCTTTGTTTGTATCGGTCTGATCGACTAACAGTAGTTCGGGATCAACTTGAGTCGAATCAACATACCCAAGATTCCCTAACCGCAAGTAAGCCGCTTCATCATAATCAATTTCTCCGACGGCTTCGTCCATGACTTGACGGAAAATATGATTGGTTCCATTCAAGACTTCCAAACGGCTCCGGAAATTTTTCGTCAAATCAATGCGTGTCCCGACTTCGGTTTGTTGGAATCGTTTAAACTTATTCAAAAATAATCCCGGTTCGGCATGACGGAATTTATAAATCGATTGTTTGACGTCGCCAACCATAAACAGATTGCCGGTGGCTTCATCTGATTTGGAGACAAGTCGCAGGATTCGTTCCTGTACTTCGTTTGTATCCTGATACTCATCGACTAACACTTCGATGAAACGTTCTTGAAGAAGACGGGCGACATCCGTCGGCTCGCCGTTTTCTTCCAGGATTGCTAATGCAAAATGTTCAAGATCGGAAAAATCTACGATTCCCCGCTGTTGCTTCGCTTCGAGATAAGCTGTCGAGAAACTGCGAACAAGCGTGACAATCATCTCGACATGTCCCAGTTGCGAACGTAAATCTTCCAGATAATCAACCCCGTCTTTCTCAACAAACAAGTCCCGCATTTTTTTGAGGTCACTGACAAGACGCGTGCGCTCTGTCTGAAATTTTTTCATCTCCTCGTCTCCACGTATTCCTTTCCAACGGCCGAATTCGACAGCTTGAAAAGCCAGGGCAACGGTAGTCCAACGATCCTGTTCCGGATTAATCCGTCGGACCGGGTCGACATCCTGCATTAACATATCTGCCATCTCGTCGTATCCGGACTGCCGCAGGCGATACGATAATTCCATATACCGATTAATGACCGGGCCGACCCGTTCCCATTCCAGTTCAAATAATCGTGTCAACAAACTGGATTCATCCGGGTCAATCGGTTGATCGTATTGAGCAATCAAATGGTCATAAAATGCTTCCGGATCCGGAAGTGATCGAGAAAAACGGTATAAATTTGAAATAAGTGTCAACATCGCCTGATCGTCCCGATCCGACGTATAGCTATCAATCAGTTCATAAAATGCCGGATCTGCCGAAGCATAGAAGCTCTCAAACACTTCCTCCAACACGTCATCCTGCAACAACAACAACTCTGCTTCCTCGGCAATCCGAAACGCCGGATCAAGACCAATCCGGTAATAGTTTTCACGTAAAATCGATAAACAAAAAGAATGAATGGTCGTAATTTGAGCACGATTCATCATTTGCCGTTGTTTCTTTAAATAAAGATCATCCGGGGACACTTTGATTTTCGCTTCGATGGCTTCGATGACACGCGTCTTCATCTCTTTTGCTGCCGCGTTCGTAAACGTCGCGACCAGAATTCGGTCCGCTGTCAATGGATCCTCCTGATTGATGACACGTTGCGTCAACCGTTCCACTAATACTGCTGTTTTTCCGGAACCGGCGGCGGCGGATACTAAAATATGCCCGCCTCTCGCATCGATTGCCCGTTGCTGTTCATCCGTCCAATGCACACTCATTCCGTCTCCTCCTTCAACCGTTCCAAGACTTCTTTTTCCGACAACGGATTTAATTGCCGGTAGTCGTTTCCGAGAGATTGATCAAACTGGCAGACGGAACGATACTCGCAGAATGTACAAGGCGTCCGCTCCTGGTAATCAAACGGATCAATCGCAATGTCTCCTGCATACATCGATTGACTGCTCGTCTTCAACTCATCCCAGGCATGATCCATTAACGCCGTCAATTCTTCCTCTTTGACGACACCTTTCGTATGTGACTTATGAAGACCGGTTTTGGTGAATGTTACTTTGACGAGCGGCGATTTTTTACGTTCATCGTACGCAATCTGATCCATCGCCCGTAATACTTCATCATTTTCAACGATAACCCCTTGCATTTGGTACGACTCGAGCAATAACCGGTTCCGTTCGATTTCGTCCGCCGACAAATCTCCGCGCATCATCGGATTTTTGACGTGGAAGTACAGCGCCCCGGCCGGTTTAGCCTGCTGATTAAATAAAACTTCCGACTGTTCAACGACCGTTTTTAGATATAGCAGCATTTGAATCGCCAGTCCATAATAGATTTCGGCAAAATCCAGCTCTTTGGCGCTCGATTTATAATCGACGACCCGAACGTATAATTGATCGCCGATCGTCGCCTGATCGACACGGTCAATCCGGCCTGTAAATTCAATTTCGGTGCCGTCCGGTAAGGTAAATCGAAGCGGCGGGAACATGGCGTTCCCAAAACTGATTTCAAACAAATCAGGTTCGAACTCGGAACGTTCCGCTTGTTTAACAAGCATTTTGGCTGTCTGCTCGACGACATCCGTTAATTTTTTCTTGATGTAACCAAAACGATTCGAACTCATCAAAATCGCATTTTGAATTTCCGGTGTCACTTTCTCGACAGCTTCTTTCGCGAGATTGCTGCACGATTGGTCATCCAGTTCACGCCAACGTTTCCCCGAGGCTTTGATGTTCATCGATAAATCATTGAGCGCTCCGTGGAACAAGTTGCCGATATCCGGTGCTTCAAATTTGTATAATTTCCGTTCTTTTAACCGCAGTCCGTACCGGGCAAAGTGTTTATAAGAACAGGCGTTGTAGGTCTCAAAGCGGGAGACGCTGGCTTTGATCGTGTCACCGTACAGATTGCGTGCCAGATCCTCTGGCAACGGTTCTGCCTGGTTTTGATAAAACAAGGCATTGGAGAACAGGGCCATCCGTTCGCGGCCCCGTCCGTTTTCTAGCAACCGATTATACACATCAAACCAGGACGGTTGAATCGGATAACGACGTTGCAGCCGTCTCAACTCGATTGCCGCAGCCGCTGCCGCCCGTTCCGGACTCGTCACGAACTGAAGCTGATCATCCGGCGCATGATCCCCTGCTTCTGCAAAATATGTTTTTACCGGACGATCCTGCAACAGTTGATGTTTGATCTGCTTAACGATTGATGCCGGCTGAAGCGCCTTTCCGTCCTCATCCACAAGTGCATAACTGATATGCAAAGCCTCACTTGGTGCCGTCACCCCTTGATAGAGGTAATACAATTCGTCGTCAAATACATCCAACGATGCTTTGCCTACCGGAATGCCCTGATCATGCAGAAAGTCATGATCTCCTTCTGACAATAGTTTAGACTGGTCTTCCACAAGTGGAATCAATCCGTCATTGGCACCGAGTAAAAAGACCACTTTGACCTGTTGTAAACGCCCCCGGACGTAATCCGTTGCAATCACTTGATCGAGCGAAGGGGGAACTAGTGAGAAGCGGAGACTTTCAAGCCCGGTCTCGACCATTTGGACAAACAGTTCCGTTGTCAACGTAGCTTCAGGTGCCGCAGCTTCCAGCTGTTCAAAGAGATGCAGTACAGCTTCATACACTTGATCATGCTCACGTGCCTGATTGAGTTCGTTGACTTCAAGCGCTTGTTGCTTCCACGCCGTCAACCGGTCTGTCACATGATGTTCTTCCAGGAAGCGGTACAAAGCGCGTGTATATTCACTCATGGTCTTAGAGGATTTAAATCGTTTTTCAAGTGGTTTGATTGCCTCGACCAGGAATTGACGCCATTCGTTCAGTTCGAGTTCCTCTTGTAATTCCGCATCCGTCAAACTGATTTCATCGGCTAAACGCCGCTTCAGTTGCCATGGTTTTTTCCACATCGAACCCTTGATTCCGCGCTCCAGCACAAATGTCTCTAGGCGATCAAGTGCTAACCGCGGATCTTCTGCCGGAAGTGGAATCAGTTCTGTTTTCAGCAGACGAAAAACAGACTCTTCCCGGTAACCCGTCATCACGATTTCGAGGACAGCATGGACTAATTCGACGATCGGGTGATGCACCATCGATTCCCGTTGATCCAAAAAGTACGGAATATCATACAGTTGAAAAGCGCGTTCCAAGTGATCGGCGTATGGCTCCAGGTGCCGGACAAGAAAAGCGATATCATTAAAACGATATCCGTCCTGACGCACGAGTTGAATGGCCTTTCTGACGGCGGCTTCCGTCTCGACTTGACGGTTGACGGCAGCAGAAACCGTCACTCCGGTCACCTCTTCATCCGTTGCCGGATAGCCGGGCGACAAAAGTGCTTGTTCGAGCATCCGCAAGCCTGTGCTCTGAAATTTAACGGTCTGTCCGTAATAAATGTCTTCATGCGCAATCTGCCGCTCTTTCATCTGTTCAATCAACTGCATGTAACAGCGTTGTGAAACTCCAAACTCAGACTGTTTTGTATAAACGTCTTCGACATCGAGTGTAAAGCTCAGGTGCATGTCTTTCGTCAATTCCATCAATCGGAGCAAAACTTGCTGTTCCTGCAACGAAAATTCATAAAAACCGTCCACGAATACAGAAACGTCGCTTAAATCAGCTTTTGGCAACAGCTCAATCAAGGTCGTAAAATAATCATCGGCATGAAGCGCCTTGTTTGAAATACGCTCGGTAAAACGTTCATAAATCAGGGCTAAATCATTTAATTTCGGTGAGCGTTCCGGTGACGCTCCACTGATTTGACGTAGCATATCCGGATTCACTAAAGAACGTTTAAACGAGGCAATCAATTCGTCTAATCCTTTGTAAAAGCCGGGCATATTTTTCGTCCGTTTAAAGATTTTCAACTCTTCTTCCGCCTCTTCAACAACTTGGCGTAATAGTAGTTGTGTCCCCGTTTCATCTAAAAACGGAATCGCCTGGTTTCCGTAATCCCGGATCATGTGGAACGCAAACCGGCGTAAACTCATGACTTCCATCCGGACAAGACCGGACAGCCGGGGATCCGTCGCAATACGCCGTTCCATCTCAAAAGACATCTGATCCGGTACGATGAAATAGATCGATGGACCAAGCGGTTGTTCGGTCAGTTGATCGATGACCCGTTCAATTAATTGTGTTGTCTTACCGGTACCGGCACGACCTAAATGCATGTAATTCATTCTGCCAGATCAGCCTACACCCATGGTTGTAAACTGATCTCCACCTCCTTTAAATTAGTATTGAGGCGTTTTATTCTGTTTTTTTCTCCCCATATCAAATGAGTGTTGAAAGTAGCAGAAAAGCCCCCGCGTGCAAGACGTAGCATATGTATGATTATCTCACAAATACGAACAAACGTCCGTTTTAAATTGAGATTACATTTTTTCTTTCTGTGCTCGTTTTATTCAGTTTGAATCATTTGTCAATTGCTTTGTATGGAGTTGCAAAAATCGGGTAAAGATTGAGATAATGGTTGTCTTCATCAGACTGAACAGAAAGAGGGACAGACATGCTTTATGAAGACCTTGGTCAAAAACAAGCAATCGAACAGCTCGTCGCACGCTTTTACGAGCGTGTGTATGCAGATCATCTTCTCCGTCCTTTATTCCCATCCGACCGCCGGCAGGTTGAACAGGCGCAAACCCGGTTTTTAATTCAACTTACAGGTGGTCCGAAACAATATGAATCATATGATGAACGAATGAATCTTGCCATGATTCATCGTCTATTGCCTATCACGGAAGTACATGCCATCCGGTGGATTGAACTGATGACGATGACCATCGAAGAGACCATTTCTGATTCAGAGGCCGCGACGCGTTTAATCGAACGTTTACGAATCGGTGCACTCAATGTTCTCCGGATTTGTGATGCTCATCAGAATCGATAAGGGATTTTTCTTTCTCATCGGTACATTTCAAGGTAAAATAAAAACTGGAGGCGATAACCATGACTGAAGAACAAGATAAAAAGAGTGAATTAGTAAAAAGCGCACTCGAACAGGCTGAAGCAGCCAAAGCGACAGAAGAACCGGTCGAAGAAGAAAAGTCTGACGAACAAAAACGCTTAGAACACATTCGGGCACTCGTAACGCTCGAACGTGGATCTGATTATTACCGGGTTGTCTTCTACGACGATCATAAACATTTGATTTTCAAAGAACTGGACTATGACCGGGTTGAATTTGTCGGCCGATTCTACAATGACAGTTTTGATCCGACGAACCAAACAGAACTGGAAGAAATTTCAGAGAAGGCGCTTGCGACATCGATTCGCAAACGTTTCTTGTAAGAGCTGCCGTCTTCCTCATATAAAAGCCGTGTCATCCTCATGTATTCATGGGGAGAGCACGGCTTTTGCTGTAGGCGGACAACGTGTCGTCCGCTTCAGATTATAGTTGTTCTTTTATATTTCGTTTTTTACGGCGCATGACGTAAGCAAGCACTCCGCCGGCAACTGCCAGTCCTGTTGCTGCCAAAACAGGTAAAAGGACTTTTTTCGACGTCAATTTTTGTTTTACTTGTTCCAGGCGGGATTCCGTGACTTCTTTTTGGGTAACTGATGCGCGACGATTGATTGTCATGTGTTTTGCAGCATCCGTTACGACGATTCGTTTTGTCACCCAACGTCGATTTCCTGACTCATCGACGACAAGCTGACGGGCACGTTTAATGCCTTTGATGCGTTTCCCCGGTGTATTTTCCGGTCGGACGATACGTGAACTGATGAAACGACGGCCGCCGTTCACACCAAATCCGGGTTGTAGTTTTCTTCGGTTTAACCATTCGTATGATTCATTCATTGTGCAGCGGTCTTTCGACCGCTTCACCTCCCTTTAATTCTCTCTCTCGCACCTTACTGTTTATTCGCTGTGTTACGTAGTGATTCCTGTTAGAATGTTCCACTTATCGCGCTTTATTAAACGTCATCGGCCGTTCTTCCTGAAATCTCCGTTGCATTTCATACGCCAGTTCCAACGTCTTGATCCGTTGTCGTTCGATACTGTAGGCCGAGGCATCCGTATCAATCCGTTGTCCTGTTTGAAACTCCACTTGAACAGTATTCCCCTTTTTTTGAACAGTCTTCATCTGTTTAAAATTGATCCAAATACATTCCGCCTTCTCTTTTGCGGTCGTCGGGAAGAAAATCGTTTGCGCCTTCCAATCAATCAAAACCGGTGTCTTTCGATTCGGTCCCAGGATATGTCGAGCCGCTTCGATTCTTCCGCGCATAGATGAACCAAAATATAAACAGGATTCTTCAATCAGCTTAATCGGATGGCCTTCTAACACGACTTCCGACTGTTCTTGAATAAGTAAGGTTTGCGGTTCCCCGTATGGACCATATTTCGGTACGAGGGCCAATGTTTCTTCTGTAATTTTATGTCGCATCCTGATTTCTCCCTTCTTGTATTAGTATCGTTATATCAAATTCCACATGACTTCGTTTGGACATTCTCATTATTTCCCAAAATAAAAAACGAGATATGACTATCTCGTTTTTTAAGATCTTATTTTTTTCCGGACGATTCTTCCTGAAAATGTCGTGGAAAATTAAATTTCACACAAACTTTATTTTGTTCATTTCCCGCAATGAGATTTTCAATCGTCACTTCTCCTTCATGCCGTTCGACAATCCGTTTGACGATATATAATCCAAGCCCAAACTTACCTTCTTTTCCGCGTGAAAATTGATGGAATAGCGGAGAAGACGCTTCTAACGGCGGACCGTCATTCAAAATTTCAACAGTAGCCGTCTGCCGGGTACCGGAAAGGCGAATTTCAATGGTCGACTCCGCATAACGAATCGCATTATCCAGCACATTTTCCAGAGCCACACGCAATTGTTCCCCTTCCCCTAACACGATGCCCGCTTCGCCAGTGATTTTCCACGTCAGTGCTTTTGTTCCGACAAACCGTTTTTGAAGCAAATGAACCATCCGGTCCAGATCGACATGATCCCATGTTGAACGATCCAGTTCAAAATAATCGAGTTTCGTTACATACAACAAGGCCGCGACTTTTTTCTCCAAGCGTTCTGCTTCCTCTTCGATGACGGAAACAGAACCTGTCAAATCACCGTCCGGATAAATTCCGTCCGAAATCGACTGGGCGTAACTGCGAATGACCATGATCGGCGTTTTCAGATCATGTGAGATATTTTGAAGCAGGGATTTTTGCGCTTTATCCTGTTTTTCCAAATCCATTCGCATTGCGTCGACTGACCGGGCCAATCGTCCGATTTCATCACCGCGATCAAGAGGAAGAGGCGTATCCCACTTCTGTGCCGCTATCTTGCCGACCGCCCGCTCAATCTCGATTAAAGGATGGGTCAATCGTCTGGCAAGCCAAAAGGCGATAAACAAGGTCAGGATGCTGACAATTGCGACCACCCAACCGATTTTCGAAAATAACTGCGTGATCAGTTCCTGGCGATATGCATCCCAGACGTACGAAACACGGTAATAGGTCTCGCCTTTAATCTCCATCTTTAAGATGCTGTAGTAAACATCCTCTTTATCCAGACGGGTCGTATATTTTTGCATTTCTTTTTCCTGGTCAATCGCATCACGATACATTTGATTGACCAGCTGTTGCGGTGCCCCGCCATAATACAACTTTCCATTTTTCGATAACAATAAGACATTGACAGAGCGTGATTCCTGTTTCCGTCGATCGAATTCAATCGGATTGTCTTGTAACATCTCGATGACAGAGGCATCTTCCGAGAAAAAGACTTCACTGTTTTCTAACGTCGCATAAACTTGCTCATCAATGAAATTACCAATCGATGAGCGCATGACGATTAATATGACAATGGAGAGTGTTGCAATGACGAGCAGGAACATCGCCCAGATTTGAAAACCCAGACTCCGATTTTTCATGCAGCCACCAGACGGTATCCAATCCCGTAAATGGTTTCAAGTTCCAATTTGGAAAGTTTTTTTCGGACCCGTCGGACAAGGTCATCGACGACACGATCCGATCCAAAGTAATCGTCTCCCCAGACGCTCACTAAAATTTGTTCCCGCGACATCGGTGTTCCGATTTGCGTAGCAAACAGAATCAATAAATCATATTCTTTTGAGGTCAAATCAATTTCCTGACCATTTTCTTCGATGATTCGTTTTTCCGGATAAATCGTGTAGTCTCCATACCGGATGAGACCAGTTTTAGGAGTCGCATATGCCCGTGCTAAAATTTTCTTTACACGAATGACGAGTTCACGCGGCAAAAACGGTTTTGCGATGTAATCATCCGATCCCATCTCAAGACCGATGATTTTATCGATGTCTTCATCCCGGGCTGAGATAAAGATGACCGGTGTGGTTTCGTCGTGGGCTTTAATCCGTTTGATCAATTGAAACCCGTCGAGGTCCGGTAACATGATATCAAGGATCCATAAATCAGGTTTTTCAATGATGGCGGATGCTGCCGCTTCCCCGGACGTAAACGATTTTACTTGCCAGCCTTCCTGTTCCAAATACTTGACCAAGACGCGGTTCAAGTTCACTTCATCGTCAACTAAATAAATCGTATGCATCATCATCACTCCTGCTTAAGTTCTTTTTTTCAGTGTAACAAAGGATTTCCGCAGAATTATGGGAGAATCTAAAATTATACAAAAAAACGCTCTTTTCTAAAGAAAAGAGCGGCGTACGTTAGACTTAATTATTTTACAAGGCGCAACGATGGATATGTCGCACGTTCTACCTGTGTTTTTGTATTTGCTGATACATGACGACGTTCCGTTTTCACGATGTGTGTCAGGAACGTGACACCGCCACCAAGCAAGACGGTCACACCAGTCATTAAAATAATCTCCATTGTTTTCGCCACCCTTTTCTATCGCAATTGATAATCAGTATCATCCTCAAGATGACTATATCACGCCTGATAGAAAATGAGAAGCATTCTCAGAGAATTAATCGTTTAAAAATTTCCGCTGTTCTTCTTCATGACGTTTCCGAATGATTTCCCGCCATTGAAACTCTCCCTGTTCCAATCCGTTTATCAAAATTTCGGCGGTTCCGACATTTGTCGCAAGCGGCAAATCGTAAACATCACACAAACGAATTAACGCCGATACGTCCGGTTCGTGGGGTTGGGCGGTCAGTGGGTCCCGCAAAAAAATGACGATATCAATTTCTCCACGGGCAACCATCGCCCCGATTTCCTGATCGCCGCCGAGCGGTCCCGACTTACAGCGGTGGACCGTCAATGCGGTCGCCTCCATGATCCGTTGCCCTGTCGTACCCGTGGCATATAAGGTATTTTTGGCAAAGTAGGCTTCATATGCCCGTGTAAACATCATCATCTCGTCTTTTTTCTCATCGTGTGCAATTAAGGCAATATTCATTTGCTCTCCCCCTCTTTACCTATATGCACACAAAAAGAACTTCAGAAACCTGAAGTTCTTTTTTCTACAGTAGATTTACGAATTGGTCGGTTGTTTTTTCAAAACTGTCCGTAAAATCTTACCGGTCGTATTTCGCGGCAGTTGATCAATGAATTCAATCCGCGTTGGACATTTATACTTGGCAAGTGAAACGGCACAGAAGTCCATGATTTCCGATTCGGTCAATGGTTGACGAACGACAACAAACGCTTTGACTGCTTCTCCCATTTCTTCGTCCGGTACACCGATGACGGCTGCTTCGACGACTTTCGGATGCTGGTACAATACTTCCTCGACTTCACGCGGATAGACATTATAGCCGCCGACGATAATCATGTCTTTTTTCCGGTCGACGATATAGAAGTAACCGTCCTCGTCCTGTCTCGCCAAGTCACCGGTATAGAGCCAGCCTTCTTTTAACGTCGCTTGTGTTTCTTCCGGCATTTTGTAATAACCCGTCATGATGTTTGGTCCACGGACAATCAATTCACCGACTTGTCCGACCGGAACTTCCTGCCCGAGTTCGTCCACAACTTTATTTTCAACATTCACGATCGAAGGGCCGATCGAGCCCGGCTTTTGCACGCCGTCGAGCGGATTAAAACAGGTGACGGGAGAAGCTTCTGACAGACCATATCCTTCAAGGATATGACAGTTAAAGGTTTCGTCAAAGGCTTGCAATAACGGAACCGGCAGACTTGCTCCACCCGATACGAATAAGCGGATGGATTCAAATGCACTCGTATATTCTAGATGCGCCTTAACCGTCTGCAACAGGAAATTATACATGGTCGGTACACCGGCAAAAATCGTCACCTGTTCCTTTTTCGCCAGTTCAAATGTCTCCTGAGGTGAAAAACGTGAAGCGATGATAATGGCTGCGCCGTGTGCAAGCGATGCATTGACGACGACCGTCAGACAAAAAACATGGAACATCGGTAATACAGCGAGTGTCCGATCCTGTTCCGAAACATTTAAGTACTCGCCGATGGAACGGGCATTCGAAGTCAGGTTCCGATGTGATAACATCGCTCCTTTTGGTTTCCCTGTCGTCCCGCTCGTATAAAGAATGACGGCTGTCTCATCCATTTCATACGTTACTTCCTCGATCGGATGTTCAATCTCCAACCAACGTTCAAGCGTCGTAAATTGAATAGTTCCAAGCTGTTCTTCCGGACCGACTTGACCGTTAAACGGAACGGACACGACGACGGCAAGATGCGGTAAATGAATCAATCGCTCTTTTGCCGCTTCGACAAGCGGTGCAATTCCGAGAATCCCTTTGACATCCCCGTTCATCAAAATATAACCGAGCTCATCCGGTGTATACGTTGGATTGATCGGTATCGCAATTGCCCCTTGCTTCATCACGGCATAATATCCGATTAAAAAAGCCGGACTGTTTCCAAGGATTAGAGCAACGTGATCTCCTTTTCGAATTCCATGTGATTCGAGTGCTCCGGCTGCCCGGTGAAACTTCTCAACAAATTCACGATAACTGACTGCGACATCTTCAAATACGTAGGCGATGCTGTCCGGACGTTGCCGAGCCGTTTCTTCCACCGAATGAATCAATCCCATCATAACTAGCTTCCCCCTTCGAATGAATAACCGTTCATTTTTAGCGTAAAAAAAATCCATACATGACGTGTCCGCCTGTATGGATAGTGTAGCATTTTATGGAAACGTTTTCACGTTCTTTCTTTTTAACCGTTAACGATGACGCCGCCGTTTAGATGCAAGACTTGACCCGTCATATAACTCGAGTCGTTACAAGCCAAGAAGACGTAAGCGGAAGCCATTTCTGCCGGTTGTCCGGGACGATCCATCGGCGTGTTTTTACCAAACGTTTTGACCGATTCATCCGGGAATGTATCTGTGATCAATGGTGTCCAGATTGGACCTGGGGCCACTGCATTGACGCGGATCCCCTGTTTCGCCAGGTTCATCGACAGACTGCGTGTGAAACTGACGATGGCTCCTTTCGTCGACGAATAATCAATTAAGAGGGAGTTTCCTTCATATGCTGTCGAAGACGTCGTATTGATGATAGCTGAGCCGAGCGTCAAGTGAGGCAAGGCTGCCCGTGCTAGACGCATCATTCCGAAAATATTTGTTTTGAATGTTTTTTCCATCGATTCATCTGTGATGTCGAGCAACGAATCTTCCGGTTTTTGCATACTCGCATTGTTGACGACAATATCAAGACGACCAAAACGGTCGATCGTTTTTTTGACAAGTTCTTCACAATAGGCACCGTCTCCGATGTCTCCTTGAGACAGCAACACTTCTCCACCGAGCTCTTCAAGACGGGCTTTTGTTTCCTCTGCGCCTTCCTGATCGCCGTAGAATGCAATGACGATTTTAGCACCTTCCAATGTATAGGCGATTGAGATCGCACGTCCGATTCCTGAATTACCACCCGTTACGATCGCGACTTTTCCTTTTAATTTCCCGGCAGCGCGGTAATCATCCCGTTCATAATACGGCAACGGCTGTTGATCTTCCGTTTTCGGCAGACCTTCCGAAACTTTTTCAAAATTGATGAAGTCGTTTAATGTACCCTCTAAAAAGTTATCTTTATTGTAGCCCATGAAAAAAGCTCCCCCTATGCAAGTTGATAGAGAGAGTTTTCCCAAAAAAGCTTATGCTAAAACGTCAAGCACTTCGTCCAGCTCAACAGCTCCGAAATATTTCTTCAATTCGTACTGACTCAGAACTTCACGTAATGAAGAGCGGTCATACCGCTTTCCTTCCAACGCCCGAGCAATTTCCGAAGCATCCTCGACTCCGAAGAAGTCGCCGTAAATTTTCGCTTCTTCGATGATTCCCTTTTTTACATTCAGGCGGAAATCAATCGTTCCGATCGGGAAACGTTTTTTATGAATCACATCAAACTTCGGTGATTTACCGAAATTCCAATCCCAGTTTCCGTACCGTTCGGCGGAAATCGCGTGGACTTTTACCCAGTCTTCATCGGTTAAGACGTACCGTTCCATCTCTTTTCCTTCATAAATCGATCCCAGGAGATGCTCGACGAATTGATTCATCGTCAACGGTTCCGTCAAAAATTCAGAAATATTCGCGACCCGGCTCCGGACCGATTTAATCCCTTTGGAACGCATTTTTTCTTCACTGACGACCAACGCATTGACGACTTCCTCGATGTTGGAATCAAGCATCAGTGTTCCGTGGCTGAACATCCGGCCTTTAGTCGTAAATTGGGCGTTCCCGCTGATTTTCCGGGTTCCGACATGGATATCATTGCGACCTGACAACTCTGCTTCGACTCCGAGTTTGTGTAAGGCTTGCACAACCGGTTCCGTGAACTTTTTATAGTTGTTAAATGAATCACCGTCATCTTTCGTCAGGAAGCTGAAGTTTAAGTTCCCGTGATCATGATAAACGGCACCGCCACCGGACAAACGACGAACGACATGAATTCCGTTTTCCTCAATGTATTTCAAGTTGACTTCTTCACTCGTGTTTTGATTTTTACCGACGATGATCGATGGACCGTTAATATAAAACAGGAAATAATCTTCTTCGTTGACGTTCAGATTATTTAGGATGAAGTCCTCGACAGCAAGATTGATCCGTGCATCGTGAATATCGGGATGGAAAATGAATTTCATAAGTTTCTTGTACTCCTTTAGCAATCAAATTTAGTTACAGCCGTCGACTCCACACGCGTCACCTTCAGCTACGATTTCCACTTTTTGTTCTTGCTGGATCCGTTCCAGCACTTGACTGAATGCTTCAACAGGTTGTGCGCCTGAAATGGCATATTTCCGGTCAAATACGAAAAATGGCACACCCGTCACACCAAGTTCACGGGCCATTTCTTCTTCTTGACGTACTTCATTGGAAGACTCCTCTGATGCGAGAAAAGCTTCCACAGTTGCAGGATCCAGTCCGACAGCAGTCGCGATTCTTGTCAAAATCGAGTCATCATTTAAGTTCTCACCGTTCATGAAATAGGCTTGGAATAATTCTTCTGATACCTCGTCCATTTTATCATGCTTTTTCGCAAGTTGGGTCAGGCGGTGAGCTTTAAATGTGTTGGCAGGAACAACACGGTCCATCTCATAAAACAGACCATCCGTTTTCGCGGCATCCACGACGCCTTGCGACATTGATCGGGCTTGATCGACGGATGTCCCGTACTTGGATGCCAGGATGT
Organism: Exiguobacterium sp. K1; assembly: GCF_033721435.1. Taxonomy (NCBI): domain Bacteria; kingdom Bacillati; phylum Bacillota; class Bacilli; order Caryophanales; genus Exiguobacterium; species Exiguobacterium sp. K1. The sequence continues at coordinate 56,776 of NZ_JAOTIT010000003.1, read as the reverse complement.
CGTACAATCCCATTGTCGGTGTTTCCGGTGCTGACGGATCGAGTTCAAAACTTTTAAATTCCACCTCGACATTTGTCGCTCCATTCTCCTGAATGGCTTTTTCCAAACGTTTTTTACCGATATAACAAAACGGGCAGGCATAATCTGACCAGACTTCAACTTTCATTTCGTTCCATCTCCTTCATACTAGTTATCATGTACATTTAGCATAATCGTCCGGACAGTTGCTTGCAATGAATCTGATTCCAGACGACAGCAAAAAGGGGCTGACTCAAAAAAGAAACACTCATTCTTTTACACCCTTTCCTCAGGCGAGACACAAGCCAGTATTTCTGCCTCGTTCAGGCAAAAACCCGGGTCTTGTTTGTCTCTGACAGCGCAAAATTGCGCTTTTCCCTGTAGGAGTGGCGTGAAAAGAGTGTTTCTTTTTTAACGCAAAAAGGGTGGCAGATTCCAATTCTGCCACCCTTTTCTTTGTAGAATCTGACTTTTTAGTCAGCCCCTTTTGTCGAACCAAGATTTATTCTGTGACGAGTGCGTGCGCCGCATCTTCGATTTCAATCTCGAGTTCTTTTGTATACTCTGCTGTTTGTGCAGCTGTCCAGTTCAAGTGACGAGCCATCTCTTTGATGACGGCTTCTTTGTGCTGACGTGCCCATGCAATATCAAAGAAGACTGCGCCGGTCCGACGGATGAAGAAGTCAATTGGACGGGCTACCATCTCGTGGTTGATACCGTAATGGAGTTGTGCGTAAACATCACGCGGTAATTCTGTTTCCGCCGCATCATACTCTGCCGCATATTCCAAAACAACCGGTACGTTTGAACCGTAGCGTTTCGCAAGGAACAAGACTTCTTCCGATGTTAATCCATTTGCCGGTGCTTGTGATTTCAAGAACTTCGCGTATCCGGATGCTCCTCCGACATGACCGCCTGAAATCGGCATGTTTTTTGTTGCACAACGGGCATACGCGACATTTTCTTCTTTTTTGAGAAGTTTTGCGACGAGATCGACGACATGCTCGCCCATTTTACGGTAGCCGGTCAGTTTTCCGCCGGCGATTGTAATTAAACCGGATTCAGACTGCCAAACTTCGTCTTTCCGTGAAATTTCAGATGGATCTTTGCCTTGTTCGTAAATCAACGGACGAACACCGGCCCAGCTCGATTCTACGTCTTCTGCTGTCACTTTGACATTAGGGAACATGTAATGAATCGCGTCTAAGACATAATCCTGGTCTTCGACTGTAAACTTCGGATGCGATGTATCTTTGTCGAAGAACGTATCCGTTGTTCCGACGTATGCTTTTCCGTCACGCGGAATTGCGAAGATCATCCGACCGTCCGGTGTATCAAAGTAAACAGCTTGTTTTAACGGGAATTTTGACTGATCGATGACGACGTGAACCCCTTTTGTCAAACGGAGTTGCTTTCCGACTTTTGAACCGTCTTTTTCACGCAATTCATCGACCCAAGGACCAGTTGCATTAACGACTTTTTTCGCACGAATTTCATGAACGTCCCCTGTCGCGAGATCCGTCACGCGCATCCCGACGACTTTTCCGTTTTCATACAGAATTTCTTCCGCTTTCGTGTAGTTGATGACACGTGCTCCGTGCGCAACGGCTTCTTTCATGACTTCAATCGTCAAACGGGCATCATCTGTCCGGTACTCGACGTAATAACCGCCGCCTTTTAAACCGTCCTGTTTCACGAGCGGCTCTTTCGCCAATGTTTCTTTTGCCGACAACATCGAACGCCATTCCGAACGTTTGACGCCTGCTAAGAAATCATACACCCGTAATCCGATTGACGTACTGAACGGTCCGAATGTACCGCCTTTGTGCATCGGTAACAACATCCATTCCGGTGTCGTGACGTGTGGTCCGTTCTCATACACGATCGCCCGTTCTTTACCGACTTCAGCGACCATTTGAATTTCAAATTGTTTTAAATAACGTAAACCACCATGCACCAATTTCGTTGAACGGCTTGACGTTCCGGCTGCGAAGTCTTGCATTTCAACGAGTCCAATCTTCATGCCACGTGACGCGGCATCAAGAGCGATTCCTGCTCCCGTGATTCCTCCACCTACGACAAGTAGATCAAGTTCTTCACGCGTTAATCGATTGTAGACCTCTGCACGGTTTTTGCTTGAAAATGGTTGGTTTGCCATGAATAGTTCCTCCTGTTTTGGGTTCGAAAAAAAAGAGACCACAACAAACAGACTGACGGTGTCAACTGTTGCTGTGGTCTCTCCATATTCTCCGACCGGTTTATTAACTTGTCTTGACTATAACATATGTCACATCATTTAAACAACATTGCCGCTTGAACCGCTTTTTTCCATCCAGCGTAAAGATCTTCGCTTTCGGCTTCCGCCATGTTCATCTCAAAACGACGATCCATCTTCCAATGTGCTGCGATCTGCTCTTGATTTTCAAAGAATCCGACGGCAAGACCTGCAAGGTACGCTGCTCCGAGAGCCGTCGTCTCATTAATTTCCGGACGTTCGACCGGTGCCTGGATGATATCACTCTGGAATTGCATAAGGAAATCATTTTTGACAGCACCGCCGTCGACACGTAAAGCAGACATTTCGATTCCGGAATCCTGCTCCATCGCCGTAAGAACGTCACGCGTCTGATAAGCCAGTGATTCAAGTGTCGCCCGGATGAAGTGTTCTTTTTCCGTTCCGCGCGTCAGACCGAAGACTGCACCACGGACATCGCTGTCCCAGTAAGGTGTCCCTAGACCGACGAAAGCAGGCACGACGTAGACGCCGTCTGAAGATGTCACACGTGTCGCATAAGCTTCTGTTTCCTTCGCATCATTAATGAGACGAAGTCCGTCGCGTAACCATTGAATCGCTGAACCGGCGACAAAAATACTGCCTTCGAGCGCATACTGGACTTTCCCGTCGATGCCCCATGCGATGGTCGTCAGAAGACCGTGTTCCGATGTCACGGCTTTATCACTTGTGTTCAGCAACATGAAACATCCCGTTCCGTATGTGTTTTTCGCCATTCCTTTTTCGAAACAAGCTTGACCGAATAAAGCGGCCTGTTGATCTCCGGCAGCTCCAGCAATCGGAACCGATTCACCGAAGAAGTGATAGCCAGCTGTATGCGCATAAACTTCAGAAGACGGACGGACTTCAGGAAGCATCGCTTTCGGAACATCGAGGAGCTGAAGTAATTCGTCATCCCATTTCAGCTCGTGGATGTTGTACATCAACGTCCGGCTGGCATTGGAATAATCCGTGACATGGGCTTTGCCGCCTGACAACTTCCAAATCAGCCATGTGTCAATTGTTCCGAACAACAATTCGCCACGTTCTGCCCGTTCCCGGGAACCTTCAACGTGATCCAAAATCCATTTGACCTTTGTCCCGGAGAAATAGGCATCAATCAATAAACCTGTTTTTGCCCGGAATAATTCGGCATGACCGGCACTCCGCAACTCGTCACAAATCTCAGCTGTTTGTCTCGATTGCCAGACAACTGCATTATGAATCGGCTTTCCTGTCTCTTTTTCCCAGACGACCGCTGTTTCCCGTTGGTTCGTGATGCCGATCCCGGCGATTTGAGTCGCTTTAACGTTAGCTTCTGTTAAACAGGTTGCCACAACGGCAAGGACACTTCCCCAAATTTCATTGGCATTGTGTTCAACCCAACCTGGTTTTGGAAAGTATTGCGTAAACTCACGTTGTGCGGAATGAACGATTTCTCCGGCACGGTTGAACAAAATCGCCCGTGTACTCGTTGTTCCTTGATCTAATGACAAAATGTAGTTCTCCATCTCTTCCCCATCCTTTGTATCTAGTAAGTTAAGCTTAAGCTGACTTCGACTTCACTGACGTTGATTTATTCGGACGAACACCGAATTTATAGCATAAACCTAATATGACGATTGTCACAAGTCCGACAATCACAAATGCCGGTGTATCTTTTCCGGAAAAGACGGATCGGTAAAACAATCCACCGAGACTTCCGCCAAGAACCGGACCAAGAACCGGAATCCAGGCGTAACCCCAGTTGGAAGAACCTTTTCCTGCAATCGGCAGGATAAAGTGTGCAATCCGCGGACCTAAATCACGTGCCGGGTTCATGGCGTAGCCGGTCGTTCCCCCAAATGACATTCCGAGACCGACAATCAAGACACCGACAACCAATGGATTCAGACCGTCTGAAAACGTATTGGCTCCAATTGATAAAATCCCGATGACAAGTAAAAATGTCGCAATCAATTCACTCATGACATTGGCAAATGTATGGGGAATTGCAGGTGATGTCGCGAAAACACCCAGTTTTGCCGCCGGATCTTTTGTTTCTGCCCAGTGTGGCAGGTAATGAACGAAAACAATACTTGCTCCGGCAATTCCGCCTAATATTTGTGCCACGATGTATCCTGGAACGTCCGCCCAGGCAAATGATCCGTCAAAAGCAAGACCAAGTGTGACAGCCGGATTCAAGTGAGCGCCACTAAATTGACCGACTGCATAGGCAGAGAGCGCTACTGCAAATCCCCAGGCTAACGTAATGACAATCCAGCCGGCATCTTTTGCGTAGGATTTCGTTAATGTAACACCTGCTCCGACACCGTTCCCGAATGCGACGAGAAGCGCTGTCCCTAAAAATTCTGCTAGTACCGGTGACATATGATTTCCCCCTTTGTATGTGAAAAAAGCAACAAAAAAAAGAGATTCCCGCCTCGGCTTTTTGTATGTTCTCAAAAAGCGTGAAAGCGTGAATCTCCTGTTTCTCCGTCACTTCGTATCAACTTGTTTTCACTATAACAATCGATGAAAACGCTGTCAAACGATTTACGTGATCTTTGTCATAGCGTTTTCATTTGTTTGGTTCAAAGTATTTCCACAACTCTTTATTCGAGGTCGTAATACTAGAGGCTCCCGCTGCAATCGCCTGTTCCACTTCCTCAACAGTATCAATCAATCCACCGGCGAATACGAGTTTGCCGGTTTTCCGTTTCACCTCTTCGATGTATTTCGGCATCAATCCCGGTAATACTTCGATATAATCAGGCTGCGTCCGCTCCATCAGCTGATAACTTTTTTCGAGAGAGCTTGAGTCCAGCAAGAACATCCGTTGCATCGTTTTTACCTTTTTTTGACGGGCTTTTACGATGACACTGGCTTTCGTCGAAATAACACCATAGGGCTTTAATTCCTGGCAGACGTATTCGGTCGCATATTCATCATTTTTTAACCCTTGGACCAAATCCATGTGCAAAAACATTTTTTTGTCATACCGGTGTGCCAATTCATAGACGGCCTTTAAACGCGAAACATGCATCTCAAGCAGTACACCGTATTCATAAGGACTTTTTAACATTTTTTCAAAGTCTTCTAACTTTCTGACAGACGGCAGAATTTTTTGACCAAAGTATGTCATATCGCGTCCCCATTTCTTTGATTTGTCCTTAGTATGTCGTCTCGGCAATGTTTTTCGCAATCCTCTTTTTATGAAAACAAATGAAAAGAACGATTAAATTAGGGTATAGCTTAACGATACTGATTTGAAATGGAGGTGAGAAGCATAGGGGAAAGTTTCTCTGTGCCTCGCATGAGTCAACAAAAAAGAATCATCATTTATTTATTTTCAATTTTGATTAACGCCCTTGGTAACAGCTTCATGGTCACCGCGGCCATCGGGAGTGCCCCTTGGACATCTGCCAGTGAAGCGTTGGCCCGTATTTCGCCGTTGACCGTCGGACTCGCCATCGTCGTCCTGCATGTTTTTGCGCTCGCCAGTGCTCTGCTGCTTGGGAGCCGGTTCAGTTGGTGGACGATCTTACTTAGCTTTTCCCTCGTCGTTCTGTTCGGAACGGCGATTGATTTCTTTTTGTCAATCCACCAGCTCCTTTATACACCAGTCGCCTTGTGGGCGCGTATTTTGTATATGGTTATCGGGATGCCGTTGATTTCGCTTGGACTGGCGCTTTACTTGCAAATCGGCTTTGTTCTGATGCCGCCCGACTATTTGATGAAATCATTGATCAGCCGGTTCAAAAGTACATCCATTGGTGCAACGGTCAGCCTGGCGATTCCTTTTTTAATTGCCAGCATCTTATCGCTTGTCGAACACGAATTGATCGGGATTGGCGTCGGAACGTTTGTCTTCCTCCTCTTAAACGGTCCCCTGATTGAATTTTTCCAAAAAACATTTCCAATCACCCGTCGTGTTACTTGACGAAAAGGGGCTGACTCAATAGTCACTCTCTACAAAAATCAAGGTGGCAGAATAATCATCTGCCACCCTGATTTCGTAAAAAAAGAATCACTCGCTTCATGCCACTCCTACAGGAAAAAGCGCATTTTGCGCTGTCAGAGACAAACAAGACCCGTTTCCCCGCCTAAATGAGGCAGGGTAACTGGCTTGTGTCTCGCCTGAGGAAAGGGCGTGAAAGAACGAGTGATTCTTTTTTGAGTCAGCCTCTTTCAGATTTTAATTTAAAGATATGATTTTTTTTGAAAAATCAGGATTGATCCGCCGAATAACACCAAGATGTGTGCCAGAACGAAGAGGACGGAAAACGTCAGCGTCGTTCCCATAGGTTCTGCTGTTCCGTACGTCAACGCACCTTTGAAATACATGGACCAGTCCAAATGCATCAACACAATCCATTTTGCGATTTCCGGTTTAAAGGCAAGTAACACTGTTCCGGCAATCGACGTAAAGAACTGAGCCAGCACGGTAAAACCGATGATCATACCGACAGAGCGGAAGACCAGCGAGAAGAATAACGTCATGAAAATCGTAAAGACCGGGGTGACGAGTGAGAAGACGGTATCGCGCCACTGGATACCATCACCGGCTTCAGAAAATGCAAACGATGTGGCGTACGTAATGATAACGATGAAAATGAATTGACCGAGCATGATTAAAATCGAAAACAACAGTTTGGAGAAATAAATCGTCATCCGCGAATACGGACTCATCAGCAAATGTTTCATCGTATCATAACGGACTTCATTTCCGACGGTCTCTGCCGTGAAAACAATTGTGATGATACCAAGCAGATTGAACAGAATAATCGTCATGAGCATATAGTAGTCACTGCGTGTAAGGTCAGCATCATTCATTTTCGCGACAATGACGACTCCGACGGCGATCAGAACGTATAGCGCCAGGACGATTTTCGATTTTTTCATCGTCCACCATTTCATCCATTCATTTTGTATGAGCGAAAGCATGTGAATCCCCCTCTTTTTTCGTCACTTGCAAGAATTGTTCTTCGAGTGTCATTCGTTTCACTGTCAGTTCATGTAAATCAGCAATCGGGACGATTAATCGGGCGATGGCTGGTGTCTCGGTTTCAGGTGCTGTGATGACGATTTTATCGTTCAAGCGTTCGGCCGGATAGTTAGCGATCCGTAATGCTTCAATGACATCAAGTATATTAATTTCAGGAACACGAATCATGATTTTGGCTCCGGTTTCATTCCGGACAGACTCGACCGATTTAATGACACCTTGATCGATGATGGCATAGCGGTCACTGATCTGTTCCATTTCCCCTAACATATGACTGGAAATCAGAATCGCAATATTCTGCTCGCGAGCCATCGTCCGAAGATATTCACGCAGTTCCGCAATTCCTGCCGGATCAAGTCCGTTCGTCGGCTCATCTAAAATCAGCACCCGTGGATTATGTAACAAGGCGCGGGCAATTCCGAGACGCTGTTTCATTCCTAGTGAATATTCTCCGACTTTTTTAGACAGTTTTCCTTCAAGTCCAACGAGTTTCGCCAGTGCCTCATAATCGACCTGAGTCAAACCCGGAATCAGATTCTTTGCATGAACCAGATTTTGTTTGCCTGTCATGTATGTGTAGAAAGCCGGATTCTCAACGATTGCTCCGATTTGTGTCAAAGCTTTTGAGCGTTCATGGACGACGTCGAAGCCATTGACGGTGACCGTTCCCTCATCTTGCTCAAGTAATCCCGTTATGATTCGGATGGTCGTCGTCTTCCCGGCCCCGTTTGGTCCAAGAAATCCAAACACTTCTCCCGGCGCCACTTCAAAGCTGACATCCTTTAAAATCTGCTCTTTGCCTAGACGTTTTGATACGTGTTCGATTTTCAGCATCTTTTTTCCTCCTCTTGCTGTTCTTCTTACTTCAGTGTACGCGATATCAATTAAAAAAGTTCCTATCCTTACAATTATGTAATCCGTTTCCAGTTTAAACTTGTATACTAAAAGAGGTGCAGGACTCTAACTGACAGGAGGAAACCCGATGCCATTGCAGTTTGTTCCGGTGACAAAAAAAGATTTTCCGATCATTCAATCGATTTTTGCTGAAAATTCGCATTATGTGCAACTCGAAGACCGAATCTATCCTTTATCGGATGACGAATTAGAAGAAGAATTTTTAAATGCTGATACGATTAGTCTGCTCTGTATTGACGGTGACGATGTGCTTGCCCTCATTGATTATTTACCGGAACATCCAACCGACCACTCCACCTGGATCGGTTTATTCATCATGCCCGAACGACTTCATCGACAGGGTATCGGTTCGATGATCTATCGTATGTTTCACGAACAGTATCTACAGGATTGTCCTGTAATCCGGCTGGCTGTCCTGCCTGAAAATGTATCAGGACGTCGCTATTGGGAACATCTTGATTTCCGCTTCGAACGACAGGGTGTATCCGACCGCCATCAACCCGTCGAAGTTTTTCTCAAAATAAATTCATCAGATGATCGTATGTTAAAATAATTAGAAGCATTCTACTTATTGCACTAATTGAATTGGAGTTTATTACATGAAGAAATTTTCTATCCGTTTTGATGCCTTACTTGCTTTATTGATTGCCGGTCTTTTTTTCGTCATGACACTTTCTCTGACGTTTTTAATCAGTAATCGTGCAACAGACCGTCTAAAGGATGAGGTAGGAACAACCTTGTCCGCCACAGCTTATCAATTATCCGATAAACTCGATCACTACATGTGGTCCCGTACTGCCGAAGTCAATGTCTTACGGACTTTGCCAACGATTCGGGACGGGAAAAATCCGGCTGAAACACGGAATACGCTGGAGCAGTTGCAACAACAAATCCCTGACTTTTCCTGGATTGGTGTAATGAATCCCGATGGCCAAGTCATTGCTTCAACAGGGAAAATATTAGAGGGCCAATCGATCAAAGCACGTCCCGTCTTTCAGGAAGCTCAAAAAAAGCCATTCATCGGCGATGTACATGACGCTGTTCTACTGGCCAAACTGCTTCCTAACCCGAGCGGCGAACCGTTGCAATTCGTCGACATCAGCACACCGTTGTTCACGAACGGAAAAATGACTGGTGTTCTCGCCACTCACCTCAGCTTTGAGTGGGCCAAGGAAATCGAACAAAGTTTCCAAAGCTCTACGGCGCAGATTAAAGATGTCGAATTCCTCATCGTCAGCAAACAAAACCGGACCGTCCTACTCGGTCCGAAGCAGTGGCGCGGAAAAAATTTGCCGTCTGATTGGCTAGCCGGAAATCAAAAAGGATACCGGATCTCCAACTGGGAAAATGATCAAGAATACTTAATCGGCGTCGCCGAAAGTAAGGGCTACAAAAATTACAACGGACTCGGCTGGACGGTTCTCGTCCGCCAACCGAGCCAAATCGCCTTTTCGGACGCAAGCACTTTGAGAAACTACATCCTGATTGCCGGATTAATTGCTTCTTTGTTGACGGCCATCATCGGTTGGTTCGTAGCCAGACTGTTGACCCGCCCCTTAAAGAAAATCACACTGGCAGCAGAAGCTATGCAACATGATCGGTCCAAGTCGATTCCGGCACATACCGGGATTCGGGAGATCGAAGTCCTTTCCGTCGCCTTGCGTGAACTGACGACAAAATTAACCCATACCGAGCAAGAACGGACAACGTACGAGTCACTCGCCCTTCACGATGCTTTGACCGGTCTGCCGAACCGGAATGGTCTATCGGATTATTTGGATGGGCTGTCGCGTAAAACGCACGACCAGATTTATCTGTATCTTGATTTAGACGGCTTCAAAGCTGTCAATGACCAGTATGGTCATGCCATGGGTGATTTATTGTTAATCGAAGTCGCCGATCGTCTTCAAAAATCCTTACGTTACGAAGGTCTTGTGGCACGGCTCGGTGGCGATGAGTTTTTAATTATCTTGAACGAGCCGATTACGACAGAAGAAATCGACCGATACGGAAAAGACATCATTCATACACTTTCTTATCCTTATCTTTTGAATCAACAAACTATATTGATTGGAGCCAGTATGGGCGTCGCCATCCGTTCGGCGGAAGAATCGATCGAACAGGTGATTCACCGGGCAGATATTGCTTTGTACGATTCAAAACACCAGGGCAAAGGATGCTTGACCTTCCATTACTAAGAGACGTTATTGACAAGATCACCGCTACTCCGTAATGTGAACGCATAGAAGAAGCAATCCCCAACTACTTACAACAAGGAGCTGACAACATGAATCAGTGGACACGCGAAGCACGTTATCGCCCGCTTTCCGATCTTGCACCGGAAGTGTATCAACTCATGAAAGAAGAAGTACGGAACTCACCTTGGCGGTTTTCTTTCCACATCCAACCTCCGACCGGTTTATTGAATGATCCGAACGGATTTGTCTATCACAACGGGACGTACCACCTCTTTTATCAATGGTTCCCGCTCGGACCCGTCCACGGATTGAAGTATTGGTACCATATGACTTCAAAGGATTTAGTGCATTGGTTCGATGAGGGGGCAGCTCTTATTCCAAACGATGATCCTGATTCACATGGTGCTTACTCCGGAAGTGGTTTCGTCAAAAACGATCAGGTTCATGTTATGTATACAGGAAACAAGCGGGACGCCGAATGGAATCGCCATACGAGTCAAATTGTCGGTCACCTTCGTTCGGACGGTCGGATTGAAAAACATCTGCCTCCTGCCATTCCAGAGGTTCCGACCGGTTATACCGAGCATTTCCGAGATCCTAAAGTATTTCAGCATCACGATACATGGTATTGCATCATCGGAGCTCAACGCGATGATTTAAGCGGATGTACGGTCATGTACCAATCGCTGGATGCGGAAAACTGGACATTCATGGGTGAACTCAACACCGGATATGATCAATTCGGTTATATGTGGGAGTGCCCCGATTATTTTGAACTCGACGGAAAAGGATTCTTATTATTCAGTCCGCAAGGGATTTCTCCCGAGAACGACCGATATCAAAACATCTTCCAATCCGGATACTTGATGGGACAGCCGCTCGCCCTGCCGGAACTCACTTTCCAACATGAAGATTTTGTTGAACTGGATTTCGGATTTGATTTTTATGCGCCGCAAACAACACTGGCAGCAGACGGACGCCGGATTCTTGTCGGCTGGATGGGATTACCGGACATCTCGTATCCAAGTGACCGGTTTAACTGGGCACACGGTTTGACATTGCCCCGAGAACTGACACTCGAAAATCAGCAATTGCGCCAAAAACCGGTCCGGGAACTGATATCACTCCGTAAAGAAACGTTGTACGAACAGGAACTGGAATTGGTCGATCAACTCCTGCCTGCACAAGCAGAAATTTTCGAGCTCGAGTTGTCCCAGTTGCAACTTTCTTCTGATCAATTGGAAGTGAAGCTCCGCGTCAGTGACCAGGAACAGACGGTTCTGCGGTACGATCAACAAACGAGACGGTTTACAATGGACCGCGCGTCATCAGGTGCAGAAGTACCGGCACTCGACTACGGAACTACTCGTTCGGTCACGTTGACTGAACCATTGCATACGTTACGTGTGTTCGTCGATCGTTCGTCCGTCGAAGTCTTTCTCAATGACGGAGAAGCCGTGGCTTCCGCCCGGATTTTCCCGAAGACGACGAGCCAAGGCATCGTTCTGACCGGTGACGCGACGGCGCATTTGGCGATTTACAGCCTCTAATTTAGCTCAAGACAGAAAAACACATTCCTCACAGACAATCAACTGAGGAATGTGTTTTTTATTGCGGTGCCGTCTCTTTTTGAAGATCAAAGGCTAATATGTGTTGTTCGCCGATCGGCCCCATGACAGATTGTAAGGTATCCACGTAACCTGTTTTGAAGTACAAGGATTTTGCTGCGATATTCTTTTTATTGACCGCTAACGTAATCGCCGTCACTTCCGGAAAATATTCGTTTACGAAGGCAGGAAGTTGCATCATCGCTTCTTTGGCATATCCTTGCTGTTGGTGTCTGGCATCAATCGAAAAAGCCCGCAACAGGACACTGCGTTCATCCGTCCGGTGGGTTTTCGGAGGATTTAAATGCAGGATGAAAAATCCGACGACTTCCGTTTCTTTTTTAATGACGACCGGAAACTTGTCTGGATTACTTAATGCTTCCGACACGACCTCGGTCGGAAATGTCGTAAATTGGATTTGTTCCTCCGGAAGAATAAACGCATCACATTGTTCATAGTGTTCGTTGGTATACATAAACAGCTTTACTTGAGACATACTTTTTCCGCCTTCCATTAGTCAAGGAGACACAACACTCCCCTTACATCTATTTCCATTTTACATGTTCTAGATGTTTTAGCCAATGCTTCAGGAACGTTCGTGTAAAAGATTTTATCTTTACTTATATTCCACTTCTTGTGTAGACTTAATCAATTGTCCGACTGAAAATGCTAAACTAAGAAAAGAAAATTGAGTTTATAAAGGTAAGAGGTGAATAAACCGATGTCCCCAGACTTTTTCGAGCGGATGGAGATCGAAACCGGAACCAAATTAAATGCGGTCCAGCGCCAAGCGATTGAGCACGATCAAGGTCCGCTCTTATTACTCGCTTCCCCGGGTTCAGGAAAAACGACAACATTAAATTTTAAAATTGCCTATTTGATCCTTGAGAAAAAGGTGAATCCCCGGTCCATCTTGGGATTAACTTTCAGTAAAGCCGCTGCTCATGAGATGGCAGAACGTTTTTATGACTGGTTTCATCATTTAATCGGAACAACGGCTTCTTTCTCGACCATCCACAGTTTTGCTTTCCAAGTCGTCCGTGACTATGCGTCAACACACCGCCTTCAGTATACGATCATCGAAGGCGCCATTGAAAAAACGGCAACACACCGTCCGGAGCAGCCGTTGCATAAACGGATGATTCTTCGCCGGATTTTCCAGGAAATCAACCGGAGTGTCATTACGGAAGATCAGATGGATGAATTGCTGCGTATGATTTCCTTCGTGAAAAACCGCTTACTGGTTACGAAGGACATTGAAACATTAAAGACGACCATTAAACATTTTCCGGAGATTTACTCCGCCTATGAGCAATTTAAGTTGCGGGATTCGCTCCATCCACTGATGGACTTCGATGATATGCTGACATATGCCAATACGATTCTTTCGCAGGATGCGGCACTACTTGCCTCGTATCAACGCCGCTTTGAATATATTTTAACGGACGAAAGTCAGGATACTTCTTTGGTGCAGCATCAACTTGTCGAAAAACTGGCATTGCCTCACAATAACCTTTGTGTCGTCGCCGACGATGATCAAACGCTGTACAGCTGGCGCGGTGCAGATGTATCAAAAATCATCCATTTTAAGGATACGTATCCCGATGCGACTGTATTGTACATGGAACAAAACTATCGTTCCTCTAAAGAGATCGTCGAAACCGCCAATCGGTTCATTCAGCGGAATAAGGTCCGTTACCCGAAGAAGATGTATACGGAAAATCCGTCTTCCCGTGCCATCACCGTTGAAACGTTACCGGCGTACGAAGACCAAACGCGGTATGTCATTCGTCAATTACGCGAGGAAACGAATTTTAAAGAAGTAGCGATTTTATACCGCAACAACTCGTCCTCGATTAATATCATGAATGCCCTTGATCTAGCCGGTATCCCTTTTTATATCAAGGACGTCGATCACAAATTCTTTAGCCATTGGGTTTTAAAGGATGTCTTACATTTTATCGAACTGGCAAACGATCCTTCTGATGTTGAGATTTTAGCGCAAATTCATACGAAATTTGCAGGGTATATCTCAAAAGTTCAATTACAGCGTCTTTATGAACTGCAGAACGGTGAAAACGTCTTTGATCTGCTGCTTCAACACGTCGAGATGAAGTTTTATCAAAAAAAACAGTTGAAAACCATTAAATCCGTCTTCGCTGCCATACAAACCGCCCGTCCGGCTGCCGCTTTGGCAATGATTCGCAATGAACTCGGTTATGAAAAAAATCTTAAAAAAATGAGTGACAGTCTTGGATTCAGCATTGATTTTTTACTTGAAATGCTCAACACGATTGAAAATGTCGCAAGTGATCTTCCGACTTCCCTTGCCTTTAAGGAACGGATTGTTCACCTCGAACAACTCATGCGTCAAGCAAAATCGAACAAACAGCAAAATGCCGTCACGCTGTCTACTTTCCACAGTGCTAAGGGACTCGAGTTCGATCGTGTCTTCATGATTGATCTGATCAACGGTGTTCTTCCGTCGTCTGAAAACATTAAATCGTATAAAGACGGGCAACTCGAAGAAATGGAAGAAGCCGTCCGTCTGTTTTATGTCGGGATGACACGTGCACGTCATGAGCTTCATCTGTTGTCTTACCGCTATAAATCAAAACCGGTCGAAGAATCCTTATTCATCGTAAATATCCGGCAGATTCTCAACCCGGATCAAAAAGCACAAAAAGAAGCCCGCTACGCTTCACGTTTGAATGAAAAACCTGCCGGGCCACTTCTTCAAGTCGAGAAAAATATGCGGATCCGGCATACATCCTTCGGTGAGGGAACGATTGTTCATGTAATGGACGACGTTCTTGAGATTCAATTCGATAAAGGCATCGATAAGCAATTGTCCCTTCAAGTCTGTTCTGAAAATCATCTGTTAACGATTTTATAAAAAAAGGCGCACTTACCATCCGGATCATGTTCCGGAGTAAGTGCGTCTTTTGATTACTCATTTCATTCGTTCATTCTGTTGACGGACCAATGCATCACGGATTTCCGTGAGCAGTTTTTCTTCCGTCGTCGGAGCTGCGACTTCTTCTGTCGTCTCCTCTTTCCGGCGAAAAGCATTGATGCCTTTGACGAATAAAAATAACGCAAACGCAATCAAGATAAACTCGATGCTTGCTTGCAGGAATTGACCGTATAACAAATTAGCATTTCCGACCTCGACGGACAATCCTTTGACATCAATTCCACCGATGATAATACCGATCAATGGCATGAAGATGCTGTCGACCAGCGACTTGATGATACCGCTGAAAGCCGCCCCCAAGATGACCCCTACTGCCAGGTCGATGACATTTCCGCGAAATGCAAACTCTTTAAACGCTTTGAACACTGCCGGTTGCCCCTCTCATTTTACGTCCATGCCCGATCAGCCAACTGACGAATCGCATAGCCAACCCCATTTTCATTATTTGTTTTCGTCACTTGATGGGCAATCGCTTTTGCATCGTCATGACCATTCCCCATCGCAATCGCCATACCGGCCACTTTGAACATCGGAACATCATTCAAGTTGTCCCCGATGACGGCGACTTCTTCGATCGACACTCCAAGGTGCTTTGCCAGTGTTTTGACCGCTGTTCCTTTATCGGCACCAAGTGCCATGACTTCGATATTGTCATGCCCGGATGATGTCACGTATACACCCTCCACTTTTTGTTCGATTTCTTCCCAAATTTTCTTCATCAACTCTTGATCAAATGAGAAAGAAATGAATTTAAAGACTTGTTTGGTCTGGTTGCGGATGAACGAACGGAAACCGTCAATCATTTTGACATCTTCGTTGACATAATACCGGTCATGGAAAAATTCCAGGACATTTTTGGCCCGGTCGCTTTCCTGACTCATTTCTTTCAGCGAATCATAAGCGGCGTCAATCGTCGCTCCTTGCGCTGTGACCAGTCCTTTATCACAAAACATCTCGAAGAAAACTTCATACTGACTGATGATACCGTAAATTTGTTGCGCCTGTTCCGTCGTCAGTGTCGTTGCACTCAGCTCTTCGCCGTCAGCAGTCAACACACGTGCTCCGTTAGAAGCGATGATCGGACACGTAATGCCCGCCTCGTCCGTCAGTTCTTTTGCATTTAAGTAATTTCGTCCTGTCGCAATCGCAAAATCAATGCCTTGTTCTTTTGCAGCTTCAATTGCCGCAATCGTTTCCGGTTCTATTTTCTGTTTGCTGGATAACACCGTACCATCCATGTCTGAGATCAATAATTTGATTGCTTTTGCCAAAACGTTCACTCTCCTTTATCTTTTTCCATTTTACTATACCATTTTCAAGACGATATTCCTGTTCCGACCCTTTTGATGCCGCTCAAAGGATCGGAGACAACAAGCGGGAAATACTTTCTTTAAACTTAACGAACCGGGATCGTTCCGCATATTTTTCAGCGGTCAGTTGCTCACAGACAAGACAATCCGCTTCGAACAAACGGGCTAATTCTTCAGCAACATGCCGGTCGTAGACGATCGAGTTCATCTCAAAATTCAATCGGAAGCTCCGGGCATCGATATTCGTCGTTCCGACGGAGGCGATTTCTCGATCGACAACAATCGTTTTCGCATGGAGAAACCCCGGTTCATACGTATAGATTTTCGCTCCGTAATCAATCAACTCACCGGCCGCTGCCGTCGTCGCCCAGTAAACAAACGGATGATCCGGTTTGTTCGGAATCATGATCCGGATTTCGACACCTGCCAGTAACGCCATTTTGCAGGCGTCCATATAACTCGTATCCGGAATGAAGTAAGGCGACTGAATATAAATCGATTGTTTGGCGGATGAAATCATTTTAATCAGCAGATTTTTGAGATGTTCCGTTTTTGAATCCGGACCCGACGTCACAATCTGCATCGGCAATTCCTGTTCAATCGAGTGGGCGCCATAATAAAAAGTATTTTTAGGCGTATAGCTGTCGCTGGCCTGGTTCCAATCCAAGATGAATCGGTCCAGTTGATCGTGAACAACCTCTCCTTCCAACCGGAAATGCGTGTCGCGCCAGTAGCCGAATTTTTCGTCGATCCCTAAATACTCCGTTCCGACGTTAAAGCCGCCGATATAACCAATCTTCCCATCGACGATACAGGACTTCCGGTGATTCCGGTTGTTGAGACGGAAATTAATCAGACCGATTGTCGGCGGGAAAAAGGCGTACACTTCTCCGTCATGTTTCATTAATTCCTTAAAGTCGGACCGTTTTAAATCGCGGGATCCGACCGCATCATAGAGCAACCGGACTTTGATTCCCTGTTTCGCTTTGTTCGTCAAAGCGGCAATCAAGGCCTGTCCCAGTGAATCCTTTTGAATGATGTAATACTGGATGTTGATTTCGTGTTCCGCGTTTAAAATATCGGTCATCATCCGATTGAATTTTTGTTCACCGTCCGATAAAATCACGACATCATTTTTAAAGCTGAGCAACGCATCATTTGATATCAAATTCATCCGGATCAATTGATCGTACCGGATGATTGCTGGATGACGCTGTTGTGTCTCATGTTTGTCGAGCTCAGCCAGTTGCAAAGCAACACGGCGTGACTGTTCTTGTTGTTCCGTTTGTTCGACGTGATAAAAATTTGTTTTTTTCAAGAGACGTCCAAAAAATAAATAAATCAGAAACCCAATCAACGGAACAAAATATAAAATCAAGACCCACGCCCACGTTGCGCCGACATCCCGCCGCTCTAAAAAAATGACGGTGATGACCGCCAATACATTAACGATAATCAAGCCGTAAGCCAATATGACGAGCATCGTACTCAACACGTCAAGCACTGGATCTCCTCCTTTGTTTTACCTGTCACCTTTTCCCACTGCAATGTATAAGGTATTCCTTATTTTCAAAGTAAATAAAACAAAAAAGTGCAGGAAACTCCTAAAAAAGATGGAGTTTCCTGCACTGGATAAGATTTTATGTTTCATTGACGGATTCATCCGCGTGGGATTGTTCCAATTCAATTGATTCAACCATTGTTTTTGCACTGGCTACACAATCCGGCAATCCGACCCCGTCATAGGCAAGACCGGCGAGATAAATGCCCGGATATTGTGCCAATACTTCTTCCCGGACACGCTGAATCCGGTCGGCATGACCGACGGTGTAAGCAGGAAGACCATCCATCAAACGGCTGATGATGACCTGCTTCGGCTCTAACGTCCGACCACAGATCTTTTCCAAGTCCTGCAGCACGGCCTGTTGCAATACCTCATCTGATTCATGAACCAGATGGTCATTACCCGGTCGTCCGACAAATGCCCGAAGGACCGTGTGATCGGGAGCCGAATGATTCCATTTTTGATCAATCGCCGTACAGGCCGTAATCGAGTACGGTGCCCGTCGATTGACGACAAAACCTGTTCCTTCAATTGGCAGCGACTGCTGTTGATCAAAAATCATCGTTACCGTTGCCGTCGAGTGGGTCGTTAACTGCTCAAGTTCCGGTAAATGAGCATCCGGTAACAGTTGAACGACTTGCGGATGCGGTATCGTCAAGAGGACATAATCGGCGTACTCTGGACCGTGGTCCGTTTTCAGCCGGTATCGTCCATCTTCACGTGAGATCGCCAGTAATGGGGTTTCGAGACGAATTTCCGAGCGTTCGAGCACCTCTTCCAACCGTTCAATCAACGATTCGAGTCCTGTTTCAAGCGATAAGAACTGTCCCGTTGCCTTAATTGTTGTCTGGGGAGTTTGCGGCAATTGATCGAGCGGACGCATCAGACGCATTCCTTCAAACAATGAGCCGGCTTTTTGTTCATTTGCGACGAACTGCGGATAGGTCGCAAACGTACTCATCTGATCGATATTGCCGGCATAAATTCCGGACAGCAACGGTTCAATCAGTTTTTCAACTAATGCATCACCGAGCCGCGGACGCAAATATTCCCCGAGCGGAATGTCCTGTTCCGGAATCCTCAGACTGTCAGACGGATGCAACAGCAAGTCTGCGACTTCCTGTTTCTCCTCTTCTGTCAGTAACGTCGTTTGCCGAAACAAGTCAAGATCCGTCGGAATTCCCATGACAGCGCCTTTCGGAATCGGATGAAGGCCACCCGTATCCAAAATGAACGCTTGGGATGTATTGTTTCGGACCAGTTTTTCACCAAGTCCGATTGCTTCAATCAAATCCGTCAAAATGTGTTTGCGGGCGACGTAAGAATCCGGTCCACGCTCAATCGTAAAACCGTCTTCCCGGTACGTCGCGACCTTCCCGCCAAGACGTTCTCCGGCTTCAAGCAATGTAATGTTCAAATCGGGAAAGGCACGTTCTGCGTAATAGGCAGCGGCAAGACCAGTAATACCACCGCCGACGATGACGAGACGTTTACTTGACATAACTGCCGACCTGTTTTGAAACAGCCTCAGTGACCGCTTTCATGAAGGCAGGATCTGCGTTCGGCATGATCGGACGTGCGTAATGGATGCCCAGTTCGTCACAGACGACTTTACACTCATAATCATTGTCGAACAGGACTTCCAAGTGATCGGCGACGAATCCGACCGGAACGTAGACGAATGCTTCGTATCCTTCTGCTTCATAGACGTCACGCGTCAAGTCTTGTACATCTGGTCCGAGCCAAGGTTCTGGCGTTTGTCCGGCTGACTGCCAGCCTGTGATCATATGCTTGACACCGGCGCGGGCCGCAATCAAATCTGCTGTCTCTTTTAATTGTTCCGGGTATGGGTCACCGTTCGCAATGATTTTTTCCGGTAAACTGTGGGCTGAGACGACAAGGACTGCTTTATCTTCCGGTACCGGTAACGCATCAAATGTTTTCCGGATTTCCGTGCCCCACCAGTCGATGAAAGCTTCTTCTTTGTACCATGACTCAACAGAAGCTAAATGGATGCCGTGTTTGTCTGCTACTTCTTTTGCACGACCGTTGTATGAACGGATGCTGAACGTCGAGTAGTGTGGTGCCAGTACAACCGTGACCGCTTCCGTGATACCGTCTTTCGCCATTTGTTCCACGGCGTCTTCGACGAATGGTTCGATATGCTTCAGACCGAGATACAGTTTGAATTCGATTTCGCCTGCATATTTTTCAGTCAGTTGGCGGTGCAGTTCTTCCGCTTGATCAATCGTGACTTGTGCCAGTGGTGAAACACCACCGATTGCTTCATACCGCTCTGTCAGTTCAGCCAATGCTTCTGGAGACGGTTTCCGCCCACGGCGGATATGTGTGTAATACCGTTCAATGTCTTCCGGTTTGTACGGCGTACCGTACGCCATGACGAGTAATCCTAGTGTTTTCATTTCGCTACCTCCATTTTTTCTTTCGAGTAATCATGGATATATGCAGTGAGACGTTTTAAGACTTCCGGATCCACTTCCGGGAAGATACCGTGCCCTAAGTTAAAGATAAAACCAGGGCGTTTCATGCCCATATCAAGGATTTCTTTTGTTTTGGCTTCAAGAATCTCCCATGGAGCGAGCAGATAAGATGGATCAAGATTTCCCTGCAAGGTTTTTGTCAGTCCGCGTTCACGTGCCGCGTCTACCGACAAACGCCAGTCGAGTCCGACGACATCAAGCGGAAGATCATGCCATTCTTCTGCCAAGTGACTTGCTCCGACACCAAACATGATCATCGGAACGCCTGTTTCTTTTAATTCCGTGAAAATACGTTCCATCGTCGGTTTGATGTAAAGGACATAATCGTTGCGACTCGTCGTACCGACCCACGAATCGAAGATTTGAAACGCCTGGATACCGGCATCAACTTGTGCTTTGATATAATCGATGACCATATCTCCGAGTTTCTCCATTAAAGCATGCCAGACATCAGGGTGACCATACATCAATGCTTTCGTCTTATGATAACCTTTTGACGGTCCGCCTTCGATCATATAGCTTGCTAATGTAAACGGTGCTCCCGAAAAACCGATCAACGGTACTTCAAGACGTTCGCGCAATAATTTAATCGTCTCGAAAATGTAGGGAATATCTTCTTTTTTAAAGGTTTGGAGCGCTTGAACATCATCCATTGTCCGGATTGGATTAGCAATGACAGGACCGATGCCGCTTTTGATTTCGACGTCGACACCCATTGAAGGCAAGGGCGTCATAATATCTTTATAAAGGATTGCTGCGTCGACTCCCAACTGTTTGACCGGCAGTTCTGTCACATAGGCGCACAACTCAGGATCATGTGTAATCTCAAAAAGTGTCCGTGTCTTCTTGATTTCACGATACTCGGCTTGATACCGACCTGCTTGCCGCATATACCAGACCGGTACATGGCTTACTTCTTCGCCACGAATGGCCCGCAAAAATGTATCATTAAAGTTTTTCATCATAACTACCCCTTTTACTCGTTCTAACGCCCCAAAATAACGCACGATAAGTTTGTGAACACAGAAACATTATATCTGAAATTCAGAACGGTGTGCCAATAAATCGTTTACAAAATTACAGTTCTGTTACCCGTTCATCAAATGTTCACCGTTTCTTGTAAAGTCCGAAGGCAGCATTCAACTGTCCACGAATTAAATCCGAACGTTGTTGTTCTGTTACTTTTCGTTCTTTTTCACGGATTTCGTGTGTCCGCCACCCGTCTTCAATCTTTTCTGCGACTTCTACCAGTCGCTCGATATCTGTAAAGGAATACTTTCGGGTTTTTCCGTTCGTCCGCTCCGGAAAAATCAATTTCCGTTCTTCGTAGTAACGAATTTGCCGTTCCGATAAACCGGTCAATTCGCAGACAATCCCAATCGTCATCACCTTCTTCTCCCGGTAGTTCATCTTCGTCACTCCTTTCCTTCAAAATACCATGTCAGATTTTCTGACACAAGACGTTTCTTGGAAGGGATTTCCGTCTAAAGTAAACACATACTTTAAATTGATAAAGGAGGAACGAAGATGAAATTAGAAGAAATGTTAGTTTCGGTCGATACGTTTTATGTCTTATTCGCTACTTTATTAGTCTTTACGATGCAGATTGGATTTTTATTACTCGAAACAGGCATGTTACGGGCGAAGAATGCTGGACACGTTGCGGTTAAACAATTAATCAGTTTTTCCGTTGCCGCTCTTGCCTTTTGGGCAATCGGCTTCGGACTGACGTTCGGAGACGGACCCGGTTTGATTGGAACAGAAGGATTTTTCCTTCATGGCGGATTTTCAAGCCTTGACTGGTCAAATGTAACCATCGATGTCAAATTCCTCTTCCAGTTATCCTTTGTCGCAGTATCCCTTGCGATCGCTTGGGGCGGTTTTGCGGAACGGGCAAAATTGTCCGTTTACCTATTGTTCGGAACATTCTTCGTCGCTGTCATCTATCCGATTATCGCCCGTTCCGTTTGGGCAGGCGGCTTCCTCGGTTCCCTCGGGATGCAGGATTTTGCCGGATCGACAGTCGTCCACTTACAAGGTGGAATCGCTGCTCTCGTCGCTGCTTTAATCTTGAAAAAACGGATTGGAGCAGAAAAAACACCGTTACTTGGTCATAACGTCATCTATTCCGTCGTCGGTGCGTTTATCCTTTGGTTATGTTGGTTTGGATTCAATGCCGGCTCGACGTTAACGATTGCTGACGGATTCTTCAGTTATGTCGCCTTGACGACTTTACTTGCGACCGCTGCCGGTGCGCTTGGTGCACTCGCCATTTCCTTCTGGCACCGTCGGGTCGCAGATATCCCGTCGATCATCAACGGCGTCCTGGCTGCTCTCGTCGCCATCACAGCCGCTTGTGCTTTCGTCGAACCGTGGGGAGCCGTCGTAATCGGTTTCCTGGCCGGAGTCATCACGTACGGAACAAGTATCCTGCTCGCCCGTCGCGTCGATGATCCGTTGTGTGCGTTCTCGGTTCATGGTGTTGCCGGGATTTGGGGCACACTTGCTACCGGATTCTTCGCTTCACCGAGACTCGTTGAAATTACAGGCATCGGACAAGCCGGATTATTTTACGGCGGCGGTTTTACACAACTTGGGGTGCAAGCACTCGGCGTCGTCTTTGCCGTCGTCGTCGTCAGTGTCCTAAGTTATGTCTTCCTCAAGTTACTCGATGTAACAATCGGTCTCCGGATTACACGTGAAGATGAACTCCGTGGACTGGACGTTGCCGAGCATGGACAAGCTTCTTACGACCTCCCTGCACCGGTCAGCAAAGAGTTGCATCCTACGTATGAAGAAGAATCGACTGAAAAAGTCAACTGAATTTCACCGTCAAACACCCCTTCGCCGTGACGGCGAAGGGGTGTTTTGTCTTTGATTCTACGGTTACTTTTTCCTCGCGTAATATTCCGCGATGACGAGTGCTAAAACAGCGCCTGCGATAACAGTCGGAAAACCGCTGATCACATACCCGATTCCCGTTAAAACCATCACTTGTAAAAATGAAGTGGTTCGAAGGACTTTCCGTTTTGATGCCGTTGCGTCTCCAAACGGCAACAGGCGGGTCAACAGATGGGAATCGATGGCCCGGGTGAATGGCGCCAATTGAAAGCTGGTCAATCCACTGAAGGCGGGTACGGCAAGCACCACTAACCATTCATTGTCTTTACCAAGCCACATGAAGACGGCGCCGATCAGTGTCAAACGAACGATTAAACCGATTCCATCCGTACTTCGAATGAATTGTTTCATGTACAGGTAATCAAACGTCCGGTTCCGGTCGAATCCGATTTTTTCGACGAGATGACTCAAAAGTCGTCGCCGTTTGTATGTCGTCGACAGGCGTGGTACATCAACAAACCAGTTTGCAATCCGGTAAAAGCGATCCCGCGATTCCTGTTCCAGCGCAATCCACTCCATCAACGGTAACTGATCCTGTTTCTTCAAATGAAGCGTCAACAACAGAAGACCCGTAACCACGATGCTGAATGAACCCATTCCGAGCATAACAAGAATTCCGGCACCGGTTGCGTATAAGAGGACCAGTCGATGACCGACTCCTTCAAGTTTTGATAAATTAGCAGCCGCACCAATCATGCTTAAGGCGACAAACAGAATGAATAATCCGATGGGTGAAGTTTCTTCTGTCCGCACATATAATACAGCAACCGCGAGAAACGGGATCACTGCCCGGATCATACCAAACAGAGCGTTATATACCCGGATTCGCTTCATATACCCTGCAAGGTGCGGCAGACTCGGAAGCAGGAAGACTTGGTCCGCCTCGGTCAAAAACGTCCGTGTCGAGCGGTAAAACGCCAACAAGATGAACAGGCTGCCCATGACCAGATTTCCCGGAAACGATGGATCGAGCTGATCCAAAAATCGACCGTACACGACAAGACCGTATAAGACGACGAAATAGACCGTAAACAGCAATCCGCCGTTTGCCATATACCGGGTATACTTCGTCATCTCCGCCATGGCAGCCTGGTATCGTGTACGCCATAAAACAGAACTTGTCATCGTTCTGCCTCCTCGATGGCAGCGACGTAAATGTCATCAAGGGAACCGTCCATCAAATCGTAGCGATTTCGAAGATCTTCCGTCGTTCCTTCCGCTGCAATTCGCCCTTCATGCAATAAGATAAAACGATTGCAATGACGTTCTGCCGTCTCTAAAATATGGGTCGACATCAAGATTCCTTTTCCGTCCGCTTTCAATTCACTGAAAATCGTCAACAGTTCCCGAATCGCAAGTGGATCGAGTCCAACAAACGGTTCATCGACGATCAGCAGCTCACTGCCTGTCACCAGGGCGCAGAGGATCATCGCCTTTTGTTTCATCCCTTTGGAAAAGACACTCGGAAACCATTCCAGCTGTTTGGTCATCCGAAGCCGTTCTGCGTAATGATTCATTCGTTCTTGCGCCTGCTTCTCCTCGACGGCATATCCTTGCGCCATCAAACGCAAATGTTCGCGTAAAGTCAATTGTTCATATAACATCGGCTGTTCCGGAATATAAGCGACCTGTTTTCGGTATGTTTGTTCATCCTGTTCCAAACTGACTCCGTTGATCAGAACTTCTCCTGACTTGACCGGTAATAAACCGAGGATATGTTTAATCGTCGTCGATTTACCGGCACCGTTTAAACCGATTAATCCAACAAGTTCTCCTCTATTTACCGATATATTAATGTCATGGAGGACTTTTTTTGCTCCATATCCCCCAGATAAATCATTTATTTTTAACAACATACTCATCGACTCCCTTCATTAACCATCCTAGACAATTCATTCTCACTTTTCTAGTTTGAGTCATTTTTTTATGAAGAAAAGGTTTGAATACATCTTTTTACGGTAATTACTCTAAGTGTAATCGTTACATCAATATATGAAAACGACTTACAAAAATTGAAAGTAGCATTTTAAATACAAGTTTCTTCAAGAGGTAACTGGTATAATCGTCTAGACATTTTAATTTTAACGTTCTTACCTCACTGGTTGAAACGATTATTTAAAGGCTTTCATCTTTCAATGTGTTTACAACTGCCTGAAAACAGGTAAATCTAAAGTAAGAAAAGGAGGGTTCCGAATGGGGTTCTTATGGGCTTTAATCGTCGGTGGATTAATCGGTTGGGTAGCTAGTCTCATCATCGGGAAAGACGTACCAGGCGGTATCATCGGTAACATCGTTGCTGGTTTTGTCGGAGCAATGATCGGTCAAGCAATCTTTGGGACAATGGGTCCTGTTGTCGGTGGATTCGCAATTATTCCAGCTATCTTAGGTGCAATCATCTTAATCTTCATCGTATCACTGATTCTTCGTTCAGTACGTCGAAAATGATTTTTCAAAATAACAACTAGAACGTAAATTTTATTGAAGGAGTGTTTTTAAATGGGATTCTTATGGGCTTTAATTGTTGGTGGATTAATCGGATGGGTAGCTAGTCTCATCATCGGAAAAGACGTACCGGGTGGTATCATCGGTAACATCGTCGCTGGTTTCGTCGGAGCAATGATTGGTCAAGCAATCTTTGGAACAATGGGACCTGTCGTCGGCGGATTCGCAATTATTCCGGCTATCCTCGGTGCTATCATCTTAATCTTCATCGTATCGTTGATTCTTCGTTCAGTACGTCGCAAATAATTTAAACTACTAAAACTAAAAGGAGTGTTTTAAATGGGATTCTTATGGGCTTTAATCGTTGGTGGTATTATTGGTTGGTTAGCAAGTCTTATTCTCGGTAAAGATGTACCAGGTGGCGTTATCGGTAACATCATCGCAGGTTTTGTTGGTTCAATGATCGGACAAGCTCTTTTCGGAAGTTGGGGACCGTCAGTTGCCGGTTTCGCAATCGTGCCAGCTATCCTTGGTGCCATCATCTTAATCTTAATCGTATCGTTCATCCTTCGTGCGGTGAACAAACGATAATCTAATGTACAGCAAAAACCACGGGAGATATAAAATCCCCCGTGGTTTTTTTATATGGGTTGCACTTTTTTAATCACGCAACTCGAGCCACATTTTACCGGATCGTTCAATCACCCGTTTTTCCGACTTGATATTCAGCCATCCGAGCAAGTCGTCAAAAAAGCTTGATGGATATTTCCAGACCGTCCCGATGGTTTCAGTGGATTTAGACTCCGGCTTGCCGGCGACGGCTTCCAGTTCAGATGTTGTTTTATTCAAATCAATTAAGATACTGCTCACTTCCTGATTCTCGTACGCTACTTCAAACCCGTCATAGATCGCCTTATTGGCAATGCGGTTCGTCGGAGGGCCAAATGATTTTTCCACTTCCGATTGACTTTTGCCGATATAAGCCGTCATCTGTTCCACGGTTTTACCGGTTCTTGCCTTCACTTCCGCTTCGAGTAACTTTTCGATATCGACACCATATTGTTCTTTTTGATCCGGAGCAATTTGTTGCGCCAGTTGAAATACTACCGTTGTTTTTTTCTGATCCCCCAACTGAACCGTTTCACTTGCTTGTCCCGTCTTTCCGTTCGCTTCCACGCGCACCGACACATCATATTCGCCCGGAAAACGTTCGATGATTAACGGATTTTGTTGATCCGCCTTCCCCGCCGGTGCATCATCAACTGAGATGGATGCCGTTTCCGTATCCACTTTCACTTCCAATGTCTGTTTGTTTAAATGAAGCGTATACGTATCAAACCAAAATCGTCCGGGCTGTTTTTTGAGCAGGAACAGATCCTGTTGTGCTGTTTTTACGGTTTTTTCCGGATATTTTTTTTGATCCGACTTAATTTCAGCCAACGTTCGTTCCAAACGCTCCGGATCCGCCTTAAACCATGTCATGAGCTGATTCGTTTCTGCCAGCTTTAACGGTTTGTTGTTAAGGTACACGAGCTGCTGAAACGTTTCCTTGTCTTGTTCCTGCAAGGCCTTTTGAAATACTTTGTCGGTCTGTTGCCGTTCGGCGGCCGGTTTGATTTGACTCCAGCCAATCCAAGCAATCAGACAAACGAGTACGATGATCCCTATGATGAGTCCGATCCGCTGATTTCGTTTTTTCTTTTTCTCATATACAGTGATGCGAGACGGCATCTTCGTTTCCCCTACTTTCATGTTTCAGGATTTCCTTTAGTTTAGAAACCCTTCATATCCTTGTCAATCGCCCGCAAGACTGAGTTGGTCGAGTATACTGAAGCTATATCTATCTAAAGGAGTGAGTCTATTGCAAAAAGAAAACTGTATTTTCTGTAAGATTGCCAATCATGAAATCCCGAGTCATAAGGTTTTTGAAAACGAAGAAGTGTTGGCTTTTCTTGATCTCTCACAAGTAACGAAAGGTCATACGCTTGTCATTCCAAAACAACATGCCGATAACATTTACGATTTATCATCAGAAAGTGCACAGGCTGTTTTTGCGACCGTTCCGGAAATCAGTCGGGCTATCCAACAGGAGACCGGTGCTGCCGGAATGAACCTTTTATCAAATACCGGAAAGGTTGCCGGGCAGTCCGTTTCCCATTTCCACCTCCATCTCATCCCGCGCCACGATAAACATGACGGATTTGGTGCCAAATGGGAAGTACACAATGAAGAATATACGGCGGATGAGTTAGCAACGATTGCCGAATCCATCAAAAATCGTCTTTGATACCTCAAAAACAGTCCGATTACTGACTCATTTTAAAAATATTGCCGAAATAGGTTTCTAATATCGAATTTTCGGTAAAATAATATGAAACAAATATTTTAGTATCGAAAGGAGGTAAACTATGTCGAAGCGTCCCCATCGTAACTGGGTCGCTTTTGGTGCTACGCTGTCGCTTGTGACTTTTTACGGTTTGAAGGCGCTTCGCCAAGGTACTAAAAGTGACTCTTCGAATGGTAAACAACGTCGAAATTCTTATTCTACAATCGTAACGAGTATGCAGGATTTAACGCAGGAGGGAAAGAATCTAATAGAGACAGCCAAACTTTCTGGTACGGCTTTTAAAGAGGAAGTTACAAAAGACGTCTCTCAGTACCAATCAGAGGTTCAAGAATCACTCGCTCGTCTTCAAAAGTTTGCTGATGAGGCAAAACAAGACGTCGATCATCTCACTCCCCAACAATAACGGTCCGCTGCTTCGATTTGTTTTTGTATAGTTTGCATTTTGCGCGTTTGAGCCATTGTCACCTTTCGAAAGGATGAGTCAGATATGGAACACGAAAAATTATATCCTGGACAAGAAGCACTGTTATACAGTCATAAAATTGTCCAATTAAGCAAAGCACTATGGAAAACGGTAGAAAAAGATTGGCAAAATTGGATTAAACCATTTGATTTAAATATTAATGAACATCATATTTTGTGGATTTCTCATGCACTGGGTGGTGCTTCGATTTCTGAAATCGCAAAATACGGTGTCATGCACGTCTCGACTGCATTCAACTTCTCTAAAAAATTAGAAGACCGTGGACTTTTGACGTTTTCAAAAAAAGAGACGGATAAACGAAATACCTATGTTCAACTGACACCGGAAGGCGAAAGTCTCCTACTTGAGACGATTCAAGCATTCCGTCCGGAAGAAAACGGAGTTTTCCGTGCTTCCCTACCTCTGCAGGAGCTGTACGGGAAATTCCCAGAGCTGACGGACATCTCAGCCATCGTTCGTCGCCTTTACGGTGACAGCTTTATGGACATCTTTGCCGAGACATCGAAAATGATTACGGAAGAAGCGGACCGCCGTCCGCAAGACCCTGTCATCGATTCCATCAAAAAAGCATGACCTTTGCATGAATTCAGGAAGTTAACGTTCTAAGCCTTGAGGCCTAGGACGTTTTTTCTGTCTTTATGCACATGACGTTCCCTTTACCATTCTGTCTCAAAACGTTGCGGCACCTCACAATTTCCCACAAAAATAGTCCTCTCCTCCTGTACTTGATGTGATAGCATAGTGTAAGAGCAAATCACTTTCGATTTTGCGGAAAGCTGTCAAGATAACGAAGATATGATATGATAGAACGGTTGAAATAAATGGTAAATTAGGGGTGTATGTATGAAAAAGAAACTTTTAAGTGTAGCAGCAGTGGCAAGCGTATTCACATTAGCAGCATGTGGTTCAAATGACGAAGCTGTCATCAACTACAAAGGCGGAGAAGTCAATAAAGCGGACGTCCAAGATGAGGCGTACCAAAAAGCAGGCGCACAAATTGCTTTCCAACAAACGATGAACAAATTGCTTGAAAAAGAATACGGTAAAAAAGTAACGGATAAAGAAGTAGAAGCTGAAGTCAAGAAAACAAAAGATCAGTTCCCGGATAAAGAACAGTTCAATACGACTCTTCAAACAGCCGGTATCAAGAACGAAAAAGAATTTGAAAAAGTTCTTCGGACACAAATGCTCCTAACAGAAGCGAAATCAGCAAAATCAAAAGTAACGGATAAAGAAATCGAAGACCGCTTCAACCAGGAAAAAGTGGAAGTAAAAGCGAGCCACATTCTTGTTGAAAAAGAATCCGAAGCAAAAGCAATCAAGAAACAACTTGATGAAGGCGGCGATTTTGCTAAAATCGCTAAAGCGAAATCAACAGATACGGGTAGCGCAACAAAAGGTGGAGATCTCGGATACTTCACAAAAGGTAAAATGGTCGAGGAATTCGAAAATTATGCGTTCAAGGATGGCGTTGAAGGTAAAATTTCTGACCCGATCAAAACACAGTTCGGATACCACATCATTAAAGTGACAGACCGTAAAGAGAAAAAAGACTTTACGCTCGAAAAAGAATCCGATCGAATCAAAAAAGCCTTAGCTGAAGAAAAATCAGCTCAAGTCAATCCAAACGATATCTACCGTTCATTGATGAAAAAGTATGATGTTAAAGTCGAAAACAAAGACTTCAAAGATGCTTTTGACCTTGATAAACAAGAGCAGCAACAAATGCAACAACAGATGCAACAGCAACAACAATAAGCGTAAAAATCCCTGCTTCCATCATGGAAGGCAGGGATTTTTTTAGCTCTGATTCCTATTCTTTTTACCTAATCGGAGCCCGTTCATATTGCTTTGGTAAACTGACCTCATCCTTAAGTTCCGCTGCCGCATGATAAACCCAATACGGTTGACGCAGAAGTTCACGTGCAAGCAAGATGACGTCCGCCCGTTCGCTGCGGATGATTTCTTCCGCGAGCGTTGCCGTCGTAATCAATCCTACCGCCCCTGTCTTGATGCCGGTTGCCTGTTTGATTTCCGCTGCATACGGTACTTGGTAGCCGGGATAAACTTCCGGAACGGCATTGGCAACAACGGCTCCTGAACTGCAATCCAGCAAGTCGATGTTCCGCTTTAACAATTCCTCGGCCAGCGGGATATAATCCGCCGCCGTCATTCCACCCGGTGCATGGTCTGCTGCCGAAATCCGGACCCATAATGACAGATCTGACTTCTCTTGAATGGCGTCAATGATTTCAAGCAAGAAGCGCATCCGGTTTTCCATCGATCCACCGTACTGATCCTGACGTTTGTTGGATAACGGGGACAAAAAGGTATTGATCAGATAGCCGTGTGCTCCGTGCAATTCGATGAAATCATAGCCCGCCTGTTCAACGCGAAGTGCCGCCTCGACGAATTGTTGTTTGATGACATCGATTTCTTCCACTGTCAGTTCATGCGGATGATCATATGAATCATCGAATCCGATTGCTGATGGTGCGACAGGCGGTTTAGCCGTTGTGCTTTTCCGTCCGGCATGCGCCAGTTGGATTCCCGCTTTTGCACCGGCCGCTTTTACTTGATCGGCAATGCGGCGAAGTCCGTCAATGTGATCATCCGACCAGACGCCTAAATCACCGGCTGAGATTCGACCGTCCGGTGTGACAGCTGTTGCCTCTAAGATGACACCACCGACGCCACCGACTGCACGTGAGGCGTAATGCGTGACGTGCCAATTGGTTACGAGTCCATCTTCTTTTGCACTATACATACACATCGGTGCCATGATGACACGATTCCGGAACTGAAGTCCCCCGATTTGGATTGCTTCGAATAGTTTGGTTTTCATGAATTCCACTCCTCTGGTCAATTTCAAATCCTGTTGAATCTTTTTACGTCATCTTTTTACAGCTTGGGACGATAAAATGAACGATTATCCAATGCGAACGATCGTTCAGAAAATTGGCCGGGTTCCACGTACTCGAGCAAACGATCCATCATCGTCATCCGCGCATCTAGATTATCGATCAGGAATAATACCTCGGCTTCACGCATCTGTGGTGCCACTGCCGATCCCCACTCCGGACGCCCATGGTGGCTTAAGACGAGATGCTGTAAGACCGTCAAAACTTCTGCGTCGATTTGTAACTCTGCCCCGACCTTTTCTAATTCTGCGACCATCAATGAAATATGCCCGACAAGCTTTCCGGGAAGCGTATATTCCGGTGTGACAGGATCGGATAATTCCTTGATTTTGGCGTAATCATGCAATACGACACCTGCAATCAACAAATCACGATTTAATGTAGGATACAGACGGGCAATTTGATCCGCCAGTTTTAACATCGACAGGACATGATAGGATAAACCAGAATAAAACGCATGATGGTTTTTGACCGCTGCCGGATGTGTGAAATACGCGTCGAAATCTTTGATGACAAGATGTTTGACCAGCTTCTTCATCTCGGCATGTTGAATCGATTCGATGAAACCGAGTACTTCCGTTTCAATCTGTTCCCGCGGAAGTGGTGCCGATTGAATGTAATCTTCTACATTCGTTTCGTCCAACACGGTGATTTGCTTCAATTTTAATTGTGTCCGTCCCCGGTAATCCATCACTTCACCAGCTGCATGGACGATGAATTTAGGAGCATATTTTTCAAGATCACTCGTGTCCCACATCTTTGTTTCAATTTCTCCCGTCTTATCTGCTAAAATCAATGTCAGATAAGGTTTTCCGTTTGCGGCGATTCCTTTTAATGCCTGCTTGATCATGACTCGTTGATCGAGCATTTCACCAATCGCCAACTGACCGATACCTTTCATTTCACAACACATCCTTTTTATTTATCTGGACTCATTTTGATTAGAACTGTTTACATATTTCTCTGACTGTCAGACGTCACTCTACCATTCTACTATATAGGAGCTCAAAACATGGAATCCGACTCACTCTTTAGCTGGCATCGTTTTTTAACGCTTGCCGAATTTGAAGAATATTTTCATTCTCAAACACCGACCGATGCTTTTAAACTGGATTGGCTGAATCAACTGTCTACTAAAGATATGAACTTCACACGGGTCGAACTTGATTTACTGTACGGCTCCATCGTGACTTGGCAAAATCCGGCTGATAAAAGTGACCGCCGTTCCATCTGCTATTATCTTTCACCGACGGAACTGATTACAATCGGCTTATCGGAACATGTAGTTTCCTTAATCGAACCTTTTGAAACGACGACCCCTTTCGAAGCTTTTTATGCGCTGTTATCTCTGCAAATGAATACTTACTTCTCGGGAATCGATGCTTTTGAAACCGAACTGTTTTTAAGACAGGATGAGCTTCGGGGAAGTATCGATGAGAATTCTCTCGACAGTATCTTCGGTTTACGGGATACGATCGAAAACTGGTCGGATCTGATTGTCCCGTTCCGTGAACTTGTACTAGCGGGACCTGAAGCTTTTGTTCGCCAAAGTACCTATACGGATGCCTTACCTTACCGGTTGGCCGAAAAGCGGGTCGAACGTCTGTTGATGTTGATTGAACACTATCAAAAAGATATTGAAGTATTGCTTGATCTGTCGACAACCGTCTCGAACTTCCGGGGAAATGAAATCATGAAAGCCTTGACGATTTTCACAGCCGTCGCTACACCGATGATGGCGCTCGGTGCAATTTGGGGAATGAACTTTAAAAATATGCCTGAGCTCGACTGGAAATACGGATATGCCAGTTCCCTGTTTTTGATTTTCCTTACGACCGGTGGAATCTTTTATTGGATGAAACGCCGTGGCTGGTTAGGAGCACTTGTGCGCATGCCAAATAAAAAGTCGCAAGTAAAAAAATAGATGTAAGAACATAAGTTCGTTATACTTAGTGTAACGAATTCACGGATTGAAAGAAAGGAGGAGACGATGGTGGGAAGAAAAATCATTCATGTCGACATGGACGCTTTTTATGCTTCCGTCGAACAACGTGACCGCCCGCATCTAAAAGGTGTCCCCGTCATCGTCGGAGGCCCTCCTCATGCTCGGGGTGTCGTCGCCACCTGTTCGTATGAAGCACGCAAATACGGCATTCACAGTGCCATGCCATCACGACGGGCATTCCAACTGTGTCCGCGGGCCGTTTTCCTGCGCCCGCGTTTTGAAGTGTACCGGGCTGTCAGCGCCCAAATCATGGAGTTGTTTCTTGAGGTCACGCCTCTTGTCGAACCGTTATCTCTTGATGAAGCATATCTGGACGTCACGGAAAATAACCTGCAAATGACGAGCGCGACGCATATCGCCCAGTACATCCTGGCTGAAATTAAACGGCGGACAGGTTTAACTGCTTCCGCCGGCGTATCGAACTCAAAACTGGTCGCTAAAATCGCTTCCGGTCATCAAAAGCCAAACGGATTAACCGTGTTGCCGCCGGATGATGTTTTACCTTTTTTATCCGGATTAAAAATCGGGGATTTACACGGAGTCGGAAAAGTCACGGAGCAAACACTTCAGAAACATGGTTTCCAAACGGTCGCAGATATTCAACAATCGCCGATCGCTGAACTGCGGGGATTACTTGGTCGGGACCGGGGAACGGAGTTGTATACGATGGCACACGGTCAAGACGAGCGAATGGTCCGCCCGCACCGGGAACGAAAATCCATCGGCTCCGAAAGTACATTCGAAGAAGACACAGAAGATATCGATACCATTTTCGAAACGCTGAAACGGGAAGCGCTGTCCGTCGTCAAGACACTGAACCAAAAAGAACTGGTCTGTCGAACTGTTACGATTAAATGGAAGACGGAAGATTTCCAGTCCCGCTCTAAACGGTATACCTTTTTAGAAGAAACCGCTGACGAGGAAACGCTGCTCCGGGTCACGACCAAGCTGTTTAATGAAATTGAATTCTCAGGTCCGATCCGGTTAATCGGTATGAGCGTTAGTCATCTTGAGGCCCCTCCCCTCTCCAAACAATTGACGTGGCAGGATATCGATTCTTACTTGTAAAATGAATGACTATTCATTACACTTAAGTTAGTCATTTCGGACAAGGAGGAATCAGCCATGCTTTATACGATTACCGCATTTTCAGATCGGGGAGAAACATTACTTGATGATACATTTGACGCTTCATCTGATGCGGAGGCACGCCAGGAAGGCATCCGCCGTTTGAAAGAAGCTGATTTGGAACACCGCGGGGCACGTGTGACCCGTTCCGGACAGTTGATTCATTTTGAACGGGCTTACCTTCCCCGTCTTGTTCCAACAGAAAAAACATCATGAAAAAAAGCCTCGGTCCAATAAACTGGCGCCGAGGCTTCATACATGATTTTACTGAACGTCGTCTTGATTTTGTTCCATCATCGGTGCGTACAGCTCTTCTAGCGGTTTCATGATGATTTGTGTCACTTCCGTCAACATCGTGTGCATGCGTTGTTCTTCCTGCATCAGTTGACCAATCAAAGGATTGTTTTGGACTTCCAGCATCTTCGCTTGTGCCGATGCCATATCCTCAGGTGTGATTTCTTCACCCTGCATTTGTTTTTGTTGTAATTCGAGTTGTACGTTGCGGAATGAAGCGAATAATTCGTTTGACATTGGATCCGCATTGACTTGCGCGTATAAATCCTTCAGTGTCGTGTACTCTGACGTTTCGCGAAGTGCACGCTCGAGTGTGTAGGCATGATCGTATAAGTTAGTTTCAGACATGTGTAAACCCTCCAATTTAGTTAAACGATAAGAAGTATCGCTTGTATCATCCCAATTAAACCACCTAATAACCCTCCAAGCCAAGTGATAGCCCGGAATTCCCGTCTTGAAATCGATAAAACGATTTCTTCCAGATAGGCGGTATCAAGTAAATCGACTTCCTCCCGGACAATCGTTTCGAGATCGAGTGTCGCCATGATTTGCTCGCCCTGCTCGATCAGACGATTCACCATTTGTTTAGAAAACATCGGGACCATTTCTTGACTGATCCGGACTTCAAGCGGTTCCAGAAATTCATGTAACGGCGTATCCAGTAATGCCGCCAGTGGAATACGCGTTACGATTTCCGATTTCATCCGTTCGATGATTTGCCGTTCCGTCTCCGGCTCAAGCAGCGATCCCACCGTCCGTTCCAGTAAGGTATGGACTTCTTGTTCGACCATTTCACTGATGAACTGATGTGTCGACTTTCCTTGTATTACCCGTTTGAGTTCCGGTTGAATCATTTCGACGATATTGACATTGGCAAGCAGCATTCCGAACATGCCTCCGCCTAATTTACTTTGAATGAACTGGGCGACCGTTTCTTCGAGTTTCATTTTACCGGCAGAACTGTCAAAATACTGTTCGGTTTGATGAAGTAATGCTTCGACCATTCCGGGAATCGCCGTCTTAATTTTTGTTGTTCCGCCCTCACCGAGGACTTCTGTTAACCGTGCCGTTTTGATCGCAACTGCCATCGATTCCAGTTCCTGATCGATTCGTTGTTCGATTTGTTGTTGTAATTTCCCTTCCGGATTCGCAACAAACCGTTCGGCAATTTCACGAATCGTTTTCGTCGACCGTGTCCATTTCTGTACCTCCTGCTGAATCATCCGCGTAATGGCTTCATAAACAATCGGTTGCTGAAGCCGTTTGCTGATTCCTTCCGGAGTCAATAAATGTTTAACGACCGTTCGTCCGAGATTTGCCGCTAATTCGTCACGCCGTTTGGGAATTAATCCCGGTGTAAACGGAATTCGGTACTTGCCGATATACTTCGCTTCGAGCGGACGAAACAGCATCCGGATTGCGAGATGATTGGTGACTGCCCCAATCAAGGCTCCAATGACAATCATCCCGATCATCTTTATGACTAAATCAACTTCCACTTGCATAGATCCTCGTTCCTTCCGATTTTGGTATTGTGGTAAAGTCTTAGTAGGACTTTTTAGGGAGGCGCCTTGTATGTTACATCAATTAACCGTCTTATTTAAGGATCATCTCTCCACCGATCCTACCGTGTACTGTACCGATAAGTATACCGTATATCAGTTAGCCGATGGACTTCGTTTCGGGATTGAAAATACGATTCTCACCCCCCGCGAACTGGACTTGCTCGACCTGCTTGCCGAACGGGTCGTCACCTCGGAGTCAGATCAGATCGTCACGTGGCGCCGCCGGCTGGAACAACCGTCCAGCGAGGAAGCCCATCCGTTTCGGATGATTCATTTTTTATTTGAACAACTCGATGTACGGACCGGTGAAGATTTACAACAACTGCTGACATCTTTTTTTCATCCGTCGAGTTGGATTATTCCGTTGACGTCCAATCGTCTTGTCGTCATTGAACGGGAAGACTCTGTCTCAGAAAATGATTTACACGATTTTTTCACGGCTCTCCAGTCTGATTTTCTGATGGACGGCAAAGTACTGATCGGACAACAGCGTCAATCCGGAGATTTGGCAGGACAGTTTCGATTGGAACAAGCTGCCTTGCGTGAACTTCCGTTATTACACATCGAACGGTTTCTGCCTGCCTTGATGCGGTTGACGTTACTGTCAAACGAAGTCCGCGACGATTTGATTGAACGGTTCATCACACCGCTCGAACGCGAATCACGCGAAACGATTGATGCCTTTTGCCGTGCCAACTTAAATGTTTCCCTGACGGCTAAGCATCTCTTTTTACATCGAAACAGTCTGCAGTACCGACTCGATCGACTGACGGAACAGACGGAAATTGATATTCGGTCGTTTGAAGGAGCCATGTTCCTTTATATGTTGCTTCTCGTAGCATAGTGACCAAATGATAACGGTTACATTCAGTCATGTTGTCCATATGATTTTCATCCTGTATCTCCTATACTGAATCTTGTAAGCGTTATATTAACCGATTACTTAATTTACAGGAGGATGTACACATGGCAGATATTCGTCTTGAGCATATTGATAAAGTTTATTCAGGAACAGCAAAAGCAGTGGATGATTTTAACCTTCATATTAAAGATAAAGAATTCATCGTCTTCGTCGGACCATCAGGTTGCGGTAAATCGACGACATTACGAATGATCGCCGGTCTTGAAGAAATTTCAGGCGGAGATTTCGTCATCGACGGAAAACGTATGAACGACGTGGCGCCTAAAGATCGTGATATCGCGATGGTCTTCCAAAACTATGCCCTCTATCCACATATGAACGTCTTTGATAACATGGCATTTGGTCTGAAACTTCGGAAGTTCCCGAAAGACGAAATCAAACAGCGTGTCGACAATGCAGCACGTATTCTCGGACTCGAAGAATATTTGGAGCGTAAACCGAAAGCCCTCTCTGGTGGACAACGCCAGCGTGTCGCAATCGGCCGTGCCATCGTTCGTGATGCAAAAGTTTTCTTGATGGATGAGCCGCTCTCAAACTTGGATGCAAAACTCCGTGTTCAAATGCGTAAGGAAATCATCCAGTTGCACAAACGTCTTGAGACGACGACGATCTACGTTACCCACGACCAAACAGAAGCGATGACACTTGCGACTCGAATCGTCATTATGAAAGCCGGTCTGATTCAGCAAGTCGGAACTCCAAAAGAAGTATACGATCACCCGGATAACATGTTCGTTGCCGGTTTCATCGGTTCTCCGTCGATGAACTTCCTGACAGGTAAACTCGCAGACGACGGTCTCTTCCACGTCACGGGCACGGAAGAAAAATTCGAAGTTCCTGAAGGTAAGATGAAAGTTCTCCGCGAACGCGGTTACACAAGTAAAGATCTTGTTCTCGGAATCCGTCCGGAAGATATTCATGCTGAATTGATCTATCAGGATACAAAAACAGCACACCGTTTCCCGGCCCATATCGAAGTATCCGAGCTCATGGGAGCCGAGTCTTACCTCTACTCGAAAGTCGGCAATCAAGCGTTCACAGCACGTGTCGATTCGCGTTCACACGTCGAGATGGGTTCAGATTTAGACCTCTTCTTCGACATGACAAAAGCACATTTCTTCGATGCGGCAACAGAAGCAACAATCCGTTAATTTTTAAACGTTCAGTAACTGCAGTCAGGCTGTCCATTTATGGGCAGTCTTTTTTATTGACAGACGTTCCTGTAACTTTGTATGATACTGCTTGTAGTCTTAAATTAATCCTATTCGAAAACTAGGAATTGAAATCATTTATTCATTTAAAGGAGAGAGCGCTATGAAACACGGACTAAAGCTAGCAGTAGCAGCACTATCAACAGCGGGGGTGTTAGCGGCGTGCGGCGCTTCTAACGAAGAAGCAAACAAAGATGAAAAAGTCGTAACGGTCGGAACAGAAGCAACTTACCCACCATTTACGTATAAAGAAAAAGGTAAACTAACAGGTTATGATATCGATGTCATGAACGAAGTCGCAAAACGTGCCGGCTATAAGGTCGAGTACAAAGCAATGGACTTCAAAGGTTTGATTCCGGCACTCGATTCAAAACGAATTGACGTCATCGCAAACCAGATGGGTATCACAGATGAGCGGAAAGAAAAATATGCGTTCTCTGATGCCTACACAGTTTCCGGTTCAACCATCATCGTCAACAACAAAACAAATGACATCAAGACGCTTGACGACTTAAAAGGAAAAACAGTCGGTTCGACACAAGGCTCGCTCTACGCGAAAACAGCAGAAGAAGCCGGTGCGAAAGTCAAGTACTACAAAGGCGCAAACCAGGTCTTGAAAGATCTTGAAGCAGGTCGTGTCGACGCTGCCATGAACGATCGTCTGTTTGTCCTGACAGAACTTAAAAAAGCAGGATACAAAGTAAAAGCTGTCGGTGAGACGTTTGATAAAAACGAATCAGGTCTGATGATGGCAAAAAACAGTAAGTATGCTGAAGACTTCAACAAAGCACTCGCAGAAATGCAAAAAGACGGTACACTCGCAGATATCGGGAAAAAATACTTTAACGAGGACATCAGTAAGTGATGGAATTGTTTACAATCGTCCGCGATAATGCGGACGTTTACGGAAAGGCGATTGGCACTACACTTCTTGCAAGTGGATTTGCCATCGTCTTTGCGCTTTTTCTCGGTCTGATTCTTGCCGTCATGCGGGATAGCCGTTTTGCCGTCTTAAGCGGTTTCGCACGATTGTATGTTTCTTTTTTCCGGGGAACTCCACTGTTGCTGCAAATTCTGATTTTATATAATGGGTTGGTCGTCCTGCAATTGACTGGTTTCCAAGCGTTGGCATTCGGCCTGTCGCTTCACTTCTCTGCCTATATCTCAGAATCCTTCCGAGCAGCGATTTCGTCTGTCGATCGCGGACAATGGGAAGCAGCGGATTCACTCGGAATCCCGCGCCGGAAGACGTTTAAGGATGTCATCCTTCCACAAGCTCTTTCACGTGCCATTCCTCCCCTGTCGAACTCGGTCATCGATATCATCAAATCGACTTCGCTCGGGACAATCGTTGCCGTTGAAGAACTGACGTATGTGTCCGATCAAATTTCGGCGACGACGTATCTCGTCATGCCGTTACTGCTGTTCTCAGCTGCGATTTATTGGATTATGTCGACCTTGATTCAAGGGGTACAACATCGTCTCGAGGCACGATTCAGTATTCCGGAATAAAATTAAGGACACTTGGAATGATGACACATTCCAAGTGTTTTTTTAATCTTTTTCAGGTTTAATACTAGCCAGCACGGGAATAATCAAGTATACTAATAAAAATCAGAATTATCTGATAACTTTAAAAGGAGCGTGGCCGAGATGAAACAAGTAATTGAAGCTTTCCGTAGACAAGATGCAGAGCAGCGGATTCCAGTGCTACGCCTCGAAATCGATTATGAGCTCAGTACGCTCTTCGATGCTATCCAAGTCCATGATCAAGCAGCTGTCACTGCCAGTAAAGAACGCTTAGATAAATATCGTCAGGAAATGCTTCGTCTCGAAGCATGACCCTATAGATACTCCCATCTCAACTCCCCCTTGAGATGGGACTTTTTTTGTAAAAAAAATAGCCCGAAGGCTATTTTTCAATCGACGTCCCGTCCACGGGAAGCCTTCAATATTTCAAACCACTGTTCACGTGACAGTTCAAGACGCGTCGACCGGACAGCTGATTCGATGCGATCAATTTTTCCGGAACCCACGATCGGCATGATACGCGCCGGATGTTTCAATAACCAGGCATAGGCTACTTCATCGATAGCTTCTGCACCGATATCACGTCCGATTTCCTCGAGCTTTTCACGAAGCGGTGCAAACTGCTCTTCGTTGAATAACCGTCCTCCAGCAAGCGGACTCCATGCCATGAGCGGCATTTCATTTTCGTGGCACAGATCAACAGAACCATCTTCGAAGTGCTTCAGTTCGGCGACTGACAGTTCGAGCTGGTTTGTGACGAGCATGAACGGCAGCCGTGATTGAATCAGACTTTGCTGAGCCGGTGTATGGTTTGACAGACCAAACGTCCGGACTTTACCAGACTCCTTCAGTTCAACGAATGCTTCTGCAATTTCGTTAGGGTCCATCAATGGATCCGGACGATGAATCAATAACGTATCAATGTAGTCGACACCAAGTTCCTTTAATGAACGTGTCGCATGTTCAATGATATGTTCTTTTGTCGTATC
This sequence comes from Exiguobacterium sp. K1, assembly GCF_033721435.1. NCBI lineage: Bacteria > Bacillati > Bacillota > Bacilli > Caryophanales > Exiguobacterium > Exiguobacterium sp. K1. The sequence continues at coordinate 15,688 of NZ_JAOTIT010000003.1, read as the reverse complement.
GTAAAATGACAGTTTTTGATCAGAGAAATGGTTTCCCTTCATCTTGATGCCTGTCTTCGTAACGATTTCCATCCGTTCGCGCAGCTCCGGTTTTAATGCCAGTGCTTCGCCGAACAATCCTTCATTCGTGTAGTCGCCGTAAATATCAGCATGATCAAACGTCGTAATGCCTAGTGCTAAACATTGCTCAATTAACTCCAGTCGCTCTTCAACCGTCATGTTCCATTCGTTTAGCCGCCACAGACCGTGTATGACTCTTGAAAATGAAAGATCTTCCGTTAAGTGTATGCGTTCCATCATTACTCATCTCCCTATCTCTGTATGGTGCTTCAACGTTCACTTTACATGAATTTGGTAACGGTTGCACGATTTACGTCTTTCTTCCTGACGGGTACTAAAAAAAACGGCAGAGCATCAATCATGCTCTGCCGTTTTCCACTTTCAGTTTTAATGCTTATTGAATTTGTTCGACTTCTTGCATTACTTCATCTTCAATCATCTGACGTTTACGTGTTGTTTCTGTAGCGTCAGGTGATGTCACGCTGAAATAGAATTTGATTTTCGGTTCAGTCCCTGATGGGCGGAGGCAGAACCACGAACCGTCTTCCAACGTGAATTTCAAGACATTAGATTTCGGCAGATTGATCGGTGACGGCTGATGCTTCACCAAATCATGCGAAATGCTTGCATCGTAGTCTTCAAATAAGACGACTTTTTCACCCGCTACTTGTTTTGGCGGATGCTCGCGGAACGTATCCATGATCCGGCCGATTTGCGCGACACCGTCTTTCCCTTTGAGCGTCAACGAACGCAGTGATTCTTCAAAGTAACCGAACTGCTCATAGATGGCTTGTAATGCCTCGTACAGCGTCCGTCCTTCTTTCTTGTGATACGCTGTCATCTCGGCAGCAAGCAGGCAGGCTTGGACGGCATCCTTGTCACGGCAGAAGTCGCCGATCAAGTAACCGTAACTTTCTTCATAACCAAACAGATATTCATATTCACCGGATTCATTATATTGCTTGATTTTTTCACCGATAAATTTAAATCCTGTTAATGTATTTTCAACGTGTAAGTCATAATGTCTTGCAATCAAGGCTCCGAGTTCCGATGTAACAATCGTTTTTGCTACAAAACCGTTTTTCGGCAATGTGCCTTGTGCCGCTTTTTGTGACAAGATGTAGTCGAGCAATAACGCGCCGGTCTGGTTCCCTGTAAGCACGACCCACTCTCCGTCCGCATCACGTGTCGCAACACCGACACGGTCGGCATCCGGATCCGTCGCGAGTAACACATCTGCATCGACACGGTCTCCGTATTCAATGGCTAACTTAAATGCTGCATGTTCTTCCGGATTCGGAGAAGAAACAGTTGGGAACGCGCCATCCGGCTTCGCTTGTTCTTCGACGACCGTCACGTGTTCAAACCCGTAACTCTTCAATCCGACTGTGACCGGTACAAGCCCTGTCCCGTGAAGCGGAGTAAAGACAATTTTCAGCGGTGCCGTTAACTCGTCTTGAATCGTCGGTAAGACACGAATCGTTTTGAGTTGTTCCTGGTATGCGTCATCCAGCTGTTCGCCGACACGTACGATCAATCCATTTGCACGCAAGACTTCTTCTGCTTCCAGTTCAATTGAAAGTTCATCTGCCACTTGATCGACATAAGAGACGAGGTCGTCCGCTTCTTTCGGCGGTAATTGGCCGCCGTCATTCCCATAGACTTTATAGCCGTTATATTCCGGCGGGTTATGACTGGCTGTAATGACGATTCCGCCTGCTGCCCGAAGTTCACGCACGGCAAATGACAGTTCCGGTGTCGGACGAAGTCCATCGAACAAATAAGCTTTGATTCCATTACTGGCAAGCGTCTTCGCTGCTTCTAATGCAAACTCCGGAGAGTAGTGACGGGAGTCATGGGCGATGACAATCCCTTGCGCGACCGCTTCCGCACCTTCCGCCTTGATAAAGTCAGCAAACCCTTGTGAGGCTTTACGTACCGTGTAGACATTCATCCGGTTCGTTCCGACACCGATCTCCCCACGCATACCGCCTGTCCCGAATTCCAACTCTTTGTAAAAGGCTTCCTCGGCTGCTTTATCGTCGTTCGCGAGTGCCGTCAACTCTTCTTTTAGTTCCGTTTCCAGGCCTGCAAACTGATTCCATTTTTGATAGGTCTCTTTCCATGACATATAGTGTCCACTCCTTTAAGTTTGACTGCATGAGATATTTGTTACGACTTGCGATAAAACGGTACCTTTCATATGATTACTTTAGAAAGGGTCAAGGTGATGTTCATGTTTCCAACCATTCAAATGACTGACTTGCAGCAACTTGTCCATACGGATCAGATTCGCTGGTTTGATTGTCGCTATGATTTGCAACATCCCGATTATGGTCGTGAAGCGTTTAAGGAAAGCCATGTCGCGGGCGCACAGTATTTAGATTTATCAACTGATTTATCAGGACCACGTTCCAAGACGGGCGGACGTCATCCACTCCCGTCCAAGGAGCAGTGGGTCGGCACGTTGCAGTCGCTCGGAGTCGAGCGTGATGACTTCATCGTCCTCTATGATGACGGCTTCCCCTACGCCGCCCGTGCCTGGTGGCTCTTTAAATGGGCCGGCCACGAACGTGTCGTTGTCCTTGAAGGTGGACTGTCGTCTTATCTCGCGTTTGACTTCCCTATGAGTACGGAATCAACTGTTTTTGAAAAATCGACCTATCAAGCCGACTTTCAAGATGACATGCTGATTCAGTATGAAGAAGTTAAAAACCGTCCGGCAGAAACGTATCTCGTCGATTCCCGCTCACCTGATCGGTTCCAAGGTCAAAATGAAACGATTGATCCGATCGTCGGCCATATTCCGGGTGCCGTGAACTGTTTCTTCGAAGAAGCGATTTCACCAGACCGCCGCTTGAAAGATGCGGAAGATTTGAAGGAATTGTACGCTGATCTGCTCGAAGCGGAATCTCCAATTCTTTATTGCGGCAGCGGCGTGACCGCTTGCGTCAATGTCCTTGCCTTGCACGCTTTAGGTAAAACCGATGTCCGGCTCTATGCTGGATCTTACAGCGACTGGATCAGCCAAACCGATGAGGTCGCACGATAACGTACACGAAAGTCCGATTCTCATCGGACTTTTTTTAGATTTGAACCGGTTTGATGTTCCAAATCGCATTCGCATACTCTTTAATGGTCCGGTCACTCGAGAAGACACCGGATTTTCCGATATTCATGATGACCATCTTGTACCATTTCTCAGGATCCTGGTAAGCCCGTCCGATTCTTTCCTGTGCTTGTTGGTACGATAAAAAGTCTTTTAAAATCAGATATTCATCGTTGTACGTCAACAGAGAATCATAGATGGCCTGGAACTCTCCTGTCGGGAAAAGCGAGCCGTCAACCAGTCCGTCAATGACGCGGCGCAGTTCAGGCTGTGCACTGTATTGATCGTACGCACTGTATCCGCCGTATTTTTTATAGTTCATGACTTCTTGCGGCGTCAGACCAAAAATGAAGATGTTTGGATCTTCGACTTCATCCCGAATCTCAATGTTGGCACCGTCCAGCGTTCCGACCGTCAATGCCCCGTTCATCATGAATTTCATGTTGCCGGTTCCTGATGCTTCGTAACTTGCTGTCGAAATCTGTTCACTGACATCACTGGCAGGGAAGATTTTTTCTGCAAGCGATACACGGTAGTTCTCAAGGAATACAACCTTCATGTAAGGACTGATATCCGGATCCGAATTGATCAGATTCGCGAGAGCATTGATATAACGGATGACCTCTTTTGCATAATGATAGCCAGGAGCTGCTTTCGCACCGAAAATAAACGTCCGCGGTGTCATCTGGAACGATTGATCTTCTTTTAGACGGTAGTACAAAGAATGAATATGAAGCGCGTTAAGTAATTGTCGTTTATACGCATGAAGCCGTTTGACTTGGACATCGAAAATCGAATGCGTATCAACAACGATTCCCGTTTCGCTCTTAATCAACTCTGCCAATTCCTTTTTACTCGCCAACTTAATCGCCTGGATGTCCTGCTGAAGCGTACGATCCTCTGCGAATTTCGTCAGCTTTTGTAAATCGGACGGATGATTGATCCAGCTGTCTCCGATTGCTTCCGTCACACGGTCGGCAAGTAAAGGATTCGATAACAGGAACCAGCGGCGGTGTGTAATCCCGTTCGTTTTATTATTAAAGCGAAGCGGGAACATCTCGTAAAACAATCGCATTTCGCGTTGCTTGAGAATTTCCGTATGGATTTGAGCTACACCGTTCGTTGAATGGGTACCGACGACAGCCAAATTCGCCATGTTGATCATTCCGTCTGCGATGATGGCGATTTCGCGCATGTTCGCTTCCAGATGCGGATAGTTATCAAGGACATCCTTACAGAATCGACGGTTGATTTCTTCGACGATCAGATAAATACGCGGCAATAGGTTGCGGAACAGATCAACCGGCCAGCGTTCCAATGCTTCCGAAAGCAACGTATGGTTCGTAAAGGACATGACACTTTTCGTGATCCGCCACGATTCTTCCCACGAATACTCTTCTTCATCAATCAATATCCGCATCAATTCAGGAATCGCAACGACCGGATGTGTATCGTTGATATGGATTGCAATTTGATTTCCCAGATGCTTCAGCGACGTATTTCGTTTTTTATGTGACAACAGGATACTCCGCAGTCCTGCCGAGACGAAGAAGTACTGTTGCTTCAGACGTAAGACTTTCCCTTCATACGTCGTATCATCCGGATATAAAAATTCGGAAATCGTCTGGATTGCCTGTTTGTGGCTCAGCAGGTCTTTATAGTTGCCTCGGTGTTGACTTAACAGTTCATCGTCGTCATACGGCGACTCAGCGCTCCACAGACGTAAGTTATTGACGATTCCGTTCTGATACCCGACGATCGGCATGTCATAAGGGACAGCACGAACAATTTCTGCCGGTTCATGATGGACACGGTACTTGCCGCCTTCGACTTCCTCGAGCCAAACGTTTCCGCCAAACGGAATGTCGACCGCTTTGTCCGAACGGCGGATTTCCCACATGTTGCCGTTCTTCAACCAGTTATCCGGAAGCTCGACTTGGTAGCCGTCGATGATTTTTTGTTTGAACAGACCATACTGGTAACGGATACCGTTTCCGTGCCCCGGCAAGCCGAGTGCAGCGAGTGAATCGAGGAAACAGGCTGCTAAACGGCCCAGCCCCCCATTTCCAAGACCCGGTTCCGGCTCTTCTTCCGTCAAATCAGCCAAATCATAGCCGAGTTCTGAAAGACCGCTTCGCACCTCTTCCAACACATCGAGACTCAACAGGTTATTGTAGAGGAATCGACCGAGTAAAAATTCAAGTGAAAAATAATAGACTTGTTTACTTTTTTTATGGATATAGGTTTCTTTCGTCCGCATCCAGTCCGTCGTGACATATTCCCGCACCATGTAGGCTAACGTCTGGTATACATCATTTTCTGTTGCATCATCTAGCGCCTTACCATGCATGGAAATAAATCGCTCATTAAACCTCTTCTTGAACTTCTCTTTGTCTTTAAACATCACAAAACCCCATTTCCCGTAATCCCCTTCAGTCAGCAGACGGTGCGATTAAACGATAGAGCGCCAAATATTCATCAGCCGATCGAATCCAGCTGAAGTCTTCTTGCATCGCTGTCTCAATCAGATGCTTGAATACAGGTTTATCATGATACGTCTCAATCGTCCGTTTAATGGCATCAAGGAACTCCTGCGCATTATAATTCGAGAATGAGAAGCCGTTTCCCTCTAAAGTGAACTGATTAAATGGTTGAACCGTATCCCGTAAGCCGCCCGTTTCCCGAACGATCGGCAATGAACCGTATTTCATCGAGATCAATTGACTGAGACCACACGGTTCGAAACGTGACGGCATCAAGAAAGCGTCACTTCCGGCGTAAATCCGTTGAGCGAGTCCGACATCAAAACCGATGTAGGAAGCTACTTTATCCGGACGAATCGTTGAAGCATGTCGGAACAATCCTTCATACTCCGCCTCTCCCGAACCCAAAATGATGAACTGGGCATCGAGTTCAAACAGATCCGGCAAAATATGGGCGAGTAAATCGATCCCTTTTTGATCGACAAGACGCGAGACAAATCCAAATAGAGGAACGTCCGGATTAACCGGTAAACCGAGTTCCTGTTGCAAGGCTGCCTTATTGGCTGCTTTTCCTTCTTCAACCGTCTTTACATCATAGTTCTCTACCAGATGTTCATCCGTATCCGGACTGAACTGCCGGTAATCAATACCGTTCAAAATCCCGCGGACGTCGACGGCACGGTGTTGCAAGACGGGTTCCAATGTTTCCCCGTAGTATGGATCCATGATTTCATCACGGTAAGACGGACTGACGGTCGTAATTTGGTTGGCATGGACAAGTCCAGCTTTCATGTAGTTAACGAGTCCGTTATGGGCGATACCGTCTGCCGTGAAGTGTTCATGGCTGAGCCCTAGCAGGTCGCCGAGTACTTCTTCCGGGAAGACACCTTGATATTGCAGGTTATGGATTGTAAAGACCGTTTTGATTTCCTGATAACGTGTCAGGTGTTGATAATGAATTCGCAGGAACGCCGGCAGGACACCTGTCTGCCAATCGTGACAGTGAATGACATCCGGGACTTCGTCTGCATCGACACGCTGAATCATTTCAAGGACGGCTCTTGAGAAATAGGCAAAACGCTCCGCGTCGTCATAATGGCCGTAAATGACCCCATCACGCTTGAAGTAATATTCATTGTCAATGAAATAAAACGTGACGCCATCTTGTTTTAAACGCAAGACTGCTCCAAACTGCTGACGCCATCCGACCGGAACGATAAAATCAAATAAAAATTCCATTTCCAGTTTGTATTGTTCTTTAATTTGACCGTAGTTCGGTAAAATGACCGAAACTTCCGCACCCTCTTCAGCAAGCGCTAAAGGGAGCGAGCCGACGACGTCAGCTAGCCCCCCTGTCTTGATGAATGGTGTCGCTTCTGTGGCAGCAAACCATACCTTCATGATGACATCCCCTTTAAACGATTGTTTGTTTTTTAATGACAATCGGTTCTTCCGCAGTTCCGCGGATGACTTGTCCGCGCTTCACTGTTACCTCTTTGTCAAGGATCGCGTATTCAACGACTGCGCCTTCTTCGATGACTGATTTTTGCATGATGATCGAGTTTTTGATCCGCGCATGTTTCCCGACTTTGACGCCACGGAAAAGGATACTGTCCGTTGCTGTTCCTTCTAGCTTACATCCGTTTGCGACAAGCGAATTCTTGATGGTCGATCCCGGTAAATAACGTGTCGGCGGTTCGTGTTTGATTTTCGTATAGACGTGTTGGAAGTCATTGATGGCTCCCCACTGCTCAAGCAACAGCATGCTTTCACGGTAATACGAGCGAAGGGAATGAATCACTTGTGATGTCCCTGTGTATTCATAACCGTGAACATGGAGTCGGTTTAACTGGGAACGGATGATACTTTGCAGCAAATCATATTCTCCGCGGCCGATTGCTTCGTCGACGAGACGGACAAACAAGTTTTTCGACAGGACAACAGTTTCCATGTAGAACGTCTCATCCGATGGTTCATACCCGCGTGAACCGATTGCCGTCACACGATTTTGCTCGCTGAACCGAATCGGACGGCAGTATTTACACGGCAAGTCACGTTTCGTATAAACAACCGTAATATCAGCGTTTGAGGCTTTATGTTCACGCAAGACATCGCGGTAATCGACAGCAGATAAAATGTTTGATCCCGAAATCACGACGTAGTTCTCTTTACTGCGCAAGAAGAAGTCGCGGTGCAAATGGAAGTTTGATAAATCACCACGGAATTCATGGGCATCTTGTGATAAAGCCGGCGGGAAAATATAAAGTCCGCCGTTTGACCGGTCCAAGTCCCACTCTTTGCCGGATCCTAAGTGATCCATCATGGCGCGGTATTTTTCAAGTGTAAAGACACCGATATTCGCAATCTCATTTTGAACCATGTTCGTTAATGTGAAATCGATGAGCCGATATCGACCCGCGAATGGTACGGCAGCTAAGTTGCGGTGTTCCGTCAATTCTTTAAAGAACCCTTCTTCACCGCTCAGATTGATGACTCCTAGTAAATCTGCTTTCATCGGTACTTCCCCCTTATTGGATCGCTTCTTTGACGACTTCATTTTTTGGAATAACACTGTTTGCTTCGATGACGAAGACTTCACCATTCGGTGTTCCGATTGTTGCTCCGTCTTCTACAACGACACCGTCTGCAAGGATTGCCCGGTGAATCGTGACATCTTTACCAATCTTAACGTTCGGGAAGATGACCGAATCTTTTACAAGCGAACCTTCTGCAACATCAACGCCGTAAAAGAGAACCGAATGATTGATTTCGCCTTCAATATGGCATCCTTCGTTGATAATCGAAGTCTCAATGGAAGCATTGTTCCCGATGTATTGCGGTTGTTGGTTCGGGTTGACGGAATGTACTTTCCAAGACGGTTCGTAGAGATCAAACTCCGGATCCGCTTCAAGTAAGTCCATGTTGGCTTCCCAAAGTGATTGGATTGTTCCGACGTCTTTCCAGTATCCTTTGAATTTATAGGCGCGAATATTTAAGTTTTCGTATAACATGTTCGGAATAATGTTTTTCCCGAAGTCAAAGCTTGACTCGGCATCCCCGGCATCTTGAATCAGGTGACGTTTTAAGACATCCCAGTTAAAGACGTAAATCCCCATTGAAGCCAGGTTCGATTTTGGATTTTCCGGTTTTTCTTCAAATTCATTGATTCGAAGATCTTCGTCCGTATTCAAAATTCCGAAGCGCGGTGCTTCTTCCCAAGGAACTTCACGAACAGAAATCGTAACGTCTGCTCCCCCTTGACGATGTTCCTCAATCATTTTTTCGTAATCCATCTTGTAAATGTGATCCCCTGACAAGACAAGCACATAATCTGGATCGTATTGGTTGATGTAACTCATGTTACGGTAGATGGCATTCGCCGTTCCTTCATACCAATTTTTCCCGTTTTGGGCTTGGTAAGGAGGCAGGATCGTTAAGCCACCGTTCCGGCGGTCAAGATCCCAGGCACTTCCGATTCCGAGATAGCGGTTCAGTTCAAGTGGTTCGTATTGCGTTAAGACTCCTACTGTGTCGATTCCTGAGTTCGTACAGTTGGATAACGGGAAATCGATGATGCGATATTTCCCTCCAAACGCGACCGCTGGTTTTGCTGTGTGTTTCGTAAGTGCTCCTAGACGTTTTCCTTCTCCGCCAGCAAGCAACATCGCGACGACATTCTTTTTAGCCATTTCGTCCCCTCCAGTTTGTGCTCTTTTTTTACATCAATCATGTGCTCTAATTTATACAGATACTCTTATATACCCACCTTTTCTCTTTTTAATATAACATTCCTGCAAAATAGGTTTATTAAAATACAAATTTCTTAAATTTTTCTACTGTTTTCTCCAAAAAAGACCGATAATAGGAATGAAATGCCGTTTGAAAGGAGTTTTCATGAGAATCACGACAGGATATGCCCTAGTGTTGGCTTTAGCTTTTAGTTTAGTACTAACACTTTTTTCAGTGCGTAATCAGTTGGATCTTGCACAGGATTTGTTCAGTTGGGCTGATCAAAAAACGACTGAACGCCCTCTTGCTTCCTATCAACCGATTACTGTCACGTATCAAAAAGAGCGCCTCGAACTCTATGACGGACTTCGTCGGAACGATTTAAAAGCAAGTGCTCTGCCGCCAAAGGTAGCACAGGCTTTCATCGCGATTGAAGACCAGCGATTTTATCAGCATGACGGTTATGATATCACCGGTATTTTGCGAGCGTTTACAGAAAATCAGTCCGGTGATAACAAAGGTCAAGGTGGAAGTACGATCACCCAACAATTGGCACGGATGACTTATCTTTCCACCGAGAAAACCTATACTAGAAAAATAAAAGAAATCTTAATTGCAATGGAACTTGAGCAAAAATATTCTAAAAAAGAGCTTTTAACCGCATACGTCAATCAAGCGTATTTCGCGAATAATATTTACGGTATCGAGCTCGCAGCCACATCGTATCTCGGAAAACATGCGGAAGATTTGAGTTGGGCGGAAGTCAGTTATTTGGCTGCGATTCCAAATAATCCGTCTCTTTACAATCCATTGCGGTTTCCAAAAAACACGGGCAAACGTCAACAGCGTATCTTAAAAGCGTTGCAACAGACACAGGACATTCCAAATAAAGTCCGAAAACAGTCCATCAACGTTTCGTTCAATAAGCCGACCATCCGGTATCCTGATTACATCGATGCCAGCGTGTCGGAAGCAATCCGCCAGACAGCTGCTTTAAAAAATTTGAACAGGTCACAAGCTGAGCAGTATTTACATCAACACGGTGCCGTCATCCAGACATATCTTGATCCTGCAGAGCAGACGCGGGCCAAACAAGCGATTCAACGACTCCCTCATCCGATTGAAGGTGCTTATGTTGGAATCGACGGGGACACACGCGGTGTGACAGCACTTGTCGGCAATAAATCTAACGTGCCGGGTCAGCTCAATCGGGCGGTTCAATCTTATCGTCAACCCGGCTCCACATTGAAACCGTTGCTTGTTTATGGTCCTTATCTCGAAAAGACAAAAAAAACGTTAACGAGTCGATTAGACGGAAGCCCTGTTTGTTTTGACGGGTACTGTCCGCAAAACAGCAGCAACCGGGTTCTGGGCAGTGTGACGATTGCCGATGCGATTGCATACTCCTACAATACACCGGCCTTACGCGCCTTTTCTGTTTCATTCAATGAAGGATTAAAGACCATCCGACCGTTTCGATTCAGTCAGTGGACCGAAGAAGATAATTCATACAACAGTGCGCTCGGCGGGCTAAAATACGGTGTCAGTCCACTTGAACTCACCAATGCCTACACCACCCTTGTCAATAATGGACTGTACAGTCCCTCCTCGATGATCCGCACCATCACGACGGATCAGGGAACCCTTTACCGTCATGTGATGTCAACGGACCGGATTTGGTCGAGTCGAACAAACCAGTTACTGCGTAAAGGGCTCCATAACGTCATGACATACGGTACAGGGCGGTTGGGTTACGATCCCGCCCCGGCTTATATCGGAGGCAAGACAGGTACGACGAACGACAATAAGGACATGTGGTTTGTCGGTATGAAAAATCAACATGTCGGCGGAATCTGGATTGGGGCGGACATCCCCCGTGCCTTCCCGAGTGAAGCCAACAGTACGTTACAAGTCAGGACATGGGCTTCGATCGTCCAGTGACTTATTTCGGGAAAAGAACAGCCTGTCCAAGCGAATTAAACAGGCTTAGTCCGACCCATGCCAGTCCGGCAAGTAACATGCCCCATGCCAGGAAAAGAAAGACGACTAATCCGATGGCCCCTGCAGAGGAAGTCATTTTACTGATTTGAAACACGTAAAAGAAAAAATAGATTAAAAAAGAACCGGCCAGTACGAGACAGACTAACGGAAAAGATGTCATGAACGCAAAACTAATGCATCCTCCAACCAACAGGAGAATACTGCCGGGACGTAACATACTCAACGTCGTTCCGACCTGTTCTTTAATGAAAAACGCAAACCCAAGCTGATTAATCGTGTCTGAAATCAGTTTCAAGGAACTGAAAATCATAAAATAAATGATTAAAAAGCCGAGCCATACGAGTAACTTCGTGTTACGTGCACTGAGTATTTGCAGTAACTCGTCGTAGACCCCGACGTTGTTCAGCCATGTCAGTGCAAGCTCTGACGTAGCAATCGCAAGAGACGTACTGAACAGCAGGATGCTGATCAGCGGGGCATAACTCAATAAGTAGACGTTCGTCCGCATTTCGAATCTCCATTCATAGAAATTTCATATGTAGCACACAATTACACTAGCAAGTATACTATAATAGATTATATCGGTTATTGAGACTAAAGGGGGAAGCAAAAATGGCATTTATTTTAATGGTAGGCGTTAGTCTCGCTTTCTTGACAGCGATTTTCACTGCAGGCTACAACAAAAAACCTGAAGGTAACGAATAAAACAAAACCCCCTGCCCGGTCATTCGGGTCAGGGGGTTTTGTTGTTTTACAATAGATTGGCATATCCTTGTTGTCGGAGCGCTTCATACACGATGATTGCGGCCGTGTTCGAAACATTAAGCGAACGTACAAGATTCGATTGCGGAAGACGGATGCATCGTTCCAGATTCTCATCGATGACGTTTAACGGCAATCCTTTTGTTTCCCGTCCGAAAACGAAAAAGTAGTCTTCTTCAACGTTCGACAAATCGACTTGGCTTGGATATTTCTCTCCATACTTCGTAATATAGTAGAACGTCCCATCCGGATGTTTATCCCATAATTCTTCCAACGAATCATGATACCTGACATCAACAAACTCCCAATAATCAAGACCTGCCCGTTTCAACTGTTTATCATCCGTTGAAAATCCAAGCGGTCGGATTAAATGCAAGACGGAATGCGTTGCTGCGCATGTCCGTGAAATGTTACCTGTATTTTGCGGAATTTCTGGTTGATACATAACGACGTGAATAGCCATATTAATTCTTCTCTCCTAACTCATGCGCAAGCAGCGCTTCTTTATGGACAATACCGCTGGCAAACCCCGTCATTTTACCGGATGCCCCAATAATCCGGTGACACGGATAAATCAAAGCAATCGGATTCCGGTTCAAGGCCCCACCGACGGCACGGGCCGCCTTGTCGGAACCAATCATTCGTGCAAGTTGTCCGTAACTGGCTGTCTGTCCGAACGGAATCGATCGTAAAGCCTCCAAAACACGGTGCTGAAAAGCAGTCACTTCCAGGCGACAAGAAATGGTATTCAATGCTTCCGGCTGTCCCTGTTCATAGGCATCCAGTGCGTCGGCCAGAAAATCAGGCAACGATGCCTCATAGTAAGCAGCCGGATCAAGATACTTCTTCAGACGAGCCATATCATGTCCAAAATCAAGATAGACGACTTCCTCTTCTTCCCAACCGATGACCAACTCACCAAACGTATATGACATCTTTTTATATGGCATGTCCGTTCCCCCATTCCTCAAGCAAACGGTTCCCTTCCACTTGAACATCTTCAGCAGAATCCGTCAACAGTCGTTTTTGAATGTAGTCTTCCGCTTCTTGACCGGCAATCCGACCGACAGCCCAAATCGCAAGCGCCCGCATATCTTCGCGCTGATCGGTTTCAGCCATCAACCGTAAAGCATCAAGTGCCGTCCGGTCCTGGTAATGAACGAGCGCACAGACGGCATTCCGTTGAATCGGTTTTTTTCCGCGCCATGCGCCCGACAATGAACCGAACCGTGATTTAAATTCGCGATTACTGAGTGAAAGCAACGGAATCAATAACGGTTTAACCTGTTCCGGATCGGGTTGCAGTTCGCTGTGCTGTGTCGCATTTTTCTTGCGGTTATAGGGACAGACTTGCTGACACGTGTCGCATCCGTATAGACGATTCCCTAAAGCATATCGGAAATGCTCGGGAATGAGTGTCTTCGTTTGTGTAATAAAGGAGATACACCGTTTTGCATCGATGACACCCGGTTCAATCAGTGCATCCGTCGGACAGGCATCAAGACATTTATTACAAGAACCGCACAGTTCTTCCACAGATTCATCCGGCGGCAGATATTGATCTGTAATCAGTTCCCCGAGATACAGATAAGAACCATGCTCCTCACTGATGATGGAACAGTTTTTCCCGCTGAAGCCGATACCGGCCCGTTCTGCGACTGCCCGGTCCACCAGTTCCCCCGTATCGACCATCGAACGGGACCGGGCTCCGGGTGACAGCTCCTGAATTTTTTCTTCGAGCAGCGTCAAACGCTGTTTTAAAGCTTGATGATAGTCAAGCCCCCAGGAAGAGCGTCCGAAGATCCCGCGCCGTTCTCCTTCTTTTCCGCGTGGTGCGTCTTTTAGTTTACTGGGATAAGCAACAGCAATCGCAATGATGGAGACAGCATCTTCAAGCAATAATGCAGGTGTCGTCCGACGTTCGAGATCCGGTTCTTCAAACCCGGAAGCATATCCTTTTTCTTGCTGTTCCATGAGCCGTTGCTTCATGACTAAAAATGGATCGGCTGTCGTCACTCGAAACTCATCAATTCCGATTTCTTTTGCATACGCTTGTAACTCTCTTTTTAACATGTCTCCACGCATCTGATCTCTCCTTTCCCTTATTGCTTTGAATAATATAATGGCTAAACAAAAAGAGCAAAGTGTCAATTAAAACGACACTTTGCTCTTTTCAGGTAAGCGGGTGAAGAGAATCGAACTCTCATCATCAGCTTGGAAGGCTGAGGTTTTACCACTAAACTACACCCGCATAATCAGATAATTCTTGAATGAGATTGTAAAAAGGTAAAAGCGGGTGAAGGGAATCGAACCCTCATCATCAGCTTGGAAGGCTGAGGTTTTACCACTAAACTACACCCGCAAGATACCGGTGGTCGGAATCGAACCGACACTCCAAAGGAACACGATTTTGAGTCGTGCGCGTCTACCAGTTCCGCCACACCGGCACAATCTCTTGCAAAACTATTTAATTAAAAATGATTGGAGGCGCCAGTCAGAATCGAACTGACGATAGAGGAGTTGCAGTCCTCTGCCTTACCACTTGGCTATGGCGCCATTTATTGGAGCGGAAGACGGGATTCGAACCCGCGACCCCGACCTTGGCAAGGTCGTATTCTACCACTGAACTACTTCCGCACAAAAAGCTGGGCTGGAAGGGATCGAACCTTCGCATGCTGGAATCAAAATCCAGTGCCTTACCACTTGGCCACAGCCCAATAATAAAAGGGCGACTGATGGGAATTGAACCCACGAATGCCGGAATCACAATCCGGTGCGTTAACCACTTCGCCACAATCGCCGTAATAAAACAGGGGCAGCAGGAATCGAACCCGCGCTGACGGTTTTGGAGACCGTAGTTCTACCGCTAAACTATGCCCCTAAAGTGGTGGGGGGGGGCGGATTCGAACCGCCGAACCCGAGGGAGCGGATTTACAGTCCGCCGCGTTTAGCCACTTCGCTACCCCCCCACAAATGGGAAAACATTTAAAAATCATATGGTGGCTTTGGACGGAATCGAACCGCCGACACGAGGATTTTCAGTCCTCTGCTCTACCGACTGAGCTACAAAGCCTTAACAATGGCGGTCCTGACGGGATTCGAACCCGCGATCTCCTGCGTGACAGGCAGGCATGTTAACCGCTACACCACAGGACCGTATGTAATAATTGCGGGGGCCGGATTTGAACCGACGACCTTTGGGTTATGAGCCCAACGAGCTACCAGACTGCTCCACCCCGCGATGATAAAAAATGGTGACCCGTACGGGAATCGAACCCGTGTTACCGCCGTGAAAGGGCGGTGTCTTAACCGCTTGACCAACGGGCCATCTTAATAACTAAAAATGATATGGCGGAGAGCAAGGGATTCGAACCCTTGAGACGCTTATGACGCCTACACGATTTCCAATCGTGCTCCTTCGGCCACTCGGACAGCTCTCCATTGCATGTGGTGAAGAAGTAATTAATGGCTCCGCAAGTAGGATTTGAACCTACGACCTACCGGTTAACAGCCGGTTGCTCTACCACTGAGCTATTGCGGAACG
>NZ_JAOTIT010000002.1:0-457093 GCF_033721435.1 Exiguobacterium sp. K1 | reverse complement strand
TTTTCTTTTAAAAGCACTGAAAGAAATGATGTCAGTATAAGTTCTTTTGAAAAAAAGGATCAAAAAATGAAATAAGACTTGTCTTTTTTAAAAGTACATGTTATATTAATATCTGTCGAAACGTTATATCATCGCGGGGTGGAGCAGTCTGGTAGCTCGTTGGGCTCATAACCCAAAGGTCGTCGGTTCAAATCCGGCCCCCGCAACCAATTTTTATAATTCAAATCCGAAACGTTTATCGTCGCGGGGTGGAGCAGTCTGGTAGCTCGTTGGGCTCATAACCCAAAGGTCGTCGGTTCAAATCCGGCCCCCGCAACCAATTTTAAACTTAACTTCAACTTTACTACGAAACGTTCAGCGTTTCGTATTTTTTTTTGTCTTTTTTGTTCGGTACAATGGAGTAAGAGAAAAGGAGGAGGACACCGATGATGGAACTTGAAATGACGAGTCTCGAACAGACGACGACACTTGCCGTTACACTTGGCCACCGTGCCTTTGAAGGAATGGTTATCACGCTTGATGGTGACCTGGGAGCTGGAAAGACGACGTTTACACAAGGATTTGCGAAAGGTCTTGGGGTGACACGTAATGTCAACAGTCCGACGTTTACGATCATGAAAGTCTATGCCGGACGACTGCCGCTCTATCATATGGACGTGTATCGTCTGGAAGGCGGTGATGATATCGGTCTTGAAGAATATTTAAATGGAGACGGTGTCGCTGTCGTTGAATGGTCGGAATTAATTGCCGATGTCCTTCCACCAGAACGTCTTGCGATTACGATTGAACGGACGGGTGATGATTCACGCCGCTTTCGTCTGGAACCGATCGGTGAGAAGTATATCCAACTATGTGAGGGGTTAAAGCAATGAAAATCGTAGCGATTGATACATCGACGAAACAACTGTCTGTTGCGTTATCGGACGGACAACAGATTTTGGCGGAAGCCTCTTATGTGACTTCTTTGAATCATGCGACAAAACTGATGCCTTTACTGGAACGGATGATGCAGGAAGTTAATTGGTCGCCACGTGATTTAACACGGATTGTCATCGCTGATGGCCCGGGTTCATATACCGGTCTTCGGATTGGTGCAACGACAGCGAAGACACTGGCCTATACGCTGGGTATTGATTTAGTCCCGGTTTCGACGCTTGAATTGATGGCAGCATCGGCCGGATCAACCGGACGAATCGTTGCGATTCAGGATGCCCGTCGTGGAACAGGTTTCGTCGGTTTCTATGAAGAGGGTCAACTGGTGGGGGAAGAACAGCATACGGTCATAGCTGACTTCGTCAAGACACTGCCGACCGACACGAAAATCACAGGTGATACAGACAAGTTCACGACGGAACTTCAATCCTTCACTATCGTTGATCCCGCATTCCGTGCACCACGGGCCGGTGTCCTCGCCTTACTCGGTGCTAAACGTGAACCGGTTGAGACCCACGCGTTCGAACCGCGTTATCTGCGTCTCGCCGAAGCAGAAGCCAAGTGGATTGAGGCACAACGCCATGACTAAGGTTACGATTCGAAAAATGACGGTCGTTGATGCACCGGGTGTGCATGCCGTGGAGCTGGAGTCGTTTGCGACCCCGTGGACTTTGGAATCGTTCATCGCGGAGATGACACAAAATCCGAATGCGTATTATCTGGTCGCCGAAACAGAAGAAATCATTGGATTCGCGGGACTATGGCATATTGCTGATGAAGGACATATCACGAACGTCGCCGTTAAACAAAAGGCGCGCGGTACGGGAATCGGAGAAGCACTGCTCGTTGCTTTGATCGAACAGGCGAGACAATTAGGGTTACGGGCAATGACACTTGAAGTACGGGTGTCGAATACGCCGGCACGAACGTTGTATGAAAAGCTGGGCTTTTTATATGCCGGAACGAGAAAACGATATTATCAAGATAATAATGAAGATGCAGCCATCTATTGGTTGAAACTGGAAGGAGACGAGTGATGACACAGCCGTTGATATTAGCGATTGAATCAAGTTGTGACGAGACAGCTGCGGCTGTCGTCCGCGGAGGGACAGACGTCTTATCGAACGTCGTATCCTCTCAAATTGAAAGTCACAAACGTTTTGGAGGAGTAGTTCCGGAAGTCGCGTCCCGTCATCACGTGGAACGGATCACATATGTCATCGATGACGCGTTAACGGAAGCCGGTGTCACAATCGATGAGATCGATGCGATTGCCGTGACGGAAGGTCCGGGACTTGTCGGAGCGTTACTCGTCGGTGTCAGTGCGGCAAAAGCATTGGCATTTGCCCACGGTAAGCTGCTTCTTGGTGTCCACCACATCGCAGGTCACATCTATGCCAACCGTTTGGAACAAGAACTCCGCTTTCCGCTCGTCTGTTTGATTGCATCCGGCGGACACACGGAACTGATTTACATGCCGGAAGACGGCGTGTATGAAGTCATCGGTGAAACGCGCGATGATGCAGCGGGCGAAGCCTATGATAAAGTAGCACGGACCTTGAAACTTCCTTATCCGGGTGGTCCCCGGATTGATCAATTGGCGCAAACCGGTCAGGATACATTCCATTTCCCGCGGATTTGGCTCGAAAAAGAGTCATATGACTTCAGCTTCAGCGGACTCAAATCGTCTGTCATCAATGCGGTTCATAATGCCGAACAGCGTGGAGAGGTCATCATTCCGGAAGACCTGGCTGCCAGTTTTCAAGCCAGCGTCGTCGAAGTGCTTGTCACAAAAGCGATCCGTGCCGTCAAAGAAAAGGGCGGCAAACAGTTGCTTGTTGCGGGTGGCGTCGCGGCCAACCGCGGACTCCGGGCAGGATTGACGGAAGCCTGTTCACGTGAAGGCATCGAACTGGTCATTCCGCCGATGCACTTATGCGGTGATAATGCCGCGATGATTGGAGCGGCAGCGATTCACCCTTACCGGGCAGGCCGCCAATCGACACTTGCCATGAATGCCGAACCTGGGCTAGATTTAAAGTAAGGAATTCGAAAGACATGGGGGAAAAATGGAATGAAAAAAGTCATCATCGTGTTATTAGGTGTACTTGTCATTGTCGCAATCGGCTTACAGATTCGTGAAATCGTCAATGCTTATCAAATCGCTTATAAAGAAGAGCTTGTCCCTGATAAAAAGGCGGTCGAAACGAATACGAAGCAAAAGCCACTGTATGAAATCGGTCGTGCGGAAGGTGAAAAGACACGGATTGAAAAGCTGTACGCCTTTGATCAGACGGTCGATGGCGAGCTGAAGAATGTTGTGATTGTCGACCGGAAGTATGGTTTGACGAACAAAGCGAGTGATGACTTCTTTACGATTGCACCGGGTAAACCGGCAACCGAACAAGAGAAAAAATCATTCCAACCAATGATTGATCGTCTGGATGGAGAGCAAGTCCAGGCAGAGGTCATTTCGAAACACCAGGTCGTTGCCAGTGAAAACAACAAAAAACGGACGTTAACGCTGTATAAAGTATTTTATAAAGATACCGATCAAAAAGAATATCTGTTCTTTATCGAAAAAGACGGTGGACTGAAGCTTGATCTCTTTAAAAAAGGCTACTCTCGTCTGGCCAATTATTAAACAAAAAGCGATGTTTGCCTGGATGATCAGGCAAACATCGCTTTTGTTCATTTCCATTCCAGCAGACCCGTTAAGTCATCATAAATACTGTCCGGATCGAGATTCAGCTCTTCGACGGGCAGACCCGACCGGTTAATCCAGGCTGTCCGGAAACCGAAACTTTTCGCACCGGTGATGTCCCAACCGTTCGATGACATGAACAGCACGTCCTCCCGTTTGAGACCGAGCGTATTGAGCGCATGCATATAGGAAGCGGGTGTCGGTTTATACTGCTTGATATCATCGACACTGATGATCTGGTCAAACCGTCCGGAGAGACCGGATTGTTCAATCAGGGGATCAAGCATGTCATGTGAACCGTTCGAGAAGACGGCGATTTGTTTATCACCCATCTGCTGTAAGACATCATCGACTTCCGGATAATGATCGAGCTTCAAATAGACTTCCATCAGGTCTGCAATATTTTCTTCCGTGACGTGGAGCTTCAGTTGCAGCAAGGCATAGCGGAGCGCATCACGCGTCACTTGGCTGAACGGGACGTACTGACCGTTTAACTGACGTAAAAAGGAATATTCGAGCTGTTTTTGACGCCAGGCCTGACTGATGGCTTCCCCGTGTTCCGGATAGAGTTCCTCTGCTTTCACTTTGACGGAATGGACATCAAACAATGTACCGTAGACATCAAAGACCAGTGCTTTAATCGGTTGTGTCATGATAATCACCTTTCTTGAGTTACATGGTATCTCTATGTAGTTCCCGAAAACGGTCTGAGCTGAAACACACATTGCGAAAGCGGCAAAACGCGTAAGACGGATTGAATTCGGGAATTGCATAAAGTAAGAGCGTTTATTGCCAAAGACAGGAGATATGTTATGACACGCCAGCAACAATTCATCAGGATTCTAGTGCTTGTTCTTTTGATCGGCGGACTGATCTGGTTCAGCCGTTCCTATCTCAACCTCAGTCCGACCGACATCAAGGACTGGATCTTATCGTTCGGAATGTGGGCGCCGATTCTGTATATCTTACTCTATACGATTCGTCCGTTGATTTTTTTCCCGGCATCCGTTTTGTCGATTACCGGCGGTCTGGCGTTTGGTGCCTGGCTCGGAACACTTTACACCGTCATCGGAGCGACACTTGGTGCAGTCGTCGCTTTTTTAGTTGCCCAAAAGCTTGGAAATGGGTTGATCAAGAAAAAGGAACAGGCCGGAAAAATCCATCAGATTCAGCAGCAACTCGAGAAAAATGGATTTATCTATGTCCTGATTTTCCGGCTGTTGCCGATCTTCAACTTCGATTTGATCAGTTATGCCGCCGGACTGTCAAAAGTCCGCTTGTTATCCTTTTTCCTCGCGACGTTGATTGGAATCATTCCCGGGACGTTTGCCTATAACTTTTTAGGGAGCAGCATCGTCTCGAAAGATCCACAACTCATCATCGGTGCAATTGTCGTCTTTCTTGTCTTGACGATTGTTCCTTGGTATCTCCAAAAACGCTGGAAAGCAAAAAAGAACCTCGGCTGAAGTCGAGGTTCTTTCCGGTTAAGCGTGAAGCCGTTGTGCCCGGACAAAAAAATCATTCGCGAACGTACGACAGGCGGCTTGTTTTTCCGGTGTATTCGGATCAAACTCCATCTTAAGCCCTGGGACGACGATCGTCGCGCCGGCAGATGCAAGCGTCTGTTCCAATGTATCGACGGCTGCACAGTATTTCGGATAATCCAAGTCACCGGAGCCAAAGGCAGCAGCGGCTAAGCCGTTTAACGTACTTTCCCCCAGCTCGTCGACGAAGTCCTCCGCTTCATACGGTAAATCGCCGTCCCCCCATGTGTAGGAGCCGAGTAGAACGGCATCATACTGAGAAAAATCGGACGGGTATAACTGATCGAGCTCTTGTATATGAACCGTGCAGCCCTTGCGCTCGAGTTCCGACTGCAAGATCTGCACGATGTCTTCTGTATTGCCGGACATGCTGACAAAACCGATCATGATGTTCATCTGAATCATCCTTTCTCCAAGACATGAACATCTTTAGTTTAATTGATAATCGTTCTCAATACAAACAGAAATAAAAAGCCTCTCCCAAGTGGAGAGACTTTTCATGTCAGTCTTGGAGCTCGGCCCATTCTTCGATTGAACGAATGACAGGTTCAAGCTGACGACCTTTGTCAGTCAAACTGTATTGAATTTTAATCGGACGTTCCGGAATGACGGTCCGGATCACAATACCTTCCGCCTCAAGTTCCTTCATGCGCTCCGTTAACATACGACCAGACAACTCCGGAATCGCATCTTGAATTTCGTTGAAACGACAGGTCTTTGTCATGAGATGACGTAAAATCAAGCCCGTCCACTTCTTGCCCAAAATTTCAAAGGCATGTTCGACTTTCGGACAAAGGGCAGTCGGAATCAATGTCTCTTCCATCAGCACTCATCCTTTCTATATTTGTAGTATACCCGCTTCTACTAAAAAAATCGAATCATTTTACTTAATGTAACAAAAAGAACAAAAACAAATCTATTTACTTTTAGTAAGTGATAGTTTATAGTCTTATTTGGGTTACTAAAAGTAATTAAAAAACATTAAGTAAAAGGGAGTTTGAGAAAGATGATGGATTTAGGATTATTTTTAATACGCTTGGTGATTGGCTTAACATTTGCCGCACACGGGACACAGAAATTGTTTGGCTGGTTCGGTGGACACGGGATTGAGGGGACAGGCGGCTGGTTTGAGTCGATCGGCATGAAACCGGGTAAAACACTTGCGCTTGCGGCAGGACTTGCGGAACTGGTCGGCGGCGTACTGTTTGCCGGCGGTCTCTTCTTATGGTTCGCAGCAGCACTGATTATCGGATCGATGCTCGTTGCGATCATCAAGGTGCACGGTCAAAATGGTTACTGGGTGACACAGAACGGGTACGAATACAACATGGCACTGATCGTCATCGCTCTTGGCGTCGCCTTGATTGGTGCTGGAGACTATTCACTCGCAGCCATGCTCGGGTAAACAGAGAAAGAGGTTATAACAATGAAGTTTGATGCGCGGTCACTCAGTCCAAAAGAAAACTATAAATTGTTGATCGGGAGTATCATCCCGCGACCGATTGCTTTCGTCACGACAAGAGGAGCGGACGGAACAATCAATGCTGCCCCGTTTTCGTTCTTTACCGTCGCCTCAAGTCATCCGCCTCAACTGTTGATTGCCGTCCAAAAGACGGATCAAGGGGAGAAGGATACGGCTAAAAATATCTTGTTAACGAAAGAATATGTCATTCATATCGTCAGTGAAGAGATTGTCGAAGCGGTCAACGAGACGGCAGCACCGCTTGCTTACGGCGAAAGTGAACTGGAGCGGACGAATCTGACACTGATTGACAGTGATTTGATTGATGTTCCCGCGGTCGCAGAAGCAAAAATCCGGTTTGAGCTGAAGCTGACGCAACACATTGAACTTGAAACAGCCGATTTATTGATTGGCGAAGTCATCCGTTATCATGTCGCAGATGAACTGGAAGAGTCCTTCCGGATTGATGCAGACGGATTAAACGCGATTGCCCGTCTTGCCGGCAATGACTACGCGAAAATCGGTGACATCTTTACGATTGCGCGTCCTACGAAATAAGACAATGCCATACAAATAGACGAGGAAAGCAGATATCGAATCTGCTTCTCTCGTCTTTTTTGTGACTTACTCCATTTTATGGCGTTTGCTGTACTGAAAACCGTCGAGCAAATAAAACAGGACGGCAAGTGCCCAGATTCCGACACAGCTGATCAAAAAAGCGACCAGTGGTGAGACAGCGCCGTAATACATGATGATCATTGGATCATTCAGTTCGACGAACGACTGAATCGTCAACAACGTACAAATCAGACCGGACAATAAACTAATGAACAGTCCGCTCCACGTTTGGATGACAAGTCCGATCATGCAGGAAATCAGGATGAACAACGGGTACACAGCATTAAACGCATCCGGACGAATGAAAGCCGAGACATAGTCCGCATACATCGGGACGAAGTAGAGGACACCGGACAATAATCCTTGGATCAGATTGATCAGATAACTTTTCGATCGCATCAGTGAAACGACTCCCACTGTTCCATCAGCTCAAGCAAATCGACGTCGATCTGATCACGTTCTGCCGACAGGGCGGTCGCTTTCGGAATATCATTAAAGATTTCCGGTTCACACAACAGCTGTTCGATTTCAACCGACCGGTTCTCCAACCGTTCGATCTCTTGCTCGAGCTGTTCGAGTTGCTGTTTCTTCTTACGTGCTTCTTTTTGGGCTTCCTTGTCAATCGTCTTCGTCGACGCGACTTTGATTGCTTTCGCTTCTTCCGCTTCAAGACGGGCGATTTCTTCTTTCTCGGCTTTTTTCTCCATGTAATACGAGTAGTCACCGAGGTAATCGGTCACACCGTCTGAACTCATTTCAATGACACGCGTCGCGACGCGGTCAATGAAGTAGCGGTCGTGGGAAACGAACAGCAGGGTCCCTTCGTAGTCGACGAGGGCATTCTCGAGGACCATCTTCGAATCAAGATCCAAGTGGTTCGTCGGCTCATCGAGGACAAGCAGATTCGTTTTGCGTAACTTCAGTTTTGCGAGCGCCAGGCGTCCGCGTTCTCCGCCGGATAATTCATGGACGAGCTTAAAGACGTCGTCTCCGCTGAAGAGGAACTGACCAAGCACAGACCGGACTTCCTGTTCGCGCATCAACGGCCATTCATTCCAAATTTCATCGATGACCCGGTTGCGGTCATTCAGTTCCGCCTGCTCCTGATCGTAGTAACCGATTGAGACACCGGTTCCGAACCGGTAGTCTCCGAATAACGGTTTCAGACGGCCGACGAGCACTTTCAGTAGTGTCGACTTGCCGATTCCGTTTGGTCCGACGAGCGCCAGTGATTCCGCGCGTTGCAGACGGAACGTGATGTTTTTCGAGACGGCTTCTTCATAGCCGACTGCGAGTTGGTTGACCTGCAGCACATCATTGCCGCTCTGCTTTTCAATCGGGAATGACAGAACCGTACTACGTTCGTCACCGTCCGGCCGGTCGATCCGGTCGACCTTTTCAAGACGTTTGCGGACGCTTTGCGCCCGTTTTGTTGTCGTTGCCCGGGCGATGTTGCGCTGGATGAAATCCTGCATCTTCGCGATATCTTCCTGTTGCTGTTCGAACTGTTTCATTTCCTGTTCGTAGAGCGCCGCTTTTTGTTCGAGATACTTCGTATAATTACCGGTAAACTTCCGGGAGACGTTCCGGGACAATTCATAGACGACGTTGACGACTTGATCGAGGAAATACCGGTCATGGGAAACGATCAGGACAGCGCCGCGGTAACCGGACAAGTAACTTTCAAGCCAGGACAGTGTATCGATGTCCAAGTGGTTGGTCGGCTCATCGAGAATCAGCAGTTCCGGTGCCTGCAGCAACATCTTCGCGAGGGCGAGCCGGGTCCGCTGTCCACCGGAAAGCGTCTGAATCCGTCGGGAATAATCGTCCGGATAAAAGCGCATCCCGTGTAAGACGGAGCGGATATTGGCTTCGAACTGATAGCCGCCGGCTTCCGAGAAGTCGTGTTGTGCCTGGTCGTACGTTTTAAGGAGACGGTCATAAGCGGCCGGATCATTTAAAATGTGTTCCATGCCCATTTCAATTTCCATCCGGCGAAGTGCCCGTTCCTGATCCTGCAGATGCTCAAAAACAGTCAGCATCTCGTTCCAAATTGATTCGTTCGACTCGAGTCCGCTGTCCTGCGCGAGATAACCGATCCGGACTTCCTTGCTTTTCATGATCTCGCCCGAGTCATGTGACAGCTCCCCGGCGATGATTTTTAAAAGTGTCGATTTTCCGGCACCATTTCGTCCGACGAGGGCAATCCGGTCCCGTTCCTGTACTTCGAGTTTAATATTGTCTAAAATCGGCTCGACGCCGAATGATTTTGAGAGTTGGTTTACTTGTAAGAGAATCATATCCATCCATCCTTCCACCCTTTAGTCTATCACGAAAAATCCTGCCGAATATAATATTTGTTACTCTATGTGAAGTGGTTTACAATCAAGGGGAGTAGAATTCTTTGCATTGATTTGGGTGCCACGTCAGAACGTGGCCGAAGGGGGAACTGCAGTATGAATGGGCCAGACACAAAAATACCACAAGCAACGGCGAAACGGCTGCCGTTATATTATCGTTTTATCCAGAGTCTTTATAACTCCGGCAAGTTGCGCGTCTCGTCAGCAGAGCTCAGCGAAGCGGTCAAAGTCGACTCCGCGACGATCCGTCGTGACTTTTCCTACTTTGGGGCGTTAGGGAAAAAAGGGTACGGTTATAATGTTCAACATTTGTTAACATTTTTCCGAAAGACACTCAACCAAGACGAGGTCACGAATGTCGCCTTAATCGGGGTCGGACATCTCGGAACGGCGTTTGCAAATTATAACTTTTTAAAGAATAATAGTACTCGTATCGTCATCGCGTTTGACGCCGATGAGGACAAGGTCGGAACGACGACGCAGGACGTTCCAATTTATCACGTCTCGGATATGAAAGAACAAATCCAAGCGAACAATGTCGATGTCGCCATCTTGACGGTACCGTCTCAGTTCGCCCAGTCAGTGGCAGATGAGTTAGTTGAGTATGGTGTGACCGGCATTTTGAACTTTACACCGGCCCGGTTGAATGTACCGGCCCACGTTCGGGTGCATCACATCGATTTGTCAATCGAGCTGCAGTCGCTCGTGTATTTTATGAAGCATTATTCGCAATCAGCTGAAGGAGTGAAATCATAATGGAAAACTTAATCCCGTTAACACTTGGTATTGGACCGGGGAGCATCGCTTTGATCGGTGTCGTCGCCTTAATCATCTTCGGACCGAAGAAATTACCGGAACTCGGCCGCGCCGCTGGTCAAACGTTAAAAGAGTTCAAGAGCGCAACGAACGGCATCATGGAAGATGATAAGGACAAAAAGGACGAAATGAAAGAGAAGTGAGTGAATCATGGCGATCGATCAAGAACAGAGTGTGACATCGCACTTAGATGAACTGCGTAAGCGGATCATCTGGTCGCTCATCATTGTAGTGGTCATGTTTATCGCAGCCTTTCCGCTCGTCCGGCCGCTCGTCCGTTTCTTACAGGCCGACTTAAAGGAACTCGGAATCGGGCTGAATGCGTTTAACGTTGTTGATCCACTGATGTTATATCTGAATCTTGCGTTCATCATCGCAATCGTCTTGGCGTCCCCGTTTTGGATGTATCAGCTTTGGGCATTCATCCGTCCCGGTCTGCACGACCAAGAACAAAAAGCGACGTTGACGTATATTCCCGTGACGTTTTTCTTATTCCTTGCGGGTATTTCATTTTCTTATTTTTGGCTGTTACCGTTTTTACTCGAAGTATCGACGGAACTCGGGCAAGAACTCGGAATCGAACAGGTCATCGGGGTCGAGAACTATTTCAGCTTTCTGATCCGGTTGACGATTCCGTTCGGTCTGTTGTTCCAGTTGCCGGTCGTGACGATGTTTTTGACACGGCTCGGACTCGTGACGCCGTTCTTCATGCGGAAGAATCGGAAGTATGCGTATTTTGCGCTGTTCGTGATCGCGGCGTTGATCTCACCGCCCGATATCACCTCGCACTTGATGATTTCTGTTCCGTTGTTCGTGTTATATGAAATCAGTATCCTGATTTCGGCACGGACGTACAAAAAAGTGCTGATTCTCGAGCAGGAGGCTGAACTCGAACGACAGGCGGATATGATGCGTGAGTTGAACAAATAATAGAAGATTCTCCTTTACCCGCAAGGTGAAGGAGATTTTTTTGTAAGCGGTCTAATTTTATATTGAAAAAGTGAACAGCAATGGTTATACTCATTATAGAAACACACGGGGGCTTAGCTCAGCTGGGAGAGCGTTTGGCTGGCAGCCAAAAGGTCGTCGGTTCGAGCCCGATAGTCTCCATATCGCTTTACTTGAAAACCCTTGGGCAACCGGGGGTTTTTTTGTGTCTTCAGAAAAAAGGTTTCTTTTGATAAAAGGTAAATGAAGGATGTTAATTGGTTCATATGCCATAAACCAACAATTATTTTTAAAATACTCCAAATTTAAATTGTATATTAAGAGAAAATTAATTAAACTAAAAATACAGAATTTTTGTTTAATAGGTTTTGTTCCACATTACATTTTTGGAAAAGAGGAAAAAGAATGAAGAAAAAGAAGATTGCTCTGATGGCGGCAGCCCTCATGACATCTTCCAGCCTAGTTCATGCTGAGGGAAATGTATCATCACAAAAAGTGGATGTACAAAAGCCACAAGCACTCTCACTGAAAAAAGCGGGTCAGGAAAAGTCATACAGCCAAAACGAAAAAGTACGGATTGTCGTCGAACTCGATCAAAAAGCCGCGATTGAACATGCGCAGGCACAGAATAAACGCTACAGTACGTTAAGCAATACGGAAAAAATCATTCTCAAGAATCAGATCGTCAATAAACAAAAAGAAGTCAAAGCAGCGATTGCTAAAAAAGACATTGCGGTTTCCTATAAAGAAAGCTTCACGACCGTCCTGAACGGTTTCAGCGGTGAAGTCAAATACGGTGAAATCAAAGAGTTGAAAAAGTTAAGCGGCATCAAAACCGTACATATTGCACATGAGTATGCGCGTCCGGAAGTCGAAAAAGGCGCAACACCAAACATGTTACACAGTAAAGACATGGTCAATGCAAAAGAAACATGGCAGGATTACGGCTATAAAGGGGAAGGCACCATCGTTGCCGTCATCGATACGGGAATCGATCCGACCCATAAGGATATGGTCCTCAGTCCGGAGACGAAAGTTGATTTGACGTCGTCAAAAGTCGAAGGCTTTAAAGCGTCAAAAGGATTAAAAGGAAACTACTTTACGGAAAAAGTCCCGTACGGTTATAACTATGCCGATCATGACAGTGAAATCCGTGACCTCGGACCAGGCGCTTCGATGCACGGGATGCACGTTGCCGGTACGGTGGGTGCCAACGGCGATGAAACGAACGGCGGGATTAAAGGGGTGGCACCGGAGACACAACTGCTCGCAATGAAAGTATTCGGCAATGACCCGGGGATGCCGTCGACATTCAGTGATATTTATATTAAAGCGATCGACGATGCAATTGCGCTCGGCGCAGATGTCATCAACATGAGTCTTGGTTCAACGGCATCGTTCGTCCAAAAAGATGATCCGGAACAAAAAGCGATCGTCAATGCGATGAACAACGGGATTTTATGTGCGATTTCGGCCGGAAACTCGGCATTCGCCGGAAGCGGAGCCGGAAACCCGTACGCGTCGAATCCGGATGTCGGAGTCGTCGGTTCACCTGGACTGATCAGCGAGTCGCTTCAAGTTGCGTCTGTTGAAAACACACAATTGACACTCGAAGGTATGGCATTAAAGGTTGACGGACAGGATGCCGGTTACCTGGCCTACCAAAAACAAGATTCACCGAATCCAATTGCGGTCTTTGATAAAGAGAAGATGGATGTCGTGTATGTCGGTGACGGCAGTGAACCGAACTATGCGGACAAAGACGTCAAAGATAAAGTCGTCTTCGTCGTCCGGAACGGTAACTTTAACTACGCGATGATTCAAGCGGAAGCTGAAAAACAAGGAGCAGCCGGCGTCATCGTTCGCGGTCGTGTCGAGCACGGTGATTATGTCAGCATGGCGCTCAATAAACCGACGATTCCACTCGTCTCGTTGAGCATCGCAGACGGTAACGAGCTCGAAGCGAAAGCAAAAGCAGGTAAAGCATTGACGGTGACGTTTGACGGGAAAGCCGTCTCGACACCAAACCCGGTCGCAGGAGAAATGTCTGATTTCACCTCATGGGGTGTGACACCGAATCTTGATTTCAAACCGGAAATCACGGCACCGGGCGGAAAAATCTACTCCACTCTCAACGCCAATGAATATGGCGTCATGAGCGGGACTTCGATGGCAGCACCACACGTTGCCGGCGGAACAGCACTCGTTATGCAACGTATTGATAAAGACTTCAAAGTCAGTGGCGCGACACGCGTTAAACTCGCGAAGACCATTTTGATGAACACGTCCCGTCCGCAACTGGATTCAGGAAAGTACAATCAGGAAGCGAAGACCGGCAACTACTACTCACCACGTCGTGAGGGAGCCGGACTGATGGACTTGCATGCAGCCATGAAAACACCGGTCGTCGTGACAGAAACGAAGTCAGGTGAAGGGAAAGCGGCCTTGAAACAAGTTGGCGACAAGTTCAGCTTTACGCTCGACTTGAAGAACTACAGCAATGAAAAACTGACGTACAAACTGGCCGGAACGGTCCAATCGGATCTCGCTGTTCAAGGGCAGAATCTGCTTGAAGCCAACGGAATCTTCAAAAAAGGTACAGTCGATGCGGTCGACGCGAACAAAGGGACGTTCCCGATTTCCTTCACGGTCGGCTCAAAGAAAGCAAGCTCGGTTTCGATCAACGCGAAGAGTACGACGAAAGTCAATGTCACAGTGGATCTAAAAGATACAGTCGATTGGGCAAACGGTGCGCCTCTTGAAACCATCTTCAAAAACGGCTACTTCGTCGAAGGTTTCGTCCGTCTGATGGATACGAAGAGCAAAAATCCTGAATTGACGGTTCCTTATGTCGGCTTCAAAGGAGCATGGGACAAAGCACCGATCGTCGATGCACCACTGTACGATGAAAACACGTTCTACGGCATCACAGGTCTTGCGACAGAAGTGAAGGATAACTACAACTTCCTCGGAACGAATGCTGCAGGCGACGTCGTCAAAGAAAAAGTCTCGTTCTCGCCGAACGGAGACGGCAGTGCCGATGAGGCCTTCCCGATCCTGTCGTTCTTACGGAATGCGAAAAAGGTCGAGTACTCGATTCTTGACCGCAACAAAACAACACTCCGTAAACTGGAAACGCAGTCGGATGTCATCAAAAACTATTATGACGGCGGATCGGAAGACGGTTACACACCGGTCACGAATGCCGCGTGGGATGGAACGGTCAATGGTGCAAAAGCCAAAGATGGTCTGTACTACTACCAAGTCAAATCGGTCGTCGATTATCCGAATGCGAAATGGCAGACGGCGTTATTCCCGATCTACATCGATACAAAAGTTCCGGCAGCAACTGTCAAATGGGATGCTGACAAAAAAGCAGTTTCTTGGACAGCTGGTGACCAAGGAACGGGTGTCGCGTCATTTGATATCTTGGTCGACGGAAAAAGTGTCTTGAAAGAGCCGCTTGCTCCATCTGTTAAAAATTACACGCTGACGGATCTGCCAAGCCGCGCGAAAGTCACGTTCGTTGTAACGGATTATGCGGGTAACAGCGTGAAGAAAAACGTCAACACTTCAGGTGTCGACAAAACCGTTCCAAGTGTTCAAATTGATACACCGGAAGCACTCGGCTTAACGACATCACAACAAGTGACGGTTTCAGGAAACGTCGCCGATGAGTCCGGCATCAAATCATTCAAAATCAACGGAAAAGCTGTTAAATTACGCTGGGATGCTGTTCAACAACACTATGCATTCAGCCATGACATCACGTATACGACGGATGGTGTGAAGTCGTTTAAAGTCGAAGCCTATGATGGAAAAGGCAATCGTGTTGCCTTCAGCCGTCAGGTCATCATCGATTCGGAGCGTCCGACAATCCGCGTGACAGCACCAAAAACCGTTTCAAGCAAAACGAAAACAGCGAAAATGACGATTGTCCTGCGCGACAACTACGATGAGTTACGCTTTGATCTGAACGGTAACGCCGAATACCGCCGTTCGTTCAAAGAACCGTATGAAATGCGTGCGTTTAAGAAAACAATCAACAAGACCGTTACCTTGAAAAAAGGTAAAAACGTCTACAACTTGAAATTGAAAGACCTTGGCGGCCATGTCGTCGAGAAGAAAGTCGTCATCACGAAGAAATAAGGAGTGGAAGACAGTGTTGGTTCCGGTGGATGTCTGCCGGAAGCGACACTGTTTTTATTTTATGGTCCAGTGTGTTGCAGAAATGCTTTTAGTGTTTATCAAGTTCCGGGAAGGGGAAATTTCTGAATAGGTTATTTTTCTTGAGGGGGAACTCCTATGAATCCATTTACTACACTCATCGCCTTTATCGTCGGTTGCCTGGTCCTTTATCTCGGGATTCGGGATAAGAACGGTTGGTTGATCGGCGTCGCCATGATTCCGCTCGCCATCGTTGCATACAGTGTCATCTATCTAATCATCCAAGTCTCAGCCTAGAAACTTCTTTTTGGAAGTTTCTTTTTTTTTGAAACATAACCGGTAAAATGTAAGTATATTACAGTAAGAACCAACGGAAAGGAACGTGTCTGTATGCAAGCGATAACAGTCCAGATGGAATTACGGGAACTCTATCAACATATGCATCAGCGGACGACCGCTAAACTGTGGGGCGTCTTGGCACTCTTCTTGTTTGCCAGCAAGCTGATGGAACAACCTGTCCTTGCTTTGATTATTCCGATTCTCTATTGCATATATGATGTCGTGAGGCAACGCCGGCGTTTTCAAATCGTTGCCCGTCACACCTCCCAAAGATCAGCAGACCGTCTGTTTCGTCTTCATGTCGGCGTCGGAGTGTTTCAATACGGAGCGCTCGCAGTCTTGATTCTTCTGACGGCCAATCGGTCAGGTACGACCTTTTTGCTTGGACTGTGTCTTTTCGTCATCCCGTTTTACTGGCTCTGCCGGCGTTTCTTGATCTACCGCTCCAAACAGATTGATCCGACTTATATCAGTGAAACAGAGATTCAGCAGGGATGAAGGAGGAAAGTCAGATGCAAACGGCAAAGGACGAACGGTTACATGAACTGACGCTTGCCTATATCGACAAGAGTCAACTGCAAAAAAACGGCTGGCTGATGGCTGCCGTGGCGGCGACGCTCGGCATTTTTTCGGAAACGATGGATTCCGCCCTTTATTTGGGTCTGTTGCCGCTTGTCTATCTGATTTTTGATCTTCCGTTTCAGCTGGAAAAACGCAGGATTTTAGAACGGTATCTTTCCAAAGATCAGATCATGACACAAACGATGCTATGGCTAGGAATTCAGATTGTGTTATATGGCTCATTGCTCCTGGTTGTACTCGAAACGAAAGGACTGTCTTTATGGAAGATTACGTTTTGGGTAATCTTGATTCTCGCTCCGCTTTATTTTGCGACCGATTGGCTGTTTAAGAAGATGGCGGGGTCGGGAGATCCTGACTTCGTCAGTGATCAGGAAGTGCATAAGCACGTAAAGGACCTGGAAGAATGACAGCTAAAGGAGAGAACATCATGCGCACGGCACGGGACGAACGGTTACATGAATTGACGCTAGCTTACATGGAGAAAGACCTATTAGGAACGAGGTGGTTATGGACAGTTCTACTTTTGATGGGGATCGGGATTTTAATGACATGGTTTGATTCGGTTCTGCTGACGCTGTTGTTTCCGGTTGCTTTCCTTGGATCCAATCTGCGTTATCAAGTCAAAAAACGCCAGATTCTTGAATCGTACGTTGGTGAAGAACTAGCAACGACATACTGGCAATTTTGGCTTGTCCAAAACGTTGTGTTGAGTGTTACTTTTGCCATCCTTTTGATACTGACGGTGGATTTGTCGTTTTGGCAGATCTGGGGGACGATTCTGATTATCCTGATCCCGATTTACGTGGTGTCTGAATGGTGGTTTAAACGCCGGATTCGGCGCGATGATCCGGATTTTGTCAGTGATCAGGAAGTATACAAAAATGTATAAAGTAGGAGCTAACATCAAATGAATACATTGCTTGAAAAAAATACACGGTTAAATCTGCTCGGACCGCCGCTTAAAAAACTTCAACATCTGATTCCGGTTCCGGTTTTATTGTTTGCCTTAATCGGCTGGTTCATTCCGGATTTTTGGAAAACGGGACTGTTTACGTTATTTTCGATTACGGTACTTTGTCTCGCAGGTGTCGTCCGGGAAATCATGCGTCTACGCATTTTAAAGGGACGTTTGGAAACTGATTTATATGAACAGACCGTTTTAAAAGTCGGTCGCGCCTCGATGATTGGATATCTTGTCCCTATGATTTTATTCTATGTGGGATACATCTTTCCTCAGTATGCAGATGTTTCTTTTACGATGATTTTGATTTGGGTGCTTGTAATCAGCTTATTTGTTTCCAAATTAAATCGCGGTGCCAAACATCTTGATCCTGCTTTTGTGACGATGCGGGAAATCGAACAGTACCGGAAGTGAAGAAAAAAGGGGTGAACAGATGAGAGAAGGATTGAGCACATACCAGAAATGGACGACCGTCAGCCGTCGTCTGCGGACTTACGTCATTGCCGGCTTATTTTTAACGATCGTTTTGTTTTCAAGAAGCCTGCCGTTAACGGAAATGGGGTCCGGCGTTTTGATACTTGTGCCGTTGTTTGTCTATAACGGGTTTCAACGAGCGATTCAATTCTTCTTCTTGCAACGTCATACCGCCAGCCGGAAAATCGGTTTTGTGTTCGGCGGCGTAACGTTACTGGAAGCGGTCTATCTAATGGGTGCTGCATTCATTGCACCGCATCTTGGACATATGGGTTATCTGTTCCCGTTAATGTTATGGATTTCAGCTATCCTACAATTTCAAAGATGGACCGACCGTACTGTTCAAAACAGTCAAACGCTTAAACCGGTGAGGCTGAAAGCGAAAGGGAACGAATATCAGTATCAGACCGGTGACGGGATTGAAATGGAATGGGACAGACATGACGGAATGAAACGACGGTAGGGGAGGTCAGGGAATGGACAATACCAAACAGCAACGAACACTTGATTATCTGCGCTTCACGAAACGTGCCCGGCGTGTTCAGACGGTATTTTTTCTACTCGTGTTGGTCGTCTTTTTGTTTTTGGCAGATGATCTAAACTTCGCCGAAGTCTCGATGCATTACTTTTTACTGATTCCTGTCCTCGGCTACCAATGGACGGTCCGCTTGTTGAAGTACCGTTATTTCACGAAACGATTTGACCGGATGGAAGTCTGGGATCATCTCGGATTGCCGTATATCGTCATTACAATTACCGAGCTTTTACTTGTTGTGGCGTCCCAGTTCTTGATTCCGTATGTGTCGCGACCAGCGCTGATCGGACCGATTCTGGTCTTTTTACTGTCTGTCTTGTCACTCGACCGTCTCGTCGATTCCCGGATCAAACGACTTGATCCGACGCATTTATCAGAACGCGAGCTGATTCTTGCGGAACGGGAAGCGCGGCGGGTTAAATATTGAACAACAAAAAACGAGGAGCGGAGTAAATATCCGGACCTCGTTTTTTTGTTGTCGTTACTTTTTCAGCAGCAGATAGATAAAGTACGGAGCACCGATCAGGGCAACGACGATTCCGGCAGGCACACCATCCGGACCGGCAATGTTGCGTCCGATCGTATCCGCCAAGACAAGCAGCCAGCCGCCGATCAACAGTGCAATCGGCAGGAACCATTGATGACGGGGACCGACGAGCGCCCGGGCGATGTGCGGCGCCATCAAACCGATGAAGGAAATCCCGCCGGTAACAGAAACGGCGGACGCAGCTAAGGCAACGGCCGTCAGCAACAGTTGAATCCGTTCCTTTTCAATCGAGACGCCGACGCCGATCGCAACCGGTTCGTTTAAGGCGAGCAGGTTGAGCTTATTTGCTTTGTACAGTGTAAACGGAATCAGGACGATCAGCCACGGCAGTAAGGCATAAACAAACGTCCAGTCCGTTCCCCAGATGTTACCGGCCAGCCATTTGGCGATGAAATCGACCTTTTCACGTTTCGTTGAAGAAATCAGAATGACCATGATGCCGGACAAGGCCATCGAGAAACCGACACCGGTCAAAATCAACCGGATCGGTTGTAAGCCGCGATTCCGGTCGTACGAGAGTGCGTAAATTGCGACAGCGGTCACTAAAGCACCTAAGAATGCCGCAACCGGTAAGCCGTAGATGAATGAGCCGACATCCACCGGGAAGTAGAGGAAGAAGATGGCGACGGCGACCCCGGCTCCTGTATTAATTCCGATGATACCGGGATCCGCCAGTTCGTTGCGTGTGATGCCTTGGAGGATCGAACCGGACAAGGCGAGCGCCATCCCGGCGAGCAGCGTGATGACAATCCGCGGCAGACGGAGTGAAAATAAAACAAAGTCTTCTTTGAACGAGCCTTGTCCGAGCAGGGTCGGCAAAAGGCGATCGTAAGAGAGAGAAGCCGGACCAAGACCGATACCGACGACAATCGTACCGAGCAATAACAGGCTTAACAGTAAAAAGATCAAGCGTTGACGGCGACGTAAACGAGTTTCCATCATGAGAAAACGTGACCTCCTTTACGGACGATCAATAAAAAGAACGGCAGTCCGAGCATCGAAACGATCGCAATGACCGGTGTCTCGTACGGTGCAAACAGCGTTCGGCCAATTGTATCGGCAAGCAGCATGAACGTCGCTCCGAACACAGCGGTCATCGGCAGAATATACCGGTAATCGGTTCCGACGATGGCGCGGACGATATGCGGAATCATCAGACCGATGAAGGCCATGTTCCCGACCAACGCGACGGCGGCACCGGCCAGGAGGATGACGACGACGTACAACACGGCTTTGATCCGGATGATGTTTTGACCAAGACCAAGTGCGACTTCTTCCGACAGGCTGAGAATCGTCAACTGCCGTGAGAAAATCAGTGCAATCAATGTACCGATGACGATGACCGGCGTGATCGCTTGAAGCTGTCCCCATGTCGTCCCGACGAGACCGCCTGACGTCCACTGGGAGACGTCCTGAGCAATTTTAAAATAGATGCCGATTCCTTCCGCGATCGCATACAGGAAGGCGGAAATCGCGGAGCCGGCAAGGACGATCCGAAGCGGCGAAAAGCCGCCTTTTCGGGAAGCACCGATGCCGAAGACGAGTGCAGCGCCAAGGGCTGCCCCGAGGAAACAGGCGAGCATGATGCCGTAGTAGTTGATACCGGGAATGAAGACGAGTGCCAGGGCAAGCGCCGCATTGGCACCGGCTGTTAAACCGAGCAGACCGGGGTCAGCGAGCGGATTGCGGGTCATCGCCTGCATGATCGCCCCGGAGATGCCGAGGGCGGCCCCGACGAGAATCGCTGCCAGTTCACGCGGCAGCCGGATTTCCTGAATGATTTTTGCTTTATCGTTGAGCGGACCAAACGTCAAGGCGTTCCAGACTTCGCGGATCGTCGTATCAGCCGCACCAAACGTCATCGATAGCCAAAACATGATGACGAACAGAATGAGTCCGAATGAAATTTTTAAGCCAAAAGGCAGTCGAGCGGATGACACGGATATCGCCTCCAGTTGGTATGAATCCAAAAAAGGAGGGAGCGATGAGGCTCCCTCCTTTAGTATACGTTACGCGCCAAGGAAATTTTTCTTGAAGAACTCCAGTTGACGTTCCAGTGTGAGTGGATCGTTGAAGTAGAACTCTTTTGAATCAACTTCGAAGACGTGGTTGTTTTTAACGGCAGGGATGTTTTTGTACGTGTCCGTTTTTGTGAACGAGTTATCTGCTTCCGCTGTTTTGCTGAAGATCAGATAGTCGCCTGCATATTCCGGCAGAACTTCAGGTGATAACGCGTAATAGCCATCTTTTAACGCCATCTCCGTGACTTTTTTAGGCATTTTCAATTTCATCTCTTGGTAGAGGATTTCTGTACCGCGGCCCCAGTTGTCGCCGAAGACGTAGAGCTGTTTGTCGAAGCTTTCGATGACGGAAACCGTTTTGTCTTCACCGATTTTGGCTTTGATTTCTTTTCCGGCGTCCGCAGCACGTGTTTTGAAGTCTTTGACCCAGTCGCGTGCTTCCTGCTCTTTGTTGAGCAATTTACCGATTTCGATGTGTTGCGTCAAATAGTCGACTTTTCCGTATGTGTATGTGACGGTCGGTGCGATTTTTTTGAATTTGTCGATGTTTTTTGTCGTGTTGTAACCGATGATGAGATCCGGATTGAGTTCGATGACTTTTTCGACGTTTTCTTCTGAAACTTCTTTGACGTTTTTCAGATCAAACTTCGGATTTGATTTAGACCATGAGTCGACACCGACGAGCGGGACGTCGAGCGCCATGACGTTTCCGGCAAAACCGGCGAGGACGACGACACGTTTCGGATTCGCCGGTACTTCGACGTCTCCGTTTTCGGATTTATAGGTAATCGTTTCTTTTTTTGTATCAGCGGACGATGTCTCTTCTTTTTTCTCCGTGTTGCCACAGGCGGCAATCACAAGCGTCAACAATAAAAGAACCGGTAATAGCAGTTTTTTCATGAATTCAATCTCCCTTAATTAAGTTATAGGTGACGCACATCGGTTTATTCGTGCGCGGATCACGACCGATTTCGGCATCGATATGGAATACATCTTTCAGGACGTCTTTTGAGATGACTTCCTCACACGTTCCGGCTTTAACGACTTCACCGTCTTTCATGGCGATGATGTAGTCGGCGAAACGTGCCGCTTGATTCAAATCGTGTAACACCATCACGATGGTCCGGCCTTGCGTCCGGTTGAGCTGTTCCAGCAGCTCGAGGACTTCCAGCTGGTGGGCGAGATCAAGATAGGTGGTCGGTTCGTCGAGAAAAATGATGTCCGTTTCCTGGGCAAGGGCCATCGCGATCCAGACCCGTTGCCGTTGACCGCCGGATAAAGCGTCGACCGGACGATGTTTGAATGCCATTGTGTCGGTTGCTTCGAGTGCCCAATCGATGATTTCGTAATCATGTTTCGTCAGACGTCCGAATCCTTTCTGATAGGGAAAGCGACCGTATGAGACAAGCTCTGCGACCGTCAGACCACTTGCGCTTTCCGGTGTCTGTGGCAGGATAGCCATTTTCCGGGCAAGCAGTTTTGTACTTTCCTTCGCGATATCGAGACCGTCGAGTAACGCACGCCCCGATTGGTGGGGGATGATCCGGGTCATCGCCTTCAGTAACGTTGATTTTCCGCAACCGTTCGCCCCGATGATCGTCGTGATTTGCCGATCGGGAATCTGAACCGTCAAGTCTTTGACGATGGTACGATCTCCGTAACCGATGCTGATTTCTTCTGTTGCTAGACGTACCATATGCACAGACTCCTTTTCGTTTAAAACTGTTTTCATTGATAATGATTATCACTATCGTCCAACTAACCATACCAGTTCCATAAAAACGCTGTCAACATTTTTTCTTGTCTTCAAGACATGTTCACGTTATCATTGGAAATGAGAATGATAATCAGTCGTATCGAATCGTGAGGGAGTGAGCGAGATGGAACAGCAGGAATTGTTCGATGTAACGGTAATTGGTGGAGGCCCGGCCGGGTTATACTCTACTTTCTATAGTGGACTACGCGGAATGAAGACGAAATTGATCGAATATCAGGCAGAACTGGGTGGAAAGATTCACGTCTATCCGGAGAAGATGATTTGGGACGTCGGGGGTCAGCCACCCATTACCGGTGCAAAGCTGATGGAACAGCTGGTCGAACAAGGACTGACATTTAATCCGACCGTTCATCTGAATGAAAAAATCATCTCGATCACGAAAGATGTGTTCGGTAACTTCGTGCTAGAGGCGGAATCGGGAACGGTACACTATTCGAAGACGGTCATCGTTGCCGTCGGAGGCGGGATCCTTAACCCGCAGAAGCTGAAAATCGAAGGTGCGGAACGCTATGAAGTGTCGAACTTGAACTACACCGTCAAATCGATTGAACGGTTTAAGGATAAAACCGTCATTATTTCCGGCGGCGGTAACTCGGCAATCGATTGGGCGAACGAGCTCGAACCGGTCGCGAAAAAAGTTTACGTCACGTACCGGAAAGACTGCTTTACAGGGCACGAGGCGCAAGTCGAACAGCTCGTCAACAGTTCCGCCGTTTGTCTGCTCAATACGACAATCCATAAGCTGGTTGCGAGTGACGACCATCACCGGATCGCCTCGGTCGAACTGATTGATTGTGCAACAAGCGAGACGGTGGCGCTTGAGATTGACGAAGTCATCATCAACCATGGCTATGAGCAGGATGCTGAGTTGCTGGCGAACTGCGATCTTGAGTTGCAACAGGTCGACGATTTTTACATCGCCGGAACATCATCCAGTGAATCGAGTGTGCCCGGCCTTTACGCAGCAGGTGATATCCTGTCGCATGATGGAAAAGTTCATCTCATCTCCGGTGCCTTCCAGGACGCGGCGAATGCTGTCAACCGGGCGAAGAAGTTTATCGAACCGGAAGCACCGAAAGTCGCGATGGTGTCGTCCCATAATGAAGTCTTTAAAAAGCGGAATCGGGAACTGATTCAGGAAATGGTCAATCAAAATCGTTAACAGACAGAGCAAAAACGTGTTTCTACAGCCTTTTCGGCAGTAGGAGCACGTTTTTGTCCATTCTGTACTAATACAGAACGATTTGACATCTATCTGTATTTAGGACAAAATGCTCTTATGTGTTTTTAAATGTGTGAAATTAAGGAGGCAGATTATGGCAGCAACGAAACGTAAGCCACTTGGTTTGGCTTGGCAGATTTTAATCGGATTGATTCTCGGGATTACCGTCGGTGGTATCTTTTACGGGAATCCACATGTCGCGGAGTGGCTGAAGCCAATCGGTGATATCTTTATCCGGATGATGAAAATGATCGTCGTCCCAATCGTCTTTACAACCATCGTGCTCGGTGTCTCGTCAGTCGGAAGTCCAAAAAGTCTTGGACGCCTCGGCGCGAAGACGCTCGGTTACTTTACAATCGTTACG
Organism: Exiguobacterium sp. K1; assembly: GCF_033721435.1. NCBI lineage: Bacteria > Bacillati > Bacillota > Bacilli > Caryophanales > Exiguobacterium > Exiguobacterium sp. K1. Next base: position 432,719 of record NZ_JAOTIT010000002.1, on the reverse strand, counting down.
ATGATTGCGATCTTTACCGGATTATTCGCAGCAAACCTTGTTGAACCGGGAGCCGGTATCAATATGGCGACGCTCGAAAAGACAGACATCTCAACGTACGTCGCAACGGAAGAAACGACGAAAGATCAAGGTCTTGTCGAGAAAATCGTTAATATCGTTCCGACGAACATCCTGGATGCGATGGTGCGTGGCGATATGCTGGCCATCATCTTCTTCTCGGTTCTGTTCGGACTCGGTGTCGGCTTCGCGGGCGAAAAAGGTTTACCGGTCGTCCGCTTCTTCGAAGGGGTCGCGGCGGCAATGTTCAACCTGGTTAACATCGTCATGAAGTTCGCTCCGATCGGTGTCTTCGCATTGATTGGTGTTACGGTCTCGACGTTCGGAATCGAATCACTCGGATCGCTCTTTAAATTGATTGGAACATTATATGTCACGGCGCTTCTTTTCATGGTCATCGTCTTCGGATCAATCATGAAATGGGTCGGGGTTCGTGTCTCGGATTTCGTCCGTGTCTTCAAAGATGAATTACTCCTCACCTATTCGACGGCATCGTCGGAAACGGTGTTACCGCGTGTCATGGAAAAACTCGAAAAAATGGGTGTTCCAAAGTCGATTGTCAGTTTCGTCGTTCCGACGGGTTACTCGTTTAACCTCGATGGATCAGCACTGTACCAAGCGATGGCGGCCTTGTTCATCGCGCAGATGTACAACATTGATTTATCGATCGGCACGCAGTTGACGCTTGTCTTCGTCCTGATGTTGACATCAAAAGGGATGGCTGCTGTACCGGGCGTTTCGTTTGTAGTATTACTCGCGACACTCGGAACGGTCGGCATTCCGCCTGAAGGTCTTGCCTTCATCGCCGGGATCGACCGGATCATGGACATGATGCGTTCTGTCGTTAACGTAACAGGGAACACGCTTGCTTCACTCGTCATTGCGAAGTGGGAAGGTGTTCTGGATTCCGACCAGCTCGATGAGTACATGTCGACGGAAGGCAAGCAGGATAAAATCAAGAGTGCATAATAGGTAATGCAGCAGACCAGATGAATCGTCATCTGGTCTTTTTTTGTATTCCTGTGGTGTCATGTTTGTCACGCCCGCTTTTCTCGGGCGGAACGCAAGCCGCTGTCGTCTTTGACGACAGGGTCTCACCTGTTCCTGACGGAAGCGGAGCTTCCTTTTCCCGCAGAAGTCGGACGGTGAACACACGACACCTGCTCTGAAGCAGTTGAATCTCAGATCGTCAAAATATATAAAAGCACTATATTTATAAATAAAGAAACCAATTTTTCATGAATATTAAAAATAAATTGAATAATGTTTAGTTAAAAGTTAATATTATTAATATAGAACGACTAGTAGACAACAAAAGGAGGAAAACAAGTGGGAACATTTATTTCTTTACTGATCACAATTGGATTATTTGGGGGACAGTTTTACCTTTCAAGAAAAAGTAATATACTCGGGGTGATTCTTCCCGTACTTGTCTTAGTGGCAGGAGCATACATATACTTTTATACAGGAGAGCATTCCGATGACCGTGAATCATTGATTCGGATCGGCACGCTCATGCTGACGTCAATCCTAGTCAGTATGTCGGTGGAGGGAAACAACTCACGGAAGAAAAAACTGCAGCGCGAAAAAGATCGTCTCGATATTCAAGATTTGTAAAAGAGAAGTGAGGGAAAATGATGGAACGACAAGATGTGCCCGCGTGGGTACTGGCTTTAGAACAAGAACATCTCGAATTTATCCGGAAATTCGTTTTGAACTCTGGATCGCTAAAAGATATGGCATCTTCTTATCAAGTATCCTATCCGACCGTTCGGACAAAGTTAAACCAGTTGATTGAACGAATCGAGTCTGTGCAACAAGAGGACGTCGAGTTCATTAATATGATCAAGAACCTTGTTTTGGATGAACGGCTAAATCTTGATATCGCGAAAGTCATTATCGATTCTTATCGAAAAGATCAGAAAAAGTGAACGAAAATACAAAATGAGATCACCGAGTAAATCCGGAGATCTCATTTTGCATTATTTCTTGTCGTTCTTTTTTTCCTGTTCTTTTTTGATCATCTTCTTGGCTGCCATCCGGAAGCGGAAGATGAGGTAAAGACGATAAAAGTCGACGGCTGCGAACAGTGTTAAGAGAATCGTCCAGAAATTAAAAACTGTTCCGGCCTCAATCGAGTTGGTATAAGCGAGGTACATGAACAGAATACCGAAGATGGCATAAAACAATGCCATGAAGTTTGAACCTTGTCGCATGAAAACACTACCTTTCGTTAATTAAGTCGTTGCATAGAGGGCAAGCACGACGATGCCGTTATTAAAGACGTGAATGGCGATCGGTGCGATGATGCGGCGGGTCTTGACGAAGACGAGTGAGAAGACGAAGCTCATCGCGACGTAAATCAAAAATTTATTATCTCCGTGAATCAGACCGAAGATGACACCGCTGAGAACGAAGCTGAAGATGAAGTTCAGTTTAGTCGAGAGGTTTCCGAACATGATATGACGGAATAAAAACTCCTCCATGATCGGACCAAGCAGGACGACCATGACCTGAAGAATCGGAATGACCTGAATGGCTTTCATGATTTCATCCGTATTCTGTGATTTCGCAATGTTCTCGATACCACCGGACAGCCAAGCATCCACCAGATTGACACTGATCAGCGAGACATACAACAAGACGATTCCGATCCCGATCCACTTTAACGTATCCATCGTATCGGTCTGCTTGCCTTCAGCTTTCCACTTCTGCCAATCGGGACGTAAACAATAGAAGGAAACGATGACGGCTAAAGTAAAACCAATCGCGAGCCACCAGCCGAGAACGCTCGGAATCTGACTTTTGGAGAGGAAACTTGGGAAGGTTGCCGGGACAAGTTGCACGATTAAATAAATCACGATTGGAATGACGTGACGGATTTGCCACTTCTCAGCCATGTTAAACGGCAGATTGACGGAATTTTTCATTGTTCGGGACACAACTCCTTTGTAATGAAGGTACTGTCCCGATTGTAACAAACAAACCGACCGGGCGCACGAATGGGGATGGTTCAAAGATGGCGATTTCGGGAAAACGCATAAGGGTTCGGGCTTGAATTCCAATTGAAAACCGTTTAAGATAAAAATATGTTAGCACTCCAATTAAGTGAGTGCTAAAAAACAGTCATGTTCAAGGAGGATGTTTCGCATGTTAAAACCACTTGGTGATCGCATCGTGATCGAAGTCGTTAAAAAAGAAGAAACAACCCTCGGAGGAATCGTTCTTCCTGGGTCAGCGAAAGAAAAGCCGCAAGAGGGTAAAGTCGTCGCTGTCGGTACAGGCCGTGTGACGGAACAAGGTGTCCGTGTACCACTTGAAGTGAATGTCGGGGACCATGTCATCTATGCGCAATACGCAGGGTCAGAAGTGAAAGTCGATGGCAACGAATACTTAATCTTACGCGAAAGCGATATTTTAGCAGTAGCAAACTAATCAAAGGGGGATTTCAGTCATGGCAAAAGATATCTTATTCAGTGAAGAAGCACGCCGGGCGATGCTTCGCGGAGTAGACGCATTAGCGGACGCAGTTAAAGTGACGATCGGACCAAAAGGACGTAACGTCGTCCTCGAACGTAAATTCGGTTCACCACTCATCACGAATGATGGTGTGACGATTGCAAAAGAAATCGAACTCGAAGACCACTTCGAAAACATGGGCGCGAAGCTTGTGGCAGAAGTCGCATCAAAAACGAATGAAATCGCAGGGGATGGTACGACAACAGCGACAGTCCTCGCACAAGCGATGATCCGCGAAGGACTCAAAAACGTCACTGCAGGTGCTAACCCGATGGTCATTCGTAAAGGGATCGAAAAAGCAGTCCGTCGTGCCGTTGAAGAACTGCACGCAATCGCAAAACCGATTGAAGGCAAAGAAGCAATCGCTCAAGTAGCGGCGATTTCAGCAGCCGACGAAGAAGTCGGTCAATTGATCGCGGAAGCAATGGAACGTGTTGGTCAGGACGGCGTTATCACAATCGAAGAATCACGCGGCTTCACGACGGAACTTGATGTCGTCGAAGGGATGCAGTTCGATCGTGGATATGCATCACCGTACATGATCACGGATTCCGATAAGATGGAAGCGGTCCTTGAGAACCCGTACATCTTGATCACGGACAAAAAGATTTCGAACATCCAGGAAATCCTGCCGGTCCTTGAGCAAGTCGTCCAACAAAACAAACCACTCTTGATCATCGCGGAAGACGTCGAAGGCGAAGCACTCGCGACACTCGTCGTCAACAAACTCCGTGGAACGTTCAACGCTGTTGCCGTTAAAGCACCTGGTTTCGGAGACCGTCGTAAAGCGATGCTCGAAGACATCTCGATTGTCACAGGCGCAGAATTGATCACAGAAGAACTTGGTCTTGATCTCAAAGAAACACAAATTACGCAACTCGGCCGCGCGTCGAAAGTCGTCGTCTCAAAAGACAACACGACAATCGTCGAAGGTAACGGACACAGTGATTCAATCACAGCGCGTGTCGGAGCCATCCGTTCGCAAATCGAAGAAACGACAAGCGACTTCGATCGTGAAAAACTGCAAGAGCGTCTTGCGAAACTCGCAGGCGGCGTAGCCGTCGTCAAAGTCGGCGCAGCAACAGAAACGGAACTGAAAGAACGGAAGCTCCGGATCGAAGATGCACTCAACGCGACACGTGCAGCCGTTGAAGAAGGAATCGTTGCCGGTGGAGGAACTGCCTTCATCCACGTCACGAAAGCCGTTGAATCGATCCTTGCCGTCACAACAGGTGACGAAGCAACAGGTGTCAACATCGTCCTTCGCGCACTCGAAGCACCGCTCCGCCAAATCGCGGAAAACGCCGGTCAAGAAGGTTCGGTCATCGTCGAGCGTCTCAAGCATGAAGCACAAGGCATGGGTTACAACGCCGCGACAAACGAGTATGTGGACATGATCGAAGCTGGAATCGTCGACCCGGCGAAAGTGACGCGTTCAGCACTTCAAAACGCAGCATCTGTTTCAGCGATGTTCTTGACGACAGAAGCCGTCATTGCCGACAAACCAGAACCAGCCGGCGCACCTGCAATGCCTGATATGGGCGGCATGGGTGGAATGGGCGGAATGATGTAAATGATGTAAAATCAATGTTTTAAAGGCTTTTCGGAAGTTAGTTTACTTCCGAAAAGCCTTTTTATACGTATATATTAATAGTAAAATTATTTTAATTTGATTTAATTATCCTTATTTTTGAATATTTGCTTTTATTTAATTTGTAAAGATTTATTATATACATAAATAGTAAAAAATATACTGAATGAAGAATGGGGATAATTATGATAAATGAAAAAGTAAAAGCAGGATATTGGTCTATTGCAACTCAAAAGCATTTAAAGCAGTTTCAAATTGATAGTGCAGGTTTAAATAATTTTGGAACTATGAACACAGTTGGAAAAGCTGGGAGATTTTTAGGTGTGATTAGAGGCAACGGAGCAATTGAAAATATGAATAAATTAAGGCAAATGGCAAGTACTGTTGGAATAAGTAGTAACTTAGAATTAGAGCTAATTATACTGCCGACTCTCGAAAACGCATCAGATCAACAAATAGAGTTAATTCGCGATTCTACAGGAAAAATAACTGGACTAGCAGAATATGTTTTTACAAATTCAAAAGTACTAGAGATATCTGGTCAGCTTTTTGAAAATCTTTCACCCAACGAACTCGAACGTGTTACTGTCGAAACTATGGATGAAACAAAGAAAATACCTTATTTACAAAGTGAACTTACTCAATTGTTAATACAAAAAGGATATCCAGAAGAAAAAATTTCACTATCGTATGCTCTACAAAAACAGTTTAAGTTAATTCAAATGTTCGAAAAATCTAGAAGTGAAGAACGTATTATTAGTAATGAATATGTATGGGGAGAAAATAGTCAGAAAATAGCACATGCAATATCTAAATTAGAAATTGATAATAGACAAAACTTAAAAGAAATTATTGAAATAGTACAAGGTACTCAAGGTTTTCCTCTTGATCAAATACCGATTCAACATATCGACCTGCTAAATTTAGCTAAAAAAGTTGGTATGATCAATCCGACTACAATAATTTCAACTAGAGGTATTCAAAAAGATTTCGGTTTTAGTTCTAAGCTAGTAGGAGAAAATTTATACAATGACGATATTTTAGATGATGTTAAACTTCTTTTAGCTTCGATTAGATTTGGAGAAAACTACACTCAGTATACTACAATTAACAATCCCGAAAAATTCTTAACGAAATTTATTGAATCAGGAGATATTGGTCCTCATGATGCTAATGCAACAGACTATACTTTATTAGAGAAGAAAGGAATTGTGAGAGTTGTAACTAAGACTAAAGGACATCGAACAGGTTCATGTTTAGAATTAATACGAAAAGATGTTGCTGAAGAAGCATTAAAAATAATAAAAAGTCCAAATTATAGTTTACAAGTAGATACAGACATTACTGATTTTAGTTCAATGATTGATACTAGCGCTTTTTTAACCCCTGAAGAGTCCAGAATCAGACTAGGTGAATCACCTGAGCATATTCAAGAAGTTGAAGAACATGCTGTTAGATTACTCAGAGGAGAGTTGCTGTAAAAGAGAGGATGAAATTCTTTGAACAATGAAAGAAATGAAGGTAAAGAAAAAATAGAGCTATCAGAAATAAATAAATCAAAAAAAACTCAAAGTCTGGAAACAGTTCAAAAAGAAAAACAAGAAATTAAAACAAAGAGCAAAGAAAATACTGGACAAAGAACTGCTGTTCCCAAAGGTACTCTTTTAGAATACAGATTAAAACGATTGATGTTTTATATGGGCTATTATCCGAGGATCAACGTAATATTAAAAACATCTCAAGATGAAACGGCGGTAAGGGTCACTGATTTAGATGTGTATGGAATTTATATCCATAAAGATTTTACGAGTAAAACCCTATGGGCAGATTGTAAATCTGGTAATGCAAAAAGTCATGAAAGAATTTCATGGATAAAAGGGATTATGACAACATTTGACATAAATAATGTGTTGTTTGTAAAAAATAAAGTACGTACCGAAACAAAGCAATATGCAAGAAAATATGGAATACAAGTTCTTGATTTAAATATCATTCCTAAACTAGAAGAATATTATAATATTCATTTGGAAGATTGGAATGGGTCATGGAACCCATATACTCAACACAATCAAAGTACTATCTTCTCAAAAATTTCTGTACCTACGAATGACATTTATAAAAAAATAGATAATTTTATTTCAACCGATTACTGGTTACTAGATAACTATTCAAGAATTAAAAAAATAGTAACTGCTATTCGAGAGTTATCACCAATGTTGGATGTTCCAATACCTTTAGATCAATCTAATTCAATTAAATGGGCAATAAATGAACTTGTATGCTTATTCTTACTCACAACACTGAATATATCTAAAGAATTATACTACTTTAATGAAAGAGAAAAGCGCGAAACAATTTTCGAATCACTAGCTGCAGGAGATGTATCGACTAAAAAAAGAAAAGAAATTTTTAACGCAGCATTTAGAGTTGCGTATAGCATGGTGAAAAATCAAATTCCTGAATTTATACCGCCTTCAGAATTACCTTCGATTAATTTGAATCCACCAAAGTATACTGATGCATTTTATGATTTGATTACAAGAATAACAAATAATCCACTACAATATTATGATTTGCTAAGATTCTTAGACTTTTATCTAATGGAATATGATTTGCATTCAAATGATGTCGATTACGAAAAGCTAAAGGATATGTTTGCTAACTATGACGATCTTATTATTGGTGCGAAAACATTATTACACTTTATTAGTCAGATAACTAATTTGCCACGTGCATATTTTCAAATTTTAAATTAATATCTAAAATATATAAAGTTAAGTGTAGGATGTAAATAAGCCTGATTTTCTCACTAAATGTGTAGGAAGTCAGGTCCGTATTGTGCCTAAAGAAACCGCATGTCAGTCGATTATTCTAATTTATTTTTTCTTACATTCTTCACTTGTTTTTGACAAAATTTCATCTCGACTTTTTTCTCGGTCTGCACGTCGTAACACTTGCCCTTGCATGCGGTTTTCGTCACATCGTCGACCGATGGTCGTTGTCTGGATTCATAATAAAACGTACTTCTAGATAATTGGAGGACGCTGCACATTGCTGATACCGAGTATTTATGTCGATTATTCTTGATCACACTTACTTTCGTCCCATGATCAGCGTGTGATTTTAAGTTCAGATGGAGTTGGACCATCTGTTGTTTGAATGAATCGCTAATAATTCTTCGTTCCCGTTTATTCATGAAGGTAAATCTCCTCTGCTGTTCATAATTTTCCTAAGTCTAATTGACCTTAAGGTTTATGTCCAACTAACTGCAGACCATCCATACAATTAATTTCGGACATTGTTAGCATTCCTTTCATCTCCTTAACGTTCTTGTTTCGAAACTTAAACGTTAGGATGAATTTTTGGGTGCTGGCAAGTCCTTTTCTTTTTTCGCAAAAGGAGTGCAGAACTGTGTACGTTTCCGTCGCACAAGTCTGCACTCCTATTTTGCATTACACATACGATGTAGATTTATGTTAAAAAGATGAAACTAAGGTACATCAAGAAGGGGAGAAATCTATGAAGGACAATGTAGGAATTATAATCAAGCCTTTAGAAAATCAATTCATAAATATTATTAACGACACGAACGAATCTTTCCTAATCATCGGAAAGATTCTCCCGGAATTTTCTGATGGCGTCTGGTCTTACGAAGAAGAGTTATATGATACTCCATCTGAAATCCGCTTTCCGGATGACAAATTGGATTGGTCTGCTTATATCGACAGCAGTGAAAAAATCGTCTTGTTAGCTTTCCATGAAGACACTTGCATCGGTCAAATCCGTCTCGTGAAAGACTGGAACCGTTTTGCCTATATTGAAAACATTGCTGTCAAAAAGGATTTCCGGAAAAGCGGTGTCGGTCACTTATTGCTTGAAGCAGCAGAAACCTGGGCGAAGGGACAGTCGTTGATTGGCCTATCGCTTGAAGCACAAAACGATAATCTGATTGCCTGCCGTTTTTACGTCAAAGAAGGATTTGTCCTTGGTGGTGTGGATACGCTGAAACAATCCGCTAATCCGAACATTGATTTGACACTATACTGGTACAAGATTTTTTCGGAAACTGAAGGAACTGCCGATGCACAAGGATGAATTGATCGCATTAGCGGAACAGATGTCGATTGATGAATATGTGTACGATGAAGAACGAGGTTATTCCACGAGTGAAGGTTCGCCGTCTGACTTGGCGTATGAAATAGCACGGCGCTTTCAGGATGTTCAAATGCTTCCTGTGTTAATGGACCTGCTTGAACAGACGAAGCGACTAGAAATGAAACAGTATTTCTACTTTATGCTTGGCACGATTGGTACGAATACAGGCGACGTCCTTGTTGTTAACCTACTGTTAGAACGGCTGGCACAAGAGACAAAGCCGACATTAATCGTCAAAGTCCTTGATGAACTGGCGAAACAGGAACAGGTGGACGATGCGGCAGCTATCATCAAGTATGTCGAGGATCCTCGTTCGGCTGTTCGAAATTCGGCAATTGAGGCATTACGTGTCTGTCGGGGAGATGCAGTAGAGGATGCTTTAATTCGATTTATTACGACCTCCACTGATTCATTTGAAATCACAAGTGCAAATTTTGTGTTGGCAACAATCGGAACGAAGCGGGTGATTCCGTATCTGTTACCGCTCCTCGATCATCCGAAAGGTGATGTCCGGCACTCGGCACTCAATGCGCTCAGTGAACTTGGAGACGATTCGTTCCTGCCGTTGTTTTTAAAAGGTTTGGAGGATCGGTCAATCGACGTCAAAACGTATGCCTTGCTCGGAATTGTGAAACACGGAGATGCATCCGCCATTCAGCCGGTCATCAAACGGCTGAAAATAATGTTGAAGCGGAAGCGGCAGATTCAAAGTGACGAAGGCCTGGTTGCACTGCGTTTTTTAAATCGCTATCGACAATCCGACAAGACGATTCCGGTGTTATTTGACTGGATCGTCGCGAAAAAATGGAATGTTATGCTTGACGACGAGCAACAGTGGTTAAAAAGGAACTATCCAAAATGAGAGGTGACTTCAGCAGCTGTTGGAGTCATCTTTTGTTCTCTATAAAAAAACAAAACTTCATTCTTTACTAATCGTTCTAGAAAGGGTATGATCGGTTTGTAATCAGAAAACAACTTACCATTTTTAGAACGAACATTCTAAAAAACAGCGATGATAGTTTTGCAACGATTGAAGGAGAAATGACATGGCTAGAAGTAAAGAGTTTGACGAAGCGGTTGTCTTAAGAAAAGCGATGGAGTTGTTTTGGGAGCAAGGCTACGAAAAAACATCGATGCAGGATTTAGTCGACCGCATGGGTATCCACCGGAGAAGTATTTATGACACGTTTGGTGACAAACGTTCATTGTTCCTCGCGTCTCTGGATGCATATGAAAAATTCATTACGCACGAGATGGAGACGATCATTCGACAAAACGCTTCGGTTCACGCGGCGATTCGTGACGTATTCCTGTTCATCCTTCGTTCTTCGGAACAGTATCCAAAAGGATGCCTGTCGGTCAATGCGGCAGTCGAACTGTCCTTACTTGATCAAGAAATCGACCGGCTCGTAACGGCGATGTTCAACCGGACGGAAGGCATGTTCGAGGAGTTGATCCGGCACGGACAGCAAAATGGAGAACTGTCGGGCGATATCGATCCGGAAGAGACGGCACGTTTCCTGCACAACAATCTGATTGGTCTGCGCGTATTGATCAAAACGAACTACAGTCAAAAAGAATTAGAAAGTATCATTGCTCTGGCACTCAAAGTGCTGGACTGACTTTCTTTTTTTTACTCATTCTAGAACGTTCATTCTAAAAAACTTTACTGTTTGAAGGAGGAAAATAATCATGACTACGACTCAACTACCTACACAATCACAATTTATCGAAGCAGCAGGAACACGTTACGCGTACCGGACGATGGGACAAACGGAAGGAACACCGCTCGTTCTGTTCGTCCACTTCAGAGGAACGATCGAAAACTGGGATCCGCAATTACTGACACCGCTCGCATCAAGCCGTCCTGTCATCCTGTTCGACAACAAAGGGGTCGGTGAAACGAACGGAGAAACACCAGACAGCGTAAGCGAGATGGCACAAGACGCGATCGCCTTCATTCAGGCACTCGGACATGACCAAGTGGATATTCTTGGTTTTTCAATCGGCGGTATGGTCGCACAAGAGGTCGCGATTCAAGCACCGCATCTCGTCCGGAAAATGATTTTGGCGGGAACGTCGCCGGAAGCAGGTGTCAATCCGTCTCCCGAAATCTTTGAGCGGATGAACCGGCACGGCGGGACGGAAGAAGACGGTATCAACGATTTCATGTTCTTCTTCTATGGACCAACGGAGACGAGCCGGGCAGCCGGAATGGCGTCGCTTGAACGGATTTTTGCGCAGAAACAGTTTAACAGTTCGGATCAGGTCAAAGAGGCACAAATGCGGTCCGTCGCCAAATGGGCGCAGGTGAAGCCGGACGAAGACTACGACTGGTTACGGACGATTGAACATCCGGTTCTTGTGACGAACGGTGTCGATGACGTCATGGTTCCAACCCAAAACAGTTACATCCTGACGGAAAAAATGCCGAACGCCCAACTGATCATTTATCCGGATTCAGGTCATGGTCACTTGTTCCAATTCCCGGAACTGTTTGCTGCACACGTCAACTTATTCCTGGATTCAGATGCAATTTAAGCATCTGTCGGCACAGACAAAGGAGGACATCTCATGAAAGCCGCTCAAATTATCAATTATTCCAAAACCATCAAAGCACAGGTCAACGAAGTACCTGTTCCGGATATTCAAGATCATGAAGTATTGATCAAGGTGAAAGCAGCCGCCATCAACCCGCTTGAGATGCTGATCATGACGGGCAGCGTCAAGCTCATCCAGGATTACGCGTTCCCGCTGACAATCGGAAACGAACTGGCCGGTGTTGTCGAAAAGGTCGGGAAACAGGTGCACGGCTTTTCCGTCGGCGATGATGTCTACGGCCGTCTGCCGATTGAAAAAATTGGAGCGATTGCCGAGTATGCGGCCGTCGATGCGGCAGCCCTTGCCATCATGCCGAAGAATGTATCGTACGAAGAGGCAGCAGGTGTCGCACTGACCGGACTGACGGCTTATCAAGGACTGCACGAAGAACTAAACGTCCGGTCCGGTAAAACGGTCTTTATCCCGGGCGGGTCCGGCAGTTTCGGTCAAATGGCGGTTCCGATTGCGAAAACGCTCGGGCTGAAAGTGATTGTCAGCGGAAATGCCGAATCCCGTGAGCGGACGATGCAGCTCGGTGCCGATCAATACCTCGATTACGCGACGCAAAACTATGAAGATCTTTTAACGAATGTCGATTATGTCATCGATACGCTCGGACCAAGTGAGTTCAAAAAAGAACTCAGCATCCTGAAACAGGGCGGACGGTTACTGTCACTGCGGACAGGACCAAACAAACGGTTCGCACAGGACCGAAAATTTCCATTTTGGAAACAGATCTTATTTTCACTCGCTGGCGCCGGGTATGACCGGGCAGCAAAAAAACAAGGTGTCGAATACCGGTTCATCTTCGTCCGTTCGGACGGCGGTCAGTTAAAAGAAATCACGTCAATCGTCGAAGCGAATCAGATCGTTCCGGCTCTGCATCCGAAACGGTTTACCATCGCTGAAATCAATGAAGCACTGGAATTAGTTGCGACGGGGCGTCCAAAAGGAAAAGTTATCATTACGTTTTAATTTTGGCTGAGAAAGAAGAGGAGGGAGTCCCATGCAAAAAACCGTTTTAATCACAGGTGTCTCCGGCGGTATTGGCAAGGAACTGGCCGACCGGTTTGCCCGGGACGGCTATGAGATGGTGCTCGTCGCCCGGAGTGAAGCGAAGATTTTAGAATTCGCGACACATTACCAAATGACATACGGTGTCGGCGTCACGGTCATCGCGAAGGATATCGCGGCACCCGGTGTACCGCAGGAAATTTTTAACGAGCTGCGGCAGAAAAAGATTCAGGTTGATTACTTGATCAACAACGCCGGATTTGGTCTGTTTGGACCGTTTGTCGAAACGGATCTCGAACAGGAGACGAACATGATTGACGTCAACATCAAAGCGTTAACGATCATGACAAAATTGTTTTTACCGGGCATGATACAGCGGAATCAGGGGGGCGTCATGAATGTCTCCTCGATGGTCGGCTTTTTCCCGGGACCGTTGATGTCGGTCTATCATGCGACGAAAGCATACGTCCTGTCATTCACGGAAGCACTTGAAAATGAAGTCAGCGGGACAAACGTAACGGTAACGGCGCTTTGTCCGGGACTGACGGCAACCGGATTCGCTGACCGGGCCAGCATGGAGAAATCAAACATGCTGCAAGGGAAAGTGATGGAGGCAGGCGAAGTCGCCGACATCGGCTACCGCGGATTTCTAAAGGGGGAGACGCTGATCATCCCCGGCACACAAAACCGGATCTTTTCGTTTTTTCCGCGTTTTCTGCCGCGCAAACAGATTACCCGGATCATCCGTAAGATGCAGGACGGGGCAAAAACCTGATTTGTACAACAAAAAGCAGGCGTCGGATGCGAAATCCGCGCCTTCTTTTGTCATGGGGGAAAATCATTCCAACCCGTTCTTTTCAATGATCGCGTCTGATAGACGCAAATCGTTTCGGACCTGTTTCGTCTGCGGTCGGCACATGTCGCGCGCGACCGCTTCTTTTGTCGAGACGTCATAACACGTGCCGTTGCCCGCTTTCCCGGTCAGCTTCGCTTCGTAATAATACCCTTTATAACGGAATGAACCGTCGCGGAACGCCGTCAGATTCGGTTCGTCATCAAGCAAAGAGTGTCCTGTCATATAGGGGGCGTCCAGATTGAGTAAATCGATGATTGTCGGAGCGATATCGATTTGCCCGCCGTTTTCCCGGATGGTTTCACCCGTGTCCTGATTCGGTTTCTTGATGAACAGCGGTACGCGGCGGTCGAGTTCAAAAGCATCGACGGCGTTGTCGATTTGCGCTTTTTGTTGCATCTCCCCGTCCTCGTTCGTCAGACCGCTGTCATGATCGCCGTAAAAGATGACGAGTGTGTCGTCCCACATATCTTTTTTCTTCAATTCCTTGACCATCTGTCCGACGGCCCCGTCGACATAACGGATCGTTTGATAATACCGTTTCAGCATCGGATCCTCGTAACTCGACAAATCCAGTTGCTGTTCGTCCTTCGGAATTTCATATGGCGTATGACTCGTCAAAGCGACGAGGAATGAGAAATACGGTTCCTTTAACGTTTCCATGTGTTCAATCGATTTCTCAAAAAATTGTTTATCGTTCAGCGCCATCCCGATTTTCTTTTGTTTCGGATAATCGTCCTGGCTGAAAAAATGTTTAAAGCCGATATTTTGATAGACTTGATCACGGTTCCAAAAACCTTTTTCATAGGCGTGCATCGCGGCCGTGTCATACCCGTTCGTACGCAACAGATCCGGCAGCGCCTCAAACTCGTTGTCCGGGAACCGGGTGTAGACGGAACCGGATTTTAACGGATAAAGCGACGTGTTCGTAATAAATTCGGCGTCCGAAGTCCGCCCTTCGTGTGTCTGGTGATAAAACGACAGGAAATACAGCGATTCTTTTTTCAAGTTGTTTAAGTTCGGTGTTAAGGTCTGACCGTTGATCTGTTGATCGATGACAGAAGCCTGGAATGATTCGAGCTGCACCAAAATGATGTTCGGTTTCTTCGCAGCACCACTCGTACCGGAAATCGTATTTTTATCGACTTGTTGTTGTTCTGCTTTCGTCAAACCGTCTGTTGAACCAAGAGCACTTTGGATGCCTTGCACCAGATCGAATCCGTGGTAACCCCAAAATCCGAGCTGATAATAGTCACGCATATCGGACACGGACCGGCTGAGATGCTGGTCTTCTTTGACAATGCTGTACGAGAGAGGAACGGCAAACAAAACGGCACCGGTGAGAAAAGTCAGTCCGGCTGTCTTGCGACGTGTTTTTTTCGCGACAGAAAACGTCCGCTGTCGCATAAAGAATAAAAATCCGAGGAAAATCAGGCTGTCCGCAAACAGTAAAAAGTCCTTCGGCAGGATCAAAGCGGCAAATCCGCTGCTGACATCACCCATCTGCATCATCTGTGACATCAAGGAGACGGACAGGAAATCATTAAAATAACGGTAATACCACATGTCGGAAATCAGCAACAGGCTGTGGGCAAGCAATAGACCAAGCCAAATCCAGCGGCGTTTTTTCCATTCAATCAATAAAGTCCAACTTGATAACAGCAACATACCGCCGAGATTCATGAAAAAGAGATCAACCGGGAAAGCAGTGTTGGTATAAAAGCTAAACAGCACGAATTTTAACGTGCCTAATAATAAGTAAAAAGCATAGCCGAGTCCAATCATCATTTGCTCCTAACGTTCGTCGTAGTCGTGAGATAATCTATACCCTTAACCGGAGGAGAACGAACGTTTGAGTCGGCTATGACGAGAAAATCAATGCTGAGCAAACGAAGATTAAAGGGAAATTCGAATACGACTCTTCCACGCTGGAGAAGTCGTATTCGTTATGGGGAAAAACGAATACATTGTAAAAGTTAATTTCTAAATGTTGTGGATTTTATGAGTATTTTACTTTAGGATGAATTGGTGCGTGTCTAACGATGAAGGAAAAAATTTCAATTCAATTTTTTCGGCATAAGAAAAAAGTATAGGAGCTAATACAAAATGAATCAACCGAATTACCAGGAAATGCAGCCTCAAAAACTCATTAACACCAAAAGTCAGTTCCGCCCTGAAATCGAGGGGTTGCGCGTTGTCGCCGCCTTGCTCGTCGCGGTCTATCATATCTGGTTCAACCGTGTCTCGGGTGGGGTGGATGTTTTCTTCGTCATCTCCGGCTTTCTGATTACGACGTCGATTATCTCGACAATCAACCGGACGGGTGAATTTCGTTTCCTGCCTTACGTCACAAAACTCATTAAACGGCTGTTGCCGTCGGTCCTGTTCATTTTGGCCGTCGTCCTGATCCTCAGCTCGTTTTTACTGCCGCAATCGATTTTAGAGAAGACGGTCCGTGAAGTCGTCGCCTCGATGTTCTTCTACCAAAACTGGCAGCTTGCCATCTCGAGTACGGATTATCTCGATGCGAGCCAGATGAAATCACCGGTCGAACACTTCTGGGCACTGTCGATTCAAGGGCAGTTCTATATGATCTGGTTCGTTCTGTTCTCATTCATCTTATGGATGGTCAAGAAGTACACGATTCAAAATGCAAAACCGATGATTAACACGATTTTAGGCGTGCTGTTCGTCGCGTCGTTAAGCTATTCGATCTATTTAACCGAAGTCAATCAGCCGTGGGCGTATTTCATCACGATGACGCGTGTCTGGGAGTTTGCCTTAGGCAGTCTGCTCTGCATCAACCTGTCCTCGATCCACATTCCGAAATGGATGGCGACGTTGATGGGCTGGCTCGGACTGATTGGTCTGGTCCTGACCGGAATTCTCTTTAACGTCTCACAGATGTTCCCGGGCTACATCGCCCTTTGGCCGATGACGTGTGCACTGTTCATCGTCCTGTCCGGGACACGCGACACGACGTTCGGCATCAAACGTTTCCTCGGATCGAAGCCGATGGTCAAACTCGGAGGAATTGCTTTCGGAATTTATCTCTGGCACTGGGTCCTGCTTGAGTTCTATCGTTATAATGTCCAGCAGACACCGGGAATGTTGACAGGAACACTGATCATCCTGTCGTCGATTCTCTTATCGTATCTGATGACGGAATTCATCGAGAAACCGATCCGCAGTGCAAAAGTCGACCGTTCGGCTTTCAAAAAGCTTGGTATCATGATCAGCATCAATGTTCTGTTGATCGGCTCACTCTTCGGACTGAAGTATTTTGAAGAACAGGAATTAAAGAACGGTGTCAGCGCAAGCGATTATCCGGGAGCAATGGCCGTCAAAAATCCGGAGAAGACGCCGGAGCACGATCCGTTCCCGTCCTATGCGAACGTCTTTGACGACTTGCCGCTTGTTCACACGGACGGCACCAATCAGGTACTGAGTAAAAGTGACATCAAAGTCGGTGAATACGGTGAGACAAAAGATTATGCCGCGACGATTGCCCTGGTCGGAAGCTCGCACTCGGAGCAATGGTTCGGAGCGATTCAAGAAGCGGCAAAAGGTGAAAAGTACCGCATCTTGAACATCACCCGCTCCGGAACGCGTTTCTCAACCGGTTACGAGGATGACACTCTAAAAGGCATCTGGAATCAAAATGTGCTGAAGTATTTGAAGGATGCCGATGTCGATTTGATCATCTCGCACGTCACAGCGGCGAATTCGACGAAAGATAAGATTCACCAGCAGATGGTCGATCAGATGCAGTATGTCAAAGACGAGTACGGCATCGACGGTCTGGCACTCCGGGACAACCCGCGTTACAGCTTCAATATCCTTGAGTCGCTTGAGACGTCGAGCATTAAAGAAACAACGAAAAAAATGAACGCTGAAGTCAACCAACGCGATGAAGCGTACTGGAAAAACTTCGAACAAACGAACAAGTCGCTCTATAAACTCGACTTGACGGATTACTTCCGTGTCGACGGCGAATTCCGTCCCGTGATCGGGAACGTCGTCATCTACCGTGATATCAGCCATATGACGAATTCCTATGCGGAAAGCTTCGGACCGGTCTTCAAACAGAAACTGAATGAAGTCGTAACGGATATCCTGGAGAAAAAACAATCGGATTAATCATCAATCAAACTCTTCCCCCTGGTTCAGGCGGAAGAGTTTTTTGATGGCGAAAACAGGTTCTTGGAATAATTTAGGGAATATAACAGGGAACGTAAAAGGGGGAATCATCAATGACAGAAACAGAACTCGCCGAACGCTTTCGGACCTTTGCCGAGCGGGAGTGCCGCGATTCAAGTCCGTTATACGAATACCTATCACTCGAAATTGCCAAGGATCCGGGAATCCTCGATCTATGCCGGCATGCCCGTGACGGTCAGCCGGTGCCGAACCTCCTGTTTGGAGCCGTCCATTACCTGTTGCTCAAAGGCATCGATCATCCGCTTGCCGCTTATTATCCGAGCGTGTCGAAACAGCCGAAGCCGTTTCATGATGCGTTTGCCTATTTTAAGTCATTTTGTACGACATATGAAGCCGAGTTGATTCCGCTCCTTGCGCAACGTCTCGTCCAAACGAATGAAGTCCGGCGTTGCACCTATCTGTATCCGGTCTTCAGCCAGATTCATGAGCAGACACAGCAACCGCTTGCGTTGCTTGAAATCGGGACGAGTGCCGGATTGCAACTGCTGTTTGATCAATACGGTTATGAATACGAGAACGGGGAGACGGTCGGAAATTCGGCATCACGTCTTCAGCTGACATCGGTCATCGAGGGGAACGACACACCGGTCATCCCGCAGACACCGCCACCGGTTACGATGCGGACGGGACTTGATCTGAACATCGTCGACTTAAACGATGCAGACGAACAGTTGTGGCTGAAAGCATTGATCTGGACGGAACACCGGGAGCGGCTCGCGATGTTCGAGGCGGCAGCCGGTTATGTTGAAGAATTACCGTTGAAGCTGGTCGAAGGGGACGGAGTCCGCCTGTTGCCGCACTATGCAGCCGAAACACCGGACGACAGCATTCTCTGTATCTTTCATACGCATGTCGCGAATCAGATGCCGCTTGCGGTCAAAAAAGAACTGTTGCACGTCGTCGGGGAAATCGGCCGGACACGGAATCTTTACCATGTGTATAACAACGTCCAGGACCGGTATTTGCATCTCGATGCCTACATCGACGGTGTGTTGACCGAGCAGACGATTGCCGAGACGGACGGACACGGTCGCTGGTTCAAATGGTTAGTTACGCAAGAGGTATAATTTTTTCTTGAATTCAAGATAAAAAGCGTTACTTTATCCAAAAAACGGGAAAAGACGACATGTACATCCATCGTCCGTCACTGTTTTCGAAAAAAGGAGCGAAGTCATGTCTAATGTGAAACTGGCTGTCATCTATTACAGTTCGACCGGAACCAATCATCAACTCGCCACGTGGGCGAAAGAAGCAGGGGAAGCGGCCGGCGCTGAAGTGCGTCTTGCGAAAATCAAGGAGACGGCACCGGCAGAAGCGATTGCCTCGAATCCACTCTGGCAAAAACATACCGATGTGACACGCGACGTCGAGGAAGCGACACCGGATCTGCTCGACTGGGCGGACGCGATCATCTTCAGTGTTCCTACCCGTTACGGACACGTCCCGGGACAATTCCAACAGTTCCTCGATACGACAGGCGGTCTTTGGGGACAGGGGAAACTTGTCAATAAAGTCGTCAGTGCCATGTCGTCGGCACAAAATCCGCACGGCGGACAGGAAGCAACCGTCCTTGCCGTCTATACATCGATGTTCCACTGGGGTGCGATCGTCGCAGCTCCGGGCTATTCGGATCCTGTCCTGTTCGCAGCAGGCGGAAACCCGTACGGCACAACCGTCACTGTTGATCAGGACGGAAACATGGTTGAGTCGGTCGAACCGGCCGTTCGTCATCAGGCGAAACGGACCGTCGACATCGCAAGCCGGATTAAAGGATAAGCAAAAACCGCACCATTCCGAAAAGGAATTGGTGCGGTTTGTTGTTATAACGGTGGAGTCGGATTGAGCGGTAAGTCGACCGTAAACGTCGAACCTTGTCCTTCGATTGATTCGACATGAATCTCCCCGTCGTGGGCACGGGCGATTTCGCGGCAAATTGATAATCCGAGTCCGGTTCCGCCGATTTGACGGGTATCGGAATTGTCGACACGATAGAATTTCTGGAACAGTTCACTCATCGCTGATGACGGAATTCCGATGCCGTAATCGGTCAAGGCGACCGTGACACGGTTATTGTGTTCGGTTATGCGGATTTCAATCGGCCCCCCGTCCGGCGAATACTTGATGGCATTGTTGACCAAGTTTCCGAACAGTTGACGGATTTTTTTCGAGTCCCCGTTAACGATTTGGACCTTTTCCTCGGAGAAGATCCGGATGTCATGCGACGAAGAGGACAGACTGTGCAACTGCTTTAAGTCCTTCATCATCGCCAGTAAATCAAACGGCTCGAACGTATACTCCTGTCGATTTGCTTCCATCCGTTGAAGATCGAGGAAGTCGTTGATTAACAGCGACAGCCGTTCGGTTTCCGAATGGACGGCGGCCAGATATTTCTTTTGACGGTGTGGCGGCAAGTCCCGTTGAATCATCAGTTCCGTAAAGCCGTAGATGGAAGACAACGGAGTCCGTAATTCATGTGAAATCGTCGAGACAAGTTCGTTTTTGATCCGGTCGATTTCGACTTCATTGGTTACGTCACGCAGGACAAGCAAAATCCCGCGGAATTTTCCGCCGTAGTGAATTTCTTCCGAATACGTTTTGATAAAACGTTTTTCCTGATTAATCGAGAAAGTGATGCCTTCGCCGGTTTTATGTTCGACGAATATTTGACGTAAATACAGTTCGAACTCCTGCAGTTGATCGACCTGATATTTTAAGTGAGTAATGGAATCGTTGATTTCGATCAGCCACTCGGCTTTCGAATCCGTTGCTGACGGATGGTCGAACAAATCAAGTAACGGACGGTTGATCAATTGAATCGGTCCTTCCGGTTCAATGTAGACAATCGATTCACGGATTGAATTCAACAGACGTGCCGTTTTTTCGCGTTCCCGTCCAATCTCATCAAACGTCCGCATCCGGAGTAACGACAAGGCGAGTTGACGTGCAAAGGCAGCAAGCTCTTCTTGTTCCTGCGGATCAAACGGATGGTGGAGACGCATCAGATAGATGTAAGCAATAATCTCATCAGTGCTGGCATCAAGAACCGGTGTGACGGCAATCGCGCGTTGGGCAAACTGAGCGATGTGCGGGACTTTATCCTTCCGTGCTCTGCGGATAACAGATTCGATGGTGGCGATCAGATCATCCTGTTCCTGTTCCGTCAGACCGTAGGAAATGATATTCGTCACGGTCGTGCCTTCCTTGAAGATCAAGGAACCGTTCGTTGAATCGGTAATCTCGACCATCTTTTCGATGACCGCCGGATAAGCGGTTACCGTGTCACGGGAAGCAAGCGTTTCCGTCAGCTGATTCCGGATTTTCAAGTGGGCTTCGTTCCGTAAAGTGAGCCGCAAGGCCTGTTCCAAATTATCATTCGACGACATCAATCGGTGTTTATTGTCAGTCAGGGCCGTCGCCATTTGATGGAACGATTTACTGAGCTCACCGATTTCATCGGTCCGATTCATTGGAATCAACGTCGCGGTATGTTGTCCTTGCGCAAGCAATTTACTTTCTTTGCTGAGGAGTTGAATTTGACGTGTCGTCCGTGCGATGAACGGTCGAATGATCAACAGGATGACGAGGAACAGGACCAACAGATTGATGAGCCAGATCCATTCTGCGTATTTCGTTTGTTTGATCAGTTTCTCTTTCGCCATTTCTTCCTTCGCCTGCAGACTCGTCCGGTAACTGGTGAAGACACTTTCCATCGTATTGACACTTTTGCGCATCGTTTCACTGTTCGATGCATTCATCTTGAATTTCCGGTTCGGATCCCGCTTGATCTGCGGCATCATCGATTTTAAACTCTGCATCTGTAAAAACGTTTCATCGACAGTGCCGTCCTGTTTGGCTTTGACGTATTTAATGAGGCTCGGCATGACGAATGTCGTGTAAGACGTATAGAGGGAGCGGACATCCGACGCATAAATCTGATCGGCTTTATATTTTCCGTTTTTCTCGAACCATTCGGTTTGCTGTTCAAGAGATGATTTTTTTTCATTAATGGTTTCAAGAACGGCGTCATCACCGAAGACGATATATCCGCGCATTTCATATTGTAAGGATTGCCAATCGTCCCATAAGGACGTCGCCCGTTCCTGCCGTTCACTGATCGCATCGAGACTTGTCTTGGCGCTCATCACCTGATGATTCGTATAAAAGTAAGCGGCAATCGAAGACACTGATAACGTGATCAGGATAAGGTAAAAAGCAGACATGATTTGCCGGCTGATTTTTTGATTGAACCATTTTTTCATATAATTATGGATGCCCCTTTACGTCAGCTTTCCTTGTGAAGAAATAGATGTAACTACTATACCTATTTCTTACCGTAATCGTACATTTTTTAGACTCAGAAAAATAGTCTTATTAGAAAATTATCTTAAATACAAGAAATTCATACCAGAAAAACTGCAGGTTGGGTAAGAAGTAAGAAGGAATGGTATTTTCAAACAAAAGGAGGAGAAGAAGATGAACTATCGATTTTTAGCGGTGTTGTTTGCGGCGGATGCTGCCGTCCTCATTATCGGAGGGATGTTACTGCGTGATACATTTGCCTATGCCCCGATTATCGGCTGGGCGGGAGGACTCCTGTCCTTGTTTGCCGCCATCGCCTTTTCGATGAGACGTCAAAAAAACAGATAATCGAAAAACAGGACGTTCTTCTCAAAAAGAGACGAACTTCCTGTTAGTTGAATCAATGCTGTTCGACAACGATTTTACCGATTGTTTTGCCACTTTCGACGAGACGATGGGCTTCTTTTAAATTCTCTGCGTTCAGACCGATCAGCGTTTGAGTGACCGTCGTCTCAAGCGTTTCCTCATCGATCCAGGTCGCGACTTGCGTCAGAATTTCATGTTGCCGGATCATGTCCGGTGTCTGGAACAGGGAGCGGGTAAACATGAATTCCCAAGCGAATGTGGCACTCTTTTGTTGCAACGCGCTGAGATTGAGGGCTTGGTCCGTCTCGACGATGCTGCAGATTTTCCCTTGCGGAGCGATGACGTCGACCATTGCATCGAAATGCTGGTCGGTCGCGTTCAGACAAAAAATGTAGTCGACGTACGAATAACCGAGTTGCTCCAGTTGTTCACGGAAATCATTGTGGTGATTGATCGTATGATGCGCCCCGTGTGCTTTTGCCCAGTCAATCGTTTCCGGACGGGAAGCCGTTCCGATGACGGTCAGACCGGCATGGTTCGCCAGTTGCGTCGCGATGGATCCGACTCCGCCGGCTGCACCGATGATCAAAATCGTTTTCTCGAGATTTGATTTGGCATCGAACGTCAATTGCAGGCGGTCCGTCATCGCTTCGTATGCCGTCAAGGCAGTCAAGGGAAGCGCCGCTGATTCACTGAACGTCAAACGTTCCGGTTTTTTTGCAACAATCCGTTCATCGACGAGTTGGAAGGCACTGTTGGAACCGGGGCGGTTGATGGCACCGGCGTAGTAAACTTCATCCCCGACGGAGAAGAGGGACGCGTGATCCCCGACTTCGACGACAATCCCGGCGGCATCGTAACCGATGACTTTCGGTTCTGTTTCATCCGCGCCCTTAGCCCGGACTTTCGTATCGACCGGATTAACGGAAACCGCTTTAATTTCAACTAATAGATCATGTCCTAGTGCGACGGGACGTTCCAGTTCAAGATCAATCAGACTGTCGGCTTCCGTAATCGGTAAGTGTTTGTGGAATCCAATGGCTTTCATCTGTGGCATGGCAAATCATCCTTTCGGGAGTAAGTATCTTTGGAACTTTTCCACGCGTCGGGCGAAACGAAACCCGTCTGAAATTAGAAAACCGGTTTCCTTCCTGTGAGGTCCGTCTATTGAATTGGAAATTTGTAGTAAAATATATACGGTAGATCTCATTAAAGGAGTCGAACTGTATGCATGATGTCATTTCTTTTCCGGCTGCCCCGACACAATCGATCATTGAACAGTATTTAGTCCATGCCCATCCGTACCCGCGCTCGTATCAACCGGCAAAGCTGATTGCGCTTCGGCGGGAACG
This sequence comes from Exiguobacterium sp. K1, assembly GCF_033721435.1. Lineage (NCBI taxonomy): Bacteria > Bacillati > Bacillota > Bacilli > Caryophanales > Exiguobacterium > Exiguobacterium sp. K1. The sequence continues at coordinate 408,691 of NZ_JAOTIT010000002.1, read as the reverse complement.
TGGAGTCATGAACCGTCTGTACCGGACGGAACGGGAACTGATTCTCCAGCCGGGCGAATCGATTGCTCCGCAAGTGCAACGTCTGTCGCTTGAACAACAACAGCGTTTGCTTGGCTATATCGAAGCGCGGCAAAACAGTTTCGGATTTGCAGAAGCCGAGACATACAAGTTTTATCTGCTGGAAGTCGCTTATGAATTACGTCATCTTCCGCGTACGAGTCAGCCGCTTCGGGCACATACGTATTATCAGCTGGAGGAATTGCTGTCCGGCAAACCCTTTGTTCTCCATGCGACGGCTCGCCGGCGACGGTAAGTTTTCCTTTTCAAAAGAGGATGACGCAAAAAAGAATCACTCGTTTTTTCACGCCCTTTCTTGTAGGAGGCGCGTGAAGCGAGTGATTCTTTTTTTTCGGAAGAAGGGTGGTAGAATTGTACGCTGTTCCCATTATCTTTGGAGACTGATTACTGAGTCAGCCGATGTTTGATTTAGAGGGCCGGAGTCGGAGTCGGTTTGGCACCCGTCTTCGCATAGGCCGCATCAATGTCAGAGCGGATTTTTTTGACCGGCGTACCTTGTTGGAAAGCGACGATTGATTGGGCGGCGATATCAAGACACGTTCCGCACGTAATCCCGTGTGTCGTCCAAGTCGTTTTTCCGTCTGCTGTTTGATCGGCAATGAAGCAATCATAGTTACTCGTGTGTCCGGCGGATTCCCCGCATCCGCAATAACACGGCATCTTTTCCAAAAGGTCCTGATGTTTGGCGACAGACAGGTAAATCGTTTGAATCGAAGAATCCGTTTCTTTTAGGAACGCCGGTGCAACGCCTGGCGACGTCGTCTGTTCCAACTGATCGGCACTTGTGTGCGTCTCATGGGCCTCATGATTAGCATGCGAGTCGGTCTTTTGTTCCGTCTGTCCGCAGGCACCGAGGGCAAGCGTCGCCGACAGTGTCATGATCATCCATCCGGGTTTTTTAGGCATCTTCATTCCTCCATCACTCATTGATTCTTTCCTTAGTATACGGTGGAAGAATCCACGAAGGGAAAGACAGGGATGGCGATTCGATGACAGTTCTTATCGCGTTAATTGTTGTTCGATCGTATCAAAGTTCGCTTCCATCATCGTCAAGTACGTTGAACCGTCTTTTCCTTTTGCGCCGAGAGAATCGGTGTAGAGGGTTCCACCGATCGGAACACCGGTTTCGCGGGAGACGGTCTCCATACTGCGCCGGTCGACACTCGTTTCGACGAACAGCACCGGAATGTCCCGTTGCTTGATCAAATCAACGATCCGCCGGACTTGATCGGGCGTCCCTTGATTATCGGAATTAATTTCCCAAATGTAGTCGGCTTTAAAGTCGTAGGCGTCGCTAAAGTATTTAAAGGCGCCTTCACTTGTGAGCAGATGGCGCTTGGCGTCCGGAATCGCAGCAAACCGTTTCTTCGCTTTTGTGTCGAGCGTCTTCAATTCTTTGATATAAGCCGAAGCATTTTTCTCATAATCGGCTTTATTTGCCGGATCTTCTTTAATTAATCCAGCTTTGACGTTTTCAACGTATTGAATACCGTTGCTGAGGTCAAGCCAGGCATGAGGGTCAGTTTCCTGTTCTTTTCCGGCGGCCGTCAAATACTTTGGTTCGACGCCTTTACTTAAGGCGTAGACCGGAGCATCCTTGCCGTCCTTATTTGTACTGGAGCGGAGTTTATTAAACCAGGAACCGCCGGCTTCAAGATTCAGACCGTTGTAAAAGACGACATCAGCGTCCGCCATCTTCCGGACATCGGTCGGCAACGGATCGTATTCGTGCGGATTTTTGCCGACCTTGACCATGCTGTGGACGTCGACATGTTCACCGCCGACGACACGGGTCATATCTTCTAAAATCGAATAGGTCGTAACGACTTGCAGTTTTCCGTCGTCGGCAGAATCGGGAGCACAGCCGGTCAGTAAAACAGCGAGACCGGTTAAAGGGATTAATCGTTTGAACATCATGTCGTCAGCTCCTTTTTGGCAGATTTCCATTTTCGCAGTAATCCGTGGCGCGGTGAGAAAATGAACACCAGCGCAAACAAAGCGGTCGCGACCAGGACGATCGAGGCGCCGGATGAAAGATTATAGGTAAAGCTGAAGTATAAACCGATGACGGAAGAAATCGTTCCGAGACCGGCAGACAGGAAAATCATCCGTGACAACCGGTTCGTCAACAGGTAGGCGGTTGCAGCCGGAGTAATCAGCATGGCGACGACGAGAATGATACCGACTGTCTGGAGAGATGCGACCGTGACGAGGGTCAGCATCGTCATCAGCAGGTAATGGATCAATCGTGTCGACAGACCGTAAGCAGCAGCCATCGTCGGATCAAATGACGTCACGAGCAGTTCTTTGTAGAATAGGAAAATTGCAGTGAGCACAAGCAGACCGATGGCAAGCGTCATCCACATATCGCTCGGACGGACGGCGAGGACGTTTCCGAACAGGATATGATAGAGATCACTGCTGCTGCGTAAAAAAGAAATCAGGATGATACCGAGTGCGAAGGCTGACGTAAATAAAATGCCAATCGCCGTATCATTTTTAATCCGGCTGTTTTGACTGACAAAGCCGATGCCAAGCGCTGTCAACAGACCGGTCGCGACAGCACCGATGAAGAAATTGATTCCGAGCAGATACGAGATGGCGACACCGGGCAGGACTGCATGGGAGATGGCGTCACCCATCAGCGACATCCCGCGTAAAATGATGAAACAACCGATGACCCCGCAGATGATGCCGACCATGACGGATGTCACGAGGGCTTTCTGGAGAAAATCGTATTCAGTCAGGGCGTGGATGAAATCGATGATCGTCATGACGAAACCTCCACTTTCTGCAGGAAGGCAAGCGGATTGCCGTAAGCTGCTTCGATGAGATCAGCATGCAGGACGTCTTGTGGCGGACCGACCGAAATGATCCGTCGATTGAGAAGCAGCAACGTGTCGAAATAGTCGGCTGCTTTACTTAAATCGTGGTGGACGACGAGGATCGTCTTGCCTTCATCGCGCAACACTCGCAATAAATCGATGATGACTCCTTCACTGCCGGCATCCACCCCGACAAACGGTTCGTCGAGTAATAACAGGTCGGCTTCCTGCGCTAAGGCGCGAGCCAAAAAGACACGTTGTTGTTGACCGCCGGACAGTTCACCGATTTGACGGTCGGCGTAATCAAGCATTCCGACCCGGTCGAGACAGGCGCGCGCCCGCATCCGGTGGTGTTTCTTCGGACGCTTGAACAAACCGAGCTGCGGATAACAGCCGATCAGGACAGCATTGATGACCCGAATCGGAAAATCCCAGTCAATCGCACTGCGTTGGGGAACGTAAGCAACCTGTGTCCGCGCCTGTTTCGCGGATTGACCAAGCAGACGGATTGAAGTCGCTTCTGCCGGAATCAATCCCATGATAGCTTTGATGAAAGTCGATTTGCCGGCACCATTCGGACCGATGATTCCAATGAGTTGACCGGATGTCAAGCGGACGGACAGACGTTCAAGTGCAGTCGTCTCGAAATAGGAGACGGATAATTGGTCGACTTCTACTGCATGTAGCATAAAAAAACTCCTTTCCGGTTCATGAACTTTGATTAGGTAATGAATGTTTCCTTAGAGCAACAAAAAGTGTAAAAAAAGAGTTTGTTTATTGTCAGTTATTATTCTTTAGACTAATAATGTTTCCTTAAGGCAAATTTTAAGGTGCGACGAAAGAAATGTCAACTGCTTTCATCAATCGCTCTTTTTGAAAGCATCGTGCTAAGATGGGAGAGGAGAAAAAGTGGGGGTGAGAGGATGAGTCAGCCGGAGGAACAGCAGTGGAAGTTGCTGTTACTGGAAGCATTGGTGAAAGAACGACGGGAAGAAGCACAGCAGGTAATCGAAGAAGTCTATCCATACGACTTAGCGAACTGGTATGGTGAACTCGGAAAAACGGAACAGGAACGGCTCCTCCGTTACCTAGATCATGAACGGTTGGCCGACGTCATTGAGGAACTGGAGATCGATGAGCAGCTTGAGGTCATACGGCGTTTAGATGTCGATCACGCGGGACACGTCATGGATTTAATGGAAAATGATGATGTGGCAGACATCCTGGAAGAACTGCCGGACGATGAAGTCGATCGTTTATTATCCGGCATGCGTCCGGATGAGGCACTTGTCGTCCGCAACTTATTGACGTATCCGGCCGAGACGGCAGGACGCCTGATGACGAACCGGTTCATTTGGGTGACGGATGAGTCGACGGTTGGCGAAACGATTGAAAAGATGCGCGATTACATCGAATACTCGGAGACGATCAATTACGTTTATGTCGTCAATCAACTGAGTCAGCTCGTAGGTGTCATTTCCTACCGTGATTTAATCCTCGCAAGTAACGACGAACGGATTGCGGACGTCATGGACCGGAAAGTCATCAGCGTCTCGTCCGAGACCGATCAGGAAGACGTCGCGAAGATGTTTGAACGCTACGATCTGGTCTCGTTACCGGTCGTCGAAGGGGATGTCCTCGTCGGATTGATTACGGTCGATGATGCCCTTGACGTCTTACGGGAAGAAGCAAATGAAGACATCGAAAAGTTATCGGCGTCCGGGAAATCGATTGATTTTGATACGAAACCGTGGGTGGCCGCAACCCGGCGTCTGCCGTGGTTAATTTTGTTATTATTTATCGGACTCGTGTCCGGATCGATTATCAGTCAGTTTGAAGAAACGTTATCCAAAGTGGTCGCGTTGGCATTTTTCATGCCGATGATTGCCGGAATGACGGGAAATACCGGAACGCAGTCGCTGGCTGTCGTAGTCCGTGGTCTGATTACGCGTGAAGTCGACAAACGGGTCGTCACGCGGCTGATCATTCGGGAATTACGGGTCGGTCTGATCATTGGTGTGACGTGTGGGATTTTGATTGCCATCATCGCCTACGTCTGGCAGGGGGATCCGATTCTTGGTCTCGTCGTCGGCAGTTCACTGATCATTACATTGATTTTTGGAACATTAGCCGGAACGATTATTCCATTGATCCTGCACCGTCTGAATATCGACCCGGCCATCGCATCCGGCCCGCTCATCACGACGCTGAACGATATCCTGTCGCTGCTCGTCTATTTCGGGATTGCGACGGCCTTCATCAGCCGTTTGATGTAACACAAAAAAGTATCGTTCTGCCGAATCTGTCGATATCCGGTAAAACGATACTTTTTTTGACTTTCATTTAGAAAAGAAGTTCTCGGTTCAGCGGATCCAGACGGCAAGTGGTCCAATATCATCGAAGCCGGCTTCAAGTGCCGTGATCAATTGATCGCCATACTCATAGCCGACGAGAGGCTGTCCCGGGAAGTGAGCCGAACTGAGCCGGATGATATCATCCCAGAGTCGTTCATCGAGATAATCGGACGTCAAATGCGACAGTCCGGTCGTTTGACCGTTGGAATAGGCGATAAATCCGGTCTGCTGCGCATCCGAAAAGAACAGCCGGACATCGGTTCGTTCGAACAACGTATCCGGCAAGTCGTGCGTCTCGATGAAGGCGAAGAAACGTGCTGCTTCCTCGGAAGTCGTCACGACAGTCCAGTCTGGCGGGAGCGCACGCCGGTCGAGAATCGGCGGACGGACAATCCATTCCGCCGTGAACAGGTGTGTCAGACCGGCAAGTGAAAAATCATAGCTGGCGGTGCAATCCTTGATACTGTTGACACCGGTCAGATCGAGTTGCTGTTGATGCGCCCGGACCATCATTTCCGGATAGAGCGGCGGGACGTCGCCGGTCGCTTTCCAGTGATCCTCTGTTTCCGTGACGGTACATCCGTTCAGCTCGCAAATCAGACGACACCAGTCGAAGTTATTTTGAATGGCTGCTTGCCGCATGAAGGCATCTCCTTTCAGTCTTCCTGTTCCTTAATCAAGACATAGGCGAGTGTAGCAATCAATGTAAGGAACAAACCGCATCCGATCGTAATATAGGCCATCGTGAAGACTTTGCCGAGTGTCGTGACGGGAGCGAACGTCGGATGCCCGACCGTGCTCAGCGTCGTGATACAGAAATACAGCGCGTCGACGATGGTTAAGTTTTCTTGCGTGCTGTAAAAAATCGTTCCGGACAGCAGGGTCAACAGACACAGCATCAAGAGACCACGGAAGTAGGATAACTGAAAAGCATGGCGTAACCCTTTAAATAATCGTGAAAAAATCGCAAGCATGGAAATCATCGTGTGCCTCCTTCGGACGGTCGTTGAATCGAGTCGAGTGTATCATGAATCCGGTATCCGTTTTTACCATTGTATTTGATGTGATACATGGCCTGATCGGCATGATGAATCAATGTATCCAAGCTGATGCAGTGATCGGGTGAATAACTCAGTCCAATGCTCGTTCGAATCTCGATCAACTCTTCTGCGAGTATAAACGGATTGTCCTGGAAGGTCTCTAAGAGCGAAGCTGCGAACTGGTGCAACTGGTCCGGTGTCTGATTCGGCAACAGTAAAAAGAATTCATCGCCGCCGACCCGGGCAGCGAAACCGGGCGGCTTAACGGTCCGTTCAAGCAGCTGAGCCAAGTGAATCAAAAAAGCATCGCCGATTTGATGACCGTACGTATCGTTGATGCTTTTAAAGCCGTCGAGGTCAACGACGACGACCGTGACACTGTCCTGCTCGAGAATGGCTTGCCCGGCTCGTTCGTAAAAGTTACGCCGGTTGGGGATTTTCGTTAACGGGTCATGATAGGCGAAAAAGCGGATCGTCTGCTCGGCTTCCTTAAAGGACTGGATATCCCGAATCAGCAACATCCCGTGTAACTCCTGTTCGATGAAGACAAAGTCGGCGTCCATGACGACATACCGTTCCTGTTGTTCGAGCGTCAGGACCTTTGTTTCGTATTCGTTGAATTTACGTTGAGAAGCAAAGTGGACCTCATAATGCTGAAGCCAACCCTGTTGTTTTTTCTCCGGCAGGTAGTCGGCGAACGGCTGACCGGACAGTTTGTGTTCTTTCAACAATGTATGAGCCGCGGGATTCGCACTCTCGATTCGGCCGTGACGGTCGAGCAACAGAATCGCCGAAGGATTCAGATTGTACAGCGTCGCAAACCGTTTCTGGTAAGAGGCGAGATAATCAAACCGGCGCATGGCGATCGTCAGAGCACCGGCCCAAAACAGTCCGCCGTACATATAGGCGTAGGGCGGCATGACACCGTAGAACGAGTTGTATCCGAAGACGATATCCCAGACGAGAACAAGGAGCGCAACACTCAACAGGACATTGATGATTCCCCGGCGCGCATCCCGCAACTGGGTCCGTGCATAAAACAGTAAACCGATCACGAGAAGGTGGAAGACGTTCCCGACAGTCATCGTGATTAAGTACGAGGCATTGAACTCCGGATAGATGAAGGCGCCGATCCGTTCAAATTGCTGACTGTTGATGACGTTCGTCTGAAAGGTATACGTAATCAGAACGATGATCATTGGTACATAAAAGATGCCCGGGTAAAGGAGCCGCGGCATCTTTTTCCACAGATTCGAGACACGGAAGATAAAGTGGAGCGATGTACTGAAGACGAGTAGTCCGGCATTCCCAAACCAATACGTCACGAAAGCTGGACTCATCGAGACGGGCGCAGCGTTTCGGAAAAATTCACCGAGAAACAACATTCCGTAGGCGAAAGTAAAAAGACTCAGCAGCCGGTGTTGCGAACGTTTTGGATTGCGTAACAGGATATCGACGGCCATATAGAACATGATGAACGTCGGAATCAAATAGACGGCCGTATACAAAAATAAGGGAGTCATGAAAAACCGTCCTTCTGAATGAATTTAAAGTGTTTCTTTCATTATAGAAAGAAGAAAAGGACGAATCTGATATGTTTTGAACAAAAGGGGAATCAGTCTAAATTTAGTGTCAGTTGCCGGGTTTTGAGTGTCCCGACGAGACCGGACGGATCGTTTGCCGTTTTATGGGCGACGAAGGCTTCGTCTTCCGGAGCTGTCCGGACACGCAACGGCTTCTCATCGGCATGGACGAGTTCAAAGATCAACTCGGCGATCGTTTCCGGCGACTGGCGCTCGGCGTGCCGGACGCGGTACGTCCGTAAATAACTTTCGATGATCGGTTTGAAATCATCTTCGTGCAATCCGCCTGTCTGCTCGAGACGGTCGAGGACGCTTGCTGTGAAGTTCGTCTCGACGGCAGCCGGTTCGATCAACGTGACATCGATCGAGAAAAACGGTTTGTAATAAGTAGCTAAGCTTTCGAACAGTCCTTCAAGCGCAAACTTGCTGGCACAATAGATTTCGTTCATCGGCTGACCGACCAGTCCGCTGATGCTCGAGGTGGCTAATAAATGACTGCCGTTCGGAGCGGCTTTCAAAAGCGGCAGACAACATTCAATCGTCCGCATGACACCAAACACGTTGATATCAAACAGCTGAGTGATTTCATAACTCGTCGCTTGTCCGAGTGCGCGTAACAAGCCTTGTCCGGCGTTGCAGAATAAAGTATTCAAATGACCAACTTCTTGCTCAATGACGGAGACGGCCTGTTTTAAACTCATCAGGTCCGTGACATCGACTTCAAGGAAATGCAAATGCGGTAAGGCGGCTTGTTGAAGTGCCGGAGTCAGTTCACGGGTTCCGGCATATACCGTCCATCCTTCTTCAGCAAAACGTGTCGCCGTCGCGAGACCGATCCCGGACGAAGCACCGGTGATGAAAATCGTACGCATGCGTCATTCCTCCTCTTGAATTCCAGGCTATACCATTCTTTACCCGAATTTAGCGAAGTTATTTTAAGTAAAAATTGCATCATGTAATGTAAAAACTTAAAATGAAGAAAAAGAGCAGGAGGAAAAGGAAGATGGCTCAACAGAATCGACTTCAACAAATGCGTGAATGGATCAAGACGACACCTGAAATTTCACTTGATCAGCTGATGGAAGAGTACCGGATTTCCAGGGACACAGCCCGGCGTGATTTGATTCAGCTCGAGCGGGAAGGGAAAATCATCCGGGTCAAAAACGGTTTGATCCGTGTCGGGACAAATACGACCGTTCAGTATGACCGGCGGACCGAACAGCCGGAAAAGAACCGGATTGCGAAACACGCCGTCCGGTACGTTCAGCCGGACCAAACAATCATCCTCGATGCAGCTTCGACGGTCGCCCGGATGACGGTTCATCTGCCGGCGCAACCAATCCAAATCATTACGAATGCACTAGCTGTCGTCGAACAACTGGAGGCCCGTCCGGAAATTGATTTGTATGTGACCGGAGGAAAATGGGACCGGCATGCACGCAGTTTAGTCGGGATTAAGACAGCGGATGATATTTTGAATTATCAGGTCGACCGTGTATTTCTTGGAGCGTGTGGACTGACGGAACAGGGGGTATTCGCGGAAAATCTGGAAGAAGCCATCGTGAAAAAGGCGATGATCCGTAGTAGCGCGGAAGTGATCGTACTGGCGGACCATACGAAGTTCGAGAAACGTTTTTTGCACAAAGTATGTGATCTGGATCAGATCGATGTCCTGATTACGGATGAACACCCGACCGAACAATGGCAAAAGTGGCTGCAAGAAGCCCATATCTTGCTCGAAACAGCAGAGGAGGAACAAACATGACGACGATTCAAACGACATTAGTCGGATTCGGATTTTCAGCCGTAACGTTTCACGCCCCATTGATTCAAGCGTTGCCCGAATATACGGTCCGGCAAGTCGTATCTAGCCAAGCCGATAAAGTGGCAGCTGTTTTCCCGGAAGCCGATGTGATTGAAACACTCGAAGAGGCCTTACAGGATGAACAGACGGAACTTGTCATCATTACGACACCGACAGCTTTACATTTTGAGATGGCGAAACAAGCCATCGAAGCTAAAAAACATGTCCTGCTCGAAAAACCGGCCGTCGTGACGATGGAAGAGGCAATCGAACTGCAACGTCTCGCAATGCAACACGGCGTCTCTGTCGCCGTCTATCAAAACCGCCGTTACGACGGTGATTTCCTGACGGTCGAACAGTTGGTCGAGATGAATGAAATCGGAGATTGGCAATTGTTCGAATCACGGTTTGATCGCTATCGTCCGGTTGTACGGGATCGCTGGCGGGAAAAAGCAGGACCGGGTTCCGGTATTTTATTTGACCTCGGTTCACACTTGATCGATCAGGCGCTCGCTTTGTTCGGGGAACCGGATGCAGTCGTCGGGGATGTTTTATCCCAGCGCGAAGGAGCGGAGACGGATGATGGATTCCACATTACGTTATTTTACGGAAAGCGTCGCGTCATCCTGCGGTCCAATTCCTTTATCCAAGGGGCAACGCCGCGGTTTGAATTGCATGCGACACGCGGAAGTTATCTCAAATACGGAATGGATCCGCAGGAAACGCGCCTTGCGTCCGGACAAACAATTGATGCCGCAATTGGTCAGGAGGAAGCCGTGAATTACGGATATCTGCAACTTGCGGATCATCCGGCAGAACGATTGGCGACACTTCCGGGGAATTACCTTGGTTTTTACAAAGCACTTGCTGAAGGTTTGAAGACGGGTGACGTGCCGGTCGATTTGACGGATGCACTCAAGACGATGCAAATCATCGAAGCCGTTCGTTTGAGCAGCGAGAAGGGACGGAAGATTTTCCGGAAGGAGTGGGAGCAATGAATCTGACGGAATTGTTGGTACAGGAAGAAACGCTGACGTTACGTCAGTTTACGAATCACGATGCCCTGCGTGCCGGACGATATGTCATCGACCGGGCAATCGAGGAGCAACTCAGCGTCGCCGTCGAGCTGAAACGGAACGGACAACGGCTGTTTTATGCGGCCCTCGACGGAACGGCACCGGATCAGGAAGAGTGGATCCGGCGGAAATCGAACGTCGTCCTCCGTCACGGACACAGCTCGCTCTACATGCGACTGTATAACGAAAGTAAAAACCGGTCCTACCACACGATGTATGCGGTCAATCCGGCCGACTATGCCGACGCCGGCGGATCGTTTCCGGTCCGGGTCGCGGGTGTCGGTGTCATCGGAACGATTACCGTATCGGGCTTATCGCAGGAAGCGGATCATCAGCTCGCGGTGGAAGCGCTGACGTATTTAAACGAAAGCAGGGCGGACTGAAAAGTGGATGTTATACAAATCAGGGGGTGACAGATTTCAAGTCTGTCACCCCCATGGGCGTGTTCAAAAGGAATCACTCTTTCATGCGACTCCTACAGGAAAAAGCGCAGGTTGTCTTGCGCTGTCAGAGACAGACAAGACCCACTTTCACGCCTCATTGAGGCGGAGAAGTTGGCTTGTGTCTCGCCTGAGGAAAGCGCGTGAAAGGAGTAGTGATTCCTTTTAGATCAGTCATGTTTTGGATATCATAATCAAGAAGCCATCGAGTCGGAAGCAGGCGCTTCGACCCGTCGTTTGTTCCCGCGGTAAATAAAGAACAAGGCGGCTAACATAAACAACAGACCGGCAAAACGTTTCAAATCAAACGCGACTTCGACGCCGCCGAATGTTCCGAAGTGGTCAAGCACCATTCCGGCGGACAACTGTCCGATGACGGTTGCGATACTGGCTGCCGTCACCCCGATTTTCGGGACGGAGAGAATGGTCAGAAACAGATAACTGACACCGAACCAGACGGCACTGAGCTGCCACCGGGGTGCATCAAGAATTAACAGGACATCTCCTTGTCCGAAAAAGAGGACGGCGAGTGCAAGCAGGAGCATGCCGGTGAAAAAAGTTAAAAATGTACTTTCCAGTGCGCCGGCTTTTTGACCGAAGGCACCGTTGATTGAAGACTGGGCACTGAGGAGAATTCCTCCGAGCAGTGTCATGCCGAGTAATGCGATATTCATCAAGTTTCCTCCTTCTTAGAAAATCAAAAATAGCGCGATGACCATCAGGCCGGATGCGATTAATTTGTCTTTGTTGATGGCAACGCGGGGACTTCCGAGCCATCCTTTATGTTCAATGACCATGCTGGCGATCATCTGACCGATGATGACGCTGATCATGGCGAGACCGACACCGACGAGCGGGATGCTGATGATCAGAATCGTCAAATAAATACTTCCGAGTAATCCGCCGAGCAACGTCCATTTCGGAGCTTTGAATGTATAGCCAAGCGAACCTTTTCCAAAGAAAAGGGTGATGATGCCGATGATGATCGTACCGGCAAAGAAATTATAAAAGCTGCTTTCGAGTTTACCGATACTGTTACCAAGCTCCCCGTAGATGGCGCCTTCAATACTGAGCGCAATCCCGGCAAGTAAAGCCAACAGGTAATAAATGAATTTCACAATCCGTTCCTTCTTTCTTTTCCGAATCTACATATCGAGAATTGTCGATATATGAACAAAGGAAAACCCCTTAGAGTTCTCCTTTTAGATACTCTGCCAACTCGTTAATCTTTTCTTCATTTCGACGGTAATACGTCCACTTGCCGTGACGTTCGGATTCGAGCAATCCGACTTTTTGTAACATCGCCAAGTACTGGGATACCGTGGATTGGGACAGGTTGGCCTTCTCCTGGATATCACCGACACAGACGCCTCCTTTTTCAGCGAGATTCGTTGACAAGTGAGCAGCCGGTTTGTTGAAATGAGTCTCTGGATCCTTGAGCCAGCGTAAGATGTCGAGACGGACTTCGTTCGACAACGCTTTAAAAAGATCTACTTGTTGTGTCATGCCATCAATCTAATCGATACTTTCCGATATGTCAATTCATCGGTTTGAGTCGGCAAAAGCGGTTTTATCCAAAGTGTGCGTGATTTTTTCACCGGAAACGAGTTGAAATCCGAGACCTTGATAAAACGGATCGGCCTGTTCGCTGTATAAGACGAGTCGGTCATACGTCAAAAAGGCTTCAGACATGATTTTTTCAAGCAATGCCGTCCCGATTCCATGTGACCGGGCTTCCGGCAAGACATAGACATGACGGATCCGGCCGGTTCGGGCTTGACCGGATTGTTTCATATATCCGCCGCACGCGAGGACTTGATTGGTTGTCGACAGGGCGACGAACATCGCTTCCCCGTCTTCTTGAAACGATTCCTCCCGACGGTTGCGTAACATTCGCTCGACGAGTTGGAATCCTTCCTGCGAACTTTTAGCGAGCAACGGAAGCCAGTTGTATCCATCAAAGTCGTTTACCCGTTCAATTGTCACATCCATCCGTGATTCCTCCTTCTTTTCTCTTGGATTATTCCTTTTTCAGGCCCCTCAAAAACCCAATTTTCTTTTTCGATGAATCTTTTTTTACGAGAGACTGGATTTTTAAAAGCCCTTTTGCGTATAATGAGAAGTAATGGATTGAACGCAAATGAAAGGAAGTGGCCGTCACAATGAGCCTCAGCCGTTTAAGTAAAGAAGAAATTACTGATCTTTCACTGATTAACTTCGTCAATGAAATGCTGCAAGAAGCGGGCGAACAGCCTATTACTTTCGATGACATCACAAAAGAAATCGAAAAATATCATACGTTTAAAAATGAAGAGGATAAGTTCGAGAAACTTGCCCAACTTTATACGGACATGAACATCGACGGAAACTTCGTTAACGTCGGAGCTAACCGTTGGTCGCTTCGTGCATGGTATCCGTTCGATAAATCGGACGAGGACTTGGTCATCGAAGCGCGTCAACGCGGTGAACTCGATGAGTTCGAAGAAGAGTTTAACTACGATGCAGAAGAAGATGAGTTCGAGACAATCGAAGATGATCTCGATACATTCGCGAAAACTGCTGATTATGATGCAGCAGATGACAGCGAAGAAGATACATTCAAAAAAGTTGCGGTCATTGATGACCTCGAAGACGATTTGGATGAAGAAGACCTCGAAGATTTCGAGGAAGATGACGAAGAAGTTTAACAACCGCAACCTGCCATTTTTGAACATGAAAATGGTAGTTTTTTCGTTGACGGCTGACACAGGTACGTGTGATTTTTGTCTTTAAAAAATCTGCTTGACGAAGTTTTCGGAATGACGTAAGTTAGTCATGGGCTTCTTTAAGCAACGTGCTTAATTTCAGCAAAAGTGTCTCCTGTGAATGGGGGCACTTTTGCTTTTTTATTTTTTAACGACCTCTGACAGATTTCTGGACTCGAGAAGGGAGCAATTTAATCATGACAAAGTATATTTTCGTAACCGGTGGGGTAGTATCTTCGCTCGGTAAAGGGATCACGGCAGCATCACTCGCTCGTCTCTTGAAAAACCGTGGCCTGAACGTCACGATCCAAAAATTCGACCCGTACATCAACATCGACCCGGGAACGATGAGCCCGTACCAGCACGGCGAAGTGTTCGTCACGGATGACGGTGCTGAAACGGACCTTGACCTTGGTCACTACGAACGGTTCATCGACATTAACCTTAGCCAAAATGCAAACGTGACATCCGGCCGGATCTACTCGACGGTTCTGAAAAAAGAACGTCGCGGGGATTACAACGGTGGAACGGTTCAGGTCATTCCGCACATCACGAATGAAATCAAAGACCGTGTCTTCCGTGCCGGAAAAGAAACGGGCGCAGATGTCGTCATAACAGAGATTGGTGGAACAGTAGGGGATATCGAATCGCTTCCGTTCATCGAAGCCATTCGTCAGGTGAAAAACGATATTGGGAAAGAAAACGTCATGTACGTTCACTGTACACTCGTTCCGTATCTTGCCGCTGCAGGCGAGCTGAAGACGAAACCGACACAACACAGTGTTAAAGAACTCCGCAGCTACGGAATTCAGCCGGATATCATCGTTCTTCGTGCAGAACATGATGTACCGCAAGAAATGAAAGATAAAATTGCCCTCTTCTGTGACACACGTCCGGAAGCGGTCATTGAAGCAAAAGATGCGTCGACACTTTACGAAGTGCCGCTTAATCTGCAACGTCAAGGCATGGACCAACTCGTCTGTGACTACTTCAAATTCGATACACCGGCTGCTGACATGACTGCTTGGAAGCAACTTGTCCACACAGTGACACACCTCGAGAAGAAAACGAAAATCGCTCTCGTCGGGAAATATGTCGAACTCCGTGATGCGTACATCTCGGTTGCAGAAGCTTTGAAACACGCCGGTTTTGCCTTTAACAGCGACATCGAAATCGACTGGATCAATGCAGAAGACGTCACGCGTGACAACGTTCAGGAATTACTCGGTTCAGCAAATGGAATCCTTGTCCCGGGCGGATTCGGAGAACGTGGAATCGAAGGGAAAATCGAAGCGACACGTTTTGCCCGTGAAAACAACGTCCCGTTCTTCGGAATTTGCCTCGGTATGCAACTGGCTACAGTTGAGTTCGCCCGTAACGTCTTGAATCTTGAAGGTGCCCACTCGGCGGAAATCGATCCGGCGACACCGTATCCGATCATCGACTTGCTGCCGGAACAAAAAGACATCGAAGACCTCGGCGGAACACTTCGTCTTGGTCTGTATCCGTGTAAGCTTGAAGACGGTACGAAAGCACATGCTGCGTACTCAAGCGAGCTTGTCTACGAACGTCACCGTCACCGTTATGAGTTCGGCAACGAATTCCGTGAGCAGTTCGAAGCGAACGGTATGGTCTTCTCAGGTACGAGCCCGGATGGCCGTCTTGTTGAAATCATCGAGATCCCGGAACACAAATGGTTCGTCGCTTGTCAGTTCCACCCGGAATTGATTTCGCGTCCGGAACGTCCGCAAGCCTTGTTCCATGACTTCATCCAGGCATCACTTGGTGAGTAAGAATTAAAGTGAACGACCAACAACCCTGTTTCCAAATCGGAGACAGGGTTGTTTAGTTTATTACTATAGAAGAAAAGCGTCATTCCCACTCTTCCGTCATCTCTTGTAACTGTGTCAAAATATGCGTCAACAGGAAGGCACCCAGTGCCAGACTCGGCAAACCGTGACGGGAACCGTCCTCAGCCGGAAGCAATCCTTTATCGAATTTCAGAGCGAGCGGTGCAATCGACCGTTCGAGTGTTTCCGTCACATCAGCAAGTGTGATGATTGAATAGGGCGTATGCCATGCATCATAGCGGGCAAGTGACGCGAGTAGATCGGACCGTTCCGTATCCGGTGTGAAAATCAACACCCGGTCGACGGCATGCAACGTTTTATGATCCTTAATTTTCGTGACACGCTTCATCTGGTCCGGACCGTCGGACAGCATCGGATACAGTCCTTCAAACTCGCCGTAGGCATCGAGATAGACTTTTCCTTGACCGACGAGTGCCTGCGCAAGCAGACGGACGACATCGAATAATTCGTCTTCCTGTTTTGTAAGCGTTTGTAGTTTTCCGTTGAATTGTGTCGCTAAAATTTTCAGCATTTCTAACATCCTTTCTAAATTTCTCTCACACACAGTATATAGCAAGTTTTGCTTTCATGTAGAATGGAAATAACTAGAGGAGGAGTGTGGGAGATGAAAGGAAGATTACTCATCGCGGAAGATGAACCGGGGATTCGGAATTTACTGGCACAATTGTTTCGGGCGCAAGGATATACGACCGATGTCGCCGTCGATGGTCTTGAGACGATTGAACGGCTCAAGGAGACGGAATACGATTTGTTATTGATGGATGTCAACATGCCGGGGCGGACCGGTCTTGAAGTCCTGCGTCATCAGGATGAGGTCGGACGACGGATCCGCACGATTCTGATGACCGCTTTAGACGAAAAAGAAGCGATGGATGAAGCGAAACGACTCGGTGTCGTTGCCTTCTTCGGCAAGCCGTTCGACATCTTTGAATTAAAAAAAGAAGTGACTGTGCAAATTTCGAACGATGTAAGCGGTTAATCCTTCACGTCGTCGTCACAATCCTAAATTCGGAGTGAAATGCTGTACGTTCCGGTGAATCAGTGTGTTATAATCAGTCTGAAAATGCACGTTTACGTGTAAGTAGCGATCAAAACAGAGGAGGATGTCATTATGCCATTAGTATCTATGACAGACATGTTAAACAAAGCTCTCGAAGGTAAGTACGCAGTAGGTCAATTCAACATCAACAACCTCGAGTGGACTCAAGCAGTACTCGGTGCGGCTCAAGAAGAGCAGTCACCAGTTATTCTTGGAGTATCTGAAGGTGCAGCACGTCACATGGGCGGATTCTACACTGTTGTTAAAATGGTAGAAGGTCTCGTTCACGACATGAAAGTAACAGTTCCTGTTGCAATCCACCTCGACCACGGTTCGAGCGTTGAAAAATGTAAAGAAGCGATCGACGCTGGATTTACATCTGTAATGATCGACGATTCACATAGCCCGATCGACACAAACATCGAAACAACAAAAGCTGTTGTTGAGTATGCGCATTCGAAAGGTGTTTCAGTAGAAGCGGAAGTTGGTACAGTTGGCGGACAAGAAGACGACGTCATCGGTGATGTCATGTACGCGAAACTTGACGACTGCGTTCGTATCGTCAAAGAAACTGGAATCGACACGCTTGCTCCTGCACTCGGTTCTGTTCACGGACCATACAAAGGTGAACCAAACCTTGGTTTCACTGAAATGGAAGAAATCCGTAACGCAACAAACCTTCCACTCGTTCTTCACGGTGGAACAGGAATCCCGACACACGATATCGAAAAAGCAATTTCGCTTGGTACTTCGAAAATCAACGTCAACACGGAAAACCAAATTTCGTTCGCGAAAGTGGTTCGTGAAGTCTTGGCTGAGAAACCAGAAGCATATGACCCACGCGTATTCATCGCACCAGGTCGCGAAGCAATCAAACAAACTGTCATCGGTAAGATGCGTGAGTTCGGTTCAAGCAACAAAGCTTAATTTTCCATGCCTAAAGCACGGTAGACACTCGTCTATCGTGCTTTTTTTCATCTAAATCAGCAGATTGTTTTGGAAAACGTTAGGACTTCTCACCGAAAAAATTTATAATGGAGGAGTAAGCGATTTCAAGGGATACTTTAAGGGATGAAAGGGGAAAGAGAGAGATGAGATTTTTTATCGACACAGCAAACGTAGAGGATATTAAAAAAGCACATAAAATGGGGATTTTAGATGGGGTTACGACAAACCCGTCACTCGTCGCAAAAGAAGGCGTCGATTTCCATACACGACTGCGCGAAATCTGTGAGATCGTCGGAGACGTCTCAGTCAGCGCTGAAGTCATTGCCCTCGATGCAGAAGGAATGATTCGCGAAGGGAAGGAACTTGCTCAGATTGCACCGAACATTACGGTAAAGGTTCCGATGACACCGGCAGGACTTGAGGCTGTTGCAGCACTTTCAAAAGAAAACATCACGACGAACGTCACGTTGATCTTCAATCCGAACCAGGCCTTGCTTGCGGCACGTGCCGGCGCGACATACGTATCGCCGTTCCTCGGTCGTCTGGATGATATCGGGCAAGACGGAATGGGGCTTGTCGAAACGATTGCCCAAATCTTCGTCATTCATGATATTCCGACACAAATCATCGCGGCTTCTGTTCGTAATCCGGTTCACGTCACGAATGCGGCGCTCGCTGGAGCAGACATTGCGACGATTCCGCTTAATGTCATTGAATCACTGACGCAACACCCGTTAACGACGCAGGGAATCGAACGTTTCCTGGCTGACTGGGAAAAAGCGCAGCAATAACAGATTGTAGAGAAAGGTTGATGGAATGTGGACATTTTGCATATCGTAGGACAACAACGTCTTGAAGGAACCGTCATGATCAGTGGATCGAAACAGAGTGCGATTCCGTGTCTCGCGGCAGCACTGCTGACCAATCAACAGGTCATTCTTGAGGGGGTACCGGACATTGGCGATGTCGCGACGATGATCCAAATCATTGAGATGCTTGGAGCCGTCGTAACACGTCAAGGCGATATGGTGACGATTGACCCGAGTCATGTCGAACCGATGCCGCTCACAGGGACGGATACACGGAAATTACGTGGATCCATTTACCTGATGAGTGTTCTCGCGGCGCGATTCAAACAGGGGGTCGTCGGTCTGCCCGGTGGTTATGCCATCGGTCCTCGACCGATTGATTTACACATCAAGGCACTGGAACGACTTGGTGTCGAGATGCGAAATGAACAAGGGGTTTACTACATGAACGTCGAAGAGTTGAAGGGAAACCGGATTTATCTGGACCTTCCTTCATTCGGTGCGACCATCAGTGCCTTGCTGGTCGCTGTCATGGCGGAAGGAACGACGGTCATTGAAAATGCAGCGTGTGATCCGGAAGTCATCGACGTGAGTACGATGTTGACGAACATGGGTGCGAGTGTCAAAGGTGCAGGGACCGATGAGATTCGAATCAAAGGTGTCAAGACGCTTCAAGGATGCCGTCATACGTTAATTCCGGACCGGATGGAAGCAGGGACGTTCCTGGCAATGGGAGCCGTCCTCGGCCGCGTGACGGTTGATAACGTCATTCCGTTACATCTTGAAAGCATCATTCAAAAGTTGGAACGGTTCGGGGCTAAAATCGAGTTAGCGGATGATTCGGTCACAGCGTCCATCGATATGGCGAAACCGATTGATATTCGTGTCTTTCATTACGGAGGATTTCCGAGTGATCTGCAACCGGTCATTTCGGCTGTACTGTTGAAACCGAAAGGCGCAAGTGTCGTCGTCGACAAGCTGTATCCGCAACGTTTCCGGCATGTCCAGGAAATGCGGCGCCTGAATGCACGGATTACCCACGAAGACGCTTCAATCATCATCCGCGGCGGTGAAGCATTGCGCGGCACTGAAATTGAAGCCCATGATCCACGTGGTGCCGCGGCACTCGTGTTAAGTGGAATGCTTGCTTCCGGTGAAACATTATTACACCATGCAGAAGTACTTGATCAAAGCTACGAACGGTTTGACGAGAAGTTAAAAGAACTCGGCGCTCTTGTTTGGCGCGAAACGGTTTAAGGTTTTCAGTTAGGGAGAGGGGATTATACACATGGAGAGAAGTTTATCAATGGAACTCGTACGCGTAACAGAGGCAGCAGCACTGGCTTCGGCACGCTGGATGGGGAAGGGCTTGAAAAACGAGGCGGATGATGCAGCAACCAGCGCCATGCGTGATGTATTTGATACGATCCCGATGAAAGGAACAGTCGTCATCGGCGAAGGGGAAATGGATGAGGCACCGATGCTCTATATCGGTGAGAAACTCGGAAATGGATACGGACCGCGTCTTGATGTCGCAGTTGATCCGCTTGAGGGGACGAACATCGTCGCCAAAGGAACATGGGGTGCACTCGCAGTTCTTGCAGTCGCAGATGCCGGTGATTTGTTACACGCACCGGATATGTACATGGATAAAATTGCGGTTGGACCGGAAGCAGCAGGACATATCAGCTTAGATGCGACAATCGAAGAAAACATCGCTGCAGTCGCAAAAGCGAAAAACAAAGAAATCGAAGACGTCGTCGTCTCGATTCTTGACCGGGAACGCCATGAAGAAATCATTCAACGTATTCGCGCAACAGGGGCCCGGATTCGTTTGATTGGTGACGGAGATGTCGCGGCAGCCATCAATACAGCTTTCCCGCACACCGGGATTGATATTCTGCTCGGTTCAGGCGGGGCGCCGGAAGGTGTTCTTGCAGCCGTTGCCTTAAAATGTCTCGGCGGAGAACTTCAAGGCCGTCTCTTGCCGGCGGATGAAGCGGAAGTCGCACGATGCAAGAAGATGGGCATCGAAGATCCGTCGAAAATCCTCATGATGGACGATCTTGTCACGGGAGATGACTGCATCTTCGCAGCAACCGGTGTCACAGACAGCGAGTTGATGAAAGGTGTTCAGTTCACGGCACAAGGCGGTCAAACGCACTCGGTCGTCATGCGGGCGAAGTCGGGAACGGTTCGTTTCGTTGAAGGTATTCACTCGTTCAAGAAAAAACCGAAGCTTGTGATCAAGTAATACGATTTTTATATGCAAATAATAAAGACGGATCCGACTTTTATCGGATCCGTCTTTATTGTGGAATGAAGTCTTGTGGACTATACTCGACTCCTTCAGGAAAAGCGCGGGTTTATCGCGCGTCAGAAACAAACGAGACCCGGCTACTTGTCCGTTTCAGGACACAGAAGCCGCGGCTCGTGTTTCGCCTGAGGAAAGCGAGTATAGGAAGGAGCAAGACTATTCTATAAAACGGTATTAGAGACGGTCTGTCGGAGCCTGTAACTGATGTGTCATCTGAACGAGTTTCCGGCGGGAGAAGAATCGTGTCATAAAGACATAGACCGCATTACTGCGACCCGGAATGACAAGTGTTTTTCCGTTCATGTATCCGTCGAAGGAAAGTTGCGCGACGGTTGGCGCGTCCATGATGCCGGGACGCTTAAACAATCCGGACGTTGCTAAATCGGCCGTTTTGGCGAAATCCGTATGAGTCGCTCCCGGACAAACCGCTGTCACTTGAATGTTGTAGGGGGCGAGCTCGTCTGCCAAAGCTTCCGAAAAACTGAGGACGTACGCTTTTGTCGCATAATAGACGCTCATCAAAGGACCGCCGTGAAAAGACGAGGTCGAAGCAATCTGAATGATCCGTCCGCCACCCTGTATTTTCATTCGCCGGGCAAAAGCTTTCGTCAAATGTGTCAGTGCCCGGATATTGACGTCAATCATATTGAGTTCGCGTGCTAAATCCGTCTCGATGAATTCCCCGTACAGACCAAACCCGGCATTGTTGATTAAAATATCGACCGGAGTGTTCTCTGTCGCACGTAACAGGGCTTTAATTTGAAGCGATTGCCCGATATCATATGGAAGCACGACGGCAGATCCACCGCGTTGTTCGACGAAGTGTTTTGTTTCGAAAAGTTGTTCGGCGTTCCGTCCGACCAGTAACAGATGATCTCCCTGTTCCGCATGCAGATAAGCCAGTTCGCGACCGATTCCGGCAGATGCGCCGGTGATTAATACGTTCATGAGATGTCCTCCTTCGATAATCGGGTAGAAAAAAAGCGATCGAGCCGATGCTCAACCGCTTGGTAATTTCAATTATAGGTATGAACCCGCGCCGACAAGGCGTGAACCCCAGTAACCTGATTTGAAGCTTGAGTATTTAACGCCGCCTGTTTCTGAGTTAACCATGCTTGTTTTGCTTGTTGCCATACCGACGTGCTGAATGCCGCTACCGTGTGAGAAGAAAACAAGATCTCCAGGTTGAACGTTTGAAACACTTACTTTTCTAGAAGAAGCGTATTGTGAAGAAGACGTACGTGGCAATGTTTTGCCTGCTGCTTTTTTGTAAACGTAGCTTGTGAAACCAGAGCAGTCAAATCCACGAGTTGTCGTTCCGCCCCATACATAAGGAGTTCCTTTATGTTTTGCTGCTTCGCTGAGAAGGCGTGTACGTGTAGAAGATGAAGTTGTTGATTTTTTAGCCGTTGAAGTAGAAGACTTATATGTTTTCGTATACTGTGTCGAAACGTAACGTGTTTTTCCACCGTATGAAATTTTAGTCCAGCTGCCTGATTTACCTTTGTATGTAAATGTTTGGCCTGCGTTTACTTTACCAACGATGCTTGCTTTTGTAGAAGGGCCCGTACGAACACGTAATCCGCTGTCTGTGATCTTAACTTTCGTTACTGTAGAAGCTGCTTCAACCTTACCTGTTCCCACTGATGCAAATCCTGAAACCACTAATGCTGCTGTCGCGACCGATGCTAGAAAACGTTTCATATGTGAAATCCTCCATGTCATTTTAAAGTAGTTTTGAAAACCGAGTTATATGATGTATCTCATTAAGTGTTTGTTTAAGCAGTATGCCTTACAACTGTGTAAGTTTTTCTCTGCACGATTATCTTAGCATGCGGATACATGAAAACGTTTTTTCAGTTCCGCTACAAAACATGACGTTTTTGTAACATAACTGCAATAATATACTCGAATATTACAAAGAAGAAATTCCCATTTCTTAAATCACGACGAAATGGATGAAATGTGATACCTTTAATTCACGAAGAATCTACAACATGATCCTTTACACCATGAAGACGAAATCCTTTGCTCCTGAATTTATACGAAGAATAGGTGAATGCATATGCCAACTGAAAAAACTGACAAACCAGAACGTTCCTATACACTTGCTCAACTCAGTAACCTGACATTAAAAGATTTATATGAGATCGCTAAAACAAAAAACGTACCGCAGTACCGTGAGGCTCGTAAGCGCGAATTAATGTTCAAGATTCTTAAAGCGCAGGCAGAATCCACCGGTCTTTATTTCCTCGAGGGGGTACTCGAAGTCATCCCCGGAAACCCACAAATGCAAAATGACGGCGGCTTCGGCTTCCTTCGTCCTATCAACTACTCGCAATCCTCTGAAGACATCTATATCGCCGCTTCACAAATCCGCCGCTTTAATCTCCGTAACGGAGACGTCGTGACTGGGAAAGTTCGTCCGCCAAAAGAAAATGAACGGTTCCAAGGCTTATTAAGTGTGGAAGCCGTCAATGGAGAAGCGCCGGATACAGCCCGGAACCGTCTGTTCTTCCCGGCACTGACACCAATCTATCCCGACCGTCTGATGCGCCTTGAGACGGAACCCCGCCATTTGTCGGTCCGGGTGATGGATATGATTGCGCCGGTCGGATTTGGTCAGCGCGGTCTGATCGTTGCGCCGCCAAAAGCAGGTAAAACTTCTCTATTAAAAGAAATCGCGAACTCAATCCAAGTCAATCATCCGGATGTTGAACTGATTATTCTATTGATCGACGAACGGCCGGAAGAAGTGACGGATATCGAACGTTCCGTACCGGGCGCAGATGTTGTCAGTTCGACATTTGACGAAACACCGGACAACCACGTCCGGATTTCAGAACTTGTGTTGGAACGGGCAATGCGTCTCGTCGAACATAAAAAAGATGTCGTTATTTTAATGGATTCGATTACGCGTTTGACACGGGCTTATAACCTGACTGTGCCGCAAAGCGGACGAACATTGTCCGGCGGGATTGATCCGGCAGCTTTCCACAAGCCGAAACGCTTTTTCGGTGCCGCACGGAACATCGAACACGGCGGCAGCCTGACGATTCTTGCGACTGCTCTTGTCGAGACCGGTTCACGGATGGATGATGTCATCTATGAAGAGTTTAAAGGGACGGGGAACATGGAACTGCATCTGGACCGAAAATTATCCGAGCGTCGGATTTTCCCGGCCATCGATATCCGGAAATCCGGAACACGGAAAGAAGAGTTGCTGTTACCGAAGGAACAACTGGATGCCTTATGGACGATCCGCCGGACGATGAACGAGTCCAATGAGTTCGTCGACAGCTTCTTACGCAAGATCCGGGATACAAAAAATAACGAAGAATTTTTCGTTGAACTGGAGAAAGAAAAGAAGAAACCCGTCCGGCGTGCGCCTGTGAAGCCACGTGTGACGAAAACCGACACAACGACTTGAAAATAGGTATTGCGGGGCATGAAAAAATCGTTTAGTATAGGAAGGTAACTTACTCTGGCTCAGCAAATGAACCAGGGCGGAAGGAGAGAAAACAACCATGAAACAAGGAATTCACCCAAACTACAACAAAGTTGTATTTATGGACTCAACTACTGAGTACAAATTCTTGACTGGTTCTACACGTTCTTCGAACGAGACAATCACTTGGGAAGATGGAAACGAGTACCCACTCATCCGTGTGGATGTGTCTTCGGACTCGCACCCATTCTACACTGGTCGTCAAAAGTTCAACGCTGCAGACGGTCGTGTCGATCGCTTCAACAAAAAATACGGCCGCAAGTAATTGCGACTTCAGTATTAAAAAACAGCCTGTCTCCATCACTGGAGCAGGCTGTTTTTGTATAGGCTGAATTTGGCACGATACGTCAGGTACGTTTTCAGAACGAAAGACAGGCCGATTGCACCGGCAGCACCGACCAGGTAAGGGAGTGTATCCGGATTGTTCGCGAAATGTTCGAGCAGTAGACTGAAGGAAAAATGACGCCCTAAAAAATATCCGGCTCCTAAAAAAACACTGATCCAAATGAGAGCACCTGTATACGCATAGGTGGCGAAGATCCGGAACGGCATTTTCGAGACACCGGCAAAAAAGGCGGACAACTGCCGAAGACCCGGTATGTAGTAACCGATGATTAGGACGGTTTTTCCGTAACGTAAAAATCCGGCTTCGGCTTTAAAGATATGTTTTTCAGAAATCCGTAATTTCGGAGCCATTCGATGCAGTAACGGCATTCCGAGCTTCAAACCGAGAACGTAGCTGATCGTCATACCGATGCAACTGCCGGCATAGGCGGCAAGAATCGTTCCGACGAGCGGTAAATCACCGTGATGCATCCAAAATCCTGACATGACGAGTAACGTCTCGTCCGGAACCGGAAGACCGACGATTCCACCGGCCAGAAGAATTGCGAGTCCGAACGCTCCATATTGGTGGAGGACTTCGTGTAATATGTGATGAATCGGAGTCACCTTCCTTCAAAGAAACTTCTCTTTCAGTGTACAGGAAATACATACCAGTTGAAATGAGAAGATGAAGAAAGTGGCGAATTTGGCAAGGGTTTTTGATTTTTAGAAGTCAATCCTTTTTCTCAATTTAGATTCGGGCTATACTCGTTAAAGTGACTAATTTAGAGGACGGTGTTTACGATGATGCATGTGATCAATCAATATGGTTGGATTGAAGTGATTTGCGGAAGTATGTTTTCCGGCAAGTCGGAAGAACTGATCCGTCGTGTCAGACGGGCACAGTATGGAAAGTTACCGGTTCAAGTGTTCAAGCCGGCAATCGATGACCGGTATCATGAGGAACACGTCGTGTCGCACGTCGGCAATTCGGTCATCGCGATTCCGATGGCGACGAGCCGTGATGTCTATGCAGCAGTGGCGGAAGAGACGCAAATCGTCGCAATTGACGAAGTTCAATTTTTTGACGATGAGATTGTCGCCGTCATCGAAGCACTGGCTCAAGATGGCAAACGCGTCATTTGCGCAGGCCTCGATCAAGATTTTCGGGCAGAACCATTCGGCAAGATGCCTGAATTATTGGCACGCGCAGAATTCGTGACAAAACTTCAGGCGATTTGTCTGTCGTGCGGCGATCCGGCATCGCGGACCCAACGATTGATTGACGGAAAACCGGCCAACTACAATGATCCGATCATTCTGGTCGGGGCATCTGAGTCCTATGAACCACGTTGCCGCCATTGCCATCAAGTACCGGGAAAACCACAACCGTTGCAGGAATGGAAAAAGCAGCAGCACAATTAAGAAATGTAAAAAAGCGAACGATTCCCGGCAGTCAGACCGAAGAATCGTTCGCTTTTTTTTTGAAATCAACCGGTCTGTGTCAACCGGCTGAACTGTTCGACGAACTGAAGTGTTTCGCGGACAATCGTCTTTTGGTCGTGATCAAGCGTTGCGACGTGATAGGAGTCAAGCAGACAGTAACTGCGCTTATCCGCCGCACCGATCGTCCGGTACAAATAATCGGAACAGACCGGCGGCACGACATGATCCTCGGCAGAATATAAAATAAGTGTCGGAATTTGAATTGCCGCAAGGGCTGACCGTGTCTCCTTAATCAGTCGTAACAGTTCCGAAGCGCAGACAGCGGGGACGAAATCATAGATGATTTCAAAAGCCGACTGTTTAATATCAGGCGCACTTTCCGGCAGATAGACCGGACAATCGGTGAACGATAAGGCTTCATAGGCAGGGACGGACAAGGCGGCATTGATGGTGATGATTCCTGCGACCGGGAGACCTTCAGCGGCAAGTGACAGGGCAAGTGTTGCCCCCATCGATTGGCCGACGATGAAGACGGATTCGCATCGTCCCGCCAATTGTTCAAAGCCGTCCCGGACGCTCTGCTTCCAGTCATCGGCCGTCGCCGCTTCGAATTCTCGCAGATCCGTCCCATGCCCGTGCAGGCGTGGCGCATGGACGGAAAAACCGTGTGCGGCGAACTGTTCTCCTACAGCCCGAACACTTTGCGGCGTTGCATTAAAACCATGACAGAGCAAAATGCCGACGGATCCGCGTCCTAAGGAAAAGGCTTCGGCACCCGGTATAACAGGATAAACCATACTCATCATCTCGTCCTCCATTTCAAAAATAAAAACCCGTTTGGCTTTGGACGCAAACGAGTTTCTCGTGTGTATCATCCAAAGCAGCTGCTTTGCTGGTCGGAGCACCTTGCCGATCGGCAGGTTGCCGTGGAGTCCTAGAGCCAGGTCTCTCGTCCACTCTTGATATATCGTATAGGAATTGTCGGATTAATCATTGAGAAGATGATAGCATTGACGGAAAGGGATTGTCAAACTCTCTTTAATGGCATCAAAACTTATGCAAGGATCCGGTTTGTCCCGGGACAGCAATCGATATGGGTCATATGGTTTATTTTTGAAAATATGGTTGACCTTTAAAAGATCTTTCTGTAGTGTAAAAATTAGTTTTACGACATAAGTTCAACCGGCAACAACACACATACGAATTTCATACCGCAACACTTATCCAGAGAGGTGGAGGGACTGGCCCTACGAAACCTCGGCAACAGACTCATTATGAGCACTGTGCCAATTCCATCAGACAATTGTCTGAGAGATGAGTCGAGTGGATTCTGCCATTGTGCGGATCCAGGTCTCTTCTTGTTTCTTAAGAAGAGACCTTTTTTGTATTTTGAAGGGGGAAAAAGTGGTGATTACATTCAAAAATGTAAAAAAAATCTATGAAACAAATGATCAATCGATCGCTGCGCTGAATGGCGTGGATCTTGAAATCCGAAAAGGCGAAATCTTCGGCGTCATCGGTTTCAGCGGAGCCGGGAAAAGTTCCTTATTACGTTGCGTCAACCTGCTTGAACGGCCGACATCCGGCAGTGTGACGGTCGATGGACAAGATTTGACGACACTGTCGGCGAAGCAATTACGGGAAGCGAAGCAACACATCGGGATGATCTTTCAGCACTTCAACCTGCTGGATTCGAATACAGTGTTTGCGAATGTCGCAAAACCCCTTGTCTTAAAAGGTGTCAAAAAAGATGAGGTCCAGCGGCGGGTCACGGAACTGCTCGAGTTCGTCGACCTGGCAGATAAAGCCGATCATTATCCGGATCAGTTATCGGGCGGGCAGAAACAACGGGTCGGCATCGCCCGGGCACTCGCCACCCAGCCGTCGGTCCTGTTGTGTGACGAAGCGACTTCCGCCCTCGATCCGCAGACGACCCAACACATACTGCGTCTGCTGAAGCAAATCAATCAGGAATACGGCATCACAATTTTACTGATTACCCATGAGATGGGGGTCATCCGCGAGATTTGTGACCGGGTCGCCGTCATCGAAGCCGGTCAGCTGATTGAATCGGGGACCGTGTTCGACGTCTTCTCAAATCCGCAGACGGCGACGGCGAAAAACTTCGTCCGCTCTGTCATGCAGGATGAGATTCCGGCCTCGGTTCAAAAAGTCATCGACCAACGGGATGCCGGCCATCACATCTACAAAATCAACTTCCTCGGGGCAGGGACGGGACAACCGCTCTTATCGCAGGTCGCGAAACGCTTTGATGTCGATCTCAACATCCTGCACGGCAGCATCACGGAACTGCAAAACATCCCGTTCGGCAGTCTGCTCGTTGAACTGATTGGCGATGCGGCAGAAATCAAGCGGGCACTACAATATATCGATCAATCGGATGTCATCGTCGAGGAGGTGCTCGCAGATGCTAGTTAATTACACGGACATCTGGACTGCTTTTCTGCAGACGTTGACGATGGTCGGACTGTCATTACTCTTCTCGACATTGATTGGTTTACCACTCGGGATTCTGCTTGTCGTGACACGCAAAGGAGCGTTGCTCGAACAAATTCCGTTCTTCAATGTCTTAAGCGGCATCGTCAACATCTTCCGGTCCGTTCCGTTCATCATTCTGCTCGTGGCAATCATTCCGCTGACACGTTTGATTGTCGGCTCGTCGATCGGAACGCAGGCGGCAATCGTCCCGCTCGTCTTTTATGCGGCACCGTACATTGCCCGCCTGATTGAAAGTTCATTGCTTGAAGTCGATACCGGTGTCCTCGAGGCGGCGGAAGCGATGGGGGCAACACCGTTGCAGACGATTTTCCGTTTTCTGTTGCCGGAAGCTCTCAGCTCGCTTGTTCTGAACCTGACGATTGCGACGATCGGTTTGATCGGCGCGTCAGCGATGGCCGGGGCGATCGGCGGCGGCGGACTTGGTGACTTGGCGATTACCTACGGTTACCAACGGTTTGATACGACGGTCATGATCATCACGGTCGGAATTCTCGTCATCTTGGTTCAAGGACTACAGACGACAGGCAATCTGTTGGCACGAAAAATTCGGAGACACTAAAAAAAGAGAGAAAAAAGGGAGAGATGGATGATGAAAAAAGGTTTAGCGATTGGTGCAGCATTAACGACGGTATTGTTTGCGGGATGTGCCGCTTCCGGAGAAGAAGATCAAAAGACAGTCAAGCTCGGAGTCAGCGGTTCTGATACACAAGTCTGGGAATACGTCGCGAAAAAAGCGAAGAAAGAGGGCATCACGATTGAACTCGTCAAGTTCTCCGACTACGTCCAGCCGAACCTCGCCCTGGCGGAAGGGGAGATTGATGCGAACTCGTTCCAGACCGTCTCTTACTTTAACGCCTTCAAAAAAGAACATAAGTTAAAACTGTCGCCGATTGCGACGACGGTCATCGCGCCGATGGGGATTTATTCGGATAAGGTCAAAGACGTCAAAGACATTCCGGTCGGCGGAAAGATTGCCGTTCCGAACGAAGCGACGAACATGGGTCGGGCATTGCTGCTGTTGCAGGAAGCCGGCTTGATTAAATTGCCGGACGACTTTGACGGTAACGGCTCCGTTGATAAAATCGTCGAGAATCCGAAAAAACTGAAGATTGTCCCGGTCGTGGCCGGTCAGACACCACGCGTGCTGCCGGATGTCTCGGCCTCGATCATCAATAACGGAATTGCCGTCGATGCCGGCTTCAACCCGATCAAGGACTCGATTCTCCATGAAAACGAGACGGCAAAACCATACATCAACATCATCGCGACCCGGACGGAAGACAAAGACAAAAAGACGCTCAAGAAAATCGCCTCGCTGTACCAGCAGGATGACGTCGCCGCCTTCATCAAAAAAGAGTACAAAGGCAGCACGATCCCAACGTTCGTCCCTCTCAGCGATATCGGAGAATAACCAAAAACCAAAAGGAGCGTGACCCAAATGACGATTCAGACGATACGGGAAAACCTGACACAAACGATTGAACAGGATATTGAACAAAAACGCGAGTCGTACCTCGAGACAAGCCACCGGATTCATGCGACACCCGAGATTGGAAATGAAGAATATTTTGCGTCACGTCATCATGCGGAACGGCTGACGGCGGAAGGATTTACAGTCGAACTTGGTGTCGCGGGACATGAGACGGCATTCCTCGCCCGGAAAGTCTCGGATAAACCGGGAGCGACCATCGCTTTTCTCGCTGAATATGACGCGTTACCGGGGATTGGTCATGCCTGCGGGCACAACATCATCGGCACGACGAGTGTCGCGGCAGCGATCGCGCTCAGCAAGGTCATCGATGAAGTCGGAGGAAGTGTCGTCGTCCTCGGGACACCGGCGGAAGAAGGCGGACCAAACGGAAGTGCGAAAGGCAGTTTCGTCAAACATAATCTGCTGACAGGGATTGACGCGGCTTTGATGGTTCATCCATCCGGACAGACCCGGATCACCGGTTCGTCGCTTGCCGTCGATCCGCTCGATTTTGCCTTCACCGGCAAACCGGCACACGCGGCGGCTTCACCGGAAGAAGGGATCAATGCGCTTGACGCCGTCATTCAATTGTTTAACGGGATCAACGCGTTACGGCAACAGTTGCCGAGTGATATCCGGATTCACGGCATCATTACGGATGGCGGAGATGCGCCGAACATCATTCCCGAGTACGCGAAGGCCCGCTTCTTTATCCGGGCGACGACACGCGAACGGCTGAACGCGGTGACGAAGAAAGTCAAAGCGGTTGCCGAAGGGGCGGCCCTTGCGACCGGAGCGACGCTTGAGGTCATTGCCTTCCAAAATGAGGTCGATAACCTCCTGTTCAACCGGACGTTTGACGAGATTTTCCGGGAAGAAGCGACGGCACTTGGTGAAGACGTCAAGACGGACGAACGGCCGGGACTCGGTTCGACCGATGCCGGAAATATCAGTCAAGTCCTGCCGACGATCCATCCGTACATCAAGATCGGAGCCGATGATTTAGTGGCCCATACCGAAAGTTTCCGGGAGGCGGCAAAATCGGAACAGGGCGACGAAGCCTTGATTACGGGAGCCAAAATTCTGGCGCGGACGGGATTACGTCTGCTGACGGATGATTCGTTGCTTGGCACGGTCAAACAGGAGTTTCACGACCGGAAAAACGGATACTTGGCGTAACCGGAACAGATAGAAGTATGGACTTCCCCACCGGATCTTTTCATGATGACAGGTCGGGGAATCCATACTTTTTTTCCGGCCTCGCGAAAAAGAATACAAATTCTTTTTTGTATTTTAAAATAACCTGTGCTAGTCTTGACCTGTACAACTGAATAACCAGTTCTTCGGGGTAGGGTGAAAATCCCAACCGGCGGTGATGCGATTTTTAAATCGACGAGCCCGCGACCCATAGTGTACGCACTATGGCTGACTTGGTGTGATTCCAGGGCCGACGGTAAAGTCCGGATGGGAGAAGAACGAAAAAATGTGCTTGAAACCATTTTCTGAAAAAATCTGTTCGGAAAAAGGTCTATTTCTGTATGCTTTTAACAGAAAACAAGACGTTTCTTTCGTGACCCTTCAATCATGACGCCCTGCAAATGCAGCGGCGTCTTTTTTTTTGAAAGGAGCGAAAATATGAATAATCGAATGCATCAGGCGATGCAATTGGCACGGATGTTAAACGGACAAACCAGTCCGAATCCGAGTGTCGGTTGTGTCATTACGAAACATGGAAAAGTGCTTGGCTTCGGCGCCCACCGGTTTGCGGGTGGACCGCATGCGGAAGTCGAAGCGTTAAACATGGCAGGAGAGGCGGCGCGTGGTGCCGATCTCTACGTGACGCTCGAGCCGTGTAACCATCACGGCAAGACACCACCCTGTACGGAAGCGATTTTAGCTGCCGGCATCAAGCGGGTGTTCGTCGCGACCGAAGACCGTCATGCGATCGTCGCCGGACAAGGCATCAAGCGCCTGCGCGACGCGGGACTGACGGTCGAAGTTGGACTGCTCGAAGACGAAGCCGTTCGCTTTTATACACCGTTTTGGCAAAGTCTCAAGCGTAACCGCCCTAACGTCACCGTTAAAGTCGCACAAAGTTTAAACGGAATCGTCACGACAGGTGAACAACGCTTTATCACGTCAGTTGCAGCACGAGAAGTTGGACGCGAGCTGCGGGCGACACACGATGCCATTCTCGTCGGAAGTGAGACGGTATTGGTCGATGATCCCGCGTTGACATTACGGACGGAAGCAGGACCGGAACCGATCCGGATCGTCGTCGACCGGCGCGGACGTTTGCCGGAAACGGCCCAAATTTTCCGCGACGGCCTCAATACGACATACTGGCTGACGGAACAACCGCGTGTCTCCGCTCAATCGAACGTCACGGTTCTCGTCGGCACGTATGCGACGCCAGAGCAGATTTTAGAGACGCTCTATGGACAAGGCATTCGCAGTGTATTGATCGAAGGCGGACCGACGATTCAGTCGGCGTTTTTAGAAGCCGACCTTGTCGACCGTCTTGAGGTCTATCAAGCGCCATCCGTTCTAAAGGGAATGCCGGGATTAGCAAGTGCTGTCGAAATTGAAGACCGGTTTGATTTAACGGCTGTCGCACCAATCGGACAGGATGTCCACCTGCGCTACGCGCGGAAAGGAGACGGATCATGTTCACAGGATTGATTGAAGAAGTCGGAACGCTCAAACGAAAAGTTCCGCGACCGAATGGTCTGGCGCTTGAAATTGAAGCGCGGCATGTACTCGAAGGAACGAAAATCGGTGACAGTATCGCGGTTGACGGGATTTGTTTGACGGTCACGGCGATGACGGAGACGGGCTTTACGGCGGACGCCGTGCACGAAACGATTCGGGCGACGTCTCTTCAGACCTTACGGGTCGGCACACCGGTTCAACTCGAACGGGCGATGCCGGCAGACGGCCGGTTTGGCGGTCATTTCGTCAGCGGACATATCGATGGAACGGCTCGGTTCTTAAGCCGGCGCCCGGACGGTGAAGCGATGGAATACCGGTTTGAGACCGGTGACTGGCGTAAGTATTGTATTCCGAAAGGTTCGATTGCGATTAACGGAACGAGCCTGACGATTCAGCACATCGAGACAAACAGTCTGACCATCTCGTTGATTCCGCATTCGCGGCAGGTGACGACGTTCGACCGGTTGCAAAGCGGATCGCTCGTCAATATCGAGTGTGATTTAATGGCAAAACATCTGTATCACTTTACGCAGCAGGAACAAAAGACGGATTGGTCGGCATTTTTAGGAGGCGGAGCAGGATGAACGGATTTGATCTTGTAGAAGAAGCGGTGGAAGACTTAAAACACGGACGTCCGATCATCGTCTGTGATGATGAAAATCGGGAAAATGAAGGAGATCTGATTCTCCTCGCGGAACATGCGACACCGGAACAGATCAACTTCATGATCACGTACGGGAAAGGACTTGTCTGTGTTCCGGTCAGCCCGCAACTTGCAGCACGCCTTGAGCTGAACCCGATGACGGATGTCAATACCGATCCGCACGGGACGGCATTTACGATCAGCATTGATCATGAAGACGCGAAGACCGGCATCAGTGCCGCGGAACGTGCTTTGACGATTCAACGGATGCTGACGGACGGGCCTAAACAATTCAAACGTCCCGGTCATATCTTCCCTTTGATTGCAAAAGAGGGCGGCGTTCGCGAACGACGCGGTCATACGGAAGCCGGTGTCGATTTGGCACGGCTTGCGGGAAGTGCTGAAGCAGCCGTCATTTGCGAAATTATTCTCGAGGACGGAACGATGGCCCGTGTGGATGATTTGCTGACGTATAAAGAAGTCCATGGATTGAAGATGATTACGATTGATGCGCTTGTTGCCTATCTTGAACGTCCGGTCCGACGGGAAGCGGACGTCCTGCTTCCGGCGGTGCATGGCGCATTCCGGATGCTCGGTTATACGACGCCCGATCAAAAAGAGCATGTGACCGTTTTATCAGGAGAGACGGAAGACGGGATGCTCGTTCGGCTGCATTCCGAGTGTCTGACGGGAGATGTCTTCGGTTCGAAACGGTGTGATTGCGGTCCG
The DNA here is from genome assembly GCF_033721435.1 of Exiguobacterium sp. K1. NCBI lineage: Bacteria > Bacillati > Bacillota > Bacilli > Caryophanales > Exiguobacterium > Exiguobacterium sp. K1. The sequence goes on along the minus strand of NZ_JAOTIT010000002.1, from coordinate 374,410 downwards.
CAACTCGACGCGGCACTGGAACGGATTGGTCAGGAAGGCGGAGCCGTTCTTTACTTGCGGCAGGAAGGACGCGGGATCGGTTTGATGGCAAAACTGAAAGCCTATGAGTTGCAGGAACAGGGGCTCGATACGGTCGAAGCAAATCATGCGCTCGGCTATGCGACAGACTTACGCGATTATTCCGTTGCCGCCGCTATGTTGCACGATTTGGGAGTCACGAAAATCCGTCTGATGACAAATAATCCTGAAAAACAGCAGACGCTCGAAAACGAAGGGATCACAGTGCTTGAACGGGTTCCGCTTGAAATTGCGCCGATTCCGGAAAACAAACAGTATCTGCAGACGAAACAAACGAAACTCGGGCATTTGCTCGACATCCAAGGAGGAAACTAACATGGTATTCGAAGGATTTTTAACAGGTGAAGGACTGCGCGTCGCGATCGTCGCAGCACGATTCAATGAATTGATCACATCAAAATTAGTCGGTGGAGCGAACGATGCGTTCCGTCGCCATGGCGTCGCGGCGGACGCTGTCGACACGGCGTGGGTACCGGGAGCGTTCGAGATTCCACTCGTCGCGGAAAAGCTTGCGAAAAGCGGGAACTATGACGCTGTCATCACACTCGGGGCCGTCATCCGCGGAGCCACTTCGCATTATGATTATGTCTGCAACGAAGTCGCGAAAGGGGTCGCCGGCGCCTCACGGGAAACAGGCGTGCCGATTATCTTTGGTGTTCTGACGACGGATTCGATCGAGCAGGCTGTCGAACGGGCGGGAACAAAAGCCGGTAACAAAGGATATGAAGCGGCGGTTTCTGCGATTGAAATGGCCAACTTACTGCGCACCATTTAATGAGATAACTGAGTCTTGAGACCTGTTTCTTCACGGAACAGGTCTCTTTTTTCTTGATGGCGCAGGACTTCGCTGACATCATCCCTAATCAAAAGAGAAAGACTGTTCGCAAAGGGAGGAAACGATCCATGGGTGGCGTGAATAAATCGTATTATCTGCCTGGAATCGTCGGATTCATTGCGGGATATTATATTTGGCTCCTTGTTTTTAATCAGCAATCAGAATGGGTGTCTTGGGGAAGTAACTTATTCTCGATTTTCGGCTGTCTGTTCGCGACCATCCTGCTGGTTCGGGCGCAACGGAATCCGAATCAGCAGGAAGGGCGGTTTTTTCTGTACCTGGCCTTTGGAATCGGCAGCTATCTGATTGCGGAAATCATCTGGTTGACCTATGAAAACATCTTAAAAGTTGAGGTGCCGTTTCCCGGAGTGTCCGACATATTTTATGTTCTCCAGTCGGTCTTCTTTTTAGTAGCGTTCTTGCACTTAATTCACCGGCACGTTACGAAAAATCGGTTGCTCAGCTTCATTTTTGATATTGCCATCGTCATGACGGTAGCGGTCACCTATAGTTGGTATTTCTTGATCCGGCCGTTATTTGATACACCGTTTACATCACACGCCGAAGTGATTTTAGCTTTTGCTTATCCGTTGTGCGACATCGTTTTGTTATTTTGTATGATCAGTATTTATTATCTGTTCGAGAAAAAAGAGTGGTACGAACGGCGGCGCATGTTTCAGTTTCTATTTGCCGGACTGTTACTTCAGGTTGGGGCGGACACGTTATTTGTCTATATGACGACGGTCAGTGGAGACAGTGCGATCCGGTTAATTGACCCGTTATTTATCCTCGGATTACTGATGGTCGGTGTCTCGGGGCATATCGTTAGTCCGGTAGATTCAAAAGAAGACAGACAGTCGAAACAACGGATAAAAGTGCAGGTCGGAAAGTTATTTTTACCATATTTACTGGTTATTCTGCTGTTTTTGACGATGGCCTTCTATGCGCGTCGGGACGAAGCCTTAAACGGGTTGATGATTGGTTGTGCTGTCACGATTCTTCTGATTTTAGTCCGCCAGATTCTAATGATTTTAAGTCACCAGGAACTGATTCAGGAAATTCATGAAAAGGCGGATGAGCTGGAAGTCAGTGAAGAACGCTACAAGTCGTTGTTCACGTACCATCCGGATGCCGTCTATTCCCTTGATCTGAAAGGACGGATTGAGAGCGCGAATCCGTCTTTTGAAAAATTAACGGAGCAGCATGCGGAAGAGTTAGTCGGTAAAACGTATCGTCAGTTCACGACATGGCAACAGACGTCGACAGACAAGGCGACAGCACAGCAATTTGAAACTGTTTTCCAAAAATCCGGCGGTCCGGATGTGTTGCTGAACGTAACCAACATTCCGATTCGCGTCCGGGACCGGTTCGTCGGAATGTACGGGATTGGTCAGGATATCACGACAATTAGGGAAAATGAATTAAAGATTCGCCGGCTTGCCTATTATGATCATTTGACCGGTGCCATCAACCGGACGTACTTTGAAGAAGTATTACACCATTTAATTGAAACGGAACAAGCCGATGAGACGATCGTCCTCTGTTTCATTGATCTCGACGACTTTAAACTCGTCAATGATTCGTTTGGTCACCATGTCGGGGATCAGTTACTGATTCAAGTGGCAAAACGCCTCCAAGAAGCCGTCGAACCGGACGATCTCGTTGCCCGGCAAGGAGGAGACGAGTTTACTGTCATCCTGCGGAATGTCACGTCGGATGATCAGGCGAGATGCCGTACGGCTCGTCTGCTGGATGATTTAAAACGAACATATGCGATTGAAGGAATCGAATTGATTTCCAATCCGAGTATTGGAGCGGTCAGCTGCCGGCGGACGTCGGGAAAACATGTCGTGACGTTATTGAAGCAGGCCGATCTTGCGATGTATCAGGCGAAAACGGGTGGCGGCAAATCTATTATCTTCTTTGAAGATATTGCCGAAAAAGCGTCCTACCGCTTGCGACTCGAGTCGGAGCTGCCGATTGCTATTGAAACCAATCAGTTGATTTTACATTATCAGCCGCAAGTCGATACGGTCACGTACAAGATGGTCGGCGTTGAAGGACTGATCCGCTGGAATCATCCGGAACTCGGAATGATTACACCAAACGATTTTATTCCGATGGCGGAAGAAGCCGGCATGATTATCCGGCTCGGGGAATGGGTGTTACGCGAAGGATTTTTACAGGCAAAACAGTGGCAGGATGACGGTCTGAACTTAAAAGTCGGACTCAATGTTTCGATGCAACAGTTTCATCATCCGACGTTCGTCCTGACGTTGATTCGGCTGGTCGAAGAAACAAAAGTCGATCCGACCCGGATTGATCTTGAAATCACGGAAGTCTCAGCCGCTGAAGACATCGAAGAGACCGTCTTGACGATGAATCGTCTGAAGGACCTCGGCTTCACGATTTCGATTGATGATTTCGGAACCGGTTACTCGTCCTTATCGCGGTTGGCGGATTTCCCGATCGACACACTAAAGATTCCGCGTGAGTTCGTCGAAAAAATCCAGCCGGCAACGACCGGTTACTCGATGATTTCGTCCATCATTCACTTAGCGAAGTCGCTTCATCTTGAAGTCATCGCCGAAGGTGTCGAGACACTTGAACAGGTCAACGTCCTGAACCGGTTGGAATGCTCGCGGATGCAAGGGTATTACTTTGGCCGGCCGATGCCGGCAGAACAAATCCCGGCTCTTTACTAAAAAAGAAGACGATCCTTTCCGGTAAAACAGGAAGGGATCGTCTTTTGGTCTTTTAGCATTATAAGCGCAAAGAAAGGGACGAACCTTTTCCAAGGACATCACGTTTCGCGCTGAGGACATCACTCGTCAACAACTCGACTGATGTGAGCGGTTGTTCGATGATGAAGCCGAAGTTTCCGCGTCGTGTCTCGCCGGGAGCGTATGTCGCAGCAAGCGACTCGAGGTAGACATCGTCCTGCAGTGTCTTCTCGGTTGTCGCATCGAGCTTAAAGTGAGCGACCGGGTTAAACGTAACCGGCTCGGCGCCTCCGTTCGTGATCGTCACACGCGTCTTGACGAGATCAAAGGATTCGTCATGGGTGAAGCCGTGGAAGAAATCAATCATCCCGTAACTCGGCCGGGCATGGAACACTTTCACTTCTTCGACTTTCATCGTGATCGGTCCGATCGTGCGTGTAATGCCTGGGCGGACAAACTGTTTTAACGTCAATTCGCCTTTAGCGTCGGTAACCGATGCATCGACTTTCGTCAGTTTCCGGTCATCCGGCAGTTGCGGGTTCGGAACATATGCGGCAGACTTCTCGATCGATACCGGTGTCTCCTGTTTCGGGGCCGACTTTTCTGACGACTTCTCTTGGACGGTGTCTGGCATAGTGCCGCAACCCGAAAGAATCGTCCCGAGCATCAAGGCAGCAAGTATCTGTTTCATGGAAAGTCTCCTTATTTCTTCGACTTCAGTAAATCGAAGATGATTTTGGCATGATCCGTATTATCGACTTGTCCGGCAAACCGTTCTTTCGCTGGACCAAACGCATAGACAGGAACGTCTTCACCCGTATGTCCGCATGTCGTCCAACCGGTGTGCGAACGTTCATTGAAAATGGCTTCGATTGCATTATCGACATCAAGCAGTTTCTTCGATTCCGCAGCACGTGTAACGGACTCGATTTCGTCTTCCGTCAAGGCAAGTTTCTTTTGATCGATATAGGTCGTCAACGTTTTTTTGACATCGGCACCTTCGATGATTTTTGCTGCCATGAAGTCCGGTGTCTTCTTCGCCGCCTTGATCGGCTCGGCGAACCAGTTATAGATACCATCCGCTCCAATCGAGTAACCGCCGGTCGAATGGTCGGCCGTCGCCACGACAAGCGTGTGCTTGTCTTTTTTGGCAAAGGCGATTGCCGCTTTGAAGGCACGTTCGAAGTCTTCCATCTCGCTCATGGCACCGACGATGTCATTGTCATGACCGGCCCAGTCGATTTGACTTCCTTCCACCATCAGGAAGAAGCCTTTTTTGTTTGAATCAAGTCGTTTGATGGCGGAATTCGTCATCTGTTCGAGTGACGGAACGGATGATTCCCGGTCGATGCGTTTCGGCAGACCACCGTCCGCAAACAGACCGAGGACCTGTTTGTTTTTATCCGCCTGCATTTGATCCAGATTCGTGACGTAGCTGTAACCGTCTTTCTTAAACGCTTTCGTCAAATCGGTATCCGGACGGACGAAGTTTGATTTCCCGCCTCCGAGCAGGACGTCGATCTTATGTTTACCGTTGACCCGCTCCTTGAAGTAGTCGTCCGCAATCGCATTCATGTTTTTCCGGTTCTCATCGTGCGCGCCGAATGAAGCCGGTGTCGCGTGTGTAATTTCGGATGTCGCAACAAGTCCCGTCGATTTTCCGCGTTCTTTCGCTGCTTCAAGGACCGTCTTGACCTCTGATTTATCATTGTCGACGGCAATCGCGGCATTATATGTTTTGACACCGGACGACATCGCCGTCGCGGCGGATGCGGAATCCGTGATGTTTTGCTCCGGGTCTTCCGGATAGGTCATCTGTTGTCCGACGAGATATTGATCAAATGCCGTTTTTTCCGCGACCGGCGTCGAAGGATCATTTTTTAAGTACCGGTGGGCTGACGTATACGAGACACCCATCCCGTCCCCGATCAGGAAGATGACATTCCGGATTTCCGGTGATTTTGCATGTTTCGTCTTAGCCTCAGCGTCGTTCATCGAGACCATCGTACTTAAGGAAAGGGTCGACAAGGCAAGAATGGGAATGATTCGTTTTAACTTCATGGATTGTTCCTCCTTCAGGAAAATAAATAAATAGTTTAGTATCGGATCAGATCTACAGGACTAACTTTAGCGGTAGAGTGTAAAACGAACATTTGAGGGATGTAAAGTTTTGTTAAGAATCAAACAGAAAACTTTACGTCGGACAGGAAGGTCGATGAGTAAAAAACAGTCAGAACGGTAATAAGATAAGAAATGGTTTTGAAACATTTTTCAGTGACAGCTCGTAAAGAAAGATAATCAATTTCAAGGAGGAATGACGATGAAGAAGACAAGGTGGATGACAGTCGGTCTCCTCACGGCAACAATTGGGCTGGCAGGGTGTAATGACCAGACGATAGAAGATGGTCAAGGAGAGAACGGATCGAAACAGCTTTCGAATACGGAGTTGCTGAAAAAAGCATCCAGTGCCCAAGAGAACATCAAGTCGTTTCATATGGACAGTGACATGACGTCTGAAATTGGCGGAATGCCGATGAGTCAGAAGGTTTCGGCAGACATTATCCAAAAACCAATGACGATGCATCAGAAAATGACGATGAAAAATGCGGAAGATGGCACTGACGTAGACACAGAATTGTATTTAGTCGATGACAAAATGTATATATCACAAGCTGGGCAATGGTTAGTTCAAGATACGGCAGAACTAGGGGATATGTTGAAAAACATGGAGACATCAGCCTCAACTGAACAAAGTCTGAAGCTGCTTAAAAAATATAAAGATAATTGGACGATGAAAAAAGAGGGCGATGTCTATCAAATTGATGTTGATCTAAAGGGCGATCAACTAAAAGCATTCATGAAGGATTCGCTCGAACAGTCGGGACAACTCGCGCAGATGAAAGATGTCATGGATCAAGTCGATTATAAAAAGATGGAATACTCGATGACGTATGATGCCAAAACGTATTATCCAAAAACACTGGATATGGAAATGGCGTTTGAGATTCAAGAAGGAACAGAATTTACGATGAAAAACGAATCCGTATTCTCGAAATTTAATGAGATCCAGTCGATTGAGTTGCCGAAAGAAGCTAAAAATGCACAGGAATTGCCGAACGGTAATCAATAAAAAAGCTGATTTACCTAAAGAAGCAATCGTCTCCGGGATTACTCCGGACGGATGATTGCTTTTTAATGAGCAATAAAAAAATATAAGAATATAAGGGGACAATCGTCTGCGCAAAAAATTAATCATTGACAGTTATCTGTAAATTCTGAAAAGATAGAAAAGTGCATAGCAAATCGAAGGAGGGGATTGGAATGGGAACATCGTTCAGTGAATGGATTAGCACGGTATCGGATTTCGTCTGGGGTCCACCGTTGCTTATCTTTTTGGTCGGTACGGGGATTTACTTGACGATACGACTTGGATTCATTCAGATCATCAAACTTCCGTATGCCTTGAAACTGGCATTCACGAAACATCAGGACGATACGTCGGAAGGGGATATCAGTCATTTTCAAGCTTTAATGACGGCACTGGCAGCGACGGTCGGTACGGGAAACATCGTCGGAGTTGCGACAGCCGTCGTCCTCGGGGGACCGGGCGCGATTGTCTGGATGTGGTTGTCCGGGTTGTTCGGGATGGCGACGAAGTATGCCGAGGCGATTCTCGCCGTCAAGTACCGTGTTGTCGATGAGAAGGGACAGATGGCCGGGGGGCCGATGTACTATCTCGAGCGGGGATTAAAACAAAAATGGCTCGGTGTGTTGTTTGCTGCGTTTGCATCGCTCGCCGCTTTCGGAATCGGAAACGGTGTGCAGACGAACTCTGTTGCACTCGCAATGAAATCGACGTTTGACGTGCCGTTGTATGTAACGGGGATTGTCCTGATGGTGGCGACGGGGGTTGTCATTCTCGGTGGGGTCAAATCAATCGGGAGAGTCGTCAGTTACTTTGTACCGTTCATGATTTTCTTTTATGTCGGAAGCGGACTCCTCATCATGGTCATGAACTTTGATCTGATTCCGGGAGCACTCGCGACGATTTTCAGCAGTACGTTCTCGAACGAAGCGATTACGGGTGGTGCCATTGGTGCCGCGATTCGTTACGGGGTCGCGCGCGGAGTCTTCTCGAATGAAGCAGGTCTCGGTTCTGCACCGATTGCCGCCGCTGCTGCGAAAACGGATTTCCCGGGACGGCAGGCACTCGTCTCGATGACACAGGTTTTCCTTGATACACTTGTCGTCTGTTCGATGACCGGATTGACGCTTGTCATGGGTGGCCAGCTCGATAAAAAGCTCGAAGGGGTCGAATTGACGACCGCCAGCTTTGAAGTCTTCCTTGGACCGGCCGGGAAGTATATCGTGACGATTGGTCTTGTCATGTTCGCCTTCTCGACCGTCCTCGGATGGTCCTACTACGGAGAAAAATCGATCTATTACCTGTTTGGTCAAAAGTCGATTTTACCGTACCGGGTTCTGTTTGTTCTCGTCGCGGGACTTGGGGCGATGACGACGAACTTGAATATGGTCTGGGCGATTTCCGATGTTTTCAACGGACTGATGGCCATTCCGAACTTGATCGGTTTGATTGGTCTGTCCGGTGTCGTCATTGCGGAAACAAGGCTGTTCCGGGAACAGCTGAAACGGGAGCAAGCTAACCGGCGGGTGTCCTAGAGATCACTTCATCTAAACAAAACCCCGCATTCTCAGTTGGAGAGTGCGGGGTTTTGTATGTTCAAACCGTCCGGTACAGCATGACGGATTCGTATGGTCGTAAGACAAGCTGTCCGGATTTCTCTGAAACATCCGGATAGTTCTGAATCAATACCTGATGATCGAGCCACTCGTCCGGTAACGTGAACGGACGGTCCGTGCCGTAAAAGTTAGACAGGACGAGAACTTGTTCGTCGTCGGTCGTCCGTTCGTACGCCCAAAGTGAGAGATCGTCAGGTGTCAGAAGCCGGTAACTTCCGTTCGTCAAGACGTCATATTGTTTGCGTAGTTGAATCAGCTTTTTGTAATGATAGAAGACCGAGTCCGGGTCGGCGAGGGCCGCTTCGACATTGATCGAGGTATGGTTTTCAGGAACCGGAATCCACGGTGTCGCCGTCGAGAAACCGGCGTGTGGTGAAGCATCCCACTGCATTGGTGTCCGGGCATTATCGCGGGATTTCTGACGGATGGCTGCCAAAATGTCTGCTTCCGTTTCCCCAAGCGCCGCTTTTTCGGTATACGCGTTCAGTGTCTCGACATCCCGGTAATCGGTCAGGTCCGTGAAGTCCGGATTCGGTGTACCGATTTCCTCGCCCTGATAGATGTACGGTGTTCCTTGCAAACCGTGCAACGTCGTCGCGAGCATCTTCGCACTTTCGATCCGGTAGACGGTATCGTCACCGAACCGGCTGACGACACGGGGCTGATCATGATTACACCAGAAAATCGCATTCCAGGCATTTCCCTGCATTCCGACCTGCCAGTCGGAGATAATCCGTTTCAGCTCCAGGAAATCGAACGGCGCCGCCGTCCATTTCTCCCCGTTCGGATAATCGACTTTCAGATGATGGAAGTTGAACGTCATCTTCAGCTCCTGCTCATTCAGATTCGAATAACGGAGGCAATGATCAAGTGTCGTCGATGACATCTCACCGACGGTCATCAAGTCGTGACCGGCAAAGACACGTTGATTCATCTCCTGCAGATAGTCGTGGACACGCGGACCGTCCGTGTAGTGTTTCCGTCCGTCACCGGTCGGGTCATTGGCGAAACTGTCGTCTTTTGAAATCAAGTTGATGACATCGAGCCGGAAACCGCGGACACCTTTATCACGCCAGAAGCACATCATCTGATAGACAGCTTCCCGGAGTGCCGGGTTTTCCCAGTTGAGATCGGCCTGAGTTTCGTCAAACAGATGCAGGTAATATTTGCCGGCCACCTCGTCAAACGACCAGGCAGGTCCGCCGAATTTCGATACCCAATCCGTCGGTTCGTCCCGCCAGATGAAGTAGTCGTGGTAGGGGCTATCCGGATGTCGTCCTTGCCGGAACCACTCGTGATCGGTCGAACAGTGATTGACGACGATATCCATCATGACGGATAACTGGCGTTTACCGGCTTCCGCAATCAATTGATCGAAGTCTGTCATCGTGCCGTAAGACGGATCAATCGCATAATAGTCACTGACGTCATAGCCGTTGTCGCGTTGTGGTGACGCGTAGACCGGTGTCAGCCAAAGATAATCGACGCCGAGCTCTGCCAAGTAATCGAGTTTTGCGGTCACGCCGCGTAAAGTGCCGGTCGGTTTGCCTTCCGGACTGTAAAAACTTTTCGGGTAGATTTGATAGACGGCGGATTTACGCCAGTCAGTTGTCGTAAGGGTCATATCAGGTCACACCTTTCTAAAACTTAAGCTGCCTCTTTGAGTGCCGCTTTGCGGGCACGTTTGGTCGAGACATAATGGAACAGGAACGTACAGACGATCGGAACGATGATCGCGATAACCATTCCGATGATGAACGACAGAATCGATCCCGGAACAATCGAGATGAACGCCGGAAGACCACCGACACCGATGGCCGGTGCGAGTACACCGCTGACCGCAATGAAGGAAGACGCGATCGCTGATCCGACAAGTGCCGCGTAAAACGGATACTTGAACCGGAGATTGACCCCGAACATGGCAGGTTCGGTGATACCGAAGTAAGCCGAGATGGCCGAAGTCGATGCCATGTTTTTATCATTGACGTTTTTCGCAAGGAACAGCATCGCAAGTGTCGCTGACCCTTGGGCGATATTCGAGATGGCAATCATCGGCCAGATGAATGTTGTCCCGCTTTGACCGATCAATTGTAGATCGACCGCGATGAACATATGGTGCATCCCCGTAATGACGAGTGGGGCGTAAAGCGCACCAAACAATAGAGCGCCGAGCAATGGAACAGCTTCAAATGTATTAACGACGCCGATCGTAATCCAGTCCCCGATTTGGCGCGTGAAAGGACCGATGACGGCAAGGGCAAGAAACCCTGTTAACGTAATCGTCGTAATCGGAACGACAAGGAGTTGAATCGCATTTGGAACACGATTTTTCAACCAACGTTCGATTGTACTTAAGACGTAAGCGGCAGCGAGGACAGGTAAAATCTGTCCTTGATAGCCGACTTTTTCGATTTCGAATAAGCCGAGGATATTGAATGTCGGAATGTCGCCTTTGAGGGCACTTTGTCCATAATTCCAGGCATTGAGAAGATCCGGATGGACGAGCATCAGTCCCATGACAATCCCGAGGATTTCACTGCCGCCAAAGCGTTTCGTAGCGGACCAGCCGACCAGGGCCGGCAGGAAGACGAAGGCTGTGTTCGCCATCATGTTGATGAGATCCCATAAGCCCTGCAGGTTCGGATACCGTTCGATCATCGTCTTGCCGCCAAACTCGATGCCGAACAGATTGTTGATTCCCATTAACAGTCCGGCGACGATGATGGCCGGGATGATTGGCATGAAGACATCAGAAAAGACTTTAATCAATTTTTGGAACGGATTCATCTTGGAGGCGCCGGACGATTTAACGTCGGCGATCGTCGTTGCCTGTAAGCCGGTCAATTGAATGAATTCAGCGTACACACGGTCGACGTCACCTGCGCCGATGACGATTTGATAGACACCCGCATTGAGGAAAGCGCCTTTGACGAGCGGGACTTCGAGTAAAGCTTCTTGCTCGACGAGACTTTGATCTTTCAGTGTTAAACGAAGGCGGGTGACACAGTGGGCTGCCTGCTCGACGTTGTCTTTGCCACCGATTCGTTCGATGATTTGTTCTGCAATTTGCCGGTAGTTGGGTTTCATCTCACATTCTCCTTTTGGATTGAACTGAAGACTTCTTTTGAAATGAAAACGTTTTCTTATATGCGCACAATCATCTTAACTTATCTATATAAGTTAAGTCAACAACTTATATAGATAAGTTTGAGAGCGGTTTAATTCCATTAAAAAAGACCGACTCAAAAGCCGGTCCTTTTTAATCATATGATTTTGCAGCTTAACAGTAAGATTGTCGGTAACAGTGTCTTTAGAAAGATTGCAACGCCTCAAAGACGAAATGGGACTGCTTCATATCCAGGTATTGGCATTCATACTCGATCAGCCCATTGTCCAGTTCAATCGCCTGAAGCGGTCGGACGGGAATCGACTGCTGATTTAGAATCAACACCAGTTCAATTCCTTCATGAACCGGCAGATGGAGAGACGAATAGAAGGAGACACTATGCATCGTGCCTTTGGAGACTGCAATGTTTGTCCGACCAACGTGGATATCCTGTCCGTTCAACCGTTGAATCGTAATCGAAGCATCGATTGTCCGGGTGCTGATCGGAGAAGTCATCGCTTCCGTCGCTGCAATTTGCCGCCTACGCATCGCCTGTTCGAAATCTGCTTTTGGCAGGGGTTTACTGAACAGGTAGCCTTGAATAGTCGTACATTCGAGTCCCCGTAGGAAGTGAAGTTGTCCCATCGTCTCGACGCCTTCTGCGACGACATCCATTCCGAATTCCTTGGCCATGAAGAGGACACTCCGGACGACGGATTGCGTTTTTTTATCTTGGACCAACGTCGTCGCGAACTGCCGGTCAATCTTAATCGTGTCGATTGGATACTGTTGCAGATAAGAAATCGACGAGTATCCTTTTCCGAAGTCATCGAGGGCGATCTTGATCCCCATTTGGCTGAGCATCTGAAGCGACTGTTGAATTTTACTGTTATCAAACAGGACATCGGTCTCGAGAATCTCGATTTCAAGCATGCTTGGGGAAACACCGAAGCGTTGGAGTGTCTCCTGGCAGGTCTCGGCAAAGTTTCCGTGAATCAGACGTTTGGGAGAAACATTGATTGAGACCGGAACGATCGGTAAGTCGGCAAGAATCCATTGGTTGATGTTCCGGCATGTTTCTTCGAGCACCCAGTCGGCGATCAGGATATGCATCTCGCTTTCCTCGGACAACGGGATGAAATCGTTTGGCGGAATCCGGCCCCAGTCTGGATGTTGCCAGCGGATCAATGCCTCGGCTCCGACGATCGTTCCGGACCAGGCGTTAACCTTCGGCTGGTACTCGAGGAACAGTTCATTCCGGCGGATAGCTGTCCGGATACTTTTTTGAAGCTGATGACGCCGGTAAGTCTCGATATTGAACGTCGAGGAATAGACGCTGTATTCATTCACACGGGCCCGGCCGAGAGCGATGCTTGCTGCTTTGACAAGGTCTTCCGCCGAATCCGCATCTTCCGGGAACCGGCTGACGCCAATGCCGATGGCCGGATACCATTCGTAGGAATCGATGACGATTTTTTGTTTGGACAATTCAATCAATTGTTCACAAATTTTGTTGATCGAACATTCCGAGACGACGTTCGGGAACAGGACGATGTATTCGTCTCCGTACAGATGACCGAAGTAAGAAGCGCCGGGCAGTTGGTGCAGTAACTGGGTCGCCGTTTTAGACAGCCATTTATCGCCGATTGCATAACCAAAATCATGATTGATGTCCTGGAGCGTATTGTAACTGACAGTCAAGACACTGAACGTCGGATACGTCTTGATCCATTGAGCGATTTTCTCGAGGACGAGCGTCCGGTTCGGCAGACCGGTCACGCGGTCATGCATGGCCAGCTGAAAGATTTTCTCTTCTTGCTGTTTTAACCGGGTGATGTCCTGAATGACACTTTGAAAGGCGGAAACGATACCTTTTGGGTTGCAGATCGGCGTCCGGTTTTCTAACACCCAGTACAATATTCCATCGTGTTGGATCCGGTACGAGAGTTCGATTTCATGGTTGGCGAGGATACGCTGATGACTCGCTTCGACTTTCGAACGGTCTTCTTCCAAAATCAAATCCGTTTCCCAGATTCCTTCCGTGCCTTCATAGTGGTGAAGGATGCCGGCAAAAATCTTCTCGAAGCCGCGTGTATGGAAGATGATTGTCTTTTCCGTAAAATCGTAACGGTAGATGGCACTGGTCGAGACTTGTTGGAACGTCAGTAACTTTTCCTTTTCATCATGAAGTTGTTTATCAAGCAATTTATGCTCGGACAAGTTGTAGATGACGCATGTCAGTTCCGCTTGTTCGTCCGCACCGGTCTGACGGAAGGCGCACCGGCAAAAGACATCCTGAAAGCCATGTTGCGGATGAATGACACGGGTTTCAATATCGAGCGAAGGAAGAAGACGGTTGCCTTTCAGCAAATCGAGAAATTCCCGGAACTCCTGCTGATGAGCGGGATCAATCCGTTGAAACAGTTCCTGTTTGGAAAGCGTCTTAATCTGGTCCGGCGAAACACCAAACAGTTCGGCGAATGAATCGGACGCACGTAACAAACAGCCGTCTTCGTTAAAAGCGGCAATGGCGATACCGGGAAGCGTCTCGACCAATTGTTGATCGAACTGAACCGCATCCATCTGCTGTTTCATGATACGACTTGTCGTCAAATCACGGATGATTCCGTAAGCCCCGACAATCAAATTGTTTGAAAAAATCGGGATGTTGACAATCTGCATCTCAAGATACTGTCCGTTGACGTGGCGGACGCGGATTGCGTAAGTCTCGCTGCTCCCGGACATGACTTTTTGAAAATGTTGCAGCGTCGTTTCCTGATCCTCCGGATGAACAAAAAAACTGAAGTGGTTCATTAAATCCTGTCCTGTATATCCGAGCAGGGAAGAGGTTTTATCGTTCAGACGTGTCACACGTCCGGTCGGGTCAAGGGTGAAGATCGCATCTGGATGGTTTTCCATGAAATGTTCGTCGATGACGGAGACATCCTGCCCGCGTTTTAGTAAAGTATGTAGTCCTTTCTTAAATGGCACAGGTAAAACCTCCAGTTAAAAAATATATGGAAAAACCTAAAAAATGGTTTCTTTTTTTATAATATAACATTCAAATGGAAGAGTGAACGATTCCTTTTAAAAAAAAGAGAGAACGGAATTTAAATCCGTTCTCCCATGGTTCTGTTCAAAAGCATATTGCTTTTTGCTTAACGGCGTGCGATATCCGTGAATTGAAACTTATCCAGCCGGTGACGCGACTGCGTCCGTTCGAAATGCTGTCCCTCATAAAAATACGTGTCATTCGTAATGACAATGACGTGGGAGGTGCCTTCGAGGTCAAGATACTGTTGATCTTCTACCGTCGCCGGTTGGGCTTCGATTTTTCGTTTCGCATAACTGATCTGCCGTCCGAGTGTCTGTTCGATGTACGCATAGATCGACGCGCCGGCAATTTCTTTCGTCAGACCGGGGACGAGAGACGTCACGAACAGATTGATATCAAAGATGACCCGTTCCCCGTCAATCGTCCGGACCCGTTTGACCTGCGTTAGTGATGTGCCGGGAACGACATGAAACAAATGTGCCAGTTCCTCGGTTGCTTCAATCAGGTCACAGGAGATGACATCCGTCGTGACGTCGTGTCCAGTCATTTGCCGGTTGGCTTCCGAAAAGCTGACGATGCCGTTGAATTGAAAGGCAATCGCGTCCTGGCTGAGCACGAAGACGCCTTTACCCTGGTGTTTACGGACGAAGCCTTTGTCCTGCAAGGCATCAATTGCTTTTCGGACCGTTCCGCGACTGGCACCAAATTCCTGCATCAGTTCCGTTTCGGAAGGGAGTTTTGTTTCGGCCGGTAACGTTCCATCCTGGATCCGGTCGACCAATTGTTGATAAATCTGAAGATATTTGGGCATGATCGATTCCGTCCTTTTTTACAAGTGTTGGGGATAGTGTAGCACGGAATTAACGTTTCCACCCAATCATCCGGCGATAGGAACTGAAAGCGGGCCAGGCGAGAATCGCGACGGCAAGCCAGTAGAGAAATTGATTTTCAGACGAGATGATGCCGATGATGGCAGCCAGTAAAATGGTCGTATAGACAGAAAAGATGATGATCAACAACGGATGAATCTTCGGGAAAACCGTGAAACGACCAAGACGTTCGTTTTCGCTTTTGACATAAAGTAGACTGCCGCAACTGATTAAGATGACCAGTAAGACCAGGTTGAATATCAAAGCGCTGATCAACTGTTCGTCCTGGAACAACAAGGTGAACGGGGAAGCCGTCGTTGTCAGGAAATCAAACGACGAATTTCCCTCTTCTGCGAGACCGAATCCGAGCGTCGTGATGGCAACGACCGCAAAAAAGGTCAGGTAGTTTAAAAACAGGAAGAACAGACCGAGCAGCAACTGCCCGATGATATCACCGGCAATCGTTCCCGCGAGCAAAAAGATGCTGAAGACGACGAGGTCGAACAGGAAATAGGACACGAAGTCGAGTGCCAGGTCGGACAATTTGACATAGTCAAAAGGATTGATTCCGCCGATTCCTTGTAAAATCAGCCAGCTGAAGAAGAAACCGATGATCGGCAGAATCAGCAGGACGGCGACACCAAGACTCCACTTGATCCAGTAGAGCGTTTTTTTATTGACCGGCAGTGCATGAAGCATTAAACTCCGACCACTTCCACGTTCTTTACCGAGGAGCAGGATTGCGAAAACAGCGATTAAAATCGCGCCGAACCCGGCAAAACTCGGACTGACGAGAACGGATTGGATGATTTCGGACTCTGCTCCGCCGTATGTACCGAAGTTATCGATGACCGTATAACTGCCGAAGCCGTAACTGAAAACGGCGAGCAGGAACAACGAGGCGAGCGGCCAGATGCCCTGTTTGATGTGATAACGGATCAGTTGTTTATACATGTTGATCGCCTCCGAACGTTCCTAAAAAGTAATCTTCGAGTTGGATAGGTAAGGCATCTTTCAATAACGGATTCGTCTTGTCGACGTAAGCAGCGCCGGTCTCCGAACGGACGATCAGCGTGACGACCCGTCCGGTTTGGGACAGGACGTGGACGTCGTGGTGTTGGAATTCCGGAACGGTCTCATAGGCGAGCTGCCATTTCTGCATACTCGATTTCGCATCTTCGAGTGTTTGCGGTTCTTTGACGAGATGTTGTTCGATCGTCATGATCCGGTCGGCCAGTGAATCGAGTTCCTCCAACTGATGTGACGCGATCAGGACGGCGGTTTGACGTTCGGCAAGCAGGGTCACGAGCTGTTTTAAGTAATTCCGTTTATTGATCCGGTCCAGTCCGTCCGTCGGTTCGTCAAGTAACAGGACCGGTGCATTCGTCGCAAACGCCAGCTGCAGTAAAAACAGTTGGGCCTGACCTTTAGAGAGCGAAGTGACACGCCGTCCGCGATCGAGGTTCAAGGACCGGCAGTAGTTTTCGATGAAGGTCCGTTCAAAATTCGGATAAAAGGCATTATAAAAGCCGATCAGTTCTCCGAGTGTCATCTGACGGTAGACCCCGAGCGAATCCGGGACTAAAAACAGATGCTGCCGTGCTGCCGGAACGTGATGGATCGACTGTTGGTTCCATTCGACTTTTCCGCGCGACGGCTCCAGTGCTCCGACGAGTGTCTTCATTAATGTCGTCTTCCCGGCACCGTTTCGTCCGATCAGTGCCGTGATTGTTCCGGCCGGTAACGTGAACGAGGCATTTTCGTAAATCATTTTGGAATCAATCTGTTTGGTCAGGTGAGACACGGTCAACATGATGAATCCTCCCTTGTTTGAATAAGTAGTTGATACAGATCGGCACTGGATATCGATAATTCATCGGCTACAGCGCACAGTGTCTGCACATGCGGCTGAATCGCGGCCTGTTTGACCCGTTCAATCGGCAGGTCGGAAATGAACGACCCTTTGCCGCGCATCGTGACGATGAAGTTCTGACTTTCGAGTTCCTGATAGGCACGGGAAACGGTATTCGGATTGACGAGTAACGTGCTCGCCAGTTCGCGGACGGACGGCATCTGTTCGCCGGACCGAAGCAATCCACGGGCAATCGCACGGATGATTTGGGCGACCAGCTGCTCATAAATCGGCAACGAACTTTTAGGGTCAACCGTAAACATTCGATGACCTCCTTAAGTGTATTAATTCAATTAGTACACTAATTATAGGGAATTCTATCCAGTCCGTCAATAGGTGAGGAATTAAGAAGGAACACTTCTAAAAGGAAGAAATGTTTCTTCAGCGTAACGTATCTTTAAATATTTGCTATACTGACGACAGAAGAATCATCAGGAAGGATGACCGAAAATGTTAGAGCGATTAAGTGCGTTAGAGGACCGCTACGAAAAATTAAATGACCTGCTGGCGGATCCAGCCATCATTAAAGATACGAATCAATTGCGTGAGGTGTCGAAGGAGCAGTCGCAACTGGCACCGACTGTCGAAGTGTACCGTGTCTACCGCGACAAGATGGAGGCGTATCAGGAAGCGCGTCAGATGCTGACCGACCCGGAGATGCGCGATCTTGCCAAAGAAGAAGTCGCCGTGCTGGAACCGGAGATCAAGGAACTCGAGACGAAGCTGAAAGCACTGCTCCTGCCGAAAGATCCGAACGACGACAAAAACGTCATCGTCGAAATCCGCGGCGCGGCAGGCGGCGACGAAGCGGCGTTATTTGCCGGTGACCTC
Source organism: Exiguobacterium sp. K1 (assembly GCF_033721435.1). NCBI lineage: Bacteria > Bacillati > Bacillota > Bacilli > Caryophanales > Exiguobacterium > Exiguobacterium sp. K1. Next base: position 356,240 of record NZ_JAOTIT010000002.1, on the reverse strand, counting down.
TTTAAGATGTACTCGAAGTTTGCCGAAAAACAGAACTGGAAAATCGAGATCATCGATGCCAGTTATACGGAGCTCGGCGGCTACAAGGAAATCATCTTCATCGTCAAAGGAACGGGAGCCTACTCGAAACTGAAATACGAGAATGGCGCCCACCGCGTCCAGCGTGTTCCGTCAACGGAGTCAGGCGGACGGATTCATACGTCAACGGCGACCGTCGCCGTCTTGCCGGAAGCGGAAGATGTCGAGGTCGAGATTCATGACAAGGATGTCCGTGTCGATACATTCACGTCGAGCGGACCGGGCGGGCAATCGGTCAATACGACCCAGTCGGCGGTTCGCGTGACGCACGTCCCGACCGGCATCGTCGCCAGCTGTCAGGATGAGAAGTCACAAATCAAAAATAAAGAAAAAGCGATGAAGGTATTACGGGCCCGTGTTTACGACAAGATTCAACGCGAGCAGCAGGCCGAGTACGATGAAAAACGGAAATCGGCGGTCGGCACGGGTGACCGGTCGGAGCGGATCCGGACGTATAACTTCGCCCAAAACCGTGTCACCGACCACCGGATCGGTCTGACGATTCAAAAACTCGACCGGATTCTCCAAGGCGAGATGGATGAAGTCATCGATACCCTCGTGATGGAGTACCAGGCCCGGGCATCGGAGGCGGCGAACTGATGCGGATCGCAAAACGTCTCAATCAGGCACAAACGATGCTCGTGACGGCAGGACGCGAGGCCTCGAGTGCCGAATGGTTACTTATGCATGTTTTACAGGTCGACCGGACCGGATTGTTGATCCGCTTGTCGGACGAACTCGAGCCGGAACAGGACCTGTTGTTCAGCGAATATTTATTGGCGCATTTAAATGGTGTCCCGGTCCAGCATTTGATCGGCTACCAGCCGTTTTACGGACGGGATTTCCGTGTGTCGCCGGCCGTTCTCATTCCGCGCCCGGAGACGGAGGAATTGATTGAATTCATGACGGGACGCCTGCAGGGCGAAACGTTCCAACCGGGGGAAATCGTCGATATCGGTACCGGCAGCGGAGCGATTTGTCTGACGCTTGCGCTTGAACTCGGACAACCGGTCACGACGGTCGATATTTCACCGGAAGCCATTGCGGTGGCCAAAGAAAATCAACAGACGCTTGGAGGAGAGGTCACCTTTTTGGAAGGTGATTTACTGGCACCGCTTGCTGACCATTCGGTCCGAGTGTTAGTCTCAAATCCCCCTTATATTGAAGAAGATGAATTGCTCAGTGACGTCGTGTTTGATCATGAACCGCATCTTGCTTTATTTGGCGGAAAAGACGGACTTGTGTTCTACCGCCGCCTGATAGAAGACAGCGCGCGTGTCTTACGCGATGATTTTCGTTTGATTGCGTTCGAAATCGGACACAATCAGGGGCAAGAAGTGCAAATGATGTTAAAAAAACGTTATCCAACTGTAGAAACGGGTATTTTAAAAGATATAAACGGTAAAGACCGTATCGTGTATGCGGAACGAAAGGATTGTCCAGAGTGAAGACGGAAATGATTCAGCAAAAGACATTAAATGAAGCGGTACGACTATTACAGGAAGGTGAGGTCGTCGCGATTCCGACGGAGACCGTCTATGGTCTTGCGGGAGATGCGACGAGCGAAACGGCCGTTCGGCGAATTTTCGCCGCGAAGGGTCGACCTTCCGACAATCCGTTGATTGTCCATGTCGCATCCGTCGAACAGGCAAAGCAGTTCGTCACTCATATTCCGGATGTCGCGGCGCAATTGATGGATACGTTTTGGCCGGGTGCCTTGACGATCATTTTAGAATCAAACGGGCGCGCATCCTCACTCGTCACCGCAGGACTGGATACGATCGGATTACGGATGCCGGACCATCCGCTGGCGCTTCAGTTGATTGAAGCAACCGGACTGGGTCTGGCAGCACCAAGTGCCAACCGTTCCGGAAAACCCTCACCGACGTCATCTGCGCACGTCGCACATGACCTCTCGGGCCGCATCGCCGCAATCGTCGATGGTGGGGAGACCGGAATTGGTGTGGAATCGACGGTCATCGACTGTACCACGAATCCACCGGTGATTTTACGACCGGGCGGCGTGACGCGGGAACAGATCGAATCGGTCATCGGGGACACGGCACTTGATCCTGCCTTATCGATGAAGGATCAGACACCGAAGGCACCAGGGATGAAGTACACGCACTATGCACCGGAAGCCACTTTATCCGTTGTTGCGGGCGACCTCTCATTCCTGCAGCAACTCATCGATGAAGCACGCCAAAATGGACAAAAGACAGGCGTCATTCTCTTTGACGGAGAAGACATCGAAGCCGATGTCCGTTGTTTCCTCGGAACGACGATGGAGACAGCTGCGCAACGTCTTTACGATTGTTTACGGCGATTTGATCAGACGACAGTAGATCAGATTTTTGTACGGGACCTATCAGAAGAAGGGGTTGGGCTAGCAGTCCGGAATCGGCTCCACAAGGCAGCAGGTGGTCGGATCATTCGCCCGTAAAGAAGGAGGATACTGAGATGAGCACACGTCGTGTATTGTTTATCTGTACAGGAAACACATGCCGCAGCCCGATGGCGATGGCATTATTACGCTCAAAAGTGGCCGACCAGGAATTCGATGTCCGCTCCGCCGGTCTGCGTTCGATGCAAGGGTTTGATGCTTCCGAAAACGCATTACAGGTCTTACGGGAGCGCGGAATCGAACTCGAGCACTATACGCAGGTCTTTGACGACGTCCTCGGGCGTTGGTCGGATATCATCCTGACGATGACACGCAGTCATAAACAGGAAGTCGGCGAACGGTACCCGGAACTGAAAGACCGGACGTTTACGCTGTACGAGTATGTGACCGGTCTGGAACGGGATATCAACGATCCGTACGGCGGATCGATGAACGTCTATCGCCAGGTCCGGAATGAACTCGAACCCCTCGTCAACCGTCTTGTGTTAAAATTGACGCAGAACGGAAACGGAAGAAAAGCACCGGACAACCGGAAACTTCCGAAAAAACAACCTAAACAAACGGGGGAATAGTCACGATGAAAGTAGCAATTGGAGCAGACCATGGTGGTTTTAAGTTAAAAGCAGAACTGAATGAACTCTTACAGGAGCTCGGAATTGATTATACGGACTTCGGCACGTATTCATCCGAATCAATCGATTATCCGGACGTCGCGATTCCGGTCGCGGAAGCAGTTGCGAACGGTGAATTCGACCGCGGGATTTTAATTTGCGGGACCGGCATCGGAATCGGAATCGCGGCGAACAAAGTCAAAGGCATCCGCGCGGCGCTCGTCCATGATACGTTTAGCGCAAAAGCGACACGTCAGCATAACAACTCGAACATCCTGACGATGGGCGAACGTGTCATCGGACCGGGCCTTGCGCGTGACATCGCGAAAATCTGGCTCGAGACGGAATTCGAAGGCGGACGTCACGAAAACCGTGTCTGCAAAATCTCAGATTATGAGGTGAAGTAAATGGATTTGGAACAAATCAAACAGGATCTCGAAGCCTCGTTGACGGAATTGAATGAACGTTTCCCGTTAAAAGGAAAGTTGCTTGTCATCGGCTGTTCGACAAGTGAAGTCATCGGGAAACAAATCGGGAAAGCGGGTTCACCCGAAGTCGCAGAAGCGTTGTTCGATGTCTTTGATACGTTCCGCCGTTCGCATCAGGTCGATCTGGCGTTTCAAGGCTGTGAGCACATCAACCGTGCTTTGACTTTGGAGCGGCAGATCGTCGAACGGCTCGGTCTCGAAGCCGTGACGGTTGTCCCGGTTCCGGAAGCCGGCGGTTCGATGGCGAGCGTCGCGTATCAGCGTTTTTCGGCACCGGTCGTCGTCGAAGCGATCCAGGCCGATGCCGGCATCGATATCGGCGATACGTTCATCGGGATGCACTTGAAACATGTTGCGATTCCCGTCCGTCTGCCGCACCGCGAAATCGGTGAGGCACATGTGACGGCTGCCGTGACGCGACCGAAACTGATTGGTGGCGCACGCGCTAAATACGAATGATTTGCGCAAGGGGTTGCACTCCCCTTGCTTTTTTAATGGATTTTTAGAGGGTGCCCGCAAGAGATTATTCGTGTTAAGATAGGTTTATCGAAATGAATGGGGGAATTCAGATGGAACAAACACCACTAACGTATCTGAAACAGCAAGATGAGGAACTCTTTTCGGCTATGCGCAAGGAACTAGGACGTCAACGCGATAACATCGAGTTGATTGCGTCAGAAAACTTTGTCTCACAAGCGGTCATGGAAGCTCAAGGCAGCGTGCTGACGAACAAATACGCAGAAGGTTACCCGGGTCGTCGTTATTACGGCGGTTGTGAGTTCGTCGATTTAGCAGAAAACTTGGCACGTGACCGTGCGAAGGCCATCTTTGGAGCAGAACACGTCAATGTTCAGCCACACTCAGGTGCCCAGGCCAACATGGCAGTCTACTTCACGATTCTCAATCAAGGCGACACGGTCCTCGGGATGAACCTCTCCCATGGTGGTCACTTGACACACGGCAGTCCTGTGAATTTCTCCGGTGTTCAATACAACTTCGTCGAGTACGGCGTCGATCCAGAAACAGAGATGATCGATTATGATGTCGTCGCGAAGCTTGCGGAAGAACACAAACCAAAACTGATCGTTGCGGGAGCATCGGCTTATCCGCGCGTGATTGACTTCAAACGATTCCGTGAAATCGCGGACAGTGTCGGTGCCTACTTGATGGTCGACATGGCCCACATCGCGGGACTCGTTGCAGCAGGTCTGCACCCGAACCCGGTCGAACATGCCCACTTCGTCACAACGACGACGCACAAGACGCTTCGCGGACCGCGCGGTGGAATGATTCTTTGTAAGGAAGAGCATGCCAAAGCGATCGATAAATCGATTTTCCCGGGTATTCAAGGCGGACCGCTTATGCACGTCATCGCAGCGAAAGCCGTTGCCTTTGCGGAAGCATTAGCACCTGAATTCAAAGATTACATCGAGCAAGTCGTAGCGAATGCGAAAGTCCTCGGTGAAGAATTGACGGCACGCGGACTGCGGATTGTCTCCGGCGGTACCGACAACCACTTGTTGCTCGTCGACCTGCAGCCGCTCGGCATCACAGGGAAACTGGCAGAGCATGCGCTGGACGAAGCCGGTATCACGGTCAACAAAAACACGATTCCATTTGACCCGGCAAGCCCGTTCGTCACGAGCGGAATCCGGATCGGAACAGCAGCGATGACATCACGTGGTTTCAAAGAAGCCGAGATGAAACAAATCGCAGAACTGATCGAACTCGTTCTGAAGAATCCGGAAGATCAAGAAACACTGACAAGTGCCCATAAGCAAGTCTTGGCTTTGACAGGCCGTTTCCCGCTTTACCCGGAACGCGGTTAAGAGTTACCCGTAAGAGCACCACCTCGACCTTTTCGATTGATGAGAAGTGTGGGGTGGTTTTTTGATGATCTGTAGGCAGAACAAAAAGGATGTGAGAGGAAATGAAGATTTTAGTCGTCGAAGATGATTTGCATATTCAGCGACTGATCCGCGAGACACTCGAGGCGGACGGGCACCGGGTGACAGCGACCGCCGACGGGAACGAAGCGGCCGCTTGGATCGACCGACAACTGTTTGAGGCAGCCGTTCTTGATGTGATGGTGCCGGGACGAAGCGGTTTTGAGTTATGCGCCTTGTTGCGGGCGAATCAGGAAATTCCGATTCTGATGCTGACGGCACTCGGGGAACTGACCGATAAGCGTGACGGTTTTTCAGCGGGAGCCGACGATTACATCACAAAACCGTTTGATCCGGAAGAATTGGTTTTCCGGCTGCACGCGGTCGCCCGGCGGTATCAAAAAGCCGCTGTACCGGCGATGCAGTTCGGTGACGTCACGATTGATAAACGGAGCCAGCAGCTGACGATTGGAACGACACGGTTGACGATTCCCCGCCGTGAATTTGAATTGTTACATCAACTGGCGAGTTTCCCGGGACGGGTCTTCAGCCGCGAAGAACTGATTGAACACGTCTGGGGACGCGACTTCATGGGTGACGATCGTACGGTCGACGTCCATATTAAACGGTTGCGAACCCGGTTACACCAGACGGAAGCAATCACGATCGAGACCGTCCGTGGTCTCGGATACCGGTTGGAGGTAAAATCATGAAGTCGTTATATGTCAAAATCGTCGGTCTTGTCTGCCTGGTCCTGCTTGTGTCCGCATTGATCGCCCTGTTGATCAGTAACGTCCTGTATTACACGGTCTGGCAAGCGTCCTACAGTCAAAAGGTCGAAGAGGCGGTCGAGACGTCTTTTGCGTATTACGAACGGCACGGGGACCGGCGGGTCGATTCATTTTACGAGATGCTCAGTGCGACCGGTTTTCAGCTTTATGTCGTTTCGGAATCTGGACAAGTCAAACGGTTCGGGAATACGTTTCGGGATGAAACCCTCGCACCCGAAGTCATTCAAGCCGTGCAGGACGGGAAGGTCTATCAGGGCATGCGGGACTATCCGTTTCATCTGTTCCTGCTCGGGTTGTTCGATAACGAAGTCATCAATACGTATGGGACGTCTCTGCAAACCGACACCGGAACGGATGCCGTCTTCATTCGTCCGGACTTAAGCCGGCAGATTCGTGAGCTGCACCTGTTCGTCGGAGCATTCCTGGCGTTACTCGTCCTGCTGAGTTTCCTGCTGCTCGTCTTTTCGATCCGTTATCTCGTCCGTCCGATTAAACGTTTGACGACGGCGACGGAACGGATGACGGCAGGCGATTATTCAATCTCGGTCGCGACAACCGGACAGGACGAAATCGGGGAACTGTCACGCCGGTTCGACGAGATGGCGCAAGCCGTCGCCAAATCGGACGCGGAACGAAAAGCATTTGTTGCCAATGTCTCACATGAATTCCAGTCACCGCTGACGACGATCCGGGGATACGCGGAGCAGCTCGAACGGTCTGCTGAAACGGAAGAGCGTCTGAAGTTACGGACGATCGGACAGGAAGCGAAACGGATGGCCGAGTTGACGCGTCAATTGCTGACCTTGGCCCGGCTTGACGAAGGACGGCCGCTTCGACGCCAGCCGATTCCGCTCGTCCAGTCGATTCAGACGACTCTTGAGACACTGAGTTATCAGTTGGATGAACGCGGAGTCGCCGTCGCCCTGGAAGCCTCGGACGATCCGGTGATTCTGGCGGATGAGTTGGCACTGGAACAGATTTTTCAAAACCTGATTCGGAATGCCTTACATGTCTCGGCGGAAGGTGATTTGATTACGATTCAAGTCGACACCGCAGCCGATTCCGTCATCGTTCGGATCAAGGATCAAGGTCCTGGCATGACGGAGCACGTCATTGCTCATGCATTCGAACGTTTTTATCAAGGGGATGCCTCACGCGGGACAAGCGGGACAGGTCTTGGACTCGCAATCGTCAAGGAGACGATGGATCAGTTGGAAGGACAGATTCGGATCGAGTCGATTCCCGGTACGGGGACGACGATGGTCCTGACTTTTTTTAAGTAAGACGGAGCCGTTCATATTCCGTTCATCTTCGCCCGCTACAATCAAACCTGTAACGAACAAACAGGAGGGATAAAAGATGAAAATGGGATGGCGTGAATTGATTCGGATGCGACAACGCTTTTTCTTGATGGCAGTCGTGACGACATTGATCGTCTTGTTGATTTTGATGATTTCCGGACTTGCGGACGGACTGGCCTATGACAATGGAGCAGTCGTCCGTAACTTGCCGATCGAGCAGGTTGCCTTAAGCAAAGATGCGGAAGGGCAGCTGACGCGATCGTTTTTAGACCGGACGGATCAACCGGCGGCGACGGAAGCATTAGGTGTACAAAACATGGTGCTCGAAAAACAGAATGGAACGAAAGAAGATGTCACGGTGTTCGCTTCGCCGGGTGATACGCGGTACGGACCTCATCAACTGGCGGAGTTAAAAGACGGACAAGTCCTGGTCGATACACAGTACGCGAAACAGAACGGGACGAAAGTCGGTGATTCGTTTACGGACTTCCGGACGAAGCAGACGTTTGAAATCGTCGGAACGGTGAATGATGGACGCTACAGTCATGCGCCGGTCGTCTGGATGACGCTTTCGACATGGGACGGCTGGCAAAAAAAGATGGACTCGCGTTATGTCTCGGCATTCATCAGCGGAGAACCGATTAAAACAACGCTTGCGACGTATACGAAACAACAAATTGTCGAACAAGTACCGGGTTACGCGGCGGAACAAAATTCATTCCAAATGATGCGTCTTGCTCTGATCGTCATCGGGTCGTTGATTCTGACTGCCTTTTTCTACATCCTGACGATGCAAAAGATGAAACAGCTCGGCATCTTAAAAGCGATCGGGATTCGGACACGGACGATCGGACAAGGACTTGTCCTGCAAGTATTCTTGCTGACAGTCGTCTCGTTTTCAGTCAGTCTGCTGGCGACATGGACGATCGGCCAATTTTTGCCGGACGATTTACCGTTCCGCTTTGAATGGACGACCAGTCTGCTGTACGGCGGATTGATCATCGTGACGGCGTTGCTCGGCGGACTGATTCCGTTACGTGCCTTGAAAAAACTGGAACCGGCGGATGCGATGGGAGGAATGACGGGATGATTAAGCTGACAGAGGTCGAACAAACGTATGGCGCAATGAAAGTGCTGGAACACGTTTCGTTTGAAGCAAAAGAAGGAGAGTTGATTGCACTCGTCGGACCAAGCGGCAGCGGAAAAAGTACGTTACTCCAGTTGCTTGGTCTGTTGCAGACACCGTCCGGGGGGCGGATTCAGTTTGATGACCGGCTCCTGCAGGACACGTCGGACGAACAAAGACGACGGATGCGGTTACTTGAGATCGGATTCATCTTTCAGGAATCTCATCTCGTGCCTTTCTTAACGGCGGCGGAACAGTTGGAGCTCGTCGCGGAAGAAGCCGGTCAGACCATCGATGCGGCAATGCATCTTGAAACGTTTGGCTTACGTGACCGGACCGATCATCTTCCGCAAGCCTTATCCGGCGGGGAGCGGCAACGGGTCGCGATTGCCCGGGCCCTTGTCAATGATCCGCGTCTCGTCTTAGCGGACGAACCAACCGCGAGTCTTGACTATACGAATGCCCGACAGGTGATGGAGTTGTTGCAACGACAGGCACATGAGCACGGCAAGACGGTCATCGTCATCACCCATGACGAACGGATGCTGACGTATTGTGACCGTGTCTTACGGATGGAAGATGGACAGATTCAAGAAATGAATTAAAACAGGATACTGCTCTGACTTTTGTTTTCGTACTAAAAAATAAAAGTTGGAGTAGTATTTTTGATATACTGAACTGAATACGAATAATTTAAGGGTGGATTTAAACGATGGACTTATCTAAATTCATACGGTCTGAACTAGAGACGATTAATACGACACACATTACGAAATGGTTGGAAGATAAAAGTTTATCAAAACGTGACTATAAACGATTGGTTGAAGATTTTAAAGCCATTGTCATCATGGAACAAGCCGGTTTTTATGAACAGGCCGATGCACGGTTCATGCAGTGGAAACCTCTTCCGTTACCGGCGGAGATTTACCGTTACCGATTGGCGATTGCAGGAAAAATCGGTGGGAAACGATTGGCCCGAAAACGTTTTTCGGCATATCCTTCTGTTGTACAAAATCATTCGCAACTGAAGTCATGGAAAAAAAATCTTCGGAGTAATCCGTTGTGGTTAGGTGGACTAGTCGTAGCCGGCCTATTAGCAGTCGGAATTACGCAAGTTGATTTTTCCGAGGAAGCACCTCCTAAAAAAACTTCCGAACAAACGAACGTTGAACAAAAGCTTGCGTCTTTAGAAAAAGAAGTCGAACAGCTGAAACAAAAAAATGAGAAGCTGACGGCATCTGAAGACAAAAAAACGGAAATCAAAAAGCCTAAAGCTGGCCAATCGAAAGAGACGGAAACAGAGGAGCGGAAGGAGTCAACGAAGGATCCTGAGCAAGCCCTTCAGGAGGCAGTTTCTTCCGTTCAGTCCAAAGAGTATGAAACGGCGAACCGATTGTTGACCGGAAATGTCCTGACGAATAAAGAGACAGCCGGTATGGCGCGTTTCTACAAATTGATTGCAGCCGGAAAGCTGAAGGAAACGAAACAAAGTGACTACCTGGCGTACCGGAATGATTTCCCGGAATCCGGTTACATGAGTGATGTCTTATGGATGCAGGCTGTTTACGAACAAAAAAATAAAGTCGGTAATTACAAAACTACATTACAGGAATTAGCGAAACAACCGGACAACGAATGGTCATATGCTGCGAAGGCAATCCTGGAAGGGAAGAGTACGCTGTGAGATTGATTCAAAGAAAACAGTTCCCAAGCAGTCGCTTTTTGGAGTACAATGCGAAAAGAGAATGGAGAGGAGATGCAAAACAATGAGTAAAGTACATGTATTTGATCACCCATTGATTCAGCACAAGATGACGATCATGCGTAAAGTCGAAACAGGAACGAAACAATTCCGGGAGCTTGTCGACGAAGTGGCTTCATTGATGGCATATGAACTCACGCGTGACCTTCCACTTACTGACGTTGAAATCGAGACACCGGTCACGAAAACGACGCAAAAAATGATCGAGGGCAAGAAACTGGGAATCGTTCCGATTCTTCGTGCAGGTCTTGGGATGGTGGACGGCATGCTTCGCATGATGCCGAACGTCAAAGTAGGACATATCGGTCTTTACCGTGATCCGGAAACACTTGAGCCGACGGAATACTATCTCAAATTACCGACAGACGTCGCAGAACGTGATTTCGTCGTCGTCGATCCAATGCTTGCGACCGGCGGTTCTGCTGCTGACGCAATCTCCTCTTTGAAAAAACAGGGTGCACAAAGCATTAAGCTGGCTTGCCTCTGTGCGGCACCTGAAGGCGTCAAACGCATTCAGGAAGAACATCCGGATGTCGACATTTATCTCGCGGCACTTGATGAGAAATTGAATGACCATGGTTACATCGTTCCTGGACTCGGGGATGCGGGTGACCGTCTGTTTGGTACGAAATAACCAGCAGACTGAAAGGCGCTTCCTGTGAAGGGAGCGCCTTTTTTTGTACGAGTTGCCACAAGTGTGAACTGCGCACGTGACATGGAATATGTTTTAATAGGAGCAGAAGCAAGAAGGAGGAAGTCTGTATGCCCATCAAAGTCATGCCGATTTTCGGCACGCGACCGGAAGCCATCAAAATGGCACCGCTCGTCAACGTCTTAAAGAACAATCCTGCGTTTGACGTCCATGTCACGATTACGGCCCAACACCGGGAGATGCTCGATCAAGTATTGGAGCTGTTCGAGATTACACCGGATCACGACTTGAACATCATGAAAGCGCGGCAGACCTTGGTCGATATCACGACACGCGGTCTCGAGGGACTCGATGCTGTCATGAAGGAAGTCAAACCGGATCTCGTCCTTGTCCATGGCGACACGACGACGACGTTCGTCGGCAGTCTCGCTGCCTACTACAATCAAATCGCCGTGGGACATGTCGAAGCCGGACTCCGTACATACAATAAGTACTCACCGTTCCCGGAAGAAGTGAACCGGCAACTGACCTCGACGCTAGCCGATCTGCATTTTGCACCGACCGAGCAGGCGGCAGCGAATCTGGCGTCGGAAAACAGACACGCGGGCGTTTTCGTGACCGGGAATACGGCGATCGATGCCCTGCAAACGACGGTCCAGACAGATTATGTGCATCCCGTTCTCGAAAAGATCGGTTCGAAGCGACTTGTCCTGATGACGGCGCACCGGCGGGAAAATTTAGGTGCGAAGATGCACCAGATGTTCCGGGCGATCCGGCGTCTTGTCGACGACCATCCGGACATTCATGTCGTGTATCCGGTTCACTTGAATCCTGTCGTCCAGGAGGCGGCGAGTGACGTGTTCGGAGGACACGACCGCATCACCTTGATTCCGCCGCTCGACGTCTTTGACTTCCATAACTTTGCGAGCCGGGCGCACCTTATCTTGACGGATTCCGGCGGCGTCCAGGAAGAAGCTCCGTCACTCGGTGTGCCGGTTCTCGTCTTACGCGATACGACCGAACGTCCGGAAGGCGTTAAAGCGGGAACGCTGAAGCTGGCCGGAACGGATGAAGAAACAATCTATCGTCTCGCGAGTGAGTTGCTCGAGGACGAAGCAGCGTATAACAAGATGGCCCAGGCTTCAAATCCTTACGGAGATGGTCATGCTTCCGAACGGATTGCGGCGGCGATTCTGGAACATTTTAATCAGGATGCGGAGTTTGAGCCGTTTAAAGTCGAAAACTGACGAAAGTTTAGACATACAGCAAAGGACCGATGTCCCCGTCAAAAACGGAGGCACCGGTCCTTTTATGGAATCCAAAAGATCATCTGTTCCAAAGATGGACGTACGAACGATGTGTCAACAGTCCGAGTGAACGTCCTCGTTTCATGCGACTCCTGCAGGAAAAAGCGCTTTTTTTGCGCTGTCAGAGACAAACAAGACCCGGTTTCCTGACCACAGGTGCAGGAAAGCTGGCTTGTGTCTCGCCTGCGGAAAGCGAATGAGGAAGAGGGCGGAACACCTGTCACGATAGAATGACGCATTATCTTTGGGAAAGAGACGGCACTTCTTTTGGACAATAATTAATACCCCATTGTTCCCTTACGCCCAGTGCGACGGGCGGAGCAACCGTTCCGGAAGACGTGTCTTCGCATTGCCTTGCGCCGCATTGACCTGCGCTTGCGTCAAAAACAGCGCGTCGGTCAGATCGGCTCCTGCCAACTGACAGTCACGCAGGTCGGCACCGAGGAAGTTGACGCCACGCAACCGGCTGTTCGATAAGTTCGTCGCGAGCAAAAACTGTCCGCGGACACTTATGCCGGAAAAGTCCTGTCCTGCAAGATTTTTCCCAATCCAGTCGCGGGGAAGTGGGCGTCTGCTCGTCCCTGAAAACGGTGTTTGAACCAGTCCTTCGATTTTTGCAAGGAGCGGTAGCAATGTTGCCCGTACCTGATCGAGATCGAGTGCCGCAAGCTCGTCTGGAGAAGAACCGGTCATTGCATCCAGTTCAGCCAGCTTATTTTCTAGCAGATGATGAATCGAGCGGGTTGCTGGCCGGATGCCGTCTGTCAGGTACCACATCATTTCCTGCAGATGGACCATCTTCGGATACAGGGCGTACATGACCGGTTTTGTCGTCTCATCGTACACGCCGGAAAATGTCACTTGCGAAATCTGTTGTCCGGCACCAAAGCAGTCATAAACGGTACATCCTTTATACCCGCTCGGGCGCAAACGGTCATGAATCCCGCAACGGTAATCAGCATCTAAATTCCGGCATGGTGTCGCTTCCGGTTTGTTGTGACCAAAATCGCTTGAGGCGGAAAAAGCGAGTGCCGTACAACACAATCCGAAGCAGTCCCCGCACTGAACTCGAAAGCGTTCGGTTTCCATTCTCTTCACATCCTTTTGATTTGTTCATGTCACTTCTTTTTACCATATGTAGACAATCATTTTCAAATCACAATCAACGAGTAAACGAGCAGTGGCTCCACTCAAATGGAAGAACTAAATATATGATTTTTGTAAAAAAACAGCTGCACCATGACCTTGAAAGTAGCAAATCATCCGTGAATTTTTAAGCTGTGACAAGGCACACACGAAACGAATTGGAAATCGTCTGCGGGCTTTGTTACAAACAGATGTCAGAGGGGTTTTCGTGTCCCGTAACGGAAGCGTTTACAATTGTGAAGAAAAAATGTTTTTTCACAAAATCGACACAAATCAAATTTAGACGACTTGTTTCTCATTACGAAAGACGATATAACGTTACTGTTCAATGGTTTTGTTCACCTAGTGAACCATCTCGATAAACGTTGATAGTACTACATATTTTCTTCACATCTTCGTGAAAAGAGTGCCGGGGGAGACCTCTGTGAAAACCTTATCAATTGTTGATATACAATGGTTTCGACGGTCCATTTTAATTGTGAATTCATTTGACTATGAAATGGTTCTCATTGTATTCTTGACTAGTATGAAAATCCGCAAATTGTGGGAAAGAAAAAGAACTCACAACTGGGAAAAGGGGGTCGTCTCTAGTGCGCCAAAAAGGGCTCGCGACGAGTATGGTCATGGCCTCGCAAATTTCGACGGCACTAGCCGCACCGATCGTCATCGGCTTTCTTGTTGGGAACTATGGGGAACAGCAGGACTGGTGGCAAAAGATGGGCGCGACGTTTGCAGTGTTCATCGGGATTTTCATCGGAATTCTCTGCATGATCGCAATGATCAGGCACTTGTTAGGAGACAAGACATGAATATCATCCTTCAAGATGCGTTGTATCGTGCGTACTTACGATGGTTTGGACTCTACTATGGAATCCTTGCCGTTCTGTTACTTGTCGGTTATCCGAGTGATCCGGTGATTTATGGACTGGCGCTGGGTGGGGCAGGTAGCTTCATGATCTTGACGCTGCAACGATTAAGCGTCGATCGAATGTATCGTGTAATCGAGCGTGGGCGCAAGCCGATGTCTCGAGGGACCGTATCACGCATGGCGGTCGCGGTACTCTGTGTGATGATCGGCTTGAAGTATGAAGCCGAATTGTCATTAACTGCGGTGGTAATAGGCCTTCTCGCCGGCCACGTCATACAATTTTGTGAGTATTTTACTCACGAACTTAAGCGGGAAAAGAGGTGAATAATCAAATGAACCACGAAATGCCACTTTACGAAATCCCACTCTGGGGCGACTTCGTTCTGTACGGTAGCTGGACAAACTTGATCACAGTGCTGATTGCAGCTGCTCTCGTTTTCCTGATTGCCGTGGCCGGTACGCGACGTCTTGTGATGAAGCCGACCGGTGCTCAAAACGTGATGGAGATGTTCCTCGAGTTCGTTCGCGGAATCATCAGCAGCACGATGGACTGGAAAACAGGGGGTCGCTTCCTAACTTTCGGAATGACACTGTTCCTGTTCATCATCGTGTCCAACTTAATGGGTCTTCCCTTTAACGTTGTGACGGGTCACTACATTTGGTTCAACTCACCAACTGCAGATCCGTATGTGACACTTGCACTTTCATCTATGGTAGTGGTCATGAGCCATTATTACGGTGTGAAAATGCGCGGCTTCGGCTCGTATGCGAAAACGTTTATGACGCCGATGTTTATTATTACCATCATCGAAGAATTCGCAAACACGTTGACACTTGGTCTTCGTCTTTACGGTAACATCTTCGCGGGTGAAATCATGATTGGTATCATTCTCTCGATCGGTATCATCTCTGGAACGAACGATTTCCAATTCCTCGGACCAGTCGGTGTCATCCTGTCAGCGATCCCAATGTTGATCTGGCAAGGATTCTCACTCTTCATCGGAGCAATCCAAGCGTATATCTTCCTTATCTTAACGATGGTTTACATCGGGCATAAGGCAGCGCACGACCATTAATTCGAAGGTAAAGCATCTGCTTTTCCGATAATCGCACGACCAAATTTCGAACACAATCTAGGGAGGCAATTCATAATGGAACTTATTGCAACAGCGATCATCATCGGACTCGGCGCACTCGGCGCAGGTATCGGTAACGGTCTTATCGTAAACGGTACAGTATTAGGACAAGCACGTCAGCCAGAACTCAAAAACGAACTTCGTCAAACAATGTTCATCGGTATCGGTCTCGTTGAGGCACTTCCAATCATCGGTGTAGCGGTCGGTTTCCTTCTCCTCAACTCTTAATCCGTATTTAATTTTACGTACCAAGAACTGAGCTACATAGGGCGTTATTCGTTCCACTAGAGTGAACCGTCATGGGGGCTGCGGCTCCCTTATGTAGATATTAGAAGTAGGACCAACCACGAGGGGAGTGTAATCGAATGAATCTCACGTATCTTGCGGCAGAAGCAGGCGGCGAAAGTAGTCACCTCTTACTTGCTAACATGATCGTCACGATCGTCGTTTTCCTCTTGCTCCTCATCCTCTTGAAGAAATTCGCATGGGGCCCGCTCGTCAACATGATGAAAGCGCGGGAAGAGCATGTGGCTAGCGAGATCAATTCGGCTGAAAAAAGCCGGAAAGACGCTGAAGTCTACGTAGAACAACAACAAGCAGAACTCAACAAGGCACGTACGGAAGCACGTGACCTGTTAGAAGCATCACGCCGTCAAGCTGAGGCGGAACAAGCACGTGCGATGGAGCAGGCACGTGTCGAAACAGAATTGAGCAAGGAAGAAGCTCGCCGTGCAATCGAACGTGAACGCGCTGAAGCACAAGCTGCTTTGAAGAACGATGTTGCTCTTCAAGCAATCGCTGCAGCACGCCACGTCATGAAAACACAGCTTGCGACAGACGAAGCGGCACAACGTGCACTCGTCGACCAATTCCTCGCTGACACTAAGGGCACGAACTAATGCGTGACCACGTAGCGGGACGCTACGCAAAAGCGCTCTTCGATCTTGCACTTGAGCACCATGTGCTCGAACAAGCAGAAGCTGATGTGCGAACGCTCGGCGAAGTGCTCCACGCAACACCAGAGCTCGCATCGGTTTTAGGAAACCCGTCGATTTCTGCAGAAGAGCTGAAGCAAGTCCTTCATACGAGCTTCACAGGCTTCAATACGATTGTCTTAAATACGATCCTCGTCATGGTCGAAAACGACCGGGCATCGGAAGTATTGTCATTGCCGGAGCATTTCATCGCGTTGTTGAATGAGCACCGTAACGTTGCAACAGCAATCGTGACAAGTGCATACAAACTGTCGGACGAAGAACTCACGAACGTGAAGGAAACGTTTGGCCAAAAATCAGGAAAAACGCTTGAAGTAGAAAATGTTGTTGATACGAACGTAATCGGCGGACTTCGTGTTCAAATCGGTTACACGACATATGATGGCACGATCGAAACGAAACTAACGCGACTTGAGCGTGAGCTGTTAAAAGCGTAAGAAAATAGGGGTGAAACGCATGAGCATTAGAGCTGAAGAAATCAGCGCCCTGCTTAAAGCGCGTATCGCGCAGTACGGTTCTACGATGGAAGTGAACGAGACAGGTACAGTCATCCAAATCGGTGATGGTATCGCTCGTGCACACGGACTCGACAACGTCATGTCGGGAGAGCTCGTAGAATTCGCTAACGGCACAATGGGCTTGGCGCAAAACTTAGAAGAAGGCAACGTCGGTATCATCATTCTTGGTGACTATCTTGAAATCAAAGAAGGCGACTCTGTTCGCCGTACGGGCCGCATCATGGAAGTACCAACAGGAGACGCACTCCTCGGACGTGTCGTCAACCCGCTTGGTATGCCAATCGATGGTCTTGGTCCAATCGAAACAGAACACTATAACCCGATCGAGCGTAAAGCTTCTGGTGTTATGGCACGTAAATCGGTTCACGAACCACTTCAGACGGGAATCAAGGCAATCGATGCCCTCGTTCCAATCGGTCGTGGACAACGTGAGTTGATCATCGGTGACCGTCAGACGGGTAAAACGTCAATCGCCATCGATACGATCATCAACCAAAAAGAAGAAAACATGATCTGTATCTACGTCGCAATCGGACAAAAAGAATCAACAGTCCGTGGTGTTGTTGAAACACTCCGTAAAAACGGTGCACTTGATTACACAATCGTCGTTTCGGCAGCAGCTTCACAGCCGGCGCCACTTCTTTACCTCGCACCATTCGCTGGTGTAGCGATGGGTGAACACTTCATGGATCTCGGCAAGCACGTTCTTGTCATCTATGATGATCTTTCAAAACAAGCAGCGGCATACCGTGAGCTTTCGCTTCTTCTGAAGCGTCCACCAGGCCGCGAAGCCTACCCGGGTGATGTCTTCTACCTTCACTCACGTCTCCTTGAGCGTGCAGCGAAATTGAACGACGGACTTGGTGCAGGTAGCTTAACAGCTCTTCCATTCATCGAGACACAAGCGTCGGATATCTCGGCTTACATCCCGACAAACGTTATCTCGATCACGGATGGTCAAATCTTCCTTCAATCGGATCTCTTCTTCTCAGGTGTCCGTCCAGCGATCAACCCGGGTCTCTCGGTATCGCGTGTAGGTGGTTCGGCTCAAGTGAAAGCGATGAAGAAGGTAGCGGGTACGCTCCGTCTTGACCTCGCTTCTTACCGTGAGCTCGAAGCCTTTTCACAGTTCGGATCTGACCTTGATAAAGCGACACAATCGAAGCTTAACCGTGGTGAGCGGACAGTAGAGGTTCTGAAACAGGACCTTAACCAACCGTTGACTGTCGATAAGCAAGTCATCATCATCTATGCCTTGACTCGTGGTCACCTTGATGATGTTGCCGTTTCAGATATTCGTCGTTTTGAAAAGGAACTCAACCTCTGGCTCGATCAAAACCGCAAACAACTTTGCGACGAGATCCGTAAAACAGGTAACCTTCCAGCTGACGAAGAAATCGTTACTGCAATCTCAGAATTTAAGAAAACGTTCCAACCGACTGTCTAAGGGATTTCTCTTAGACTCGGCGGAACACTCTTGATACTAACAAGGTGGTGAATCGAAATGGCATCGTTGCGCGAGATACAAATGCGGATCAACTCGACGAAAAGTACGAAACAGATCACGAAAGCGATGAACATGGTTTCGGCGTCGAAACTGAACCGTGCTCAAGCACATAGCGCGAAGTTCCAGCCTTACATGCTGAAAATGCAGGAAGTGCTCGGAACCATTGCGAATGGCACGACAGGTGCTAGCCATCCGATGCTCGAAAAACGTCCTGTCAAAAAGACAGGCTATATCGTCATCACATCGGATCGCGGCTTAGCTGGTGCATATAACGCCAACGTGCTGCGTGAAGTCTACCGGGAAATCAATGAAAAGCATACTACGGACAGTTACGTCTTGTTCGTGGTCGGTAAAGTCGGTGTCCAGTTCTTCCGTTCACGCGGAATCACGGTCACGGATGCGATCACAGGACTAAACGATTCTCCTTCGTATGTCGATGTCGCAGAAATCGTGAAGCGCACAGTGAGTGCGTTCACGCTCGGCGAAATCGACGAACTCAAGCTGTGCTACAACCACTTCATGTCTGTCATCAGCCAGGAAGTGAAAGTCGAAACCCTTCTCCCGCTCGGAGAAATCGAAGCTTCGTCTTCGACGACTTATGAGTACGAGCCAAGCGAGGAACAAATCCTGGCTGAACTCCTTCCGCGTTATGCGGAGAGCTTGATTTTCGGTGCGCTTCTTGACGCGAAAGTAGCAGAACATGCGTCACGTATGACAGCAATGCAAAGTGCGACAGATAACGCAGATGACTTGATCGGTCGATTGACTCTCGTCTACAACCGGGCTCGACAAGCTGCAATCACGCAAGAAATCACAGAGATCGTCAGTGGAGCCGCTGCTCAGCAGTAAACCACTCGGCGTAATGATAGCTAGGAGGAAACACGATGAACGAACTCGGTTTAAAAGGCCGCGTCGTCGCGGTCATGGGACCTGTCATCGACGTTAAGTTCGACGGACACTTGCCGAACATCTACAACGCGCTTCGTATTCAATATACGCCGCAAACAGTAGAAGAAGTGGCTATCGACTTGACGCTTGAGGTCGCCTTGCACCTTGGTGACGACGTCGTCCGTACCATTGCGATGGATTCTACGGATGGTGTACGCCGCGGAGTGGAAGTACTGGACACTGGTGCACCAATCTCGGTACCTGTCGGAGAAGCAACGCTTGGTCGCGTCTTCAACGTACTCGGTAACCCAATTGATGAAAAAGAACTCGATGCAAGCGTGGAACGTCTTCCGATCCACAAAAAAGCACCGACGTTTGATAACCTTTCAACAAAAGTTGAAATCCTCGAAACAGGAATTAAAGTCGTTGACTTACTCGCTCCTTACATCAAGGGTGGTAAGATTGGTCTCTTCGGTGGTGCCGGTGTAGGTAAGACCGTCCTCATCCAGGAATTGATCAACAACATCGCCCAAGAGCACAGCGGTATCTCGGTATTCGCAGGTGTTGGTGAGCGGACGCGTGAAGGTAATGACTTGTACCACGAGATGACGGATTCAGGCGTTATCAAACAAACAGCGATGGTCTTCGGTCAGATGAACGAGCCGCCGGGCGCACGTCTTCGTGTTGCCTTGACTGGTTTGACAATGGCAGAATACTTCCGTGATGAGCAGGGACAAGACGTTCTTCTCTTCGTTGATAACATCTTCCGTTACACTCAAGCAGGTTCAGAAGTATCGGCCCTTCTCGGCCGTATGCCATCTGCCGTTGGTTACCAGCCGACACTTGCGACAGAGATGGGTATGCTTCAAGAGCGTATCACGTCAACAAACAAAGGTTCGGTTACATCAATCCAAGCGGTTTATGTACCAGCCGATGACTATACTGACCCGGCTCCTGCAACGACGTTTGCTCACTTAGATGCAACGACGAACCTTGAGCGCCGTCTCTCTGAGATGGGTATCTATCCTGCCGTGGATCCACTTGCTTCGACTTCACGTGCTCTTTCACCGGAAATCGTCGGCGAAGAGCATTACGGCGTAGCACGTCAAGTTCAGGAAACACTTCAGCGTTACAAAGAACTTCAAGATATCATCGCGATCCTCGGTATGGACGAGTTGTCTGAAGAAGACAAATTGACTGTACACCGTGCGCGTCGTATCCAGTTCTTCTTGTCGCAGAACTTCCACGTAGCTGAGCAGTTCACAGGACAAAAAGGATCGTACGTCCCAGTTAAGGACACGATCCGCGGCTTCAAAGAAATCCTCGGTGGGAAACACGATGATTTGACGGAAGAAGCATTCCGTCTCGTCGGTCCGATCGAAGATGCGATTGAAAAAGCGAAGACGCTTGTCTAAGTGACAAAGCATAAGGGGGACTTGAGATGAACACACTTCATGTCAATATCGTCACCCCGGATGGCGAAGTGTATGATGGCGATGTCCGTATGGTCGTTGCGAAAACGATATCTGGTGAAATCGGGGTTCTCCCGCACCACGTACCGCTCGTAACACCACTCGACATCAGCATCTTGAAGTTGCGCCACGAAGATGGCGGACGCACGTTGATCGCTATCAGCGGTGGCTTTATGGAAGTGCGCCAGGATACAGTGACAGTTCTTGCTGAAACGGCTGAGCAGGCAGATAAGGTCGATTACGATCGGGCTTCTGCTGCGAAAGTCCGGGCAGAACGTCGCCTCCAGGACACGAAATTATCAGATCTTGAGTTCAAACGCGCTGAGCTTTCATTGAAACGCGCAATCAACCGTCTCAACCTAAAAGAATACGGTCGCGATTGATTCAAGTGAAAGACCCGGTTTCCGTCATGGAAGCCGGGTCTTTTTTTGAGGACAGGTCAATGATTTCTTCCAGGGCAACCGTTTTCCCAAATCCATCCCGTGATTCAGGTTTAACAACGCTAAAAAAAGTAAAAGTACATATATGTGACCTCTTCACACATTTTTCAATCTTATTATGTGGAATTTTCCATAATCATCTTTTCATAATATATTTTATACGATAAAATAAATTATCTTGTGCCTTTTTGTTTGCGCAATCATTCATTGTATGAAATCATGGTAAGGTTGGAAAAACCTTAACAGAAGAGGTGCAGTAGCAGTGACGTCAATCGGTTTAAGTGCACTAATCAGTATGCTTGTTTATTTAACGGCGATTGTCTTCGCCTGGTGGGCACTCCTTCCGGTCAAATGGGAGAAGTTCCTGCAACATCCGAAAGGACCGCAGGCTGTTGTCCTGCGTGTGTTGCTTGCCGTGGCGCTCGGTTCGCTGATCGCCCGCTTTTTGCTTGATTATTCGGGATTCGCACAGCGTCTCCAATTCTTAGTCGGGTGAACTTGTAACTTCGTTGTAAACCCTAAATCATCAATCTGATTTAGTATGGAACAGGATAGTATTCTTATAATGAAGAAACGTAACCATTGTGAAGCTGAAAAGTCGTGTTGGATTTGGAATGAGAGATCAACTATAGGGTGTTTCTCTTCTATCATGCGTTGGTTTTCAACTATGATGCACACCAATCGCGAATTGAACATAATAGAACAGAAACGAAAGCAGAGGAGTATGAGTAATGGAAAAAATCGTTGTCCGTGGCGGACGTAAATTAGCTGGAACGGTAAAAGTAGAAGGTGCAAAAAACGCAGTCTTGAAAACATTGGTCGCAACATTGCTTGCTTCAGAAGGTACATCGGTCCTTCAAAACGTTCCCCGTTTGGCAGACGTATACACAATCAACAACGTCTTACGGAACCTGAACGCAGAAGTGACATTTGATGCAGAAGCAAACACGGTCTCGGTCAATGCCGAAGCAGAATTGAAAGACGAAGCACCGCTTGAATACGTCCGCAAGATGCGTGCGTCGATTCTTGTCATGGGACCACTTCTTGCACGTCTCGGTCGTGCGCGTGTCGCGATGCCGGGTGGCTGTGCAATCGGTTCACGTCCGATTGATCTTCACTTAAAAGGATTCGAAGCGATGGGTGCGAAAACAATCATCGGTAACGGATTCGTTGAAGCGCACGTCGACGGTCGTCTGCAAGGTGCGAAAATCTACCTCGACTTCCCGTCAGTCGGTGCGACAGAAAACATCATGATGGCAGCTACGCTTGCTGAAGGTACGACAGTCATCGAAAACGTTGCGAAAGAACCTGAAATCGTCGATCTCGCTAACTTCCTCAACGCAATGGGCGCTAAAGTCCGCGGTGCCGGAACAGAGACGATTCGTGTTGAAGGTGTTGAAAAACTTCACGGCGGCAACCACTATGTCATTCCGGACCGTATCGAAGCCGGTACATTCATGATTGCAGCTGCAATCACGGAAGGTGACGTTGAAGTCATCGGTGCTGAGCGTGAACATCTCCGTCCATTGATCTCAAAAATGGAAGAGATGGGTGTTAAGATCTCGGATACAGAAGATGGCCTTCGTGTCGTCGGACCGAAGAAACTTGTTGCAATCGACGTCAAGACGATGCCACACCCTGGTTTCCCGACAGACGTTCAAGCACAAATGATGGCGTTGGTCTTAAAAGCAGAAGGCACATCAGTCATCACGGAAACAGTCTTTGAAAACCGCTTCATGCACGTCGAAGAATTCCGTCGCATGAACGCTGACATCAAGATCGAAGGACGTTCATCAATCATCACGGGCGGTGTACAACTTCAAGGAGCAGAAGTTCTTTCAACAGACCTTCGTTCTGGAGCAGCACTTGTCACGGCTGGATTGATTGCAGAAGGCGAAACACGTGTCGGTGCACTGCATCACATCGATCGCGGATATGTTGATTTCCACCTTAAATTACAAGCACTCGGCGCAGATGTCGAGCGTGTCACGGAAGAAACAGTTGCCATCGAAGAGACGGCAGCGGCGAAGCTTTAAGCTATCATTTCATTCCATCATATTCTTGACGACTTTCTTTAAAAGAAAGTCGTCTCTTTTTGTTTCCCTGTGCTAGAATTGAAAGGTATGTATACATAAATGGGTTAGACGTCCAAACGACGTACTATATTTTGGAAGAATAGCCAGTGGATAAAGGAGATCACGCGAGATGTTTTTGACAAAGGATATCGGAATTGACCTGGGGACGGCAAATGTCGTCATTCACGTAAAAGGTAAGGGAATTGTACTCGACGAGCCATCGGTCGTCGCGATTGATAAAGCAACAGGAAAAATCCATGCAGTCGGAACGGAAGCTCACCAGATGGTTGGCCGGACACCGGGAAACATCGTCGCGATCCGTCCGTTACGCGATGGTGTAATCGCTGATTTTGAAATGACGGAAGCGATGTTACGTCACTTCATCGATAAAATCGAAGTGAGAAGTATGTTCGGTGGCGTCCGGATGTTGATTTGTACACCGGCGAGCATCACGACGGTCGAAGCGAAAGCGATTCGTCAAGCCGGTGAAAAATCAGGTGCGAAAACTGTTTTTCTGGAAGTCGAACCAAAAGTCGCAGCTGTCGGAGCAGGGATGGACATCTGGATGCCAGCCGGCCACATGGTCATTGATATCGGTGGCGGAACGACGGATGTGGCGGTCCTGTCGATGGGCGATATCGTCTGCGGCGAAACAATCAAAGTAGCAGGGGATCGGTTTGACCAGGACATCATCCGTGCAATCAAGGATAATCATAAACTAATCATCGGGGAACGGACGGCTCAAAACGTCAAGATGACGGTCGCAACTGTCTCCGACGAGGGGCGTCAGGAAGAGATGGACATTCGGGGTCGTAATCTCGTGACAGGACTCCCGGACAACATCACGATTTCATCGCAGGAAATGCATGAAGCGTTGGCGGAAGCGGCAATGGAAATCGTCGAAGCAACAAAACGTGTTCTCGAGAAAACACCGCCGGAACTGGCAGCGGATATCATCGACCGCGGCATCATCCTGACAGGCGGCGGAGCACTACTTGACGGCATCGATCAATTGCTGGCAAAAGAACTCGGACTTCCGGTCTTGATCGCGGAAGATCCGATGTTATGTGTCGCACGTGGAACAGGCATCATGCTTGATCATTTAGGGAAATAAGACAAATCAAAAGGTGCTGACTCAAATGTCAGTCTCTCCAAAGATCAGGGTGGCAGAATGATAATCTGCCACCCTGATCTCGTAAAAAAAGAATCACTCGCTTCACGCCACTCCTACAGGAAAAAGCGCATTTTGCGCTGTCAGAGACAAACAAGCCAGTTTCCCTGCCTGAATGAGGCAGGGAAACTGGCTTGTGTCTCGCCTGAGGAAAGGGCGTGAGAAGACGAGTGATTCTTTTTTGAGTCAGCCACTTTTTTAAAATTAAACGGAAAGTAAAATCACTGCGTACTGCGCATGAAATCCTGGTAGGCATCAAAATCATGATAGACGATGGCGCTTGGCGGCAGGGAGCTGTTCATCGTTTGATTGACGAGCTGATTGAGCGCAGTCCGTGTCTTTCCGTAAAAGGTGATGCTTGGTGTTTCCGGAAGTTCCGTGAATTCCAGGGCGTACGACAAACGATGTTGATGACTGGCGGCGTAGAGCGCATCAGTCATCGTAATCGCAGCAAGTCCGTTTCCACCGCTGTAGACAGTCCGGTAACTCATCAATGTGACTTCATCTGCCAACTCCATCGCCCATTCGCTGAGCGGTTGTCCGGAAGCATCCGGCACGGTATGGAACCAAAACGGCAGGAACAGTTGCAACGGGAGCTGTTGTGCTGTGCTGACATCGTGAAAAGCTGTCAGCAGACGTTGATAAGAGGAGATGACGGCTGACTGATCCGTTTCCCAGGCCGGTAAGGCATAAGGCTCGAGATCGACACTAATGCCATCGGGACGTTCCATCGTTTCTTGAAGATAGACATTGATCCAGGCTAACGGATCTTCGACGTTCGGCCGATTCGTCGTCCCTTCATTCGTAATCCATGCAGGCTGACCGAACAAGAAATAGACTTCGATGCCGGCAAGATGGGCTTTTTCAACGAAGGTGCGGTAGAGAGTTCGGTCACCCTCAACAGCGACATGCAGGTAGACACGTTTCATCTGTCTGTTTGCCAGCTGTGTGACTTTCGTTGAAATTTGTTTCGCTTCAGGAATGGACCACATCACGGTATGACGCGTGACGGCGACGGCTGCTTCGGTTCTAACAGGTAGAAGCGTCGCAGCCATCGTAAGACAAATCAAACTGAGGATGAAGCGTTTCATATCGTTCACTCCCTATATTAAGTTATCTTATTATCGGTCGTCCAGCGTGACTTGAATATAAGCCAATAGTCCGGGAGTCCTTTGAATCAGTTCAAATCCTAGACATTTTACTTTGTGAAGTGTATATTAGAAGTTGTTGAATTAAATAGGAATTACCAATAAAAAGGAAGTGATGCCACAATGCCATTGTGGAAACGAAATTTAGTCGTTGTTTGGATCGGTAGTTTTTTAACTGCTGCCGCGTTAAGTTTAGTCTTACCGTTTTTGCCCTTATTCATTGAAGAACTTGGTGTCCATGGACGCCAGGAAATCACGACCTGGTCCGGCGTAGCATTTGGTGCGACCTTCCTCGTCGCAGCGATCGTGTCACCGATTTGGGGACGTTTGGCCGATAAAAAAGGACGGAAGTTGATGTTACTGCGGGCAAGCCTCGGGATGTCGATTGTCATGTTCCTGATCAGCTTCGTACAGGATGTCTATCAACTCGTCTTCTTACGACTTGTCATGGGTGCCGTCTCCGGATTCATCTCTGCCGGAATCACCATGATTGCCTCACAAACCCCGAAAGAGAAAAGTGGCTGGGCGCTCGGTACATTATCAACCGGTGGGATTGCCGGCGGATTACTTGGACCTCTGATTGGAGGATTCCTTGCCGATATGGTTGGGCTTCGACCCGTTTTTCTCTTTACGAGCATTCCGCTCTTCCTGACGTTCCTCGTCACGTATTTCTTCGTCAAAGAGGACTTTGTTCCCTTACAAACGAAGAAAATGGCGTCAGCCAAAGAAATCATCCAGTCGTTACGTCATCCTGAACTGATTTTAAGTCTGTTCCTGACAACGTTCCTGATTCAATTCGCGGCACAATCGATCAGTCCGATCCTATCCCTGTACGTCCGGGAACTCAGTCCCGGTACGGAACGATTGGCCTTGCTGTCCGGTATCGTCGCGTCGGCTCCCGGGATTGCGGCCTTGATTGCCGCCCAGCGGCTCGGTCGGTTATCGGATAAAATCGGGGCGGAACGTGTTCTGTTCTTCGCCTTGCTGATTTTCGCCGCGTTCCTCATTCCGCAGGCGTTCGTGACGGATACAAGCCAATTGATCATCTTACGGATGGGCATCGGCTTTGCGACCGCCGCTCTGATGCCGTCAGTCCAGACGCTTCTCCGGAAACATACGCCGGCGAATGCCTCCGGGCGGATCTTCGGTTACAACCAGTCGGCCCAGTTCATGGGGAATTTCCTTGGGCCACTGGCGGGTGGTCAGATTGCCGGTCACTTCGGTTTTGAAGCATTGTTCCTGTTCACCGGTCTGATCGTCATCACGAATGCGGTGCTCGAACGGACACAAACGGCTGTCCTCAGTAAAAAACATTCATGATGCATACGAAAAAGGCTGTTTCGATTTTTATCGGAACAGCCTTTTTGATGTAGCAACGTCAGGATAACATAAAGAATTCATCGAGCTTCAGCTGCTCGGATGTCTCGAGCGCCTTCATGATTTGTCCCGACTGAGCGCGGACTTTATAGTCGGCCGAATAATGGAACAATCCGTTATCGAGTTCGGTCACGGCGAGCGGCTCGATCAGTGTTTTCGGATGGATAATATCCGTCAATTGAAGCGACAGTTCAATTTGATGGTCGACCGGCAAGCGGATTGACGCATAAAAATGAACGGACCGGTTCGTACTGCGGGTGATGAGGATCGGGGAAGCCCCGACGTTGACATCCTTTCCGTTCAACCGGGTGATCGAGATGAGACCGTGCAGAGACGGCAATGGTTTTTTCGGTGACTTCTTCAACGATTCGACCGGCTGCAGGACACCCTGTTTCAAAAGCGGACGTAACGCTTCGATACCGACGGGACGGCTGAACAGGTACCCTTGAACGGCGTGGCATTCCAAGTCCCGAAACTGATCGAGCTGGTGCAGTGTCTCGATGCCCTCGGCGACGACAGACAGTTGAAACTCTTTTGCCAGATAGACGATGCTTTTGATGAGCGGAACCGGACGGTCGTCTTCTTCGAGGCGGGCGACGAACGACCGGTCGAGTTTCAGACTGCTGATCGGATGCGTTTGAAGACTGCTCAAAGAAGAGACGCCGCTTCCATAACCGTCGAGAATCAGCTGGATGCCTAACTGATGCAGCTGCTGCAACGTCTCTTTGACGAACTCACTTTCATGCAACAAGGCGTTTTCTTGAAGCTCGAGTTGCAGGTACCGGGCCGGGACGTGATAGCGGTGCAGACACGTTCGAACCGTGTCGACGAAATCACGATGCAGCAGTTGCTTCGAAGACAGATTGATTGAAAGCGGGACGACCGGACTTTGCTGTTGCAAAAGGGACTGGATTGTCCGGCAGACCGTCTCGAGCACCCATTCACCAATCGGCAGATAACAATGCCCTTCCTCTGACAACGGGATGAAGTCTTGCGGCGGAATCCGTCCCCACTCGGGATGGTCCCAGCGAATTAAAGCTTCACAGGCTAAAATCTGCCCGCTCCAAATATCGACCTTGGGTTGGTATTCGAGAAACAGCTCATCCTGCTGGATCGCATTCCGCAGACTCTGTTCCAGCTGATGACGGCGGTAGATTTCAAGATCAAGCTGGGACGTATAAAATTCGTAAGCGGGTTGTGCTTTCAATTTGGCGCGGGACAAAGCCCGACTGGCAGTATGCAACAGCTCGGTAGCCGTTGTCTCGTCATGTTGAAACGGACTGAGACCAATCGCGAGATCGGCCGCCAGTTCATAGCCTTCGATTTGAATCCGGGTCGTGTTCAACGACAGCAACTCGAGACACATCGCTTTCAGGGCGACTTCGTCAAACGGTTGTGTCGACAAGGCGGCGTAATGGTCACCGGTCAGCCGGGCACAGTAAAGGTCCGGTAATGTTTCCGTTAAGTAGCGGCTCGTCTGCCGCAACCATTGATCGCCGATATCGTAGCCGATTTGTTCATTGATGCGATGCAACTGATTGAAATCAAGCGATAAAATCGTAAAGGAATGGTCGGTCCGGATCAGATGCTCGACTTCTTCGAGGAATAACGTCCGGTTCGGCAGTCCCGTCACTTGATCGTACAAAGACAGTTTCCGGATATCTTCCTGTTGCTCGAGACTGGTCCGGTCGGACGTACGCTCCATTTCCATTTTACCAGTCGGTTTTACGACAGACTGAAAGAGAAAACTGAACAGCTCCTCGGAACCTTCTTCGGAGCGGAGTCCGTGACAGGACACTTCTTGTGAATAGTCGCGTGTCTGATTCATTCGCAAGGTACAGACGGCAGTCGGTTCTCCGGCCTGAAGGGATGTCAGCTGTTGCTTGAAGCGTGACCGGTCATCAGGATGGATTTCAAGTAAAAATTCATCGTAATCAAGTGAAGCGAGCCGATGTTGCGAGATGTCCAGTAACGTGGCGAAATGAGCCGATAAATTCAGCCGGTCCCGTGTCGCTTCGTATTCCAAAAAAGCCAGACCCGGAAGTGATGCCGTCAGCTGTTCTTTCGCCGACAGCCGGTTATGCTGAAGTCGCAGCTGAATATGCTGGGTGATGTCCCGGGCAATTCCGTAGACACCGATGATGACGTGGTTTTGATAGATAGGAATGTTCGTGACATTCATTGTCAGGCGATGACCGTCGTGATGGGCGACTTCTGCCGTGAAGTGGACAGTTTCGCCGCTTAAAGCCCGCTGTTTGATCGGAGCGATTCGCTTTGCTTCAGCCGATGTGATGAACTCACTGAAGTGCTGGTGCTGAAGTTTTTTCCCACCGTAGCCGAGCAACAGGGACAGTTTTTGATTGTAGGAGACGATTTGTCCTTCTAAATTCAAAGTATAGACTGCATCGGGATGATTTTCGAGAAAGTGGGTCGCGTCGACCAGTTGTTTAAAATCCAGGGAACCGTTGATGAAGGATTCTGTGTTCTTCTTTTTGAAGAAGGGCATGATCTCACCTCATTTAGTGTCATTATAGCTTGATTATAACAATTTATGGTATTTAGACATATCGTGTCTGTTGAAAAATAAGCAAATGTTTTTGAACGAATGGGGTAGGCCTTTCGATTCATCTACGCGATTCATTACCTTATTTTGAAAAAAACATCGAATTTCTGAAAAATTGACCGATATACTTAAGGAATAGAATTGAACAATAAGTCAATGAGGAGCCAACACATATGTTACGAGGAATGTATACGGCGTCTGGTGCGATGCAGGCGTTACAACGGCAGCAAGAGATGTTAAGCAATAACCTGGCCAACGCCCGGACGCCGGGCTTCCGGGCCGATCAGGCGTCCCTCCGGACCTTTCCTGAGATGATGATTCAGCAGTCGGGCGTCAATGAACAATCCGGTGTCCGCTCCCGCGGAACAGTCGGGAAGCTCGCGACGGGTGTGTTCATGCAGGCGGCGACACCGAACTTCGCTCTCGGTTCGATCACAGAGACGGGGAACGCGACCGATCTGCAAATCAGCTCGCTTGAAGGAGCAGCCCTGTTTACGATTCGGCATGCAGATCCCGCGACCGGCGAAGAGGAAACACTCTATACGACGAATGGTCAATTCGCCGTCGGACAGGACGGTCTGCTCCGGACGACGGAAAATGATCTTGTCCTTGGTGACGACGGTCAGCCGCTGAACGTCGTTAATGAAGATTTCGTCGTCAGTGCGGACGGTGCCGTCACGGACGGAAACGGTCAAGCCATCGGCAACCTCGGTCTGGTCGTCACGAATCAGCCGGAAACGCTTGAGCGGACCGGAAATGGTTTGTTCCGGTCACCGGACGCCTTGAATGCCGGTGCCGTCAAAGTCGACCAAGGGGTACTTGAACTCGGGAATGTCGAAGTCGAACAGACGATGACGGAGATGAACGCCGGTCTCCGCCAGTTCGAAGCCAATCAGAAAGTCATCCAGGCCTATGACCGGACAGCTGAAAAAGCAGTCTCGGAAATCGGACGCGTCCGTTAATCAAGGAGGAAGTTCATGCAATCACTTTATACATCCGCCAGTACGATGGCTCAGCTCCAAAAGCAGCTCGATACGACCGGACATAACTTGGCGAATGCCAATACGAACGGCTACAAACGGCGGGATTCCCAGTTCAATGAACTGCTCGTCCGTAACCTGAACAATCAACCGGCAGGACTGACGACGGGACCGCTGACGACACCTGCTGGCCTGCGCCTCGGCGTCGGCGGATACGTCGCGAATGAAGCGACACGTTTCGCAACCGGGACGTTCCAAAATACCGGACGGAAGCTTGACGCAGCCCTCAGCAATCCACACCATTTCTTTGGTGTGATTGATGCGGACGGCGTGACGAAGTTTACACGTGACGGTAATTTTGAATTGTCCCCGCAAGCGAACGGTCAAGTCCTGTTGACGGATGATGCCGGACGATCGGTCATCAATCAGGCGAACGAACCAATTACATTCCCGGACAATG
Organism: Exiguobacterium sp. K1; assembly: GCF_033721435.1. Classification (NCBI taxonomy): domain Bacteria; kingdom Bacillati; phylum Bacillota; class Bacilli; order Caryophanales; genus Exiguobacterium; species Exiguobacterium sp. K1. The sequence continues at coordinate 325,090 of NZ_JAOTIT010000002.1, read as the reverse complement.
CGACGTCCATCGAACTGAACAAAGATGGCAACATCACCGGCGTCCTGAACGGGGAACGACGTGTTCTCGCCCGGATCGGTGTCGCCGATATTCCGAACCATGGTGAATTGACCGATGTCGGAGGCGGTCTCTATACGACGGCAGGACAATATCAGAATGCGACGGGAAATCCGTTGACGGTTGGAACGCTTGAGACCTCGAATGTTGATATGGCGACGGAGATGACGAACCTGACGCAGATTCAGCGGGCGTACCAGTTTAATTCAAAAGCCTTGACGACATCGGATCAGATGATGGGAATCGTGACGTCACTGAAATAATGTTGAATGGTGATCTATGAACAGGATTTCTAGAAAGAGCGGACAGAAGCGATGAAAATCGGATGCTGTCCGCTCTTTTTGACGTATGCTGCAGGAGTCAAAAGAAGGGACGAGTTGTTTGATCTTCGATATTAGAAGATCAAACAGGGTAATAGTTATTAAATAGGAATATGTCATGTACTAGTTTTTTTGAATATTCACTATTCGAGTTGGATAAGTGAATGGAAGGGCGGCACATATGATTACTCATGAGAGAGCCTTATTCGTTCGTCAGTGTGTCTTCGATTATTACCAGCGGCTTGAAATCGACTGTCAAGTGACCATCTTTACGGAACAACCATTACAGTTATTATTGGATTTCGATTCAAGAAGAGAAGAATTATTTACGCCCCGGCGCCGAAGTCATTCCTGCCGAGACATTCGTTCGCATCTTTCATCGACCTTCGATGAGTCGTATACGCATATATATATGACGAAAGCTCCATTTTCATCCATGACGCGCTATTGTCTGTTAATTGTTTGATGAATGTGTTAATGATGACTCCATGCCCTCTTAGATGCGTGAGACGAGTCAAACATTGCTTCGTCAGTTGATTTAATGGATAAAAGTGATGGCTTACCCCACCAGGAATAGGCGAGACTACTTCCGTTATAAGAACCGGGAATAGTCTCGCCTGATTTTGGTTGCTCCAGGGTTACCGCTGCTTTAATGATAGATACACAGCTGCCATGTCTTCGTCGCCGTGGCCACTTTCCAAGGCATGCTGATACTGCGTCTGTGCTGTCGCTGCCAGTGGCAGGTCGAGCGTCAATCGTTTCGCTTCTTCCGTGATCAAACCGAGATCCTTTGCCATCAAGCGGAGCGGAAACGCAGGCGGGAACTGTTCGTCCCGGTACATCGTCTGTTTCCCTTGGAAGAGCGGTGTGTTCATTCCGGATGCTCCGATCAGCTGAATCAGCTTCTCTTTGTCGAGTCCGGCCCGTTCGCCGAGCAACAGCGTCTCGGCAACACCTTCCCCGACAAGTGCGAGCAGGAGGTTGATGGCAAGTTTGGCCGAACTCCCTGTTCCGTGAGCACCGAAATGAATGCTTTCCTTACCGAGAATTTCGAAGTAGGGACGACAGGCGGCAATCGTCTGTTCGTCTCCGCCGAGCAGCAGGACGAGTTGACCGGCTTCCGCGACCCCGACGGATCCGGAGACAGGTGCTTCGAGATACGTTGCGCCGGCCTGTTCGATCCGTTCCGCAAAGGACACCGATTGTTCCGGTGAAATCGTACTCAAGTTGACGAGGGTTTTCTCCGACAGCTTACTTGCCAGCAGACCGTTTTCCTGTTCGAAGACGGCCGTGATGGCAGGACCATCCGCGAGCATCAGAAAGATGATGTCCGATTGTTCGACGACGGCGCGGGGCGATTCGAGCGCGACAGCCCCTTCTTTGACGAGAGACTCCGTCTTCTCGACCGTCCGGTTATACACGTTGATCGGATGCCCGGCTCGTCTGAGACGTAACGCCATCGGCACTCCCATATGACCTAATCCAATCCAACCTAATGCCATGTCTAAAACTCCCTTCGTTTTTCAGCTCTTCTCCTAATACCCGTCCTGCCGTAGTCCGTAACCTGACAAAAAAACGTGCCCTTGTCGAATGACAAAGGCACGTCAGTTTATTCTTCATACGTGAGGATGGTCGAGATGACCGCAATCGGGAAGCGGATCGTAAACGTCGATCCGTCACCGATCGTCGACTCGACATCAATCGTCCCGTTATGGTGCTTGACGATTTCCTTACAAATCGACAGGCCAAGTCCGGTTCCGCCGATTTTCCGCGTCTCCGAATTGTCGACCCGGTAAAACTTATCGAACAACTTCGACATCGCTTCTTGGGGAATCCCGATTCCCTGGTCACGAATCGTGATTTCCGCAAAGCCGTCGTGGTTTTCGATGCGAATCGCGACGTTCCCGCCATCCGGTGAATACTTGATCGCATTGCTGAGAAGGTTGTTCAGCAACTGTTTGATTTTTTCCGCATCTGCATCAATCATGATCGGTCCGACAGCTTCAAACGACAATTCGTGCGTCGTATGGGAAGCGTCATGGAAGTCAATCAATTCTGCCGCCAGCTGAACGACATCAAACGTTGCCATCTGATAACGCTGTTCACTGGATTCCATCCGCTGGACATCGAGGAAATCGTTGACGAGTGTCGTCAGACGTCCCGTTTCCGAGTGGATCGTCGTCAAGTACTTGCGTTGTTTCGGCGGATCGATTTCCCGGTTCAGCATCAGTTCCGTAAAGCCGTAAATCGAGGATAACGGTGTCCGCAGTTCATGCGAGACCGTCGAGACGAACTCTTCTTTCATCCGGTCCGCTTCCGTCTCTTTCGTGACGTCGCGCAAGACGAGCATCGTACCGACCCAGACCTGATTGATCTGGATTTTTTCCGCGTAAATCTGGATGTAGGCACTGTGTGAACGGATCGAGACGAGAAGACTGTCTTTCGGCAGGTTCTGTTCGACGATTTGTTCGATATACTGTTCAAACGGTTCCGGTTCATCGATGATGGCGGAGAGTGCCGACATCGCCTGGCGGAACGAGGACAGATTACTGTCGTCCTGGTACTCCGTCTGGACTTCCGGGAACAGTTTCATCAACGGTTCGTTGACAAGCAGTTCGTCGGATTCGTGTTCGATGTAGACGACGGCTTCCCGGATCGAGTTCAGGAGTTGGCCGGTCTTATTTTTCTCGTGCATCATTTTTTCATAAATTCCCATCCGCATCAGTGAGAGGGACAACTGGTGCGAGAACGACAGAATGTCACCCATCTGTTCCGGTGTGAAGGCATCCCGGTACCGGACGAGGTAGACGCAGGCGATGATCTGTTCTTCGTTCGGATCAAGGATCGGAACGGCAACCTCATACATATAGTACGGATACGGCAACGGACTGTCATGAGCAACTTGTTTTGACGAATGGACCGGTCGTTTTAAGACGCGGGCCCGGTGGAACAACGATTGATCGTCCTTGACGAGCTGACCGACCATCTCTTCCGTCATCCCGTACTCAATCGTCGAGCGGACGTCATGCTGGTCGAGGAACAGCAGGGCACCGATTTCCGAGTGGGTGATGGCGACGAGTTTTTCGATGATTTCCGGATACGCCGTCAGCGTCTCGCGTGACGCGAGTGTCTCCGTCAGTTCATTGCGGTATTTCAGATGCTGTTCGCTGCGCAACGTGATTTCGAGTGCTTCTTCGAGCTCCTCCTGTTGCGCCTGCAACTCTTCTTGCTGGGCGACGAGCTCTTCCTGTTGCGCTTGTAACTCTTCGTTTTTCGCCAGCATATGGACTTTATTGTCGGCGATCGAAGTCGCCATCCGGTTAAAGGATGTCGTTAAGATATACAGCTCATCCTGACGTTTCGGTAATGGAATCGTGTTGATGTCCTCTCCGCTTGCGAGCAGGGCACTGTCACGGGATAACGTGTTAACCTGCTTCGTCACCCGGCTGATGAACGGTCGCACGAGCAGTAACAGGATGATAATCAGGACGACGAGATTGGACAGCCAAATGAACTGAGCGACCCGCATCTCACCGAGCAGGTTCGTTTTCGCTTCCGTCTCTTTGTTTTGAATCAAGTTTAAGTAATTGTTCAGCAATGTATCGATGCCGGCAGCATCCGTATCTGTCGTCAGTTGGCTGTTGGAGCCTTTTAACGTGCCGTTCTCATTAAACAAATCATCGCCGTTTGATAAGGAAGCAAGGGTTTTTGGAACAAGGAATGTCTCGTCGATTGATCCGTCGTTCTTACCGGCGACATACTCCGTCAACAGCGGAAGGGCGGTCCCGAAGTAATCGTCATAAAGCGTCCGGGTCGCGACCGCATATTCCTTTCCTTGTTCGTAAATGGCATTTTTTTCGAACCAGGTCGTCAAACGATTGATTTCCCGCTGATTCGCTTTGATCGTATCGAGTATTTCTGGTGTACCGAACAGCACATACGATTTCACATTGCTCTGCACAAGTGTCCATTCGTTGGCTAATGTATTGGCATTCGTCCGGCGTTCCCGTAAATCATCGAATGTGGCATTCGTCTGGTCAATCTTTCGTTCCGTATAAGTATAGACGATCGCTGACGTCAGACTGAGCGCGATGAAAACCATATAAAAGGCAAACATCAACTGGCGACCGATTTTTTGATTAATCCATTTCACTTGTTTATCCTCCGTATGTTATTTTCTAAGGTTCAAAGAATTAATCCAGTATTTTTATCTTACTTAATAAAACAGGCATTCATCAAACTTTAACACGCAAAGATGCAAAAAAGATATTTTAATTACTGGATTTAAAGAATGAATACAACACAAGCGACATTTTATGAAGGAATCGAATAAACAATCCTTCAACTATTTTTTGAAAATAAGGATTAGAAGCATCGGGATAAAGGGAATCTAATGAAGGAGAAGTCCTCATTTTAATCATAAGGAAGTGACAAGATGCAAAAGATGTTCGAAAACAAATGGTACCGCGGTGCCTGGTGGATCATGACGCTGCTGATTATCGTCTGGATCGGTAATCATGTGACGTTCTTGTTCCGGCCGATTGCGATTTTACTGCAGATGGTCGTTCCGCCGCTCGCAATTGCCGGTATTCTGTATTATGTCCTGCTACCGATTGTCGAGCTGCTCGAGAAGAAGATGAAACGGCGCCCGGCCGTCATTCTCGTTTTGCTCGGACTCGTCAGTATCCTGACGGCGCTCGGGTTCATCTTCGGTCCGATGCTATCGGATCAGATTACGGAATTCGTCAATTCGATTCCGACACTCGCTTCCCAGTTCCAGCGTCAGCTGATTGATGTCCGGGATCAACTTGAAAACAGTGCCTTCTTCTCCCGGTTCCTCAGCGGACAGGATGATCTGTTTAATAAGTTTTCCGGGAATGTTTCGGAGTATGCCTCGACCTTCCTGAAAAACATCGGAACCGGTGTCGGCGGGTTCGTCAGTGTCATCACGACGACGGTCGTGACGATCGTCATCATTCCGATCATGTTGATCTACATGTTGCTTGACGGGGATAAGCTGAAAGGCAATCTCGTTAAGATGATGCCGTTTGAGTACCATAAAGAAACGAAAAAAATTCTGCATGACGTCCACTTGACGATCATGAGTTACATCCGCGGCCAGGTCATCGTCAGTATCGGGGTCGGCATCATCGCTTATATCGGTTACTTGATCATCGGTATCGATTACGCGCTGTTACTCGCTTTGTTTGCGACGTTGACGAACATCATCCCGTTCCTCGGTCCGGTCATCGGCGTCGTACCCGCCTTGATCGTCGGGTTCATCCAGGATCCGATTCTTGCGATCTATGCGGTCATCGTCATGACGGTCGCGCAACAGATTGATTCGCACATCATGTCACCGCTCGTTCAAGGGAAGACGCTTGATGTCCATCCGCTCACGATCATCATCGTCCTGCTCGTCGCCGGAAACATCGCCGGATTCTTTGGTGTACTGCTCGGTGTTCCGTTCTACGCCGTCATGAAGGTCGTCATCCTGAACATCCGTCGTCTGTATCACCTGCGGTCGCAAAAGAAGATGGTCATCGCAGAAGACGATAAGACATTTAATACGATCGTGACGACAAAAGACTGACTTTTGAATTTTGCCGGCAATTCCGTCATACTGAGAACGTAGTCGATTGTGTCACGAAAGGGGTATGTGTCAGATGGATCAACGTCACGTAGAAGAACAGGCTGATTTATTGGCCCTCCAAAAGTTTCAGCACAATTTCGAAAATAGTCTCAAGTCGAGTGTCATCTATATCCTGCGGGATGGAGCATTGACAATCGGGGAGATTGAACAGCGCATCGATCAGTCACACGGTCAGATTCTTGAGCAGTTGCAGGAACTGATTGAAGACGGACTCGTCTTACAGCAGATGTCGGAAAAAGTCCACGGACTCGCGTATTCCTTGACGGGACCGGCGGAAGAACTCGTCCGGCAATTCAAGGAATCGATTGCTTGGAGTAAACAACATATCACTTATTAAGGAAGTTACCCCTGAGCAATGGCTCAGGGGTTTTTCGTTATTACAATTGTGAAAAAATGTATAATTATTGAATCGAAACCGACATAATGAAAGCAACAGCATTGACGTCAGAGTAGGAGAGAAGGAATCGGAGTGAAAAAAACAATCCTATTGTATGTCCTGATACCGGTATGCGTCATTTTTGTCATCGTCAAGTGGGTTATTCCCGTCGTCGGGTGGGAACAGGACTCTGAACCGATCGAGCCCAATCCGATTCCAGTCATGCAAAAATGGGATGAAGGTCAATTGAAACAATTTGATCGGGAAAACCGGGTCGGAATTCAGTATACACTCGGTGGACTGGAAGTCGAAACGTTAGCGATGCAACAGCGGGAGACAGTCCGGACGACACCCTTGTTACGAGTGCTGGTCTCAAAAGAAAAACTGGTCCAAGTCGGAACAGGGGCAGATCGATTACTGGCTTTGACTGTAACGATTCAAAATCAATCGGACGATTCGATTGAAATATCGAACAAACTCGGAGAGTATGAAACGAACAGTAAAAGAACTGCCATTTTGCATGAGAAACACCCGCTTGTCGGCACGTACCGTGCAGGAGAAGAACGGACAGGCGTCTTATTCATCAAGACAGAACAGAAAGAACTGACAACGGGACATCTTGATTTACTGTACAAAACACAATCAGGTGAAAAACAACTGCGTGTTTCGTTGAATCAACAAAAAAACTGACCGGCTCCTATGTACTGGAGTCGGTCAGTCGGATTATTTTTGAACGGCACTGAACGCTTCTTCGGATTCAATCCCGGCTTTGTTGACAGCCGTGATGATGAAACGTCCGGTTGTATCTTGCGGTAACGGGAAGGCTTTTCGTTCGATTGATTCCGTCGAACCAAGTTTTTTCCGTTTTCCGTCTTGTTCCTGATAGATGTTATACGTGACGACCTCATCATCAGTCGAGGCATACCAGTTCACGAATCCACCTGAGACACGGACATTCGTCGCTGGTTTTGGCGGCGTTTTGACCGGGTCGGATGCCTTTTGATCCAGTTCGGTGAAGACGACGAGACGGTTGTCGTACGTGCCTTCATTTTCATCATACGTCCCGATACATGTGATCAAGTTCAGGTTTCGCTGATCAGAAGCACCAAAGATTTTTTCGAGCGGTGCATCAAGGTGACCGTACTCGACCAGTTTTTTAACGCGGAAGACAAGGTTTCGTCCTGATTCATCCTTGATGTTGATTTTATCGCCTTTTTTGAGTTCGTGTAGCTGATAAAAGACAGCGGGACCGGTCTTGGTATCCGTATGCCCATCGATGACGGCGTTTCCGACATCACCCGGACGGGGACCGAACTTATACCACCCGACTTGTTGTTCATTTTTCGGCGTCCCCATGGCACCTTTTTTATCAAGACCGACTTGTTCGATGTTCGTTTTGACCTTGAGTGGATCAATCGTCAATGTTTTCGGCAATTCGACCTGGTTCGTCGACAGACTCTTGAATTCTTTTTTAAAGATTTCAGATGGTTTGAGTGGGTCTTCCTTTGTCTCGGAAGATGCCGCAGACTCAGTTTTGACATCGCCTTGCGTGATATTCGTTTTCGGTTCCTTCGTGTTTCCGATCAGTAGAAAAATTAACGTACCGATTGAAACGAGCATCAACAGGATGCTGACCGGTAATAACCATTTTTTCAAGACACGTCACTCCTTTCCGAGACAAAGCCTCTTACACAGAAAAAGGATAGTGCCGAGGCGCTATCCTTTTTAGTATACCCGAATTCTTATGCGTTTTGACGTTTGCGTGCGAGCACGATTCCAGCTGCGCCGAGTGCGAGACCGAAGAGTGCGATCGCACCAGTCGTTCCAGCTGTGTTGTTGTCGCTCATGCCGCCGTTACCTGTGTTCGGCATTGAACCTGGTGTACCATCCATGAATTTCTCAGGTGATTGTTTGACGATCGCTTCACCGAGGTTTTCACCGACGCCGTACATGTAAGCATACGACTCACGGAATGTGTCAGCTGATCCTTTGTAGTCGCCTTCGACATACTGCATGAACGTATCTTGGACGTATGTCTCATGACCAGAGACTGCTTCTTGTGCTGCTTTTGTCGGAAGATTCTCTTCTGTTGCCGCTCCGAGGAACGCACCGAAGTCATTCGAGAACATTTTGAGCATGTCTTGTGCATCACCCATCAATTTCTTGTCGTCGTTGATGGCTGCTGTGACGAGGTTCGCTTGTGCTTCGATGTGGTTTTTCGTCCAAACTTGCTCGAATTGATCCGCCCCCGCTTGGCCGTAGACCGATTTCATAGCCGCTTTGAAGTCAGCTGTGTGCATGTCTTCTGCCCAGTTTGCTGCATCGTAGTCTTTCGCTTGATCGACACCAGCTGTCATGCTGATGTTGGCAAGTGCCACGTGCTCAGCTGCAAGGCTGTTGAGTGTTGACCGGAGGTCAGCTGCTTTTGTATCAGCTTTCGTGTTGTCGAACTTCTCAGGCATCTGTGTTGTAATCGCAACAGAGAGTGCTTTTGAAATATCATACATGCGGCTGTAACCTTCACGGAACGTGTTGTACGATCCTTCGTAGTCACCAGCTGCATATTGTTGGAATGTTTTATAGACGTCTGCTTCATGGGCACGGAGAACTTCTTCCGCTGCTGCCTTCGGCAGTTTACCTTCTGTTGCAGTGTCGAGGAAGCTCGAGAGATCTTGAACGAACTCTTCTGTTTCTGCTTTCGAAGCATTGATGCCGTCTTGATCGTCCGCTTTTACGGCTTTGACGAGATCCGTTGTGTATTTGTTGTGGTCAACGAAGATTTTTTCGAATTGTTTTGCGCCTTCGTCGCCGTAGACAGAAGCGATCGCCGGTGTCATGTCGAGTGCGTTCTGTTTAAGTGCTGCTTCATAATATTTTGCATCTTTTGATCCGTCATATTGTTTTTTCATGTCCATGACGGCAAGCACGAAGTGCTCAGAGAGTAACTGATCGAGTGTTGCACGGAGGTCAGCGGCTTTTGTTTTGACCGTGACGTTCTTCGCGCTCTCCTCATGTTTCATGTCGTCTCCGCCACCGGAAGCGAATGCTGCCGTTCCTGGTAATACGAGTGCTGCTGCCATTGCTGTTGCTGCGAATTTTTTCGTGTTTTTCATCTTGTCTCATCCTCTCAAATTTGGGTGTTATCTACTTTGTATCTGGTAGTTGTTGTCTGTATCGTTCTGAACAGCATACGCACCCGGATTTAAATTGGATTGAAAAATCGAAAAAGATTTTTAAAAAAAGACCGGACTGTTCTGTTTCTTCTATATATACAAAATGTAAAACTTTTTTTACAAGTTCATCGTTTGTGCATGTTACACTTAAAAAAAGAACCGTTTTGTAGCTGAACTGCAACTATTTAATACCAGGTACTAATATGCTATACTGTTCTTTAGACTGAACCAATGAAAGGTGATCAAGATGGTACAAAATCAAGCCGGAACGGACCAACCGACCCGTGAACGTCTGAAACGTAATCAACAGGTCAAGAACGAACAGCCGCAAGAACAGGAACCGAAGCAACGTAAAAAATTACGTCAGTATTCTTCACGTCGCGTTCCGATTATTGTTCGTTTGTTGATCATTGTTCTTCTTATTGTCGTTGCGTTAGTGATCGGCGCAATGGTTGGATATGCGACACTTGGTGGTGGCGAAGCGATGGATGTCCTCAAGCTCGACACTTGGACCCGCATCACCGATTTTTGGACACAATCTTAAATTAACCAGTGATTGGAGCTGCGCTATATGTATACGATCGAACAAATCAAGGAAGTCATTCCACACCGTTATCCTTTTTTGCTCGTCGACCGGATTCTCGAAGTCGAGGAAGGAAAGCGGGCCGTCGGCATTAAAAATGTCACGGCGAATGAAGAATTTTTTAACGGCCATTTCCCGGATTACAACGTCATGCCCGGTGTGTTGATTGTCGAGGCGTTGGCGCAAGTGGGTGCCTTTGCTGTTCTGAAGATGGAACAAAATCAAGGTAAACTGGCCTTTTTTGCCGGAATCGAGAATTGTCGTTTCAAGCGTCAGGTCGTTCCCGGTGACCAGCTCCGACTGGAAGTCGAACTGACGAAACTGCGTGGACCGATCGGTAAAGGGCGTGCCACAGCAACAGTCGATGGGGAAGTCGCCTGTACTGCTGAACTGACTTTCGCAATCAAGTGAATCTGTGATGAAGCGTTTGCTGATTCCCTTGGCAATCTCGCTGCTTGTCATTCCCGGTTGTCAGCGTGCTGACGAGGTGGAGACTGCTTCCCCGACGGTCATCATCGATCCTGTCACACGTGCTGGACAAACGGAAAACATCTCGGCTCAGATTTCAGCAACGGACAACGATCGAATGCGTCTGACGATTCGGACAGCAAACGACATCCGGCTTGATGACCAACAGGTCGATATTCGACTGGATGTCGCCAATCAGTCGATTCCGTTCCCCTTCGTTTCGTTTACGGCGAAAAAGATGGGGGAAATCAGAACGTACACGTCGGATACGACGATTGAAAAAGAAGTTTTCGATGAAAACCGCTTGCCGGTCCTCATCATCGATGCCGGCGCCGGACGTGGAATTGAAATTCCGCTTGAAGTCGTCCGTTAATGGAAAAGAACCATACGATAACCAGTTGTTCCCCGGTTATCGTATGGTTCTTTTTTTGTTTTTAAGAGAGGGTAACAGGGGAAAAAGAATAATATCGTTTACGTAGTCATCACTTTAAAGGGGGAACTATAATATGCATGAAGCACACCAGGAAGCTTTAAAGACACTCGAAGCCTGTATCGTCGCCTGTAACACTTGCTTTGACGCCTGTCTGAATGAATCCCACGTTACTCATATGACGGATTGTATCCGTCTTGACCGGGACTGCGCCGACATTTGCAGCCTGCTCAGCCAGGCAATCGTCCGAAACAGTCCAAACGTCGCCGTGCTTGCGACGGCCTGTAAGGAAATCTGTTTAGCCTGTGCCGAAGAATGCTCGAAACATGATCATGATCACTGTCAAAAATGTGCTGCAGCCTGTGAAGCGTGTGCGAAAGCCTGTGATTCACTTGTGTAATCTCACGACTGACCCTTTTTGAGGGACAGTCGTCTTTTTTCTTGAACAAATTTCGGAAATCAGGTGGTTTATTTTCCCTTTATTGTTTAAAATCTAGGTAACACATATTTTAGATTGGAGCGAAAACAAACATAATGCGAAAAATTGGAATGTACATAGTAGCGTGTCTGCTTGTCTTTGGTATCATCACACCAGCTCATGCAGAAACGATCTCTGCATGGGATGTCACCGGAACGGGAACGAATCCGTATACGCTGACGTTCACGGGAGAAGGAACAGTCAATCTTGAATCTGAAACGGAATTGGTTTTTGAAGGCGGATTGACGGGAGAAGCGATTGATATCGCCAAAAACCCGACCGTCACATTTACAGCGGAAACGGCACCTGTCGTGAAAGTCACATCGACGGATCAGGCGAAGACGATTTTGATTCAATTCGGCCGTGAAGTCAAAGCGGAGCCGACACCGGAAGAACCCGTGACAACGGAACCAACACCGGAAGAAAAACCGACACCGGAGGAGCCGGCGACGGAAGAACCAATCAAAGAAGAACCCGTGAAAGAAGAACCGGTCAAGGAAGAACCGAAGCCGGAAACGGAACCCGTCAAGGAAGAGCCGGTAAAGGCGACGACGGGAATCATCAACGGAATCATCTGGTTTGACGAAAATGAAGACGGGATCCGTCAGGAAAAAGAAACACGGATCAGTGACGTCCCGGTGTACCTCTTAAATAAAAACTATGATGTCGTCGAGGAAGTTTACACGAAAGACGGATTCTATACGTTCAAGGACATCAAACCGGGCACGTATTACATTGAAGTGTATGGCATGGACATCGGGTACTATTACACGTCTCCTCAACACGAAGGAACAGATCCGACGATCGATTCGGATCTTGACGAAGAGGACATGGCAAAAGTGAAGCTGCAAGCAGGGGACATCGTTCAGGTTGATGCCGGTCTCTACGGTCTCGAAGACGAAGAAGTGGACATGGCGAATCTTCTGATCGTCACGAATTTCCTCGATGCCAATAACGATCAGATTCCGGGTTACACGGAGCAGACGATTCCTGCGACCTATACGATTACGGATGCCATCACGGGGAAAGACGTCTACACGGAAGAAGTCGGAAAAGACGATGCCTTGTCGATCGAGTTGACACCGGGTACATACACAGTGAAAACGGAAGTCGCTGCCGGGTACACAGTCGAAGCGATGCACCACGTCTCGCTTGATGACATGATGGATTCGTTCGAATTGACGAAAGCCGGAGCGGAAGCACTTGCTGTCGGTATGGCGGATGAAGACGAAGAAGAATTCCCGGGATACGATGAACTCCTCAAACTGTTCAAACGAAAAGCAACGACGGATTCGGTCACGTTGACGGATGAGACGATGGGGTATTTCCTGCTTGCTGAAATCAAGAAGGCGAAACCGGTCGTGGAACCGAAACCAACGCCGCAACCGACGAAGACATCGACTACACCGGCGCAAGCACCGGTTACGGAAGTCAAAGCAGACAATCCGGAGACAAGCACAAGCAATAGCAATGCGTCCGGTGAACGACTCCCGCAAGCAGGGGAAGAGAAACCGTTCCCGTACGCAGCGACAGGAGCAGGACTGGCAGTCGTCGGACTCTGGTTATTGTTACGACGCGCAGGATAAGGACAACCCTCTGGACCACACCGGTTCGGAGGGCTTTTTTGATGTGTGTATTGATTGACACACACGCACACACGTGTGTATAGTAAGGGTATCAAATGAATGGGAAAGAGGGATTACGATGTTAACGACAAAACAGATCAGTGAATTGTTACGCGTATCGGAAGAGACGGTCCGCCGCTGGATCCGCACAGGCGAATTACATGCGGAACAGGACGGTAAAGGGTATTTGGTCGACGAGCTGGCACTCAAACGTCTGGTTGACGAGAAGTCACAGATCCCGGGCAACGCGATGAATAAAGTTTTGCCGATCATCAACGACCTGTTTGGTCCGGAAGCGGCGAAGTTTGCCAAGTCAAACCTGTTTGATCCGCTCCGTCAGTCGATGGATCAGTCAGCACCACCACGTCCGGAAGCGTCACCGGAGTCGGTCGCAGAAGAACTGAGCCAACTGAAACGGAAAAAACGTCGCCTCGAACTCGAACATGAACTGAAGCTGCTAGAAATCGAAGAGAAGATTGCCGTCCTCGAACAAAAGGCGTCACGTCTTTAATCGAAGTGCTGAAACGATTCCGTCAACCGGAGTCGTTTTTCTTTTGGATGGAAACTCTGACGAGCAAACGAGTACGGCTTCCGCAACAGGCTATGCGACAATGAAAGCATCATAAGTGGAGGAGTTGGAAAAATGTTCGAACGTGATATCAAGAATCATTGGCAAGTGACGTATCAACAAAACGGTTATCCCCATGTCCAGCAAGGCTGGGTGTTGTCACCGGACCGCAAAGACGAGTTTGATCCGTTTATCCTGATGGCGGAGGACTGGTTCAAACGCGGGACATTTTCCGATCATCCGCACCGCGGCTTTCAGACAATCACGTATGTCATCGACGGCCGGCTCGAACATATCGATAACCATGGCGGGCACTCGATTTTAGATGCCGGAGACATCCAGTACATGAATGCAGGCTGGGCGGCTCGGCATGCAGAAGAAGCGGTCGATGACGATTTGATTCATACGTTGCAACTATGGCTTAATCTACCGAAGCGTTTGAAAGAGACGACGACATCGTATCAAAACGTGTTGCTTGAACAAGCCCCAGTCGTGACGTTTGACGGCGGACACGTCCGCGTCTATTCCGGTGAGATTGCCGGCGTGACGGGACCGCTCGACAGTCTTGTCCCGATTACGATGAGTGAGATCTTCCTGGAACCGGGTACGACGTATGAGCACCTCTTACCGACGAACCATAATGCCTTTTTGTATGTCTTAGCCGGCGAACTGGAAGTCGGGACAAGCAAAACCCGACTTTCGAAGACGATGGCCGCGACATTGACGTTTGACGAACAGGCAGCAGGGGACAGTTCACTTGCGCTGACGGCGGTCAGCCGGACGAAGGTCCTGATTTACTCCGGCCAACCGATCCGGGAGGAGACGATTGCCTACGGACCGTTCGTCATGAACACGGAAGACGAGATCCGTCACGCATACCGCGATTACCATGACGGAAAATTCGGACCACCGGCCGTCCTGTAACGACAAAAAAACCAGTTCCGTTGATCGGACTGGTCTTGTGTGATCGATAGGCGGACACCGCTCGACCTCAATTTGAGGCAGAACCGGTCGTCCGTTTTTTCTTGCGGCGCCAAAACCAGTAACCGAGCCCGAGTGCAATCGGGATCGCGGCCAGGTAAGGGTTCGCTTCTAAATAACTGATGATCTCAAACAGCGCGAACCATCCACTGAGTAAACCGAGGATGAGTAAGATCGTCCGAATCGCTTCGGGAAGCTTGCGGATACGATATGCGAAGAGACATACGAGGCAAAAGATGATAATCGCCACGAGCATTCCTCCCATTCCCGTATTCAGTATAGCGTATTCGAAAAGCTTTTTCGATGTTGAATGATGTGTTTTTTATCAGCAGGATTTTCGAACAATCCAACTTCCTGACCTGTCATGTAAGGTGAGTCCATCAAGGATTCATCCTATTTTTTATGGAAAAGGAGAAGAAGGATGAAAATCGATTACTTCAGCGTCATGCCGAGTGGTCCGAAAGGCGCACTGGAAACACATTGTCTGACAAACGGAAACTGGTACGAACGGATCAGTGAGGAGTGGGAACGGGCGATCCATTACGGAGCGGGTCTGATCCGGATCAAGGACAAGGGGGCTGAATTGCGGATTCCAATCGAGTTCGGACTCGGTTATGTCCTGCAATACTTACGGCAGTTCACGGCAGCAGAACGACATACGGTCGACCGGGCGAGACGGCATCTCCAGCAACAACTCGAATGGATCGGGCGGGGTCTGCCGATTCAATTGCGTCGCCTCGGGGACATGATCGAACTGACGGCGGACGCGGATCACCGGTTTCAACGGGAAACATTTTTAGAGGCAGTTGAGCAAGCGAATCAGAGTATATCTTGATAATGAAGCCGTCACGAACAATTCGTGACGGCTTCATTATATTTCAGAAAAACATTAAGTAGTGTGAAATTCGATAAAAATGTAAGCGTTTTTTTAAAAAGGTATGACCATTTTCTCAATTTCCATATACGACCTGTAAATATATTTTACTAGTTACTACTATTCACCTAATTTTTACAAAAAACCTATTGTCGTTAGTTTCTGAATTTTGTATATTTGAGCTGTAGCTGAGTGATTCACTGATTTCAAAGTGAGGCTTGGTACGAACCTATGACATACCGAATGCCTTACCTGTAAGGCGTTCGACAGCATGTTCCTGTTCATCCCAAACTGGATACATAATGGATCACTGACGATCGTCTACTGAATAGGCGATGGATCGGCGTGTGAAACAGAACGTATTCCTCCGAAGAAGGCAGGGACTTTGTTGAATGGATTAAAGTAAAATATTTGTAAATATTTACTTTAAGTGTAGGTTATCTGGTTGGGGTTGTCGCATTTAGTTTTGAAAGACAAGAGGAGGAATTGTAAACATGGCTTACACGAAAAAATCAAACAAATTGTACGCTGCTGCAGCTGCACTCGCAGTCACTGCATCTGTCGTCGCACCGGTTGCTGCTGACGCGGCTTCGAAGGTCTCTGTTAAATACATCGCTCCAATTTTGATGAAACATGCAGGCGGTGACAAGTACGCTGTTAAGAAATTGACGTTGCCTAAAAAGGTCAAAGTCAAGCTCACAAACGGCAAGTACGAAATGCGTTCAGTGAAGTGGAACGGTACCGTGAAGTTTGAGAAGAAATACATCAACAAGTTCCAAGTCTTGTACGGCACAGTTGCCGGTACTTCTAAAAAAGCAGTCCTCAAAGTAGAACTTCAGAACTATCCGGTTGATGTCCTCGAACCAGTCCTCGAACCAGTTGCAGTCGGAGGGAAAGTTGTTCTTCCAAGCACAATCAGCATTCGTTATAAATCGGGTATCATCGTCAAACGTCCGATCAGCAAGTTCAACCTGAAAACACCGGATACTTCAAAAGCCGGCAAATATAAACTTGCTTATTCATACAAAGGTGCGAACTCTGTCATGACAGGTTCAATCAAATATGAAGTCAAAGCAGCGAACATCATGAACGTCATGGGAAGCGTCGACGATCAGACACTTTCTGTTAAGGCGGACGTCATGTACGCAGCGGCAGGCGCAATGGCAGAACTCTTAATCTACCCGGGTAAAGATATGTCAAAAGCACCGATCGTCGTCAAAGGATCGCTTTCGAACGGGAAATTCATGGCTTCGAAAGGCGGAATCCCTGAAGGCACACACAGCTATGTCGTCAAAGTCGGCGATGTGAAATCAGCAGCAATGGACTTCACAGTAGCGAACACGATGCTGACATCAGCAAAAGCAATCGGCAACAAAAAAGTCGAAGTTTCGTTCTCACGTGCCGTTGACAGCGCATCAGTCGAAAACTTCAAAATCGCAGGCGGAACAGTTACAGCTGTTACCCTCAGCCCGGACAAAAAATCAGCACTCCTCGACGTGTCAGGCCTTGAGTACGATAAAGACTACGCAGTGGAAGCGAAAGGCATCATGATCGGCGGCGTCGCTCGTGACCTCGGTTCAATCAGCTTCATGACACAAGGCGTTGAAAACCTCTGGATGCTGGAAGTTTCACCGAAAGCATCGACAATCGTCGCAAACGGAGCCGACAACACAGAAGTGACGTTCTTGCTCAAGGACAAAGCAACGGGTGAAGTCGACAAAAACGCAGACGATATCGTCTTGAAATTATCAACATCATTCGGTGCTCTTGCAAAAGACCGCGTGACAATCCAAGACGGAAAAGCAACGGTACTGCTTACTTCAGAGTTCAGCAACACGGACCTCGAAGCCATGATCCGTGCAGAAATCATCGAAACGGCAGCAGGCGACTACAAAAACCTCATCGGTAAGATTTCAGGAGAGACGAAAGTCAAGTTCAGCACAATCGCTGTGACTCCGGCTCCGATCGAGATGATCAACGTTCTTGCAGCTGAATCGAACCAGGCAGATCGCGTGACGGTCTTCCTTGATAAAGCCGTTTCACGTGAACTCTTACTCAAATCATTCGGACTTGATAAAGTCATGCAAGGTCTTCACGAAGAAGATTACCTCGCAAACGACAACATCCAGATTGAACAATTTGACGGTATGAAACGTGTCATCGGTGTGAAAGCGATTCCTTCGAATCCGAAAGCATTCGAATTGATCCTGGACAAAGAAACACCACTCCAAGACAATGCAGTCGTTAAGCTCGTCGCCAAAATCACGAGCAGCACGGATACAGAAGTGAAATCAAAAGCAAGCTTCAAGTTGACGGATGCTCGTCCTGCTGAAGTCACATCTGTTAAAGCAGTCGGTCTGAATCAACTCGAAGTGAAATTCTCTGAAGCGGTCGATTCTGCGAAATTCAAAATCGACGGTCAATACGGAGAGAAGTACTTCAAAGTCATCCATTACGGATTTGACAACAAAACTGGTGTCGATCGCCGTGATACAGTCCGTATCATGCTCGATGACAACTATCCAGGTGTCAAAGAAGGTTACTTCGCTGCAGGTAAACACTCGCTTCAAGTCTGGGATACAATGGACTTCGCAGCACTTTCAGATGAAAGCAACATCGGAACGACACAAAACCTCGACTTCACGGTTGCGGCAGATACAGTCAAACCGACAGCCGGCGTCGTCGTTGAGTCACCTGAGCAATTCCGCGTGATGTTCAGCAAAGGCCTCAAAAATGCGAATATCCTTGCACTGCTTGATAACGAACTGAAGTTTGAGCGTTACAACTCGAACACGAAGAAATACGAAGACTTCAGCAAGTATGTCAATGTCACGTCTTATAACAAAGAGACGGGCGAAGCTGTCATCGAGTTGATGAAAGATTGGACAGAAATCTACGATACAGTCAACACGAAAGAAAACTACTATAACGATAAGTTCCGCATCACGCTCGAAAAAGGTGCTATCCAGGCCGAAGCGAACGGTGAGAAGAACGACGCGTTAGTCCTTGACCTTAACTATGAAGGATCGCCGCTCAACACGCCGGACCTGAAGAGTGCTGAGATCAACACAATCGACCGCGTACCAATGACAAACGACTTCGTTGTCATGATGAGCGAGCCGGTGAAAATCCGTGACCTCGATGAGTACAACACGCCACTCATCAATGCGGACGGTATCGTCTTGCCTCCGAAAACGACAGTTGAATTCATCGGTAAGAACAAAGATGGAAAAATCGTTACGATTGACGGGTCTGTCGTCAAGTACACGGATACAACGGACAAAAATTTCCAAGTCAAAGCAAACGAGAGCCTGCAAAAACTCGTCGACATGGAAGGGTACGGCGAAGACTGGAAAGTCGTCGTCAAATCATTGTCTGATGATGTCGGTAACACGGTTGCAACAGCGACACATGACTTCAAACTCATGAAAACGCCTGTTAAACCAGTCTTGACACCGTTCGAAATCGTTAAAGTATCAGCGAACGAGAAAAACGAGAAAGACGTCATCCGCGTCAAGTTCACAGAGGGTGTTCAATACTCTGGTATGTACGATGCGACAAGCACAGCGAACTATATCCTGAACGGAAAAGCACTTCCGGTCGGAACAAGCATTTCGCTTGCTGACTCGGATGACAATGTATCAAATGGACTGGATATCGTTAAGATCAAAGTCCCGGCTGGTACACTCAAAACGTTGTCGAACGTCATCGTCGTCAACAAAGATCTTCAGTCATACGACAACTCAGTCTTGACTGGCGGTTACGAGAAAGCAGTTCTTCTCGGATTAAACTAATCTCCTCGAACACCTTTCGTCCAGGAATGGATGAAAGGTGTTTTTTGTATTTTCCTTCTATATAAATAAACGAATGAGGTAAATGATTTGCAATATCCCACATTATTCCAAAAATAATGGGTATATAGGTGTATGGACCTAAGACAATTGAAGGAGTGAAGGAATGGAAAAAATCATTACAGGAAGTCTCTTAGCCGGTTTGTTGATGGGATTCAGCATTAACGGGGAAGCAGTTGATCAACAAAAAACCGTCAGTCCAACACAGAAAACCGTCAGTACAAAACAAATTAAACAAGCAAAAGCCTTGCCGACATTTCATGGTAGTTATGCAGGAACACCGATGAAAGGACGATTTGATGAAGACGGATTTGATATCTGGTACATGGATGCAAAAGACTTTGTTCAGGACGGGACCCATCTTGAATTTGATTTGGATTGGGATGTCTATGGCACGATGTTCACAAGTAAAACCGATATTGATGCCGGACGTGTCTACAGTCGATATTTCCAGCGCAATGACGAGACGATGTATTTCCCGCTCAGCTGGAGTGGCCGGCAGTACTTGGTGTTGGAAGGATATCCGGGCGATACATATTCCGTCCCGTTCAGTGTGTCGCGGTACGAACCGATTGATCTGACCGGCAGTTCCTCTGTTAAAGAAAAAGCGAGTACGGCAACGGCCCTCATCGTCCAAACGAAAGCCGGTATGGTACGTGGTAGCAGTATCGGTGCCAAGTCGGTCCAAGCGGTCGCTCCGGAATTACGTCTGGAAAAGTTAACGTATCGTTCAGCGGCGGAAGCAAAAGTAGCGAAACAGAAGTTTGAGCAGTCGAGTACGACGGCGTACGTCGAATACGATACACCGATTCAAGCGTTCGGAGCCGATGCTTTTAAGAAACACCAATGGTCCTTGTTGAACACCGGTCAGAAAAAAGGTCTCAAAGGAGCGGATATCGGTCTGACGGCGATGCAAAAACGGATCGCGAAGAAGAAACAGTCGACGACGCTCGTTGCGGTCATCGATTCCGGTGTCAATCCGAGTTATGCGGATTTCGCCGGGAAAGTCCGGATGGATCTCGGTTACGATTTCGTCAACCGTTCAAAAACCGCATGGGATGATTACGGTCACGGCTCGCATGTCGCCGGTATCATTGCAGCGGGTACGGACAATACGTACGGCATGACAGGCATTAACGCGAAAGCCGCGATTATTCCAATCAAAGTGCTTGATGAGAACGGTGCCGGTTATACATCGGACTTGGTCAGTGGCATCAATTATGCGGTCAAAAAAGGCGCCAAAGTCATCAATCTCAGTCTTGGTGGCGATACATCTTCGAAAGCGGTCGAGTCGGCACTGTCTTATGCGAAAAGTAAAAATGTGTTGATCGTCGCGGCTTCCGGTAATGCCGGCAAAAAAGCATTATCGTATCCGGCCCGTTCGAAATATGTCCTCTCGGTCGGTGCAACAGGCCGGACGGATAAGCGGGCTTCGTTCTCGAACTACGGAACAGGACTTGATCTCGTCGCACCCGGCGTTTCGATTCCAAGTTATCTCGCCGATGGAGAGTTGGCTTTTGCGAGTGGGACGTCAATGGCAGCGCCACACGTCGCAGCAGTCGCCAGCGTCTTGTACAGTCTCAAACCAAGCATCAAGGCAACGGACGTGGAGAATATCCTCAAGAAATCAGCGAAAGACCTGGGTTCGAAAGGATATGATACGACGTATGGTTCCGGGCGTCTGAATGCCGACCAGGCAGCGAGCTATATCAAATGAAACTAAAAGTGGATCCAGTTGATACTGGGTTCGCTTTTTTATTTCGTGGTTAAAAAGCAGAAAAAAATTGCTTTGAACGTAAAAATTAGGTGTTTAGCGTAAAATTTTCCATTATACTGGTTGTATAGGTCAAAAGATGGATGAGGGAGCGGGAAAATGAAAAAATGGATGGCAGGACTGACAGTAGTAGGTCTCCTTGGGACGATGATCCCGATGCAAATAGATGCAGCAGGTACCGGCGCAAAAAAATTACCGACGCTGGACACGAAAACAAAGAAAGCCTACATCAAAGGAAAGTTTGACAGTAAAGGAAAAGCGTTGTTCTACTTTGACACGAAAACCTACCTGACAGGCGGAACCCATCTGAAATTTGCTGCCGACGAGACGGAAGCGGTCACCGTGTATAAGTCACAATCCGATTACAAACGGCAACTCGTCTACGGCCGGTACGATCAAATCACGGATCAGTCACTAGTCTTCCCGCTCAGTTGGAGCGGTCGTCAATACATAGAAATCGAAGGGAAGAAAAATACGTCGTTTGTCGTGCCGTTTAAGCTCGAACGGTTGCAACCGCTTCGGGAGTCGCTTGGTCAATCGAGAACGGTCGCGAAGTCACGCAGCCTCGTCGTCAAGATGACGGGTACGAGCAGCCAAAAACAACAACTGTCCGAGAAGACAGCAGCCGTCAAACACGAAACGATTGACGCCGGTCTCGGACTGGAGAAGTTCACGTACCGGACGGTCATGCAGGCACTGGCGGCGAAACAGCAACTCGCGAAAGCGAGTGGGGTTGCGTACGTCGAGCTCGACAGTCAGATGCACGGACTCGGAGGCGACGTCTTTAAATCGTATCAGTGGTCACTAAACAATACAGGGCAACGCGGTGGCGTCAAAGGCGCCGATATCAACTTCGATGCGATGAAGAAACGGACCGCCGTTAAAAAACAATCGACGGTGCTCGTCGCGGTCATCGATACCGGGATCAATCCGACGTACGCGGACTTTGCCGGACGTGTCCGGATGGACCTCGGTTACGATTTCGTCAACCGCCGTCAACTCGCGATTGATGATCACGGGCACGGCTCGCATGTCGCCGGTATCATTGCGGCGAACAGTAACAATACGTACGGTATGTCCGGCATCAATGCCAAGGCTTCGATCATTCCGATCAAAGTGCTGGGGGAAGACAACTACGGGTTGAACTCGGATATTGCGAAAGGCATTTTACATGCCGTCAAACAAAAAGCCAAAGTCATCAATATCAGCATCGGCGGTGGTTTCTCATCCCGGGCAATTGAAGACGCCCTCGCCTATGCGAAGAAAAAAGGGGTTCTCGTCATTGTCGCTTCCGGGAACGAAGGGCAAAGTAAATTGTCGTATCCGGCCCGGTCCCAGTATGCGTTTTCGGTCGGATCGACGAACCGGTTCGATAAACGGTCGTCCTTCTCAAACTATGGCAAGGGACTGGATTTAGTCGCTCCGGGACAAGACATCCCGAGTTATCTCAGTGACGGCGAATCCGCTTTTTGGAGCGGGACTTCGATGGCAGCCCCTCACGTCGTCGGTGTCGCGAGTCTCCTCTACAGTCTGAAGCCGACGATCAAAGCATCAGAAGTGGAAGCGATTCTCAAAAAATCAGCACAGGATCTTGGTGCCAAAGGATATGATCCGTCATACGGATACGGGCGACTCGATGCGGATAAAGCTGTGCGGTTACTGAAATGAAGAGAGTAGGGACAGTATGAGAGTTTTGAAACAACTGGTGTTGATGCTGGTCATCGGTGTTCTCTGCTTAAGCGGGACACTCGATGGACAAGCGGCATCCAAGGAAGAGCAAAGTGTATTAAAAGACTACCGGTCGTTTAAATTTGGTCTGACACTGACGCAGGTCGCCAAAGTCATGTACGGTCCATCTTACAAACAACATTTGAAACAGACGAATGGAGCGACGGTCTTTAAGAAAAAAGCAGATTGGGCTAAGAATGAACAAGGTCATCGGTCACGGCAATATTCGTTTTATGACCAATCAAAGACGTTATCCCAAGTGACGACGCTTAAATTTTACACAAAGAAGAACAAAACAACATACTACCTCACGGAAAAGACGCTGCAGTTTGTAGCAGATACGACTACTGGTTTACGTGAAAGTACTCGGATGCTCCGACATGTGACACATATTGAGGGAGAAGAAACGGAAGCAGAGCTCGATCAGCTTTTGTCCGGAAAAGGATTGGGCATGGTAGCGCTGCGTTGGTCTTGGAATTATCGTGCTGTTCAAACCAAACAGCAACAAAAAGAGCATGACTACCGGGGACAAGCTAAAATGTATGTCTTTAAAAGTTCGAATCCAAAGAAACAAATCAGTATGACGATGGGATTTGACGACCGAAGCAAGCAGTATAAGTTAGATAACTTTTCTATCTTCCCGATTGAAATGAAGTGAAAAGGAGCAGTCTTTCATGTTAAAAGGAATGTTGAAATACGCTGTCCTGGTGTCGCTCATGACATCAACTCTAGTAATCAATCCTGTCGAGGCGGCGACCAAACAGGAAAAACAAGTTACGACCGCCTTCACGAAATATAAGACAGGAATGACCATTACCGAGTTTGCAAAGCAACGATATGGTAAGACTTATAAAAATCAGTTGACGAAAAAGAACGGACGGACAGTTCTGAAGGAAAAGTCACCGAAGCAAGATACATCTGAGCAGATGGATTTCCTCTATTACATGATTTACGACAAGAAAACAGGTGATTCGAAAAACTATATGACGTTCTTCTTTACGGTCAAACCGAAGGGAAAGGTATACCGCTTAGCTTTAAAGTCACTTGATTTCCGTGGGGAAAATCCGATGGGCGTCCGGCAAAGCGACAAGCAACTGAAAAGAGGAAAACAAATTAAGAATGGTATGACGGAACAGCAACTCGATAAAGTGTTGATAGGAGAGGGACTTGGCGACTGGATGACCTGGTCAGTAGCCGATTTCAGTCATACGCTGTCCAAGCGGGACATGGAAAGAATGGGATTGGGTCAAGGGAAAGGACGAGGGAAAGTCTATCTTTTCCGGACCAATCATCCGAACGAGCGGTTGCGAATTGAGATGGCCTTTGATTTAGATAAAAAAAACTATCGCGTCAGTGGCGCTGAGACCTTCTCGAGTGATCAAGAACTAGACTAAACCTTAAATTAAAACAGAAAAGAGTGAACACACATGACGACAACATTTGGTAAACTCACAATCGCGGTATTAATCGCCGGATCAACACTGATCGCCGGAACAGCAGAAGCGGCAACGAAACAAGAAACAAAGGTAACGACACAATTCAAGACGTTGAAGAATGGGATGACGATTGAACAGGCAGCAAAAGTTCTTTACGGAAAAGACTATAAAAAACAATTAACGAAAAAGAACGGAATGACCGTCCTCAAGCAAAAAGCAGAGGCGACGAGCACGACACAAGGTCAAAAGACGACGATTTATAGTTTTTATGACAAAAAGGAAATCGTGCCTTCTGATATTACGACGCTGATGTTCATGACGAAGAAAAATAGTTCGGTTTATCGTTTGACATCGAAGTCGCTTGATCTGTTCCGTGACTCTTCGACAGGCGCGCGTGAAAGTAAGATGAAACTTGCAAAAGGCGCGAAAATTAAAACAGGAATGACTGAAAAACAATTGGATGGTGTATTGTCAGGAAAAGGATTGGGCGAATGGACAGGACTGGATTCAATTGATATGACATCTGTCCAAACTAAGCAGGAGATCGATTTAGGACTTGCGATTAAATCAGAGTTTAAAACATATGTCTTCCCGACTTCGACAAAACAGAAAAAATTTGTCATGCTCGAATACAATGCAAAAAAGAAAATGTACACTGTCTCAAGTCAAATGTCATATTAATACGGACGAAAGAGTCTGCCAACCGGTAGACTCTTTTTTTCATCTTTTCCCGTTTTTGACAATTCACCCGTAATTTTCAGTATACTCGACTGTAAGATCGTTTTTATTTGACCGATAGTAACGAGAACTCATGAAGTTACATAGGAAACAAGCAACGTATAATAGAAGGGAACGTGGGAAAGTGGAACGTGTCAAAAAAAGAAAGAAAGTCAAAAAGCGCTGGACGCCGTTAAAGGTTATGCTGTTAATCGCTCTAGTACTGGTCGTCGGAATCGGAGGGTTTATCGGCTACACGTATTATCAGGTTGATCAAACCGTCAAAAAGATTCAGTCGCCGGTCAAAAATACGGGTGACGAAGTCGTCGAAAAACAAAAACCGGTGTCGGTCTTGTTACTAGGAGTCGATCAACGTCCGGGGGAGCGGGGGCGGAGTGACTCAATCATGATTATGACGCTCAATCCGACACAAAACGAAAGTCGTTTGATCAGTATCCCACGCGATACGAAAGTTGATATCGTCGGTAAGGGGACAAATGATAAAATCAACCATGCCTATTCGTTCGGCGGACCGGAGATGGCAATCAAAACCGTCGAGAAGTTTCTCGATATTCCAATCAACTACTATGCGGAAATCAATATGGAAGGATTCACCTCACTGGTGGATGCTGTTGGCGGTGTCACTGTCAACAACGACTTGGATTTTAAAGTCGGCGATAAACAGTTCACGGTCGGAAAAATTAACTTAAACGGTGACGAAGCCTTGAAGTATACACGGATGCGTTATGAGGATCCGCGTGGTGACTTCGGTCGTCAAATGCGCCAACGCCAAGTCATTGAACAAGTCGTCGCCAAATTATCATCGGACGTTTCTGTCAGTAAATTCAATGCAATCATGGATGTCGTCGGTAAAAACGCTCAGACGAATGTATCGTTCAAACCGATGCGGACGCTTGCCTTTGATTATATGGATGCGTTTAAAAACCAAAAGAATTTAAAGCTTGAAGGAACAGGTGGAAAAGAAGCGGATGGCATTTATTACTGGCATCCGACTGATGATTCACTGGCCCGAACGAAAACCGCATTACGTTACTCGCTTGGTCTGGAGTAAACAAAAGGGACAATCCATTTTTCGGATTGTCCCTTTGCGTTTCATCATGTTATAAATTTTGTTCCGCCAAGCGCACTCGGCTGGTACTTGTTTCTGTTTGTTCAAACCGTTGCAGACGGTAAGAATTACTTGTGACAAGACCAGTCGTCTCCGTTTCCAGTTGAAGCGGCGCAAGGGTAGCCAATTCAGCATTTGTGATCGCTGTTTCCGACCAGTCAATCGCGATGACTTTATCGTTTTGGAGTGTAAAGAAATGATTACCGTAGAACAGGTAAGTGTTTACTTCATCAGAAAACGTCCGTTCCGGTGGACCATAAGCACTATTTAAATCTTCGGCAGATTTGCCGATAAGGTCAATGAGCGTCTCAGTAACGAAGCTTGTATCGAGATTATCACCGACCCATGTTAATAACGATTCGTCGGCAATTGCATCTTCTTTCAGTGATTTTGTCGTATCCACCGTTTTGATGTATCCGGTCAATTCGTCCGTCAATTCGATTTTGCTGACGGTATCCGTTGTTTCAAGAATCCGGTATCCATCACCAAAGTCGGCTTCGTAAAGAGTATCGGTTAGACCGGAGTCACTGTAAATGTTCGTGTTACGGGTTTTGACGTAAAGAACGTCAGGTTCTGCTTTCACAGCGGGTGTTTCTTCCTCAGTCTTTTCCTCGGATTTTTCAACCGTCACCGGTTGTTCGACGGATGATTTCGGTTTTGTGTCGGGAGACGCGATGTAATTCGAATAGACATACGTCCCACCGGCGCCGAGGAAGAAACAAAGAAGCAGTAAGGCAATCCATCCCCATGGAATTTTTCGTTTAGAGCGCGGTTCGGGTCTTGTTTTGATTTTCTTTCTGCGTGATGCTTCTGGTTCACGGTGCGTCCGCGATAAGGCTGGAGCAATTTCGATGTCCTCTTTAGGTTCGACAGGACCATCTTCCTCAAGAATCGGACGAGCCACGAGTGTTCCGTAAAAATCAGCTAACGCTTCATGATGTTTGCCGGCTAAAAAAGCTGACCATTCGTCGGCGGTTACTGTATCCTGCTTGAACGGAACAAGTGGTGTCTGGCCTGTCAAACGAATCATCGTATCCGTTAACGATTCTGTCGAAGCAAGGCTTAAACGAATCCGTTCATGAAGGCGACGGATGTCTTCTTCCGAGTGCGATGTATAGTATTGAAGGGCTTGTAGAGAGCGATGCATGAAGATCTTCCTCCTATGTTGATATCCGGAAATTCATGTAAAAAGAAACATGTCATTCTTTATTATACGCAACAAATTTCAAAAAACGTATGGTATTTCCTGAAATTTAATCAACCATTTCCCAATTTTTTGTTATACTGAGTTCTAGTTGATGAAAAAAGACACCGTATTAGACAAATAAAGGAGAATAATCAAACCATGAATGAAACGATCAGCTTACAAGAATTATTTTCAATTTTGAGAAAATCGCTTTGGCGGATTCTCGCACTGACCATCGTCGCAGCCGTCATCTCATTTGCCGTCAGTACCTTTTTAATCAAACCGACGTATCAAGCCGGTACACAGATTTTGGTCACACCGAAAAAACAGGAAAACGATGTGATTGATGCTTCGCAAGTCCAATCGTCCGTCACACTTGTCAATACATACCGTGTCATTATCAAGAGTCCCGCTATCTTGGAAAAAGTTCAAGCAGAAGTCGAAAACGCACCTGACAATATCGGTGCTTTGAACAATATGATTACTGTCGAGAGTGAACAAAATTCCCAGGTTATCAACGTCTCTGTCCAAAATACGGATGCCGCCCTTGCGTCAAACGTTGCAAACTCCGTTGCCAAAGTCTTCAGTGAAGACATCACGGACCTGATGAACGTCGATAACGTCAAAGTATTATCTGTTTCAGGCATTCCGACTGCTCC
The DNA here is from genome assembly GCF_033721435.1 of Exiguobacterium sp. K1. Lineage (NCBI taxonomy): Bacteria > Bacillati > Bacillota > Bacilli > Caryophanales > Exiguobacterium > Exiguobacterium sp. K1. The sequence continues at coordinate 297,024 of NZ_JAOTIT010000002.1, read as the reverse complement.
GGTCAGTCCAAATATCATCTTGAATACAGCAATCGCCGCAGTGGTTGGCTTCTTACTAGGTGTAGGACTTGCTTTCTTACGTGAAGTACTCGATCGTCGAATCCGCACAGAGGAACAAGTGCAACAAATTCTTGACTTGCCTGTTTTAGGAAGTATCCCGGATATTGACAGCAAAGTCTTCAAGTCATCAGCGAAAGCAACAAAGAGAGAGGCGGCAAAACAATATGGCTAAGAAAAATAAGATGAATAAAGATGCCCGTAATCTGATTACGGTCACTCAACCGAAGTCGCCAATTGCAGAGCAATACCGGACAATCCGGACAAATATCGAATTCATGGCAGTCGATAAAGAGATTCAGGTCATGCTTGTGACATCAGCGACACAAAGTGAAGGGAAGTCGACGACTTCTTCGAATCTCGCGGTCGCATATGCCCAGCAAGGAAAAAAGGTCCTGATCATCGATACCGATATGCGTCGTCCGACGGTTCATTATACGTTCCGGGTTGCCAATGGTCTGGGATTATCAAGTTTGCTGACACGACAAGCCGAGCTTGAAAAAGCCATTCTTCCGACAAAAGTCGAAAATTTATCGATCTTGACGGCAGGACCAATCCCGCCGAACCCGGCTGAATTATTATCGTCTAAGGCGATGGAAAACCTCATTTTGAAATTACGGGAAGAATATCATGTCATCATCCTGGATGCACCGCCATTACTTCAAGTCGCTGACAGTCGAATCACATCTAAATTGACAGATGGTGTCGTCCTTGTCGTCAGCTGTATGACATCGGATCGTCAACGTGTTTTGAAGGCCAAAGAACAACTCGAACTGGCCGAAGCGAAGATCCTCGGCGTTGTCTTGAACCGTCGTGAACTGACGGATGATTCAGCGTATCAATACTATTATTCCTATGAATAAGGGGTGCCATCATGGTTGATCTTCATTGTCATCTTTTACCGCTGGTCGATGACGGTCCGGCGAGTATCGAGCAAATGTTACAGCTGGCAGAGCAGGCAGCAAGTGAAGGGGTCACACGAATCATCGCGACACCGCACCTGTTTCATCCGCAGTTCGAGACGGAAGACGTCGATGTAAAACTGAACGTCGATGAACTAAACGTCCTGTTCCATCAGCGAAGTATTCCAATCACCGTATATCCGGGACATGAAATTCGTTTGACGGGTAATTTGATTGAAGAAGTTCAAAAGGGTATGGCGTTGCCACTTGCGGATTCACGTTATTTACTGATTGAATTTCCTTCGACCGGAATCCCGTCCTATGCGCGACAAGTGTTTGCCGAATTAATTTCTGACGGCTACGTTCCCGTCATCGCTCATCCGGAAAAAAACAAAGCGATCATTCAAAATCCAACGTTACTGTTTGACTTGATTTCAAATGGGGCGATCAGCCAGGTGACCTGTGCCAGTCTGATCGGGAAGTACGGCAAAGACGTCCAACGGTTTGCCGTTGCCTTACTCGAAAACGGACTGGCGCATCTTGTGGCGTCCGACGCCCACCATACTGAAAAACGTCCGTTCTATTGGGAACAATGCCGAAAGTATTTGGAGCATGAATTAGAAGACTGGTTGTACGAAGAAATTTATGAGAACAATGAAGCAGTTCTTCTAAATCAACTCGTGACGATAAATCCTCCAAATCCAGTCGAAAAGAACTGGAAGGGTCAGTGGGTATAAAGGGTTTAATGTGAAGAAAATGTAAAGAGAGTGAAAACACACTCTCTTTTTTCTATGTTAACGTTTACAATATCAAAAATTGGAAAACTTTATGGAATAAACAGCAATGGATGTGTTATCTTAATTTACATAAAGAATGCCAAATTGATTATATTATGGGAATCTGAAATTAGAACTGGGAGTGAACATCATGAAACGAGTAAAAAAAGCAGTCATCCCTGCAGCTGGGCTCGGCACACGTTTTTTACCGGCGACAAAAGCGATGCCGAAGGAAATGTTGCCGATCGTCGATAAGCCGACGATTCAATATATCATCGAAGAAGCGATCGAATCAGGAATTGAAGATATTTTAATCATTACTGGTAAAGGCAAGCGGGCCATCGAGGATCACTTTGATTCAGTTCCGGAACTGGAAGCAAACTTGATTGCGAAAAACAAATCGGAGTTGCTCCATCTCGTCGAAGCGACAACAAACATTAATATCCATTTCATTCGTCAATCAAAGCCAAAAGGTCTTGGAGACGCAATTCTGCAAGCGAAAGCGTTTATTGGAAACGAACCGTTTGTTGTCATGCTGGGTGACGATATTGTTCAAGCAGAGGTACCATGTACACGCCAATTAATCGAGCAGTATGAGGTTACGAACAGTTCAATCATCGGTGTACAACCGGTTGCGGATAAAGATACGCATCGTTACGGGATTGTCGATCCGAGCACAAGCATCTCAGAGAATTTACATAAGGTGAAATCATTCGTTGAAAAACCGGCTCCGGGAACAGCACCATCGAATTTAGCAATTTTAGGCCGCTATTTATTGACACCGGAAATTTTTAAATACTTAGAAACACAAAAAGTCGGATCGGGCGGTGAAATTCAATTGACCGATGCGATTACGCGACTCAATGAAATGCAACGGGTCTTTGCCTACGAATTCGACGGAAAGCGTTATGATGTCGGTGAAAAACTGGGTTTCATTCAAACGACACTCGAATTTGCCTTGAAACGCGATGATCTTGGAGACGATGTGGCCAAGATGATGGAAGAATTACTGGCAGAACGAGCAAAAGCATCTTCACTTGTCTAAGTACTTTTCACCAATCATAAACAGAAAGGAGACTGCTTTTTGAAATTCTACTATTATTACCGAACCCTGACGTTAGCTTGTATTGATGCCGTAGCTTTAGGAATCGCGATGGGGTTTACTTATTTTTTCTTATATCCTAAAGAATTGTTTGAACTCATTGATAGTCAGTTGTTATTGCAATCAGCTGCTGTCTTTGCTTTGTTGTTCGTCACATTGGCTTTCTTAATGAAGCTGTACCGTGTCAACTGGAAGTATGCAAGTATTCAGGAGGCACTGACTTTATCGTTGTCACTTGGTGCAAGTTCGATTGGCTTAATGGTCTATCAGAATTTGGTGTTTGGACAAGTGCTCGAACGGATCACAATTCTTAGTTTTTGTATTTCGCTATTGCTGCTTGGTGCGATTCGTGTGGCCTTACGCTTACTTGGAATTGGTCAACATTGGCGCAAATATGCATTACCTCGCCGGATGGTCAAGTCACGTAAACGCACGCTTGTCATTGGAGCTGGTCGAGCCGGACGTTCGTTAGTTCGACAATTGTACGCGTCACCGTTTCATGAGTTAAAGCCTGTTGCTTTTTTGGACGATGACCCTAAAAATATGCATTTCATTATTCAAGGGATTGAAGTTGTTGGAACAACAAAAAATTTAAAATCTGTCATTGAAAAACACCAGATTGAAGCGATTGTCCTTGCAATTCCATCATTAACACAACAACGACGGATTGAACTAATCACGGAAGCGAAAACGCTTTGTAAAAACGTCCAAACGTTGCCAATGATTGAGGAGTTGATTACAGGTAAGGTTTCTGTCAGTGCGATTCGTGATGTTTCCATTGAGGATTTGCTGGGTCGTGAGCCGGTCGAACTCGATATTTCAGGAATTAAATCAGAAATTGAAGGACGAACAGTCCTTGTGACCGGAGCGGGTGGATCGATTGGATCAGAAATTTGCCGACAAGTCATTCAATTTAATCCAACAACGATTTTACTACTTGGTCATGGAGAAAATAGTATTTACCTGATTGAACGAGAACTACGTGGACTTCAGTTTCCGATTAACTTAGTCCCCATCATTGCCGACGTTCAAGATCGAACGCGACTGGAAGAAGTGTTTGCGACACATAAGCCACAGGTTGTTTTCCATGCAGCGGCCCATAAGCATGTTCCGTTAATGGAAGCAAATCCGTACGAATCAGTCAAAAATAATGTATACGGAACAAAAAATGTCGCTGAAGTGGCTGATTTATTCGAAGCAGAACGCTTTGTCATGATCTCAACTGATAAAGCCGTGAACCCGACGAACGTCATGGGCTCAACAAAACGGATTGCCGAAATGGTTGTTCAGGAACTGGGACGTCGCAGTAAAACAAAATTTGCGGTCGTTCGTTTCGGAAATGTACTGGGTAGTCGTGGATCGGTTATTCCACTCTTCAAGTCACAAATTTTAGCAGGTGGACCGGTGACGGTCACTCATCCAGAGATGACACGTTTCTTCATGACAATCCCGGAAGCTAGCCGTTTAGTCATTCAAGCCGGTATCTTAGCGGATGGTGGAGAAGTGTTTGTCCTTGATATGGGTGAACCGGTCAAGATTGTGGATCTTGCGAAAAATATGATTGAACTGAGTGGTTTTACAGAAGACGAAATGCCAATTGTGTTCTCAGGGATTCGCCCGGGGGAAAAAATGTATGAAGAATTACTAAAAGACGGCGAAGTGGACCCGGAAGCAATTTATCCAAAAATCTTTGTCGGTCGAACGCGACAAAAAGAACCAGTTATGAATATTTTGAATGTAGTGGATCGCCATAAGAATGTACCACTGCAATTAAGAACGGTCTTACTTGATATTGCGAATGATGTGGTTGTGCGTGAAGAAAACTTAGTTTGATAAACCGTATATAAAAAGGAGGAATGAAATTTGAATTATTTAAAAATCAAACGTCCCCTGGGGTTTTCGATTGCCTTCGTTGCTTGTTTAGTATTAATTCCTGTTTTTATACTGATTATGGCTGCCATTAAGGTGGAGTCACGGGGTCCAGTATTCTTTAAGCAAAAACGAGTCGGTCTGAATAAAAATCATTTTAATATTTTAAAATTCCGGACGATGTATATTGAAACACCAAATGATACTCCAACTCATTTGCTAGCAGATCCAGATGTATATATTACGCGTGTCGGTAAGATCCTACGGAAAACTAGTCTCGATGAATTGCCACAGCTATTTAATATATTAAAAGGTGAGATGGCGTTTGTCGGACCACGTCCGGCGTTGTGGAATCAATACGATTTAATCGACGAGCGAGACAAATACCAAGCGAATGATACGTTACCCGGGTTGACAGGTTGGGCACAAATCAATGGTCGGGATGAGTTACCGATTGAGATCAAAGCCAAGCTAGATGGAGAGTATGTCAAGCGAATGGGAATCCTAATGGATACATGGTGCTTCATCGCAACAATCTTTAGTGTTTTAAAAAGCGATGGAGTAGTTGAAGGTGGTACCGGAAGAATTGCTGTGAAAGAAGTTGCAGCTAGTGAGATAAAAAAATAATGAAAAAAATTCTTATACTAGGGAAAAATAGTTATGTAGGAGAAAAACTATATTGTTATTTAAATAACAAGAAATGCGAATATCTAGTAGACAGTATCTCTTTAAGAAATGTGGATATTCAAAAATTGGATTTATCTAGCTATGATACAGTAATTTATTTAGTAGGAATAGCACATAAAAAAGAAACTAAACAAAATAAAGCATTATACTATGACATCAACTACAAGTTAACTTGTGATTTTGCGGAAGAGTGTAAAAAGCAACATGTAGAACATTTCTTGTTTATAAGTTCCATGAGTGTATTCGGAAGCGATGAAGGAATGATTGATCAATTTACCATACCAAAACCCAAAACTCACTATGGAAAATCAAAGCTACTTGCAGAAAATTATTTAGTGCAGAACTTAAGAGATAATAAATTTAATGTAACTATTGTTCGGCCTCCAATGATTTATGGATTTAAATCTATTGGTAACTACAGCAAATTATCATCTTTATCTAAAAAAACGCCTTTATTTTTAAATGTTAAAAATAAGAGAAGCATGATATATATTGAAAACTTACTTTTTTATATTGAGGAGATTCTAAAATTAGAAAATCCTAAGACATACTATCATCCTCAAAATAGCTATTACATGAACACTTCTTTAATGGTTAAAGAAATAGCTGGAATTCATCAAAAAAAAGTGAAATTTATAAATATAAATAAATTTTCACTTTCGTTTCTTTTAAAAATTAAAATACTTAATAAAATATTTGGAGATTTGTATTATAGTCATAATTTTTCCAGAGATAATAATATTAATTTCATCGAAAAAGATTTTCTCACATCAATACATAGATCGGAGCAAAAATATTGAAAAAAGTGATGATATTATCAAACGATCATGCATATACGTATAACTTTAGAAAAGAAGTCATACAAAGGCTTTTAGATGATGGTTACAAAGTTTGTGTTGTTCTTCCTTACGGAGAAAGTGTTGAAAAGCTTAAAGAAATGGGATGTGACTTTTACCATATTTCATTAAATCGACGCGGTAAAAATATTTTTCAAGATATTAACCTATTAATGAATTATTATAAAATTTTAAAAAAAGTTAAACCTTCTTTAGTTTTGACCTATACATTAAAACCAAACCTCTATGGTAGTATAGCTTGTCAAATAATGAAAGTACCACATATTAATAATATAACCGGATTAGGAAGCGCTTTTATAAAAGATAGTTGGGGTAGAAAATTTTTACTTTCAATTTATAAAATAGCTCTCAGAAAATCTACACATGTATTTTGTCAAAATAGCAGTGATTTAAATTTCTTGAAAAACAATAAAATTATTAATGAGAATTCCTCTTTGATTCCAGGATCAGGTGTAAATCTTTCAGAATTCATTTATTCAGAAATGGAGTCTTATGAAAATAAACGATTTCTATATATTGGTCGGATCATGAAGGATAAGGGGATTGATGAATATTTATTGGCAGCAAAAAATTTGAAGCTAAAGTATCCAAATGCTCAATTTGAAGTTGTCGGATACGTTGAGCCCTCGCAGTTAGAATATGAAGGAAAATTAAAGAGATTACATGAAGAGAGAATTATTAATTATATGGGTTATAGCAAAAACGTAAAGCCTATTATTCAAAATACTCAGTGTATCATCCAACCATCACATGGTGGAGAAGGCATTTCAAATGTATTATTGGAGTCAGGAGCTATGGGTAAGTTGTTAATTGCTTCAAATATACCTGGGTGTAAGGAAACTATTGATAATGGAAAAAACGGTTATATTTTCGAAGTCCAAAACCACATCCACTTGCAAGAACAGATTGAAAAGGTCATTAAACTAGACGTAGATAAGATAAAGACAATGGGTAGAAATTCCCGAATTAAAATGGAAAAAGAATTTGATAGAGAAATAGTGGTTAGCGAGTATAGTGAAAAGATAAACCAAATATTACTAAAAGGATGAAGGAAATGGATTACAAAAAAATAATTAAGAGTCAAAAAATGCGCTTTAAAATCTTGGATTTATTGAAAATTGTACCAGATGATATAATGATTAAAACTCAATATAAAATTAAATTAGGTAGAAAATTAAATTTAGAGCAGCCAAATAGATTTTCGGAAAAGCTTCAATGGTACAAGTTAAACTATCGTAATAATCTTTTGACTAAATGTGCAGATAAATATGCAGTCAGAGAATATATAAAAGAAAAAGGATTAGAAAATATCTTAGTTGAGAATTATGGAACTTTTGATAAGGCAGATGATATAGATTTCGATGTTCTACCAAACAAATTCATAATAAAAACAACAAATGGTAGTGCAACTAATTTTATTTGTAAAAACAAAGCTAAATTCAATAAAAATGAAGTACTTCAAACGCTCAATGAATGGTCTGGTAGAAATATTTTTGCTTCCGGACGAGAGTGGTCTTACAAGGGTATTGAGTCTAAAATTATTGTGGAAGAACTTTTAGAAGACAAATCAAATGGTTTTGACGGAATAAACGATTATAAAATTATGTGCTTTAACGGAAAAGCAGAATTTGTTGTACTTGATGTGGACAGAAATATAGGTCATAAACGTAATATTTATACGACTAAATGGGATCGTATAGATGTCAGTACAGATTATCCAAACATTAATCGTGAGATTGTAAAGCCTCAAGGCTTAGAGGAAATGATTAAAATTGCAGAAATTTTATCAGCAGATTTTCCTTTTGTAAGAGTAGATTTATATTGGGTAAATGAAAAAGTTTATTTTGGTGAACTAACTTTTTATCCTTGGACAGGCTATATTCAATTTCACCCAGATAGTTTTGATTACGAAATGGGAAAAAAATTTACTTATATTAATTAAGTGAAATGATAGATAGGAGAAGTAAAATGACAGTTTTGTTTTGCCATGATGGTCCAATAAGTAAAAATAAACAAGGAGAATATTTTGGTGTAGCTCATAACGATAAAACATTTTCACGTTATTATGCATTGTCAACACAATTAAAAGTGATGATGCGTGTCAAAAACATTGATACAGAAGAAACAGGAAATTACTCTAAAATTACTGTATCGCCTTTCTCAGTGGTTGAAACACCAAATATCTCAAGCTTAAAAGGTAATTTATTCCTTAAAAACGAATACAAAAATATAATAAAAGAAAACGTTAAAAATAGTGAAGTTATCGTAGCACGCTTACCTAGTATGTGTGGTTTCTATGCCATAGACTACGCTAAAAAATATAGTAAACCTTACATTATCGAGCTAGTAACATGTCCGTGGGATATGTCATGGAATCATAGCATTAAAGGAAAACTTGCAGCAGTTCCTCTATATTTGAAAACTAAAAAAAGAGTTAGAGAAGCTAAACATGTAATTTACGTTACGAGCGAGTTTTTACAAAAAAGATATCCTACGAATGGGAAGCATACTAACTGTTCAAATGTTCACATTGATGATATGCCAGTTAGTGTTTTAGAGGAGAGAATTGAAAAGATTGAACACACGGCAGGAAATTTGATTTTAGGAACTGTTGCTGCAGTAGATGTTAAATTTAAAGGTCAACAATATGTTATTAGAGCGATGAATGAGTTAAAGAAAAAAAATAAACTTAACTTTGAATACCATTTAGTTGGAGGTGGTAATCAAGATTATTTACGAAGTGAAATTAAAAAATATGGTTTAGAAAACAATGTGAAACTTCTAGGTCCAATGAAGCATGATCAAATCTCTGATTTTTTAAGATCCATAGATATATACATTCAACCAAGTAAACAAGAAGGATTACCAAGAGCAGTAATTGAAGCAATGAGTCAAGGACTACCGTGTATTGGTGCAAATACAGCAGGGATACCAGAACTAATAAACAGAAAATATATTTTCAATAAGGGATTTGGTATTAGAAAAAATATTTTAAATATACTATCTGAAATTACAAAAGATGATATGAGAGAACAAGCTAGTATAAACTTTTATGAATCCAAAAAATATAATAACGATGTTATAAATGCAAAAAGAATTCAATTTTTTAAAACATCTTTGAAGGAATATAAAAATGAATAAGTTGAATGAAGCAGACATTTGGTTGAAATATTTTATTTTAATTTTTGCTGGGATATTCTCGTTAATATGTATGATTAACAGTAGTGAAATAAATGGTCTAATACTTAGTTTTTTGATTTTACCATTTAGCTCAATGTGTCTAGTTCGCTTTAATTTATTACATCCATATGTTTGGTATGGAGTATTTTTCAGTCTATACACAATAGGATATCCAATTTTATTAAGTACAGGAGAAAATAATTTTAATTACTATTATGGATATTCTAATGAACTTTTTTATTTACATTGGATTGCAATTTTCACATTTTTTTTAGTTGTTTCTCCAAATATTTCAAAGCAAATTAAAATACCTGAAAAAATTAAAGTTGAAAGTTTCTTTGTTTTTAACACTATCTTTTATTGGTTGTTAACTTGCTTATCAATAATGTACTTTATTTATATTCAAATAACTGGGATTTCTAGTAAGGTTAATTTAAATGATGCCAGTATTTCTTCAATTGGAGTAAAGATGTTACTTATTTATGTATTAGTTACTACAATAGAAGTCATCAAACTAATTTTGACAGATAATAAAAAATTGTTTTATAGAAATATTTTAGTGACGTTTACTATACTTATTTTAATTATGTTCTTTACTGCTGAAAGAGACTTGATTTTTAGATTCATATTAGTGATTTTTTACATCTATTATATTTTTTTATATAAAAAAAATCATAAAGTGAGATTGTTTTTAATTGGTGTACTGTTCTTTTTATCGATACCATTAAGTAGGAGTTTTAAGTTCTTTTGGATAAGAGGTGAGACTGATACTTTAAGCAGTAATTTATTAATTGAATTTATAAATTCTGAATTCCATACACAATCTAGAAATGTTCAATTGATTCTCAACAGTGGATCTTACAAAGGTATTTTAGAAAATAATTCACTAACCAATGCATTTCTCAAATTAATAGGCATTGACGATTTCAGCGTACTAAGTTGGTTTCAAAATACATTTTATTATAACAAAAGTACAGGAATGGGATTCTCGCTTGTTGGAGAAGGTTATTTAAATAGTGGTTATTTCGGTGTACTAATGATTTTTTTAATTATTTCCTTAATTATTAAGTATTTTTACAATCGTATCAGCAACAGTCTATACTATTTAATAATTTACTTATTAATGATTCCAGTAACTGTATATACGATTAGAGCAGATTTTAATAACTTTTTGTCACAATCAATAAAACAAGTAATTCTAGCTGTTGTATTTTTTGTGCTGATAGATAAGATTAATTTTTTAATAAAAAAGAGGAGTAAATTTAGTGAAAGTAATTAAAGCAATATCTAAGAGAGTTATTTCAGTCGCTTATTTATCAGTCAATAAATTTATTTTGATGAAAAATATATCTTTTAAAAAGGAAGAATTAATTTCTATTTCTACACGATTTAATTTAGATAGAAAAGCAAGCATTGTACTAGGTAATAAGAATGGTACACGAAGAAATGTTGAATTTTCGGTTAGTAATGAAGGCGAAATAATTATTGGAGATAATTGTTTTTTTAATAATAATTGTATGATCGTTTCTCATAAAAGAATAACTATAGGTAATGGATGTTCATTTGGCCCGAATGTAATGGTATACGATCATGATCATGATTTTAGAGCAGAAAACGGTTTGAAGAGCAATAAATTTAAAACTACAGAAATTTCTATTGGAAATAACGTTTGGATAGGGGCTAATTCTGTAATTCTTCGTGGAACGGTGATAGAGGATGATTGTGTAATAGCTGCTGGAAGTATTGTAAAAGGACATATTAAATCCGGACATATTCTAATTACTGAAAAAAATCAAAAATTAATAAAAATTTAAATAATCAATTTGAAAATTTAATTATGGAGCAAAAATAATGAAATTAAAATTTATGAGAACCTTCTCTTGGATGCTAATAGCAAATGCAGTTACATTTGGTCTCAAATGGTTAATAATTATTGTCATTGCAAAAGTTCTTTCAGCTAATCTTGTAGGAGAATATTCATTAGCATTCGCTATTACAGCTCCAATCGCATTATTTGCTCAATTAAAATTAAGATCAATATTTGTAACTGAAAAAAATATTGGCTTTTCAGACTTTTTATATGTGAGACGTATAATAAACTTATTATCAATTATAGTAATGTCACTTATTTCTATTTTGTTTTATAAAGAATTTTTCTTTACAATTCTTGTGATTGGTGCATCTAAGTTACTAGATTTAAAGTCAGAAATTTACTACGCTGTTCCTCATAAAAAAAATGAGTTGGCAATAGTTGGTCAGTTAATGATAGTTAAAAATGTGCTTATGTTCATAAGTTTTTTTATCGTATTAATTTTATTTAAGAATCTAAATTTCTCTTTATTGAGTATGCTTCTTGTTCAATATCTCATTTTTATATTGATTGAAAAGCGAAAAATAACTAAAGCATTCTACGTAACCAAAAAAACTATAAATTATTCAAATGTAAAAAATATATTAATAACATCTATACCGTTAGGGATAGTGGCAATGTTATTTTCTTTTACAATTAATGTACCTAGATATGTACTTGAACATTATGAATCAACAAAAGTTTTGGGTTATTTTTCGGCTGTTCTGTACATTTTAACTGTATCTAATTTATTTCAAATAGCTATTTCTCAAGTTTTTCTACCAAAACTTTCAGTCCTCTATCAAGAACAAAATAAACAAAATTTCCAAAATTATTTATGGCGAAAATTAATGGTTTTTTCTGTCACATTAGGTATTTTAATGTTAATAGTTATTTTTGTTTTTGATAAAGAAATTCTTCTAGTTCTATATGGAGAAGATTACATCGCATATTCAACTGTGTTCAAATTGTCTATGGTTGCGACATTTATAAATTTAATTAGTGGTAACTTAGATACAGCATTAATTGCGATGCGCGCAATTAAAAATCAACCATTGATTTTATGTATAAATTTGGTTATTACTTTAGGGTTAAGCATACCTTTGATTTCTACATATGGAGTCTTAGGAGCAACTTTTACGATGATATTAAGTAGTTTCATATTAACAATTTTTAGATACTTACTTTACAAAAAAAACTTGAAATTAATTGCTTAAGGGAGATGTGAAAAATGATATTAGTAACTGGAGCCTCAGGATTTGTAGGATACCATTTAATAAACAAATTACTTCAAAATAACATAAATGTAATCGGATTCGATAACTTAAATGAATATTATGATAAGAACTTAAAAATCGATAGAACAAATTTATTGAGTAATTATCCCAATTACAATTTTATTAATGGAGATCTGACTGATAAAGAGACTTTAGATAAAATTTTCAAAGAAAACAGTCCTGAAATAGTAATCAATCTTGCGGCACAGGCAGGAGTTCGCTATTCAATTGAAAATCCTTATGCCTATTTAGATTCAAATCTTACAGGATTTTTAAATATACTAGAGGCTTGTCGTCATTACCCTGTTAAGCACCTTTTATATGCATCATCTAGTTCTGTTTATGGTGGTAATAAAGTAGCACCATTCTCAACCAACCATAATGTTGATCATCCAGTCAGTCTTTATGCTGCTACGAAAAAATCTAACGAGTTAATGGCTCATACATATAGTCATTTGTATAATATTCCGACAACGGGATTACGATTCTTTACTGTTTATGGTCCGTGGGGTCGGCCGGATATGGCATACTTCTCGTTTACTAAGGACATCATTGAAGGGAATCCGATCAAAGTATTTAATCATGGGAAAATGGAACGCGACTTTACATATATTGACGATATTGTTGAGGGAATCGTTAAGCTAATTCCACGTGCTCCTGAAAAAAATCCGGATTGGGATGAAAGTAAGGATGAACTGGGTGCAAGTTTTGCACCGTACCGTGTTTACAACATCGGAAATAACCAACCTGTTCAACTCATGAAGTTTATTAATGTATTGGAAGAAAAAATCGGTAAAGAGGCAAATAAGCAATATATAGAGATGCAACCAGGTGATGTTATGCGGACCTACGCCGATGTATCTGAACTAGAGCGTGACATTGACTTTAAACCAAGTACGAGCATTGAGGATGGGCTTGGCAAATTTGTCGATTGGTACAAAGAATACTATAATGTGAAGTTATGAAAAGGATGAGATAAATGAAAGTTACAGTAGCAGGAACAGGATATGTTGGTCTTTCAATGGCAGTTTTACTGGCGCAGCATAATGAAGTCACATCGATTGATATCATTAAAGAACGTGTCGAGCTTGTCAATGATCGGAAATCGCCAATCGTTGATGTTGAAATCGAGAATTTCTTACAGAACAAAGAATTAAATCTACATGCAACTACTGATAACTTTGAAGCCTACAAGGATGCTGAATTCGTCATTATTGCGACTCCCACGGATTACGATCCAACACGGAACTACTTCAACACTCGGACCGTTGAGAGCGTTATCGCGACAGTCCTTGCCATCAATCCTGATGCGACGATGGTTATCAAATCAACGGTACCAGTTGGCTACACACAAGAATTAAAAGAGAAGTTTGATACACCAAACATCATCTTTTCACCGGAGTTCTTGCGTGAAGGACAGGCACTGCATGACAATCTCTATCCATCACGTATCGTTGTCGGTGAACAGTCAGAACGGGCACAACAATTTGCTGATCTTTTACTTCAAGGAGCCATTAAAAAGGATGTGCCGATTCTTTTGACAGATTCAACAGAAGCTGAAGCCATCAAATTGTTCTCCAATACGTATCTTGCGATGCGTGTCGCGTTCTTTAACGAACTCGATACGTATGCAGAAGTCCGTAATCTTGATACAAAACAAATCATTGAAGGTGTCGGGCTTGATAGCCGGATTGGCAATCATTACAACAATCCTTCTTTTGGATATGGTGGGTACTGCTTACCGAAAGATACAAAGCAACTCCTTGCGAACTACGATGAAGTGCCGAATAACATTATCGGGGCAATTGTTGAAGCGAACCGGACACGGAAAGATTATATTGCAGATACAATCATCAAACAAAATCCGAAAGTTGTTGGAGTTTATCGTTTGACGATGAAAACAGACTCAGACAACTTCCGTGCTTCTTCGATTCAAGGCATCATGAAACGAATCAAGGCAAAAGGAATAGAAGTGACGGTCTTCGAACCTGTATTGACGGAAGATACATTCTACAATTCACGTGTCATTCGTGATCTTGAAGCATTCAAGCAAGAATCAGATGTCATTCTTTCGAATCGGATGCATCCTGAGTTGAGCGATGTTGAAGATAAAGTGTATACGCGTGATTTGTATAGCCGGGATTAAAAGAGATATCTTGTAGATTGTTCTAAACCATAAACAAACCCTTAATTCGGAGACGAATAAGGGTTTGTTTTACATCACCAGATTAAATAATACCAGCGTGAAGTATAAATTTTTTAAGTTGAGTTTTTTGCGTTCGATTGGATATGTTTTTTTATGGATTCAATGAATGAAGAACAGAATTTTTTTTGAAAATGCTTCGAGTCTAACGGGAAAAGTAGTTGTTTTTCTCAACTATGAGAAAAACAACTACTTTATTTTTAGTCTGAAGTCGAATTTCGGTTAAACTTTTTTATTTTATTCTGCTTCTGTTTTTGAATCATTTTAACGAGTGATAAAAATATCATCTGTCCGTCTGTCGTGATAGGGAAAAAGTTAAATACGTTTGCTAAACAAAGTATTTTCACCACTACCCACGCTCCGCCGTCCCCTTCGACCCATATACCAAAAGAGAAAAGAAGTAATGGTGCTGAAACTGAAATGATCAGATTTTGCCAGTCTACATGAGTATTATGATAACGGACCGTCGGAGTCAGAAAACGGTCGAATGTCACGCGTGGCTGACGTCGGAAGAGAAGCGCAAAACACCAATGGATACTTTCATGAATAGTCACGACTAAACCAATTAACAGTACATAACTGATCAGGAGCAGTAGTGTCTCAGCTGTCATGTCGAGCAGAAATCCGTCGTGTCTGCATGAATAATCCAAATAAAGTGAACAGTACGATAAAGGCGAGATACATGAGGAGCGCCTGTAATGTGAGTGAGAAATGCGTATTCAGTTCTTCTTTCGTCATCACAGTAGAAATTTTCAGACCGGTCATCGTTGTCACAACACTGGTTTCATTGATTTGGAAAAGCTCATAAATGTAATCAATCAAAAAGATGACCGCCCAGATTACAGTTCCTACACCGATCAATTTTGTGAGTTTCATTTTGCCACCTCGTATTCTTTCTTTAGTATGAGATACAATACACCGAGCAAGAACAATAATGCAGGGTATAGCGCCCCGTCTATGCTGACAAGTACTGATAGGAGAATAATTAAGATAATCGTTAAAACAGAAGCAATCGTCTCATTGATATTGCTTTGTGATTTCGGAAACAAGAATCCTGCAATTGTTGCCGCAAAAAAGATATTGATACCATACAGATAAGGGTTCAAACTATTTGTCTCGACAATCCCGACATATAAGGCAGGGGCCATTAGAATGATCGACACTCCGAGTAGGGAGCCAAGCTCCATCAGCGGATGGATGCGGTATAATCCATACAGTTTGCGTACCGCCAACGTCGCATCTGCGTATGTGATCGTTACGATTCCTAAAATCGGCAAAAGGAATAACCACAGTTGCATCGTTCCCCCCAGACCCACTTGATAGAGCGCCCCGGCTGACATGACAGCTAATAATGCCCAGAAATAAAGGAAGTTCTTACTTCGAATAATGGCCGGCATCGTTGTTGCCAGTCCAATATTAAAAGCGGGCAAGCCCAACTTAAAGTAACTCTGACGCACATAAAGATGGTTGCGGGAGAAGAATAGGGTTTGCAGGAGATACGCAGCTCCTCCAATCAAGATGCTTCCTGCTAGTACGAATAGGGTTAGTTTAAGAATAGAGTACGGCAGCGTGCTGACCCAAACATCGATTTGAAATCGTGTCTTGATTAAATGGAAGGTCACCAGGCCGATTAGACATAAATCGAGCACGAATCCCAGGATGATGCGCTTAAGTCCGGACATTTTTTGTAACAGAGCTGCGTACAAAAAATCAAGAATCCAAAAGCTTGCGATAAAAACAGTATGTAGAGTCAAGAGCACAAGCAACGCAACTCCCCATTGCATCGGAATCAGCTTTAGTGCAGGTGCCACGATGATCATCAACAACTCAAAAAAGACAAGTGCGACACTCAACTTAAACAAGCGTTGACTGACATTAACTTCCCGTTCAGAAAAAGGAAGTGTTTGGGCGAAGAATAAAGAGTTCCGATTTAATGAGACTGTTGCGTTCAACAGAATGAACATGAACGTTCCTAAAATGAAAACGACATTGAAGTAACTGCTCAACGTCATTTTTCCTGCTAACAAGAGTGTCGCCTGATCAGCTTCTTTCGCATTGGTCGTCAACGTCGAAAGTTGGACCATATTTAAATAAAAGTATCCGAGGTAGGCTGCCGTCAGCAGTAGTAATAATCCGTAACGGTTCAATCGGCTACGAAAGAACGGACGATTGAACAAACCATGAAATGTATCGTTATAGAAGAACTTCAGAAGACATAAAATGTTTTTGGACGATGGCGAACTTCTCACGCAAGACCTCCTCTTGTTTTATGACTTGTGTCAATTCTTCGGGAGACCCCTCAAAGTGTATAAGGGAACCATGACGCATCAGTCTGACATCATCGGGAAAGCGATCAATCGTATTCCGTTCATGCGATACGATGATGATTTTCTTCGTCTCGCCAACCGCTGCGAACAGCTCCTGTACAAGAAGGGATGTATCGAAATCCAGTCCGCCGAAAATTTCATCCGCGATTATATACTCAGTATTGGCAGCGAGTGCTGCAACAATTTGAATTTTCTTCTTCATTCCAAAGGAGTACGATTCGATGGTTTTATGTTGTCCATCCGCTAAATCGAGTAGTTCGATTAAGATGGGTGCTTTCTCATACTCACTTGTCTCGTATCGACTTAAAACGAACTGTACATATTCTTTACCTGTCATGTATCCAGGTAAATAAAAATCTGAAGGCAGATAGAAGAACTTAGACTTATATGCTTTGCTACCTGGAGATAATGCATCAATCAAAATCTCACCACGATCTGCTTCGAGTAAGTTTGTCATCATGTTTAGTAATGTCGTTTTCCCACTACCATTTGTCCCGACGATCACAGAAACACCGGTTTTTGAGAACGTTGTGGATAATTGATCAATAATACAATTTTTTTTGAACGACTTCGTTAACTGTTTGATTTCAATCATTTTCTCGCCTCCTAAGAAAAACGGGAGCCCGAAGAGCCCCCGCTTATTAAGTACGTTACGAGGCTTTACAGCCAATACCCATTTGCCAAATCTTTGGCCAATTCAGCTTTACGTTTCCGTTAAAGCTGTAGCCGCGGCTTGTGCAATAAAAGGCATATGCAAAAATTCCAACTAAAAGGACTAACGCAAAAACCATCCAGAACCATTTGTTTTCGATCATGTTAAAGAACTTTTCTTCCAATGATAACTGATACGACACGAACATTGCAGACATCCGAATTCCTCCTTTCTCTTTTAAGATAGAAAGTTATTCATCCTCATGAAACATGGCATTAGTTTTTTTAAGAGAAAATTAAAACTTCCTTCCACTTGATTGTAACAAAAATTCCAATATTAGGAACGAGTCCTTTTGAAGCATCTTACTCAACGAATAATCATGACTTTTCTACCGAGGATTTCTTTAATACTAGTACTCTACTAACTAGTTTTATAAAAATCTGATTGAAAAGTCCTGAAAAAATTAAAGATTATTCTCATAGTCAAATTAGATATATTATGGGGAAAATGTTTGATATTACATAATAATTGAGAAAATGATCACATGATGGTCCTATTTCAAAAACAGATATTTTATATGAAAACGTAAAAATCTCAGAAACACTTCGTCAATTGCATGATAAAGGGATAAGTATCTATTTGGATGATTTTGGAAAAGGATATTCCTCTATTTCTTATCTACAGGACTATCCGATTGATACGATTAAAATAGATCGTAAGTTTATAAAGGATATTGATTCAGAAATTCGTGCCCGTTCCATCGTAAGGTCCGCAATTTTTATTGGTCAAGAGTTTGGATTGAATATTGTAGCGGAAGGCGTAGAAACTGCTGCGCAATTACAAGTTCTTCGCGGATTAGATTGTCCTACTATTCAAGGCTATTTATTCAGTCAACCTTTACTAGAAGCGGATTTTGCTGAATTATTATCACGTCAACTGTTACTACCGAAAGAAAAGATTACTAATAAAGAGATTGCTACGTTATCGTTGCAGGCAAAATTGACAATTGATCGTATTGACGACGTGCCTGTGAAAATTGGCTCCTCTGTCATCATGGTTTGCAGAACTAATTTGAAAAACTTAACTTTTTATTCTAACATTTGTTTTCCTGTTAAAGAAGAAGTGGAGTATAGATTAACTGTAGAATTAACAGATAGATTTCAGGATGTTTCAATCCGGCTTCACGATATGAAAGAGCTCTCCAACGGATTGCTGGAATATGAAGGATACTACACCAGCATTCATCAATCACATATCGTCATCACTGCCTTTCAAAATCTTAGATGAAGTAAAGCTGTATAGTGCCGCTGATTTGTAGTCTCTTCCAGTTTTATCTTTATATAAGAAGTTAGTCTAAGTAACAATATTAAGAAAGAAACAATCAAATAGTACAAACTTTCCGATTTTTCTACATTTTAAAAAGTTCATGGGTAGAGTTATTATATGAATGGGATTGAATAAAAAGTGAATGGGGAATTGAGGGGGAAATACTTTCTAAAAGGAGGTTCTTCTCATGACACATTTTGAATATCTAGACTACTATTTGAAAACGCATCTTTTTTATAGTAAATCGACAATCAAAGCATATCGCAGTGATTTACGACAAATGAAAAATAATCAAATTGAATGGTCGACGAAATCCTTGCAACGTTACTTTAATGAGTTGATTAAACGATACAAACCAACGACCGCGATGCGGCGATATCATGCCTTGATGGCACTGGGAAATGAACTCATCCGAGCGAAACGTCTCAAAGTTAATCCGATGAAACAAGTCCGTCCGATTGTTCACCAGCATATCCAACAACGTGAGCATCATCCACTCGAAGAAACGATTCAAATGATTCGTCACATTACGGATCCGACCTATCGTCTCTTCTTTGAACTCATCAGTCAAACGGGCCTCCGCTTTATGGAGGCCCGTTTATTGTCGATCGAGGATATTCAGTTTGCGAAGTCGACGTTACTTGTACGACATGGGAAAGGACGACGATTGCGGACGGTTCCGCTTGGAGAAGGACTGGTGAGTAAGCTTCGAACGTTTTTAGAAGGACGGACGACAGGGCTCGTCTTTCAGTCTGTCCGAGGCAAAGCCATCAATGAGCAGTCGGCTCGTGATGCATTACGTAAGCAGTCGCTTGCTAAGCGTGGACGACCGTTACATCCGCACGACTTACGTGTGTCGTTTGCGACGTATCTCTATCAGACAGGCAACCGTAAATTGCTTGAGATTCAGCAGTTACTTGGTCACGGCAGCTCCCGAACGACAGAAGGCTACATCATCAGTCAGGAAACGAAGCTCCAGCAAGTCATCGATGCATTGTCGGCGTAAGGCGGTTGATCGAGGACCGGGCAACTTCAGACGACGGTAAGATATACTGTTGCGTCGTCTTCGCGTCACTATGGCCGAGCAGGCGCATGACAGTCAGTAAATCAGCTCGATGTTCCCGGTAAATTGTCGTCGCGAACGTGACCCGTAAATCGTGTGGTCGGAGTGTCCGTTTTAAGATTTGCTCGCTGGCAAGCCGGAGTTGTTTTCGCGTCTGATTCGGATCCAGCAAACCACCAGCAGTGTTTTGAAATAAGGGACCGTCATTGGGTTGAACATCGAGATAGCGCATCAGGACAGTAACCAGTTCGTCGTGGAGCGGGACGTAGCGTGTTTTCTGTCCCTTGCCATGACGGACAAACAGTTGCCGTTCGGTTAGGTCGAGATCGGTTCGACGTAATTGTCGGGCTTCGTTGAACCGAAGACCTGTATGTAAGAGCAGGAAATAGAACGTATACATCGTCTCGTCTTGCAAAATCTCAATGACACCTCTCGCTTCGGTGTAACTAAAGGCAGTGCGATGTTTCGGTAGCGGACGCGTCGGTTTCTTAATTCGGGATAAGGGGTTCGAGGGAATGGATTTTTCAGCGACTAAGGCGTCAAATAGTGTCGCGAGTGCATTAATCCGCCGGGAGACAGTTGTCGGGGCGTAGGTTTGTTTTAACAACGTGATGTAACGATGCATTGAAGGGATGTCGATGGTGTGGGCGTGGGTACAGAAATGACGGACGTCAGCACGATAGGCTTTTTTCGTCAGAGGACTGTAGCTCGGTGACTGTTCGATGATGGCCAGTAACCGGTCCAAGTAAAACGTCATCATAGGAGGATGTCCTGGACTTTCTGTTTGAGTTCCGACTTGAGCGACCGGAGGCGGGCCGGAGAGTAGCCGAGGGTTTCCTCGTTACCATGAAGGAGGGCTTGAAGAATCGTAAATTCCTTGCGGGACAGTTCCTGTTTCAGTTGATCGAGTAGATAAGTGAACGAGACTTGCTGCTGACGGGGGAGTTCCGGTAACATCTCTACAGCGACTTCACCGGCGAGTGTCCGGTTGCGGGTCGCCAAGTAATCGAGCATCGCACCCTTCGCGCGAATCCGGGCGAAGGTGACGGTCATGACCTTACCTTCTTCGATGGATTTCCAGAGTCGGAGAAGTGCGGCTTGACGGCATTCATCCTGTTCATTCGGATGAATCGAAAGGCGGGAGAGAAGAGAGTTGACGAGGGGAATCCATTGTTTTAAGGCTTCATTCATGACGAGATGATCCAATCTGAGATATGCATATCTATGTATTCCGCGGTAGTTTCAGTATAAGTAGAGTTATCCTGAAGCAAGTGGCGGAAACAGGCGGTTTTTCAAGAAGTTTTTCGTGTTCAGTCGTAGAAATGACGACAGTAGGAAATCGGAAAGTTTAGAAAACCGTTGGCATAATTCAAAAAAGACGATTTGAAAAGAGAGGATAACTCTACTTATCCTAAGGGGTGTTCGAAAAAGAAAATCCTTTTTTTTGCAAGTCGTTACTACACAATTATTCTACAGTCTGAAAAACCAAGGTTAAAAGAAAAGACGAGATTTTTCAGATACTGCTTTCCTTGATGTGCAATAGAGAAGTAGAAGCGGATTGGCTGAAGGTGATACGGTAATTAAACCGGTAACGTTAATCTTCAACACGAACAATAATACTATTAAAAAGAAAAGGTTGGTTGAAATGGGATGAATTTAAAGAAAAAACGCCCGCGCATAACACTCATCCTAATTGGTGGTTTCCTGTTGCTAAATCTTGTCTGGTACGGGGTTACGGCGGTTGAGTACAAACCATTCGTTTCGGCTGTACCGGATTTTGATGGCGTACACAGTATGATGCAAGACGGTTTCTCCTATACGGTGGAGACACCTGACTACCTGTCTTATACAGGTAGACTGATGATCGCTGACAAACAAGCCGGATTGGCAGTCGGTGTGTACCCACACTTGTTTCAAGACGACACGTACGAAGTCTGGATTCAAGAAGGATTGAATGGATATCTTCTTGACGTCAACAATAGTTTGGAACTACTCGAACCGTACGACGAGCAACAAGATGTACTTAATCGGAATAAATCGGAAATCACGCGTCTCATGGACCAAGTGAAGAGTGTGTTTTCACTTGATTGAATAACTATCTGAACCCAATTAAAATGTACTATTCATGTATGTTTTTAAAAGAACAAGGGTAACTGTAACTGTTAGCTAAGGGAATAAAAACTGACATTTACGGAGGCGGAAAATAATGAAGAATCTGGATGGATTTCCAACATCGTACTGGCGCACTTCGATTGAACCATCGAATTATCCGAAACTGGCAACAAATCTAACAAGTGACGTCGTTGTCATCGGGGCAGGCATCGCCGGACTCGTCACGGCTGTTCAACTGATTGAACGGGGCTATGACGTGACGTTGATCGAGGCTGACCGGATTGCAAGCGGGACGACCGGTTATACGACGGCGAAGGTCTCGTCTCAGCACGGCTTGATTTATGACGAACTGATCCAGACGTTTGGCGAAGAGAAAGCACGGCTCTATCACGAAGCGAATGAAGAGGCGATTCGGTTCCTCCGTGATCAGACAACACGCCTGGCAATCGAGTGTGAGCTTGAGGAACAGGATGCTTATCTGTATGTCGCGTCAAGCGGACCGAAACACAAGCAACTGATCAAAGAAGCAGAGGCATACAGCCGGCTTGGAATCAACGGCGGAGACGCGACGGAAGAGGTCAGAGGCAAGTTACCGTATCCTGTCGAACAGGCCCTCGTCATTCGCAATCAAGCTCAGTTCCATCCGGTGAAATACTTACTTGGTCTGGCCCGTTATTTCACGGAACAAGGCGGAAAGCTGTATGAACAGACGCGGGCGACGTCTGTCGAGTCGAAACGGACACCGACGGTATTGCTTGAATCCGGTCACCGGATTGAAGCGAAGAAAGTCATCGTCGCAACACACTTTCCATTTAACGACTTCAAGGGACTCTACTTCTCGAAACTCGAAGTTCACCGCTCTTACATCGTCTCGGGACTTGTTCCGGAAGAGTTCCCGGACGGTATGTTCATGAGCGCGGACAAACCGAGCCGGTCGCTCCGTCACGTGCACACGGCGCACGGGAAACGGCTTGGGCTGTTCGGTGGGGAGAACCACCTGTCGGGACATCAGACGGATACGAAAACGAACTATCAAGCGTTGGGTCATTTCGCCGAGAGTGAGTTTGGGGTAGCTGAAATTGATCAATTTTGGTCGGCGCAGGATTTGATTTCACTCGATAAAGTGCCGTATATCGGTCAGATGACGAGTGATGATCCGAACATCTTGATCGCGACTGGATTTGCCAAGTGGGGGATGACGAACGGGATTGCGGCAGGTCTTCTCTTGTCCGATTTATTAACGGGAACGCCGAACCGCTTCAAGGGATTGTTTGATCCGAACCGGTCGAAGTTGCATAAACAGGATGCCAAACAATTTGCGAAGAACAATGCCGATGTCGCAATCGAATTGCTGAAAGGGAAAGTGACCCGTGCCAGTCAATCGGCGGACGAACTCGGTATTGATGAAGGGGGACTTGTCCGTCATGCCGGGAAGACGGTCGGAGGATACCGAGACGAATCCGGTGAGTTACATCTCGTCAAGACGACCTGTACGCATATGGGGTGTGACGTCAAATGGAACAACGGGGAACGATCGTGGGATTGTCCGTGTCACGGCTCGCGGTTTGATTATGAGGGGAACGTGCTCGAAGGACCGGCAGTCAAACCATTGAAAAAATTAAACTGACTAAAAAACATCCACGCCCATTGATGCGTGGATGTTTTGATTAGTTGTAAACACTTTTCGGAACAAAGATTTCCGGCTGACCTGTCGAATAAGGCGCAATCTCGTAAGACTGGAAGACGACCTTGATGCCATCCTTCATCATCAGATATTCTGATTTTTTTGAGACATCGACGTCACCCAATGTATCGACGAAGTAATCGTCATTGTTTTTTAATTTATTGTAGATGTACTTCTCAACTTTTTTAAACTGTGTCGATGTTTTTAAGACGCTTGTGATTGGCACTTCTTTACCTGTTTTCAATGAGTAGTTGACCCCATATTTATAACCAAATCCGTGGGCACCGCCTGTATAAGAATAATCCGACAAGGTGAATGTCAAATAAGACGTGTTATTTCCAGTAACTTTATAAGACGTGCTGTATGTATAGTTGCACATCGACGGATTTTTTTTGCAGTAAGAGGTTTTTCTTTCTTCTTTCTCGAAGGCTTCGATCTCTAAATAGTTTTGATAGGCGAACTTGGAGAAATCAGCTAGGTCAGCGTTGATCGTTTTTTGGACACTCGTCGATGGACCTTTCGTGACATATGGGTACTTCAATGCCTTTTTGTCTTTTGCGTACTTTGTGATGACGGTTGGTTTCGTCGCTGCATCAACAGACAAAGTGGTCGGTAAAAGTAATGTCGCTGACAGCAGGGGGATGAACCAGGATTTTTTCATAAGTAATCGCTCCTTAAAAATGTATTTCTTTTAGTATACGGGATTCTAGCCTAATTGTAAGTAATTCCCTTTACATTTCTTTTATCTCCAAATCAATGTTTTGGAGTCCATCTGACCATAAATATTTCAAGTGATATCAGAATTTAATATTCATTTATTTTTTCGATGTGCTATAATTACCAGGTATTAAAAATATTCAAGCGTTTAATTATATCGGTCGGGTCGATCTTCATGTGGGTGTTACGAATTCACCGTCACGAACGCCGTTTACAGGTTTCATATCAAGTTCATTTCATAGTAGCGTCGTGAACGCTGTACGAATTCGAGGAGGAAGCAACACATGAGTAAAGAAAAAATCGCCCAGCTTCGCAAACACGTTTCGCCTTTTGAGAAGGCAGACGTCAAATCAAGTGTCCGGCAAATGATCAATACGATCCTGCCGTTTCTCGTCGCCTGGTTCCTGGCCTATCAAGCCATACAGATTTCCGTTTGGCTCGCTGTTCCGCTTGCGATCGTCGCAGCCGGTTTCGTCGTCCGGATGTTCATCATCTTCCACGACTGTACACACGGGTCATTCTTCAAAAACAAAAAGGCCAATGCAGTCGTAGGAACGATTACTGGCATTCTGACTTTATTCCCGTATGAGAAGTGGAAACGGGAGCACTCGATTCACCACGCATCCAGTGGGAACTTGGACAAACGCGGTGTCGGTGACATTTGGGTCATGACAATTGAAGAATATGTCGAAGCTTCAAAATGGACGCGTTTGAAATATCGTCTTTACCGTAATCCGTTCGTCATGTTTGGTCTTGGACCACTCCTGTTGATTTTAGTCGTCAGCCGCTTTAACCGGAAAGATGCCCGGAAAAAAGAACGTATCAATACGCATGTCATCAATGCGTCACTAATCGTCTTATACGGCATCATGATTTACTTCATCGGATGGCAGGCGTTCCTGATCATTCAAGGAACAACGATGTTCACGGCAGGCGTACTCGGAATCTGGTTATTCTACGTCCAGCATACGTTCGAAGACTCGTATTTCGAGGATGAGAGCGAATGGGATTACGTCAAGGCAGCTATCGAAGGCAGCTCATACTATGAATTGCCGAAAGTCTTGCAGTGGGTAACAGGGAACATCGGTTTCCACCACGTTCACCACTTAAGTCCGCGTGTACCGAACTACAACTTAGAAAAAGCGCATACGGCGACACCACCGCTTCAAAAGGCAACGACAATCGGCTTGTTCTCAAGTCTGAAGTCGCTGCGTTACAAGCTGTATGACGCTAAAAATAAAACGTTCGTGACGTTCGGGGAAATCAAGCACCTCTTGCGTGAACCGAAAACGTCTGTCTCATAAACGATAGGGTCTTACTTCTTTTTAAAAGGAGTAAGGCTTTTTTTGTTGCGAACTCCGACTTTTGCCGTATGTCTCGCCCGGGAATCCATGGTACGATGGCAAGTATTGAAAAGGAGGGATGTTCGGATGCGTCGCCCATCAATCGGCTACATCATGGCAGGAGCTATTTTGCTTTTATTATTTGGATTCAGTTCGATGAGTTATCAGCAACAATCCTTGATTCCGTTTCTGACGAATCATATCCCACTCGGATGGGTCTACGCCTTTTCGTTCGTCTCGTTTCATTATGAGGTGCCGATTAGTGTCGCAGCCCTGGGACCCGCAGCCTTCCTTGAGTTTTTCATTCGCAAAGGGATGCATGCCGGTTTGTTCTTCATCCTCGGGACAAGCCTCGTCCATGTCTTGCGTCTGCGCGGCTATCGTCCGGTTCCGGCTGCTTTCTTTGCCGCGACGACAGCGATGACCGTCGGAGTGTTCGATGAGTTCCATCAGCAATTGACCGGCGGACGGACCCCGCTCGTCGGAGACGTCCTCATTGATGGCAGTGGGGCTGTATTTGGAATTGTTCTGTATACGGCCATTCGCCTGTTTATCAAAGCCGACCGAATCGTTAAGACTGAGTACTTGCAGTCGAGTTAAAGACAAAAATACCCGGTCGTCTCAATCTTGCTGAGGCGACCGGGTATTTGGACGATTAGAAGCGTTGGACCCATTCGATTTTATATTGCGTCCGACCGAATTGTTTACGAAGCATCGTATCTGCTTTTTTCCGCGCTGCCGTGTGGTCACCGGCTTTAATGATCAGGCGATCTGTGTCCACGATTTCATCCTGTTCGATAACTTGATATTGAATCGTATATTCCTTATTAAAAAGTCCTAATAATCCCAAGAAAATCACTCCCATATTCTTCATTCTAGTAGTTAGTATATGGTATTTAAGAGGGAATAGCAATTTAAATAAATGACTATTGTCGCACCTGTCACTAAAAATTATATGGTTCTAAAGAATCATTCGTCTAATGTTTCAAATGTTACGATTTATGTTGGTATAACTAGATAAATGGTGTTTGAAAGTGGCTTTTAATCAACTTATTTATAACTTTCATGAGTCTTTAGACATACTTAGGGGGAATATATTTTTATCCTTAAAATATATTTAAATATAATGATTTGGATGATTAACAAGAATTGCCTTGGAACTCTTATGGAATTACCGGTATGATAAGAGGAGTGAGAAAAAGAGGTGAACCAATGCATGAGGAAGTGAAACAAATCAGACAGAGACAACAGTCCGCGACCGTACGAGAGCGACTTTATTTTTGGTTACTCTTGCTGAGTACACTCGTAACGGGTTGTGGCTTAATCATCGGCATTCTGACGCTTGAAACAATCGGGATCATAATCGTTGGAACGATCCTTCTTTTACTCGGTATGTTCTGGATTCGTCAGTGGATTCGTGTCATGACCATCCGGACGGACGGGATGGTGCTGAGTGAACAGCAGCAACCACTTGTTTATGAACAACTTCGGCAGGATACGGAACGACTGGGATTCTGGAAGGTGCCGGAAATCATCGTAACAAACCATAAGACAATCAAACGTCCACGGACGATCGGCTTGTTTCAAAAGTATCTGCTTGTCTTACCAACCGGTTATCCGGTAAATGCGACGACGCGTTTCGAACTGTTGCGCGAGCTCGTCCATTTAAAACAGAACCACGAAGAGAAACGGATGCTGCTGTTGCTCGGGAGTTGGGTGCCGTTCCTGAGAAGTGCTTATCTCCGGGCATGCGAAGAGACGGCTGACCGGCTGGCACTGGCTTGTCTTGCAGAAGAGGAACGTGTGCCGGCGCTTGTCCGGTCCGTTGTCGGTCCTGTCTCCTGGCAGACGTTGAACCTTGATGCCTATATCGGTCAAAAACGCCAACCGATGCCGTTTGCCGCAGCGCTCAGTGAATTGTTCCGAAATCAGTCGTCCATTTCCCGGCGGTTGACGTTTGCCGGACTCGATGCTCCGCGAAAACAGTCGGCCCGTATTGCGAGTGCCGCCGTCGTCATTCTGAGCTGTCTGGCCCTGACAGGACTGGTCTTCGCCGTGACAAAGCTTGAGTTGACCGCTTGGTTGCCGAACGGTGCCTCTTCCGTTGCCGAGCAGACGGTGAAAGAAGATCTCGGAGAATCGAAACTGATGGCGGCGATTCAAAAGGGAACGCTTGCCGAAATCGAAACGTTGATTCCGAAGAGTGATATGCAGGCAGTCGATGCCGACGGCGATACGGCCCTGCATTACCTCGGGTACCGGAAGTCGAGTGAGGGGCTGGAGACGGTCTTTAAAGCCTTGCTTGCTGCCGGCAGTGATGTTGACGCCGTCAATGAGTTCGGCGAACGGCCGTTCATCACAGCGGTCTACAGCAACAACAAGGAATTGGTGGAGCTGTACTTAGAACGGGGCGAGAAGATTAATCAACAGGACGACGAGAAATATACACCGCTCCATCACGCGGTTGAAGGCGAAGGAAAAGAGACCGTCCAACTATTGCTTGAGCGGGGCGCCGACCCGGCAATCAAAAATGCCGATGGGTATACCCCGCTGATGATGGCACAGGAGTATGAGCTGGATGACATTATCACCTTGCTGAAACAAAATCAGACCCAGACGTTATGAAGACAATAACAGGAGGGGATATGATCCGCCTCCTGAAAACACAAAAAAGACCGGCAGTTAAGCCCGGTCTTTTTTTGCGGAATTATTTTGTTTCTGCTTTTGTATCGACGATCCGGCCTTCGATTTTGTAATCGACTTGACCAAGTGATTTCGTGAAGTCGCGGAGGTTTTCCCAGTCCGAGAGACCAAGATCCGTCACACGACCGTCTTTATAAGCCACTTCGAACGGTGTAAGCCCGTCGCCGCCCTTAGCTGTGAAGGCATTCGTTGCGATGACATACGTTTTCGTTAAATCAAGGGCTTCAAACGTGTCGCCGTTTTTGACTTCCATTTTCGTGACACGGTCGCCTTTTGCGAGTTTGCTGCTGTATTCGAATTTCATGCCCGAGACGTGGAGGAAACCGCCGTTTTCGATTGGAGCGACGCCAACGCTGATTTCAAGCAAGTCTTTGATTTCCTGACCTGTCAATTTCGCTGTTGCGAGTGTGTTACCGAACGGAAGTGTCGTCAAGACTTCACCGACCGTGAGTGGACCGGCATTGATGGCAGCACGGATTCCACCACCGTTTTGCATCGCGATGACTGTATCTTTGTTGTATTCTTTCGCTTTTTGGAGCATCCCGTCTGTGATCAGGTTACCGAGTGCCGTTTCACTGTTCCGGACACTGACTTCACCACGTGGATTCACGAGCTCGTTGACGATGTTCGCGCCGACTTCTTCGTTTTTAAGTTCTGTGATTTGATCAGCGTATGGTTTAAGGATAGACGCGGCAGTAGCATCTTCCGCTGCTTTTGAAACGTCGATCAATGATCCTTTATACTCTGTCAATTTCCCTTTGTAGTCGAACGTCAGGTTAAGATTTCCGAGGAAATCACCGTACTGGTAAGCTTGAGCGATGATGGTCGGCTCTGCTTTACCCGGTACGACCGTATCATCCACGACGACCGGTGTTTCAAGTTTCGTATGCGAGTGACCACCAACGATGACATCGATGCCGTCCACGTTACGTGCGAGCAACTGATCATTGTCGACGGCCGGATTGTCATCAAAACCGATGTGTGTCAAAGCAACGATTTTATTGACGCCACGGTCTTCGAGTTTTTTGACAGCTGCTTTCGCACTGTCGATGTAGTTCGCGAAGGCGACAGTTCCCGGACTCGAGATATCGGCCGTCTCTTCTGTCGTCAGACCAAAGAAACCGATTTTTTGGCCTTTGTATTCTTTAATGATGCCTTGATAGATTTTGCCTTTTTCAGGACCGGCTGTGATTGTTTTCGATTGCAGACCGCCGAGTAATTCGTTTTTGCTGAAATCGACGTTCGCTGTGATGAACGGGAATTTCGCTTTCTTGACGAATTCCTGTAACGCTAAGTGGTTGTCCGCATCCCCAAGGTCGAACTCGTGGTTACCGAACGTCATCATGTCGTATTTCATGTAGTTCATCAGCTCGAGATCAGCTTGTCCTTTGAACTTGTTGAAGTAAAGGGAACCGGAGAAGACATCCCCTGCATCGAGTAACAGTGACGGTGTACCGTCTGCTTTATAGGCAGCGCGGAGTTCTTTAATGACGGTTGCGCGTTTTGGTGCTTTATCGAGATTGGCGTGCGTATCGTTCGTGTGCATCAAACCGATTGAGAAATCATCTTTATTGATATCAAGCACGTTGATTTTAGCTTTGAGTGTGATCGTTTTGCCGAGACGTGTGTAGCTTGCAACAGCGTATTTGACGCCGGCTTCGCTCGTATCGACTTTCGACCAGCGGACCGGTTTGTCATAGACACGACCTGTCGCATAGAGGACAGCAAGTGTTTTCGGGAGTTCCGGTTTTTCACCGACATAGATCGTCTGTTCTTTGACACTTTCGACGAACTTCACGGCATAATTTTGAATGAGGATTTTAACTTCGATCGGTGATTTCTTCTTGCCATACGTTCCTTTGACCGTCTGATAACGGTTGAAGATATGACGATCATAACTTTTCCACGTGATTTTCTCGCCCTTGTATGTAGCAGGTAACTTGACCGGGGCACCTTTTGTGAAGACGAGTGACTTGAGTTTGACCGTTTTGACTTTGACATGCGTTGCTGCCGATACAGTAGTCTGGGCAACCGGCACGATTGCCGATGTCGTCAGGGCGACAGCAACGGCTGCCGCGTAAAGCGGTTTTGATTTATACATACGTAGAAATCCTCCTTCAAAGTGGGTGTATGAATACAAGGTCGAAATGCGATCGTTGACCTCTTCTTCTACTATAAGTCGTTCTTGGTGGATGGTGCGATAAAACTTTTGTAAAATTCGTAAATTCTTAGGTCGGACGACATGACAACCAGCGGAAGACGTCCGTTTTAGTCCGTTTTTCTGGTTAATTTGACCTAAACATGTAAAATGATAACGCTTTCATTATAATCTGTCCGAGTGAAAAAAGAAACGGAAATATACATCAATTCGTCAAACATTCCCATTAATTGATAATCTACTGGTGGAGTTCGGCGTATGAGTTCGGTATGATGAAGAAATGAGGAAACCGCGGGAGGAGAGCAACAAGACGATGAAAGAGACGATTCAAGGCACCATGGTTCTGGTCATCTTATGTGTGATGAGCATTTTATTGATCTGGGGATTGTCATCCCCGCCGACGACGATTGAATTTCCACTTCTATCCCATTCGAAACCAGTCAGCAACGATGTCTTGTCCATCGTTGCTGACTGGTTTTTTTATTGGTGAGAAAGCTACAGTTTGGTGTCGGTTTGCCCAATACATTGACATGAATTTTAACGATGGCTAGAATTGATTAAGTGTATGGCACCCGGTGCCTGCTTTTTTAATAGGAAAAGAGTGCTTGAAAAGGAAGGGAGGAATGAATCAACGTGCAGGCGTCTGCCTGTCCGCGGTCGGTCGTTCGTTTGAAGAATCGCGAACGGAGCCCGTCTTTTTATTTTGAAGTGGATGCAACCGAACTAAAATACATGTACCTTTACAGATCGGAAGGAAATTAATTATGTGGAAAGAAATGAAAAGCATCATCCGCGAACAAGTGGAGAATTTTCCGCTGATTCGCCGTCTCGCCCGTTATGAGATTAAATCGGCGCACGCGGAGCAACGACTTGGACTTTTGTGGGAGCTGCTCAATCCCGGCTTACAGATCTTTATTTACTGGTTCGTCTTTGGTGTTGGTCTGAAAGGGAACAAAAACGTCGACGGTGATACACCGTTCATCGTCTGGCTCCTCTGCGGGATCGTCGTCTGGTTCTTCATCAATGATGCCTTGCTGCGCGGGTCGAACTCGATCAACAGCCGCCTGGCGATGGTGACGAAAATGCGTTTCCCGATGAGTGCGATTCCGTCGTATGTCATCTTATCCCGGATGTACCAGCATTTCGCGATGCTCCTGATCGTCTTCATCGTCATCATCCTGAACGGTATTCCGATCACCTGGAAGTTACTCCAACTCCCGTATTATATGGCGGCTACTTATATCTTCGTCTACGCGTTCTCCCTGTGTTTCTCGACATTGATTACGCTCGTCAAAGACATTCAATTGTTCCTGCAATCGATGATGCGGATGCTGTTTTATCTGACACCGATTCTGTGGAACATCGAACGGTTCCCGGATGTCTTACACGGTGTGCTTCGTCTGAATCCGGTCTTTTACCTCGTGGAAGGATACCGCGCGAGCCTGCTCGGCGGAGCCTGGGTTTGGCAGGAGTGGCCGACGGGACTTTATTTCTGGAGCGTGACACTGCTCTTGTTCACAGCCGGAACGTTTTTACACATCAAGTTCCGTAAATCATTCACCGAGCTCGTTTAAGGAAGGAAATCGCCATGTCTATGATAAAACTCGACCATGTCACGAAACGGTTCGATATGGTCACGACGACAAAAGAAAAATTCAAGTTACTGTTTAAGAATCAAAGTAAAAACGTCAAGACGTTTACGGCACTCCGCGATGTCTCCCTTGATATCGGGTCCGGTGAAGTCGTCGGTCTCGTCGGAATCAACGGTTCCGGGAAATCGACACTGTCGAACCTGATTTCCGGTATCATCTATGCCAACGAAGGCGACGTCGAAATCAACGGGGAAGTGGCAATCATCGCCGTTTCCCAAGGGTTGAAAAACGTCTTGACCGGCCGTGAGAACATCCACCTGAAATGTTTGATGCTCGGGATGGACGATGCAGAAATCGAACGCCGGATGCCGGGGATCATTGATTTCGCGGACATCGGGGATTTCATCGATCAACCGATTAAAAAATATTCAAGCGGGATGAAATCGCGGCTCGGATTTGCGATCGCCGTCAATGTCGATGCCGACATCCTGATCGTCGATGAAGCGTTGTCGGTCGGTGACCAGACGTTTTACAACCGGTGTATCGACAAGATGAACGAGTTCAAGAACGAAGGCAAGACGATCATCTTCGTCAGTCACTCGTTGAACCAGATCCGGAGTTTCTGTGAGCGGGTCATCTGGCTCGAATACGGACAGGTCAAGCTCGACGGGACGACGAAGGAAGTCGTACCGGAATACAAGAAGTTCCTGACCGAATACAAGAAGCTGACGAAAGAAGAACAGCACCAGTACCGGCGGGATCGTTTGAAGGAACAGAGCGCCCAGGCGAAACCGGGTAAGAAAAACATGGATGCCGAAGATACGGTCAAACATCCGGGATGGATCTTGTCAGGGATCGGCTTACTCGTACTTGCAGCCGGCAGTCTGATGGTCATCGATGAGACACCGTCATTCGCGACATTTACAGAAGCTTTGACTAAACTATTTTAAGAACGGATCAGAGACGTGTGTCTCTGGTCTTTTTTTGAATAAAACAGGGAACAAGAGACTGAAAAGCGAATGCTTACGAGTAACGGATCAAGTACTGAGGAGGAATGTACGTGTCGAAAGTCAGAAAAGCCATCATCCCGGCAGCCGGTCTCGGGACCCGGTTTTTACCGGCGACGAAAGCGATGCCAAAAGAAATGTTACCGATTTTAACGAAACCGACCATTCAGTATATCGTCGAAGAGGCGGTGGCATCGGGGATCGAACAGATTATCATCGTCTCCGGACGGAACAAGCGGGCAATCGAAGATCATTTCGACCACGCACCGGAACTTGAGAACATCCTGCGTCAAAAAGGGAAACTCGACTTGCTTAAAGAGGTCGATGCCTCGACGACGATGGCGGAGATTCATTATATCCGTCAAAAAGAACCAAAAGGACTGGGACATGCGATCTGGAGTGCCCGGCACTTCATCGGCGATGAGCCGTTTGCCGTCTTGCTCGGGGATGATATCATCGTCTCGGAAGAACCGGGTCTAAAACAACTGATTGATCAATACGAAGAACTGGACGCCTCGGTCGTCGGTGTCCGACACGTCCCGACGGAAGACACACATCGGTACGGCATCATCGATCCGTTGAATCAGACAGGACGCCGTTATCAGGTCCGTCAGTTCGTCGAAAAACCGGTCCAGGGAACGGCACCGTCCAATATGGCGATCATCGGACGGTACATCCTGACGCCGGCGATCTTTGAATACCTGGCGACTCAAGGAGCGGGATCGGGCGGAGAGATTCAGCTGACGGATGCAATTGAACGGCTGAACGGACAAGAAGACGTCTACGGATACGAGGTGGAAGGGAAGCGGTTCGATGTCGGGGAGAAGATGGGGTACGTCGAGACGACGTTAGCGTTTGCGCTTGAAGACGCAGAGATTCAGGCAGATGTCCGGCAGTTACTCAAGCGGTATGTCGAGAGCTGGGAGCAGGAATGAACAACAGGAGTGACGGGATGAAAATCCGCCACTCCTGTTGAAAGAAAATTTCTGAACGTTATGTTTGTTTCGTGTTCATGTATGTCTTGACCTGTGGTGCTTGATACGTTCGGAATCGTTCGAGTAACCGTTCCGGATCCGATTCGACAATCAGCATTGCCACATGTTCCGGAATCAAGAAACCTTGTGTCTCCATCTGCTGAAACAATGTCACGAGCGGGTCATAATAGCCGTCAATATTTAGGATTCCGCACGGTTTTTCGTGAAGACCGAGCTGTGCCCACGTAAAAACTTCAAAAAACTCTTCCATCGTTCCCGGACCACCGGGCAAGATGATGAAGCCGTCGGCCAGTTCTGCCATCTTCGCTTTCCGGTCGTGCATCGATTCGACGAGGTGAAGTTCGGTCAGGTTCGGATGGGCGATCTCTTTTTCCTGCAGGAAATGTGGCAGCACGCCGACTGCCTGTCCGTTGGCTGCGAGAACAGCATCGGCGACGGCACCCATCGTTCCGACACGTGAACCGCCATAGACAAGTCCGATTTGATGCGCTGCGAGCGTCGTCCCGAGTGTTGCTGCGGCTTGCCGGAAAATGGGTGTTGATCCGTCTTTAGAACCACAAAATACTGCTAGCTTTTTCATCCATAGGTCCCCCTTTTAAAAATCGTCTTCTGTCACCATATCATATCAGTAAGTTTTGAATAAGAGGAGTCTTGTAAGGTTTTGACGAAGAAAAACAAATCAGGAAACGTCAAAGTAAAGGAGGAAGTAATGAGACCTAAAATCATCGTCTGGCTGGTCCTGCTGATTGCGGCAATCAATCTTGCAATCGGTCTTTGGATCCCGGAATCATCTGTCCGAACGACGGTCAGCAGCATTTTGCTCGGGCTGGTCGTCTTACTTGGAGTAGGGTATTTCATTGCACTGCGCCGTTCGTCAAAATAAATTAAACCCGTTTCATTTGCGTGCAGCAGATGAAACGGGTTTTTGTATGCAGAACAATCATAAAGTTGAGAACGATTGAATATTCTAAAAAATCTATTTTCATACACTTTATCGACACAATGGTGGATAAAATGTAAATAATATGCACATTTCGGGACGTATGACCTAAGCCAAAAGATACGGTTAGTGTAAATAATGTGCAAAATACACTAAATATTCGTATTCGAATATTCAAAGGGGGTCTAAGGTTATATGATGTTGTTACAGAGCTAGACAAAAAAATTAGGAGGTTATTCATTATGAACTTAAAAAAGAAATTAGGATTAGTTGTTGGAGCACTTGCATTAACTGGATCACTTGGATTCAATGGAGTCGAATCTTTAACATCAACAGATATAGCCCGGAATGACCTTCCAATGGAGTATTCAGTAAAAGTCGACGTAGCTCGTAATGATCTTCCAATGGAATACTCAGTAAAACGAGATGTAGCTCGCAATGATCTTCCGATGGAGTACTCAGTAAAACGTGACGTAGCTCGTAATGATCTTCCGATGGAATACTCAGTAAAACGAGATGTAGCTCGCAACGATCTTCCAATGGAGTATTTAGTAAAACCATTAGTGTAAGATAAGTTTCTTAAAGGATTTTAAGATAATGGAGTTTCTTTTCGAGCATGATTTGTTTGTATTCTGTCATATCAAGTAACTCAAAAAGTAAATATGCTTTTTGATAAACTTCACTTGTACTTTTGAAGCTAGAGTTTATCAATTCCAAGCAAGCACCTTTTTGAAATAAAAGCTGACCGAGTAATGACATGTCTTTAAATTTTATACTTTGTTTAATGCCATCGTTAACGTAAGTTAAAGCGGTTTCTGGCTTTTTTAGTTCAATTAAAATTTTAGAAAAGTTATACTGTATCCGGATTTTATTTAAGATCATTTCATCATTATCGAAATTAAGTCTTAATATTTCTTCATATACTCTCAAACTATGTTTGTAGCTTTTGTTTTCATAATAAATATTTGCGATTGCTGCTTTTATTCGTACAATCATATCTGGTGAATAATAAATCGTAGAATATTTATCAGAGAGGTTTTGTAATTCAATAATACAAGTTCTGAAATCAGTTTTGTTTAAACGATAAGCACATAAATGAAAATAATATTTATACAGTAAACTCAATTCAATGTTATTAGAAGAGGATTCAATAAAAGTTTTCGTTTCATTAAAAATAGCATTGAAGTCTTTATTTCTAAATCTGCTTAAAAATGAATCATCGATAAGCCTCATAGAAGTTTGTTGCTCAGTGTGATCTAAAAAAACAGTAATCGGTACCTGCAATCGTCGTGATAATGCAAAAAGCAAATCAACGGTCGGAGAATGTGTTCCACTTTCAATTTTACTGATTTCCGCTTGGCTGCAAATTCCGTTCGCCAAATCCTTCTGCGTCAGATTATGTTTCTTGCGAAGACGGCGAAGGGCCAGACCAATCTGTGGTGATGTGAATTGATCCATCGGGTTCTGTCCTTTCTGTCCTGTGGATTTGAGAAAACGATACCCTTTTCCATTATAAGAGGGAACGGGATCTGATACCAAACTTTTAGTTAAACAAGTCGTCAACGTGTCGTCTGCCATTTTAAACGAATGAAAGGGGTAACTCCTATGAATCTCACCTTTAAAGAATCGCGCCGGACCATGACATCTTACGGCTGGTGCTTAAATGCTGCTGCTGTCTCGGTCGCACCCTTGGCAAGTCGGGAAATGGACCGGATCAAACCGCCGGCGAAACGAGAACTGAAAACTTCATGATGACGTCTCTTGCTGACGTGGCTTCATTCCGTCACAGGTCTGAAGCCTTTTTTTAATATTACTTGGATGAAAGGAGCATGGATATGATCGGACTAACGGTTCTTTCTGAAAGCGAAGGCTGGTTACACCAACTCGACCCGACCGGTGCCCTTAAGACTTTTTGTGAGCAGCACCGGTTCTCAATGGATCGTTATGATTACGATC
This sequence comes from Exiguobacterium sp. K1, assembly GCF_033721435.1. Lineage (NCBI taxonomy): Bacteria > Bacillati > Bacillota > Bacilli > Caryophanales > Exiguobacterium > Exiguobacterium sp. K1. Next base: position 259,690 of record NZ_JAOTIT010000002.1, on the reverse strand, counting down.
AACATACGTTTTTGGATTTACTCGACTATATGGACTTTCAGGAATTCGAACATTATTTGTTTGTCCTGCGAGGACAGGGGGAGCGGACCTTGCGTCTGGTCGCGTATTTACAACAGCGGATGCTACATGTTCAGTTTCATCTGATTAATGAGCGGGGCGACGTCTTGTTCGGAGACCCGTATTTCTTGGATAAGACGATTCCGTTAGAAGGGACGACAGGATATACGCAACCGATTGAATTACAGGATGCCTTGATGTCGTTGTTCACTGGTGTCTATCCGGATACGGCGTCGCGTCAGCCGCAACCGTTGCGTCACGTCTATGTCGAAACGACGGATCTGCTCGATTCGATTACACCGACTCTGTTTGATCAGATGACGATCAACAGTTTGTTATACATCGATCAGTCGACCCGGCATGACTTGCCGGTCATCGAACTGATGAGCCGGACACCGGTCCTGCTGGCGTTTTCCGATACGTTACCCTTTAGTGTCAGAGACCGGTTGGCGACGTTTGAACGTAGTGACCTCGATGCTGCCATGCAGCAGTGGCAGGAGACGGGTGTCGTCTTAAATCCGGAACAGCGGATCGGGATTCTTGATTATGCGACGCTCACCGGCATGCCGTCCTCCCATCGTTTGTTCATTCACAGAGACGGAATCTATGCAGATTATGAAAAGCGGATATTGCTCAGCAAGGCGTTTGACTTAAACATCTGTCAGTTACGTCAAAATCAGTTGGCAACATGGGAAGTGCTCCTTCCGATTCCTCAGCTCGCGTTATATCCAATCCTGTTTCAACTGGCTTCGGCGTTTCAAGGGACCAGTCAGTTCGTTACTCCGTACAGCGTGTTCGAGCTGCCGCGGACGGAAGGAAAGCTTGGTCCGCTGACGATGATCGGGATTCAAAATAAAGAAGGCTGTTTCGCCTTCGAACTGTTGACGAATCAATTGTTTGAGACGGATGAAGTCTTTCTCGCGATTCTCGAAGCCGATCAAAAGGAACGGTTCGATGTGTTGCCGAAGCGGCTTGGGACAGATTATGAAGCGGCGGTTCGGACGTATAAGGAGTTGATTTATCATGGATGACACACCATTATTCGGTCCATTTGCGCGAAAAGGGAGTTATTCACGTGTTCAAGTTCTCGATCATCTGTTTGCAGATGACCGGTTCACGGCACTGTATCAAGAAACGTCCTCCTTACCGGAAGTTGACGAATTGATGTTATACCGGCGCTACCTTCAAAAAGAAGATCGTGTGCTGGTACATGGGAACTTTTCAGCAAAGTTATTCAATACGTTATGTGCGGAAGGATACGATCTGTATCTCATCGAGTCGGAGTTAAACCGAATTGCCGGTATCTCCGAGCAATACCTGAACCGCGTCTACGGACTCAGTAATGAGGTGGTCGATGTCATGGGAAGTCATGCGTTTCATAAAATCGTCTTGCCGGGTACGACGATTGCCCGGTATTCACGAGGAGAACTGCTATTGTTCTTCCGCAATATCCGTCACTTACTGGCAACGGACGGTCAATTACTGATCAGTATCCATAACGCGGATTATTTAAGACAAAACGTCCAACCAATTGCCTCGCGACGTATGGAGGACTGTACCTTGTTTTACGGTCAAAAAGTCGACCGTGACCTGTTGATTTTTAATACGTATCTGAAGTCTGCTACTGATGAGAAGGTTGGTTATGTAGTGGAGCATCTCTATGAGACCGATACATTGTTTGAATTTGCGAAACTTTCCCGTTACCGGGGACGGACATTATACGCGGGGAAAAGCATCAGTATTTTAGAATTCGATAAAATCGGATGACGTTCAGTTCAATTTTAAAGACAAACAGGGGTGGATGTTTAAAATCTGCCTCTGTTTTTGTTGTAGAAAAAATCTTGTGCGCCATGTTGTTTTCAAAAAAATAAAGTTTTAAAAATTCAATCTGTTTCCAGAAAAATAATCCCTTATATTGGATAAAAATATTTTTAATACTAGTTTAGCTAGGTCTAAAGGTGGGGTAATAAAGAAAAGTAGTCCTTATCAATCAGTTTAATGATGCCATGCTAAAATCGGAGGATAGGTAAACGTTATGGATGAGAAGATAGCCAAACTGAAAGCCAGTTGTTTATCGTTTATCGAAACGTTGTTTCCAGAAGAGGTTTTTGAGTTTGTGGATGCTGTCATTCTTCCTGATGCCTTTGGTAAGAGCGGTACACATTTGATGTTCAAATCAGATGAACGCGAGCTCAAACTCAGTTTTGTCGATCAAGCACATAGTCGCTTCGAACGTGTTTTCTTAGCTGAAAAAACATCGGAATCTCCATTTTTCAGCCGGATGATGGAAGCGACATATGAAGACGGTCAACTTTACATTCATCATGTCTTAAAATCTGATTAACACGGTAATTTAAAACACGATGAGATGTGTACAGGAAACATCCTGTCCGCCTCTCATCGTGTTTTTAGATTAAATCTCAATCGATTGTAAACCTTGTTGCAGTGCTTGATTGATAGTGGTCGCCATATGATCACGGACTTCCTGCGTCAGGAGACGGCCATTGAAGTAGACTTCCGGCGAAAGTGTCAAGTGGACGAGAATATCTTCCAGGACCAGTTTGAAATCGAGCGGTTGTGTCGGTTCGAGGGATTGAGCCATAAACTCCTGCAATGAGGGATGTTGCACATACTGAGGGTCAATCAAATCGATCACAGTCGTATTCAGAGCGAGCGCAAGGCGTTCTAATGTTTGAGGATTGGGCATCCGTTGGCCACGTTCGTAAGCGGAAATCGACGTGACCGTTTCTCCGCAACGTTCAGCGAGGTGCTTTTGAGTGTATTGGTGTTGTTTACGCAACTGCATGATTTTTTTTCCGAGCGCACGTTTCACAGGGCTCAACTCCTATTCTTGCATCCTTGCTTAATAGTACTAAATAACCACTTTCATTATAGCGCAAACCTTTAAAATGTAAAAAAAAGTTTTTAGAAAAAAATAATTGCATGATTATGTATGTAATGGGTTGAAAATTCAGAATATCATGCATTATTTGAAAATCTTAGGAAGGATCAGAAAAGAGAACATGATATTCTATTATGTAGTGAGAATAGGAGGTCCTATATGTTGAGAAAAATACCATGGTCGGGTTATGTGACCTTGTTGATTTTGGCTATCTTGTTCATATCGAGTTCGATGCCATACGAAGAACAGTCCCTGAAACCGGGTTTGTCACGATACTTTGATTTAGGTTTCGTCAAGCATCTCCGGTTCATCTCGTTCGACTATCACGGCGAAGTGAGCGTTGCAGTGCTTGGTGCTTCCGGCTTTGTCGAGTTTTTCATTCGAAAGGCAGCCCATCTGTCGATCTTCATCGTTCTTGGAATCGCGTTAGTTGATTTAACGTACCGCTTGATCCGTCCGTATGTGTTGGCAGCTTTGTTTGCCTATACGGTCGCGATTACAGTTGCCGTCTTTGACGAGTTTCATCAAATTTTGACTGGAGGACGGACGGGGCTGATTCAGGATGTCCTGCTGGACGGGACAGGTGCTTTGATCGGCATTCTATTGTACCGGTTATTTTGGAAGAAAAGACCAAGTGAACAGTGGATTCGAAAGTGAGTCTTCGGTCCTAGTTTTTTTGAAAGAAAAGCAGGGTTTCAATGGAGCGGGTCGAAAAAGAAAGGTTAACATCATTAATTAAAAGGAGTGAATCGGATGCAGAAACCTCATCTATTGATTACGAGCGCCGGTCGCCGGGCAAAGCTCGTCGAGTATTTTGTCAAAGAGTTTAAGACGGGACGTGTCAGCACAGCGGATTGTAGTCCATTGGCATCGGCGTTATACATGGCAGATCAGCATTACATCGTACCGAAGATAGATGAGGTCGATTACATCGATCATTTATTTAAGCTTTGTCAGAACGAAGGAGTGACGGCTCTCCTGACATTGATTGATCCGGAACTCGGTTTGCTCGCACAAGCGACGGAACGATTTCAAGCCATCGGTGTGACAGTCATCGTCTCGCCATATGCCGCTTGTGAGCTGTGCTTCGATAAATATACGATGTATGAGTACTGTCTGCGACAAGGGATTGCGCATGCAAGAACGTATGCGACGATGGCGTCGTTTGAAGAAGCTCTGGCTGCAGGCGAAGTACAGCTGCCGGTCTTCGTCAAACCGCGCATCGGAAGTGCCAGCATCGAAGTACGACGGGTCGAAACCGTCGAAGAAGTGGAGCAGTTGTTCTCAAAGAACACCGATTTAATCGTCCAGGAACTACTCGTTGGTCAAGAGCTCGGGGTCGATGCGTACGTCGACTTAATTTCCGGAAAAGTGACGTCAATCTTCATTAAGGAAAAATTGACGATGCGGGCGGGAGAGACCGATAAAAGCCGTTCTGTCCTCCGGGACGATGTCTTCGAACTGGTCGAACATGTCCTCGACGGATCGGGGCTGGTCGGACCTCTTGATTTTGATTTGTTTGATGTCGCCGGTACGTTGTATCTGTCGGAAATCAATCCGCGTTTTGGCGGAGGATATCCCCATGCCTATGAATGTGGTGTTAATTTTCCGGCGCAACTGTATCGGAATCTGATGCATGAGATCAACGTTCCGCAAATCGGACAATACCTCGATGATATCTACATGCTGAAGCATGATACCGTCACCTTGATTTCAGCCGCTGAACTGCAGCGAATCAAACGATAAGTAAAAAAATGCCGATTGGACTTCGTTTAGAAATCCAATCGGCATTTTTTTGTAAAGATGGTGATCAAGAAATTGAAACACGCGACCGTTTGAGGCACTGTACGGCAGATGTCCAGCTCCCGAACAAAGCATTGATGGTCGACGTACTTGGAACGGAGCGTCCTTCCGCCCATTTCCGGTAATGGATGATGCTGAGCGATGGCAGTTCTTGTTGAGCCTGACGTAAAGCATCGAGGACATCTTCTTCGACCCATTTCCGGCGGGGTGGAGCGATATCGAGACATGTAAGGGCATCGACCCATGAACCATACTTTCGGGCAATCGTCGCGACCGTCGGATGTCCGTTTTCCTGTGCCCAAATTGAATACGTTTGGGTCGTCAGGCGGGGAAGGACGTCCGATGCTTCGAGGAGCGCATTGATAATCCGTTCTTCCGTCATACAGATCGAACGTGTCATCTCAATGTGAGCTTCCTCAAGGGCCCGTGACCATGACCCGAATCGTAAGTTGATCAACGTCAAAGAAGGTCCGTGTTTTGCTTTGGCCCATTCCCGGTAACTGTTGCTGTGGAAAGGATGGAGCCGTTCCGAAGCTTCTTTGATAAAAGCAAGAATTTCCTGATCGGAGTAGTACGGACGGATGGAAGATAAGCCGGCCGCATGCAAAGCTTCGCGCCATGAACCAAACACGTTGATGATCGTCGTAATTGAAGGGATCTCTTTTCCGTTCGACCAGCGGGCATATGTCTTGGCGTCCAACGCAGGATAAGCGATACTTGCCTCGATTAAGCTGTCGATGACTTGTTGTTCTGTCCATTTCTTCATGATGTCATACCCCTTTCATGTAGGTGTTCGTCTAGGTGTGGGTACTTTCTTGTGAGGTCGCGCGACGCCGGGTCGCATAAATCAAAAGACTGAGCCAGATGAAATAAAATCCGCTCGGCCGGATCAAGACACTTTCCGTGAACTGAAGCAACAGCAACCAAAGACTAAGTAACAGCAAACTGATCGATAACGAATCGTCGTAGCGATAATTCTGAATGAACCGGACGAGTATCAACAGAAACGATGCGGTATAAAGCAACAATCCAATAAATCCAAGTTCATACAGATAGACGATCGGTGTACTGTGAAACGTATACAGTGTACTCGGCCCGAGTTGTTGTTCGAGCCCGATGGCAGCGGAACCGAGCCCGTGTCCGAACCAAAACCGATCGAGTGAAGCGGTCAGACCCGCTTGCCATAAGTCGCTCCGGCCGTTAAGACTGATCAACTTGGCGAATAACGTGTGGTTCAGGGACAGTGAGCCGATGAGAATCGCGGCACCGATCAGATAAAGTCCCGTCACCTGATAACGCAACCGGTTTGTCGGGATCAATAAAATCGTCGTCAGCAACGCAAGCAGACAAAACGAGTAGAGACCGGTCTGTGAGGCACTGAGCACGAGCCCGATTAAAATCACGGCGAGAATCATTCCGAAAAGCACGCATGACCGGACATTTCGACGGTTGAAGGCTTGTAAGACAGACATCCAGGCGATGAGACCACCGGGGACAAGCCATGCCGCCAATGTATTCGGATTGTTGGTCAGACTGGCTGACCGGAGAAAGCTGCCTTGTTCACCGACATACAGTTGCGATAGAGATACGGGACCGAGTTGCAACGACTGGATGTTCTCGATCGGCACGTACTGTTTTCCAAATGAGACAATCAGGGCATAAACAGCGAGACAGAAGGCTTGATACAGAAGGATGAGGTTCATCAGCTGAAACCAGCGGATGTAAGGCTGAACTGAAAGTGACAGCACGATGAGGACGAAAAGTCCTGTCGTAAACAGATGAAGTAGGACAAGCGAAGAATCGACCGCTGGACGAAAGAAGAAAATAATAGCATGAAACGTAAGATAAAATAAAAACGAAATGACAAGTCGTTGCGTTGAGGCACTGGGCGGAAAATACAAGGGACGGTTAACGAGATAAAGACCAACAAATAGGATGAGATAGATCAGTGCCATCCAGATGTTCCAATGACTCGGCAGGACTTCGTCCGTGAAAGAGAGCGGACGCGTCCATAAATCGATCAGGACCCAGAAGGTCAGGAGGAATAAGCCAATCGATTCAGGTATATTGTCTGATTTTAACATCATTACTAGTATCTATCCACCCTTCATATAGGACTTATTACCGAATTTTCAGACTTTTAATCATCAAATTGGTATTTACCCTTTATTTCTTAAAAATCATGCAGTTTTTGTGGATGATTTTGAAAAAGCGGCGATCATTTTTTTGTGAATCGTCTTTTTTTTGTGAATCAATCTTTTTCGATGAACTAACGATACGCAAACATGATGACTCCTCAAAAAAATATAATCATTTCCACCAAGCTCTAATTGTTTTGGCAGTCGTTTGGAAATAAGGTGTAAGCATAACCAGTGTCCATCCAACCTGTCAGGTAGCGAGAAAGAGGTGAACCATGTGAATTCCATCCATCAAAAAAAGACATTCGGTGACCATCTGATGACATTAAAGAAAGGGTGGTGGGTACTCTGCTTACTGACACTGCTCTTAGCGGGTGCCGGATATGCCGTCAGCACCTATGTGATTCCACCGACGTATGAAGCGACTGCCTATATCCTGGTTGTCCCGCAACAAAATGCGGAAACGACTTCAACGACGACGCTTGTCAGTACCTACCAAGATATTTTAAGAAGCCCGGAAGTCATCGATCAGGTTGCTCAAAAAATGGACGTCACGGATAAGCGGATTTTCGATTTGACGAATCGTCTGACCGTCGCCAGTAATCTCGATTCGCAAGTTATCGCCTTGTCGGTCACAGATCGGTCGGCGGAGCAGGCAGCGATCCAGGCGAATACGATGACGGAAGTCTTCCAGGATTATGTTCCGCAACTGATCAAAACGAGTAGCACCGAAGTATTCTCGACAGCCCGGATTCCGACAGAACCGGTCTCGCCGAACATTCTGATGAATACCGCAATCGGCGGCATCCTCGGACTTCTCTTCGGCTTACTGATCGTCTACTCCCGGGCACTCGGAAAAAAGTCAGTCGCTGAAGAAACGAAAGAAACCTCTTATCCGCAAGCTGTCAGTCATCCCAGCCGTTCTTGATTTGAGAAAGGAGGAGCCGCTCATGCAAGCCCCGCCATTCCAGCAATATCGCCGGCATATGAAAATCGGTCTATTGCGACTTATCGATGCCTCGATCATCATTGCTGCGACGGTCGTGACCTTTTACTTTTTTAATCCGCTGAACCTCACGGCCAACTTTGAACTGATGGATGCTATCGAAATCGCTTTGATTCAATGGGTCGCCTTGACACTCGTCGCCCACTGGATGCGTTTTTACCAAATCATCTGGCGGTATGCCAGCCTGCGTGATTTAGGCGTACTGCTCGTTGTCGTTGTTGCGAGCAGCTTCGTTCTTCTCGGACTCGAGTACGCTCTGTTCGATTTTGCCGTCGAGCGTGCCGTCTTCCTTCAGACCGGTTTAGTCCTGAACGGCATCCTGTTCGTCCGACTGTTGATCCGCGGACGAAGTCTCGAGCTGAAACGGGAAAACCGGACGCTCGGGAAACGGACGTTAATCATCGGTGCCGGTGCCTCGGGGCAGATGATCACAAAAGAGCTGAAACAGAAAAAAGCCCATATTCTGAACGTCGTCGGATTGCTCGATGACTTGACGGAACTGAAAGGAATGATGATTCACGGTGTCCCCGTCATCGGAACGATTGATCAACTCGAATGTATCATTGAAGAACATAAAATTGAAGCTGTCGTCCTGGCCATTCCCTCACTTGCCTATCCGGACCGGGTTGCTTTACTGAACCGGATCAAACAGACGAAAGTCGAAGCCCATACATTACCGATGCTTGTTGAACTGGCGTCCGGCAAGGTATCCGTCAATCAGATGCGCGAAGTATCGATTGCCGACCTGCTCGGCCGGGAACCGGTTGAACTGGATATCACGGAGATTGAAAAGAGTGTCAGTCAAGCAACGGTGCTCGTCACCGGAGCCGGCGGATCAATCGGCTCCGAGATTTGCCGACAGCTGATTAAGTTCAAACCGGATCATCTGATTTTACTCGGGCACGGAGAAAACAGCATTTATCTGATCCGACGTGAACTGGAAGCCGTCACAGAAGGAATCACGCTCCATTCCGTCATCGCCGACGTCCAGGATGCGGACCGGATGATGGATGTGATGGAACGGTTTAAACCGGATCTCGTCTACCACGCGGCAGCACACAAACACGTGCCGTTGATGGAAGACAATCCAAGCGAAGCAGTCAAAAACAACATCTACGGGACGCGGAATGTCGCTCTTGCGGCAGAAGCGGCCGGAGTCAACCGATTCGTCATGATTTCAACCGATAAGGCGGTCAATCCGACCAGTGTGATGGGAGCGACGAAACGAATTGCCGAGATGGTCATTCAGCAGATTGCCCGCAACAGTGAGACGACGTTCGCGGTCGTCCGGTTCGGCAACGTGCTCGGGAGCCGGGGTTCCGTCATTCCGCTCTTTAAGGACCAGATTGCGAAAGGCGGTCCGATCACCGTAACGGATCCGGCGATGACCCGGTACTTCATGACGATTCCGGAAGCCAGCCGGCTCGTCATTCAAGCGAGCGTCCTCGCGGAAGGCGGGGAAGTCTTTGTCCTCGACATGGGTGAACCCGTCAACATCACGACGCTCGCCCGGAACCTGATCCACCTGAGCGGTTTTACCGAACAGCAGATTCCGATCGTCTACAGCGGCATCCGAAAAGGTGAAAAGTTATATGAAGAATTACTCGCGACGGAAGAAGTACATGAAGAGCGGGTCTTTGACAAGATTCTCGTCGGGAAAACCCGACCGTTTGGATCAATTGATCCGTATTTACGGAATATCGCCTTGGCGCTCGATGATGAACAAGCGTTACGGACGTATCTACTCGAAGCAACGAACCGGACCGACATGATGCCGGAGACGATTCCACCGGCGATTCGGATCGCCCGGGAATGAGGGGGAGACGAGATGAAACCTGTTCGGCAACTGTCACGATTTAATCTGATTTTCATTGCAGATACGGCCTATTCCCTGCATCAGTGGATGATTTTGACGCTGCTGATCAAATGGAGCACACCACTCAACATCGGTTACTTCAATTATGCACTCGCTTTGACGGCACCGATCGTCATGTTTTGTTGGTTAAATGCCAGCACGATCCTGACGGCAGAACGGTCGGGCTTAAAAAACTTCAACCTGTTCATCAAGACCCGCTTTTCCTTATTATCGGTCGGGGTCTTCGTCCTTCTCGGTGTCTATTATTTCTTCGGTGAAGCCGATATCCTCTGGCTGACCTTACTCGTGTACCTGAACAAGTATATGGAATCCTTTGCCGATCTCGCGTACGGATTCCTCCAAGGACACATGGCATTCAAGGAAGTCGCCTTATCGAAGATTTTCCGCAGTCTCGTCAACGTCTCCGGAGCGGCCTTGATTCTTTTTACGACCCACTCGATTCACGGCTTCGTCCTGGCACTCGTCGCCGGTAACCTGATCATGCTGATTGTTTACGATTTACCGACCGTCCGGCGTGTCGGTCACGGATTCGAAAACCAGCAGATGAGTCAACGTTATCAAACCGGACGGCAATTATTCTTCAAAGCTGTCCCGCTCGGATTCGTCGCCTTATTGATTGCGCTTAACGCCAACATTCCCCGCCTGTTCGTCGGACACGCGATCGGAACAGAGGAACTCGGTTACTATGCGAGCATCGCCTATCTGCTCGTGCTTGGCAGTTTGTTCATCCATTCCCTTGTCGCCGTTCTGTTGCCAAACTTCTCTTCCGACAGCGGAGAACGGCAAAGCTTACCGGAATTACGGAAGCTGACCCGGTCAATGCTGCTCATGACGAATGCAGTCGGCATCCTGTTGATCATCGGTTCGATCTTCTTCGGCAAGTGGGGGTTAACGATTTTCTACAATGCGTCGTTTGTCCAGTACCACACGATTTTCGTCCTGATGATGGTCGCCTCGCTGTTCTTCTATAATTCGACCGTCATTCAAGCATTGTTGACCGGATTCCAGCAATTCCGGGTTCAAACGATTGCCATCTTCGGCAGTGTCGTCGTCAACATCGTCGCCTGCAGCATTCTGATTCCGATGTACGGTTTGTACGGCGCAACGACCGCTTACGGATTATGTGCCGTCACCCAGATCGGATTATTGATTCCGGCACTTTACCGTTGTCTCTACCCACGAAAAATGGCACTGGCGATTGAACAAAGCAGCTAAAGGAGGAAAAAGCATGCGGCCGATCCTGATTGTCGTCGTTCTCGAAGCCTTGCTCAGCCAATTGGTCCGACCGCTCTTTTTGACTTCCGAAGGTTACGTCGCAACCGTCCTTGCCATCAACTCGGTTTTGCTGATGTTTTATCTTCTCCGGCAAGCCGATACGACCCCGTTGTTCCTGATTTTCGTGACGGCATTCCTGATCCGGCTGACCTTGATGCTGGTCGATCTCGAACTGTTCCGGCTCCCGCCGCACAGCGGTGACGATACGGAAGCGTTTCATCTCGAAGGATTGCTGATTTACACCGATCCGACGATGTTCAATGAAGTCGTCCGGGGGAGTTACTCCAAATTTTTAGGTATCTTTTATCTCGCATTTGGTCCGGAACGGATGCTCGCCCAGTACTTCAACGTCATTCTCGGCGTCGTCTCAATCGTCATCCTGTCGAAAACGCTGCTGCTCCTGAAACTGCCGATGCATTACGTGTTGATTGCGACCGGTGTGTTTGCTTTCTTCGCTCAAGGATTACTGCTTTCGCCAATCCTTCTGCGCGATCAGCTCGTCGCACTCGGCATCGTCTACACCTTGTATTATATGGTGCGCTGGACGCTTGATAAGTCGGCGGCGAGTCTGACCTTTGCCTATCTCGGTTACTTCATCAGCACCGTCTTTCACTCGGGACTCGCGATCGGGATTCTGGTCCTGCTCGTCTACTTCTCCTTTTATAATCACGAGACGCAACGGATGGACTTTGAAGCATCGAAAGTCCAGCGGTTGATTGTTCAGGTCGTCATCGTCGGGTTCATCGTCTACAGCTTCCAGGACGTGTTGTTCGCAAAGTTCACCCACGTCTCAGAAAATGGTCAGCTGTTCAGCGGAATGAGTTATGACCGCGGAGGATCGGCTTACTTGAACGGGCTGTCGGTGACCGGACCGTCGGATATGGTCCTGTACGCGCCGCTGCGGATGATTTACTTCCTGTTCTCGCCGTTTCCGTGGCAGTGGTCCAGTGTCATGAATATCGCGATTTTCTTCGCCGATGCGGCTTTTTATCTCCTGTTAGCCGTCTTGACCCTGATGCATCTGAAGTATTTAAAACAATATCCGCTCGGAAGTGTGCTGCTGTTCATGCTGATTCTCTTCATCGTCAACGCCGTCATCTTCGGTCTCGGGACAGGGAATGTCGGAACAGCGATCCGCCACCGGTATAAACTGTTTCCGATGTTGCTGATTGCTTATACATCAATCCATTACATCCGCTATCAAGTGCTCCACCACTTCGAGGAGGTTGAGAAACGTGCAGAATAAGACGATTTTAATTACCGGGATTGCAGGATTCATTGGATTTCATGCGGCACGTCGCTTTATGGCGGAAGGATACCGGGTCATCGGGCTGGATGAAGTCAACGATTATTATGATCCGACATTAAAAGAAGCCCGCTTGCTGGAACTGGATCCGAAGCGCTATACATTTTACCGGGTGTCACTTGAAGATGCGACAGCAATCAACCAGATTTTCGAGACGGACCAGATTGACCTGGTGCTCCATTTAGCGGCCCAAGCCGGCGTCCGTTACAGCATCGATCGTCCCGATGTCTACATCACATCGAACATCGTCGGATTCTTGTCCATCCTCGAAGCCTGCCGACATCATCCGGTCGAACAATTGATTTACGCATCTTCAAGTTCCGTCTACGGATCGAATACGAAGATGCCGTTCGCGACGACGGACGCCGTCGACCATCCGCTCAGTCTCTACGCCGCTTCGAAAAAAGCGAATGAGCTGATGGCGCACACATACAGCAGCCTGTACGGCATCAAGACGACCGGTCTCCGGTTCTTCAGTGTCTATGGACCGTGGGGACGACCGGATATGGCCTTGTTCAAGTTCACGGAAGCAATCGCAAACGGACAGCCGATTGATCTTTACAACTACGGGGAGATGGGGCGGGACTTCACTTACGTCGACGACATTATCGAAAGCATTTACCGGCTGATGCAGACAGAACCCGCCGCCGACCCGGCATTTGATCAGGAAAATCCGTTACCCGACCGGAGTAATGTTCCATACCGTGTCTTTAACATCGGCAGTCACAGTCCGATCCGGCTGAACGAATTCGTCTCCCTGATTGAAGAGCGGCTTGGTAAAAAAGCGATCAAACATGAAATGCCGCTGCAAGCAGGAGATGTTCCCGAAAGTTTTGCTGATGTTGAATCGTTGTTCGAGACGATTGGTTACCGGCCGCAAACGACCATTGAAGCAGGTGTCCATGCATTCATCGACTGGTACGAACAGCATTACCGGCTGAAGGAGGAAGTCCAGGATGGCGCTTAAAGAAGAGATTTACTACAACTCTCCGATATTTATTCAGAATATTTTGACATCAATGTATGGAAAAAAGCTGATGCAGGAACGGTACGGTCCGGGATATGAGAAAAAACTTCAGGAGTTGCGGGTCAAAGACCGGACCGTCGATTACCGGATCGAACAGCTCGAACGGTTGAATGCGTTTCTCCTGTTCATCCAGGAACACACACCATATTACCGGAAGCTGTTTCAGGAGCACGACATCCGTCTTCCTTTTACGTCACTCGACCAGCTACAGACGATTCCGATCCTTGAAAAAGAAACGCTACGGCAACAAAATGAAGCATTCATGTCAGAAGTCGACGCGCCGGTGCGCGGCCGGACCGGCGGGACGAGCGGGAAATCGCTCCAAGTCGCCTTCATGCGGGAAGACGTCCAGGAACGGATGGCGCATCTTGATTACTTTAAAGAGTTGCACGGCTTTCATTCCGGGATGCGACGCGCGAGCTTTACCGGACGAACGTTAACGGCGATCGATCAAAAAAAGCCGATCTTTTGGCGGATGAACCGACCGCTCAATCAGTTGTTATTGTCGATCTTTCATATGAAGGAAGAAAACTTTCCGGCCTATATCGAAGAGTTGAACCGGTTCCGACCGGTGGCACTCGACGGAACCCCGACCGCGATGCTCGAGATTGCCTTGTATTTGCTGAAACATGATTTACGGCTCGACTTCTCACTCGTTGCGATTTTTCCGACATCGGAAACGGTGACGCCGGAGATGCGGCGCTTACTTGAAGAAGCGTTTCAAGCACCGGTCTTTGATCAATACGGCTCATCGGAAGGGGCACCAATCATTTCGGAATGCCGGGAACGTAAACTCCATCTCCATCATGAAACCGGCATCATCGAACCGTATGGAGACCTGGGAGAAGTCGTCGTCACGTGTTTTACGACCCGCGGCACACCGCTCGTCCGTTACCGGATCGGCGACCGGATGACACTCGGACGGGAAGCCTGCACCTGCGGACTGAACGGACCGGTCATCGAGTCGATTGACGGGCGGGGAACGAGTTTCATCGTCAGTGAAAAGCGCGGCAAGGTCTTTGAAGGCGACATCACGACGATTGCCCGGGAACTGCCGAACTCGGTTCTACGCCTGCAGGTCGAACAACACGCGCTGAATCATGTAACACTGCGCTACATTCCCGACGAGCAACGATTCGTACCGAAACATGAAAAAATCCTCTTGCGGGAGATGCAGAAACTCCTTGGATCCTCGATGAAAGTCACGCTCGAGCCGGTCCAGCAGATGAAACAGGAGCCGAATGGAAAAACACTGATCGTCAAACAGTCGATGAAATAGGAGGAATCCATCATGAACAAGGCAGTCAAACACATCGTAGATACGACAGCAGCCGAAACACGATCACTCCCCATCGCCAACCGTTCGATTGCCGTCGTCGGTCTCGGATATGTCGGTCTTCCCGTCGCCGTCGCCTTTGGCGAAAAAACGGAAGTCGTCGGCTTTGACATCAAAGAACAGCGCGTCGCTGAACTGAAAGAGGGCATTGATGCGACGCTCGAACTCAGTCCGTTCGTCCTGAAAAATGCCGACGTCGAATACGTGACGGACGCAGCAGCACTCGGAGCGAGCGACTTCATCATCATCGCCGTTCCGACACCGATCAATGCGCAAAATCAACCGGATTTGACGCCGCTCCTGCGTGCTTCCCATCTTGTCGGACGTCAGTTGAACAAAGGGGACATCGTCGTCTACGAGTCGACCGTCTACCCGGGAGCAACGGAAGAAGATTGTATTCCGGTCCTCGAAGAAGCATCCGGTCTGAAGGCCGGGGTCGACTTCTTCGTCGGCTACTCGCCGGAACGAATCAATCCCGGCGATCATGAGCATACGTTCAAGACAATCAAAAAAATTGTTTCCGCACAAAACGAAGAAACGCTTGATATCGTCGCGGAAGTTTACGAAGCGGTCGTCGAAGCCGGCGTCCACCGGGCATCTTCGATCAAAGTCGCCGAAGCCGCTAAAATCATCGAGAATACACAACGCGACCTGAACATCGCCTTGATGAACGAACTGGCGATCATCTTCGACCGGATGAACATCGATACGCTCGAGGTCCTCGAGGCTGCCGGAACAAAATGGAACTTCCTGCCGTTCCGACCGGGCCTCGTCGGCGGTCACTGCATCGGGGTCGACCCGTTCTACTTGACGATGAAAGCCGAGTCGCTTGGTTACCATCCGGAAGTCATCCTCGCCGGACGCCGGATCAACGATACGATGGGACGCTTCATCGCGACGTCGCTCGTTAAGAATCTAATCAAACAAAACATGCCGGTGCTCGGTGCCCGGGTAACGGTGCTTGGTCTATCGTTCAAGGAAAACGTCAGTGACATCCGGAACTCGAAAGTCGCGAACCTCGTCAAGGAGATCGAAGAGTTCGGCATCGAAGTCCAAGTGACAGACCGGCTCGTCGAAAAAAGGGACGCGAAACGTGAATACGGCATCGATCTTGTTGATCTCGCCGACCTGAAACCCGCCGACGTCGTCATCTTCGCCGTCTCGCATGAAGAGTATGTCGAAGGTAACTGGTTGCTGGCGCAACACCTGCTCAAAGTCGGACGCGGCATCGTCATCGATATCAAAGGGATGCTGACACCGTCGGAAAAACCGGAAGGGGTGCATTTATGGCGACTTTAAAAATCCTTCAGGTCTGCGCGCTGGATACGACCGCCGAGACGATGTTACAACCGTTGCTGCTCGCCTTGCAAAATGCCGGACATGACGTCGGCATTGCTTGTGCCGATACCGGAGCGGCCGCAAAACTCGCGGCGCAAGGTTTCACGATGCACGACATCCCGATTGAACGGAAAATCGACTGGACAAGCAACTGGAAGACGATCCGCTCGATCGTCCAGATTTTAAAAGACGAACAATATGATGCCGTGCATGTGCATACGCCGGTCGCGGCGGCCCTCGGTCGGGTCGCAGCGAAGCGGGCCGGCACAAAACACATCGTCTATACGGCGCACGGTTTCTATTTTCACGAAAAGATGGGACGCGTCACGTATCAGCTGACGTATTCGGTCGAGAAGTGGCTGGCCCGGTTCGCGACCGATTATCTGTTGCTCCAAAGTCAGGAAGACTACGAACTGGCGAACCGCAAACGGTTTAAAAATACGACGCGACTGATGCATCTCGGAAACGGGATCGATTTGACCCGGTTCTATCCCCGGACCCGCCAAACGACCGGACCGTTTACGTTTTTATTCATCGGCCGGATTGTTGAGGAAAAAGGGATTCTCGAACTGTTGAACGCTTTTGAACAGGTCGTTTCGGTTCAACCGGACGTCCGGCTGGTGATTGCCGGTGAAATGATGGAAAGTGAACGCGATCAGACGACGAAACACACGTTCCGCAAACGGATCCGGGAGATTCCGAACATCGATTACCTCGGGTTCGTCGAAGATGTCCCGGAACTGTTGCACCAAGTCGATGCGTTTGTCTTACCGTCGCATCGCGAGGGGGTTCCACGTTCGATCATCGAAGCGATGGCGACGGCGAAACCGGTCATTGCGACAAATATCCGCGGCTGCCGGGAAGAAGTCGTCGACGGCAAGACCGGTTACCTGGTCGAAGTACAGGACGAAACACACCTGGCCCGACGGATGCTCGATCTGGTCGAACAGCCGGACGTCGCGTCCGAGATGGGGCGGGCCGGATTCGAACGGGCGATGAAACACTTTAACGAAGCAGATGTCATCAAGCGGCAACTCAATCTCTTTTCGAACTTATGAGAAGGAGGACGTCATCATGAAACGGACATTCGATTTCACTGTCAGTCTACTCGCCATCATCGTCCTGTTGCCGGTCTACGCCTTCGTCGCCTTATTCATCTACACGAAGCTCGGACGGCCGCTTTTCTTCAATCAAGTCCGTCCGGGGTATAAAGGTGAACTGTTTAAGATCTATAAGTTCCGGACGATGTCGAACGAAACCGATGCGGACGGAAAGCTGTTGCCGGACGCCGACCGGATTCCAAAGTCGGTTGAATGGATCCGCCGTCTGAGTCTCGATGAAATTCCCCAGTTCTTTAATATCCTGCGGGGGCAGATGAGTTTCGTCGGACCACGTCCGTTGCTCGTCAGCTATTTGAACCATTACACGAAAGAACAGATGACCCGGCATGACGTCCTGCCCGGTCTGACCGGCTGGGCCCAAATCCACGGACGAAACGCAACGACGTGGCAGCAACGGTTGGAACAGGATCAGTGGTATGCTGCGAATCATACATTCCGGATAGATTTTTATATTCTTTGGAAGACGGTCAAAATCGTCATCTCGTCAGAAGGGAACTCGACCGATCACCAGACAGGTATGGGCGAATTTAAAGGCCTTGACGGGGGTGTCCCTCATGATGTCGCTAAGCAATGAACGGCTGATTCACGATCCGTTGGAATGGGATGCGCTCGTCGCCCGGTACGGACTCGATTGTTATTATGAGTACGCTTACTTTAAACTGGCCCAAGAACCGGAAGCCGTGCCGGAGATGTACGTTCATCCTTCGGAGTTCGGGATTCTGATTTATCCGTACTTGAAACGCCGGATCACCGGGACACCGTTTCAGGATTTGACGACGCCATACGGATATGGCGGACCAATCTTCGTCGGACTTTGGTCGAGCGATCAAATCGAGGACATCCGGCAGCACTTTCTCGAGTATTGTCAGGCGGAACGGATTGTCAGCGAAACGATCCGGTTTCATCCGCTCCTCGAAAATGATGAGCTCGGACGAAGCTGGTGTGAAACGACGACCGTCCTGCAACAGACGGTGACGGTCGATTTGACCGAACCGTTCGAGACGATTGAAAGTCAGTTCTCTTCGATGACGCGGCGCAACATCAAAAAAGCCGTCCGGGAAGACGTGACGGTCCGGGTCGCCGGACAAAACGAGTATGCCAAGTTCATCCAACTTTACCGGCTGACGATGGACAAACATCAGGCCGATGTCCGTTATTACTTTACCGATCACTACTTTCGCCAGTTTCATGACGGGCGGCTGCCGGCGGAGTTACTGGTCGCCGAACGGGAAGGGAAAATCATCGCCGGCTGTATCGTTCTCTACGGTCAACAGTTTGCGCACTATCATCTCGGCGCATCCGATCCGGCAGAACTGTCCGCCCGCCCGAATCATCTTCTGTTTGCGGAAATGATCCGCCGTGCCAAAGCACTCGGAAAAACAGCCCTGCATCTCGGAGGCGGAACGACACGAAACGAAGACGACAGCCTGCTCGCCTACAAACGTTCCTTCAGCAATCGTCAGACCTCATTCACGCTCGGCACATCGGTGCTTCACCCTTTACTGTACCGTCAACTATCCGAACAGCACCTCGCACACAACGTCCTGTCGTCACAGGACTGGTTTCCGGCCTACCGGACACCTGTCCGCCAACTGTCACCAAGGGGGGAGCAGTCATCATGAAACACATCCCGTTATCGATCCCACATCTCAGTGGTCAGGAAATGCGTTATGTCACGGAAGCTTTGGAAACGAACTGGGTTGCGCCGCTCGGTCCGAATGTCGAAGCCTTCGAAGCAGCAATGAAAACATACAGCGGTTCCGCTGCGACACTCGCGACGAGCAGCGGGACAGCCGCCATCCATTTGGCACTGGCGACACTCGGCGTGACGGCCGGAGATGATGTCTTCTGTCAGTCGTTGACTTTCATCGCTTCGACAAATCCGATCCGTTATGTCGGTGCACGGCCGGTTTTGATTGATTCCGAACCGGAGACGTGGAACATGTCACCGGCAGCACTGCGACGGGCGATGATTCAAGCCGCGACCCGGGGACGCCTGCCGAAAGCCGTCATCGTCGTCCATCTGTACGGCGTTGTCGCGAAGATCGAAGAGATTGCCGCCATCTGTGAGGAGTATGATGTACCGCTGATCGAGGACGCGGCAGAATCACTCGGGTCGACGATCAACGGTCGGATGACAGGCACGTTCGGAACATTCGGCATCTATTCGTTTAACGGCAATAAAATTATCACGACGTCGGGCGGGGGCATGTTGGTCTCAAATGACACCGGCCTGATCGAACGGGCCTTTTATCTCGCGACACAAGCCCGTCAGCCCGTCTTACATTATGAGCATACGGAAGTCGGCTTCAATTACCGGATGAGCAATGTCTCTGCCGGAATCGGACGCGGCCAGCTGGAAGTGATTGAAGAGCGGGTCGAAGCACGGCGGACCATTTTCGAGCGGTATGTCCGGGCCTTTGAGACGGTCGACGTCTCACATTACCAGCAGGAAATCGAAGGAAGCCGCGCGAACCGTTGGCTGACGGCACTGACGTTACCGGGAGGCACGGCACAACGGGATACATTGATTCAGCAGTTGCAGCAAAAAAACATCGAGGCGCGTCCGGCCTGGAAACCGATGCACCTTCAACCCGTTTACCGGGATGTGCCTTATGTCACGGCGAATGAAGAGGATGTCAGCCGCCGTCTATTCGAGGAAGGGATCTGTTTACCGTCTGCTTCGCAAATGAGCTTTACGGATCAAGCACTGGTCATTCGTTTTGTTCGCCAGGGACTCGTTGAAGATGTTCGACGAAATGTTCAGTTATGAATGTGTGGGAGGGAGACATCGTGATGAGCGATTTGGAGGAAGCGATTGAAGCACTCCGTCTCGCTGCGAACGGGAAAAATGAACTGACGGCAAATACCTACTTTCGCTGGCAACTGAATACCCAGTATCCAAGCGTCGCGGAAATCCTGATTTTATTCGGATCATGGCAGATCGCTCTCGAACGGGCCGGTATCGGTAACGTCCGGGTAGCCTTCACCAAGTCGGATATCATCGAGGCCTTACGGGCCGCAAAGGAGGAACTGGAACCCTTCACGAGTGCGACATACCGTGAATGGGCTCAGCAACATCAGGCGCCGAGCTTGACCGATATCGTCCATCAATTCAACTCGTGGCAGCAGGCATTATCGGAAGCAGAGATCTTAAAGGAACGGGTGCAGGAGATGGAGCGCCGGATCATCGAATCGTTACTCGAAGCACAAGAGACGTTATCCGTCCTGACGAGCCAGACTTATACGAAGTGGGCAGCGGGCAAAAACCGGCCGACGGTGGCGACGATTGCGAGACGTTACGGATCGTGGAGCAATGCCCTGGAGATCATCGGGATTGAACAACCACGCAAACGCTGGACAGAAGAAGAGGTTTTACGCATTTTACGGGAAGCGGCAGCTGAAATGGATGGCTTGACGATTGCTCATTATCAACGATTCAGTGAGGGACGGGAGGCACCGAGCATCGGTGTCATCACAGCCTTGTTCGGCAGTTGGAGCAATGCGGTGATGATCGTCTCCGACGAGCAATCGTAAATCGACTTGATCCGAAAGAAAAGGGGATATCGTGATGAAAAAATGGACGTGGCTGATCATAACAGTGGTTGGTATCGGGTTACTCGTTTTTTTCGGATCAGGTGGGTACATCCAACAGGCGGATCACCAGACGAGCAAGCAGGCGGAGGTGACGGATCCGACACATGTCGAGGCAACAACGCCGTCTCAACCGGCAAAAGGCTCGAAAACCAAACTGGCCAATCAACAAAAGGCATTGTCGTTTTTATTGCTCGGTGTCGATCAGCGGGGAAACGAAGCCGGACGGAGTGATACGATCATCGTCGTCACCGTTAATCCGGCAACCGGGGAAAGCAAGATGCTGAGCATCCCGCGCGATTTGAAGACAGAAATCATCGGTGTCGGTTCGAACGATAAAATCAATCATGCCTATGCCTTCGGAGGTCCGGAAATGGCACGGGATACGGTCGAGCATCTCTTGGATCTGCGAATCGACTATTTCGCGGAAATCAATCTTAAAGGATTCACCGATTTAGTCGATGCCGTTGATGGCGTAACGGTTAAAAATGATATTGATTTCTCTTATTACGAGATGCAGTTCCCGAAAGGTCCAGTCTCACTGAACGGTAAGGAAGCGCTCGCCTATGCTCGGATGCGTCATGATGATCCGCGGGGCGACTTCGGACGGCAAATCCGGCAACGACAAGTCGTTCAGGCCGTCGCCGATAAACTGACGGCTGATTTTTCCTTGACGCGGTTTAACGATGTGTTGACGGCACTCGGTCAAAACGTCAAAACCGATATCCCGTTCCCGGTCGTCCGGAAGCTTGCGACCGATTACCGGGACAGTCTGAAACAGGTCGAGACCTTGTCACTTGAAGGAAGCGGCGGCATCGAATCGGATCACATCTACTACTGGCATCCGACAGCGGCTTCGCTGAAACAGGTCCAGACTGAGTTGAAAAAGGAACTGAAATGATGGTTCAGCAACTGAGAAAAGCGTAATTCTTGTTAGACGGGAAAAGGGGCTGACTCAAAAAAGAAACACTCATTCTTTCACGCCCTTTCCTCAGGCGAGACACAAGTCAGTTTTCCTGCCTGAATCAGGCAGAAACCCGGGTCTTGTTTGTCTCTGACAGCGCAACATGCGCTTTCCCTGTAGGAGTCGCGTGAAAAGAGTGTTTCTTTTTTAACGCGAAAAGGGTGGCAGATTCCAATTCTGCCACCCTTCTCTTTGTAGAATCTGACTTTTGAGTCAGCCCCTTGACGTCTGAGTCGGAATAAACGAAGCTTTTTAGTTTTTTGAACGGACGATTGTCCGGACAGGGAGAAACTTCACAGCCGCATAGATGAAATATAAGACCGTCATGATGGCGGCTGCACTCCAGATGAGCTGGTAGTTGGCACCTGTCGTCCCGAACCGGAGACCGACAAGGGCAGGCACGATGAGCGTCAACCAGCTGAGGACGATCGCGACACGAGCCGTCAGCGCATCGAGGCTCATATTCAATCCCATCCCGAGGAAAAACAGTCCCCAGAGGATGACCCAGAATAACCACGTCGCACCGCCGATGATGTCACCGGTACTGAAGCTGACACCGGCATAAAACAGCGCAGAGATGGCGACGAACAATGAGAACCAGCCGACACCGCTGCCGTCGAGACCAAACAAAAACGTGATGCCGACATACAGGTACGTAAAGGCGAATAAATAGATGCTCGCATACCCGAACGTCAGCGCCGGATCACCGGCTGCCCCGATGACGAGCCAAGTCGCGATGAAGGTCTGCAATAAACCGGTCAACAAACTAAAAAGACCGGCGCTCTTCAAATCGACTTTCCCGAACAGCGACAGACTATTTAAAAAGAGGGCGACGCCTCCGAATAACAAACTTACATTTCCCACGTGAATTCCTCCATTAAGACGTCAGACGTCTGATTGTTACTTCCACCATATGATGAATTCGCTTCCATTGCAAGTGAAATTTTTCAGGTGGAAATAACAAAAAAAGACTCCGGATATCACTTTCAGCAGAAAGCGAATCCGAGAGTCTGGTCTTAACGGTTGAGGACGGAACGTAATGTCGTTTCGGTTTGCGGAAGTGTTCCTTTTAACGTAACGAGACCGTAACGTGTCGATCCTTTTTTGATGAAGAAGACGCGTGTATAGGCAGACTCCGGCGTATAACCGGTCTTGCTCGCATAAACACGTGTGTCGCCTGGAAGTGACGTGTTCGTATGATACCACGTCAACGTCCGGGCATAAGGTCCTTTGACAGTCGTCTGGAACGATTTACGTCCGCTGACCGTCATCAGATAACTGTAATTCGCATACGTATTGGCAAGCTTCTGCATATCCGCTGCCGTCGTATAGTGGCTTGGATGATAGAAGCCGTGCGGATTCATGAAATGACTGGCCGACATACCGATGCGGCTCGCACGGCTGTTCATGAGCGAAACGAACTTCGATTCCGAACCGGCAGTCCGGACGGCAATCGCTTTCGCAGCATCGTTGCCGGAGCGGATCAACATCCCGTTTAACAGTTGGCGCATCGTGACTTTGTCGCCTGAACGGAAACCGGCGGTGCTGCTGCCGGAGGGAACGGCTAACATCGAGTACGTCAACGTAAAGGTCTGATCGAGCGTTCCTTTTTGTGCCGCCGCGTCATAAGCGACGATTGCCGTCAGTAACTTCGTCGTACTGGCCGGATAACGGCGGGCAAAACTTTCTTTCGTCAGTTCATAGCCGGACGAACCGAGTTTGAAGTAACGCATCGATGCGACCGGATAGCTGCCGCTTGCCGGAGCCGGCGAACTTGTCGTCAGCTTTTTCGCGACCTGGTTCGAGACATAATAGTAGTTCGTTTTTCCTTTGACCTTATACCAGCCATTCGAATAGGAAACAGCGTTGAACTTTGATTTATATGTAGCATGCCGTTTGATATTTTTAGAAGAGGCCGTACTTGGTGACGTCCGGACATTCGCGCCTGCCGTCGAGTAAACGATAATCTTATATGTCTTGACGGAGCTGGATCCGACTTTTTTCGCGACCTGATTCGACAGGTAACGATAGGCGCCTCCGTCCTTGATCTTGTACCAACCGTTCGAATAAGACACAGCGGTAAACTTAGCTTTGTACGGGGCACGACGGGTAATGGTTGCAGATGAACTTGTGCTTGGCTTCGACCGGATGTTTGCCCCAATCGTCGACGTGACGATGACCTGATAGCTTGTTGCTTGAGCAGGCAGGGCAGGGAGACATAAGGTAAGAAGCAGGACGAGTGTCAAACCAATCCTGAATAATGATTTCATAAAAAACTCATTCCCTCCTTTTGCAAAATATGTTCTTATCATAAAACAAAAAAAGGAAATTATCTTCTTTTTCAAAAAAATAGTTTCCCTACACGAAGCGCATGAAACCGGCTAACATAGGGAATGAGAGCAAAAGACAGGTTCAAGGAGGAAATCAGATGAAAATAGCAGTAATTGGTTTAGGCGATATCGCCCAGAAGGCGTATTTACCGGTCTATGCAGAGCGGACAGACCTGGAAGTTTATCTTGTCTCGACGGATCAGGAGAAGGCAGAACGGTTGCGAAACGCTTATCGGTTTGCCGGGACGTTGTCTTCACTGGATGATGTCATTCGGGAAGGGATTCAAGTCGCGATGATTCACTCAGCGACGAAAGTCCACGCGGAACAGGCGAAGCAACTGCTTGCAGCCGGCGTCCATCTTTACATTGATAAACCGGTCTCGCTGGAAGTCGAGGAAGTCCGGGCATTGACAGAACAGGCGGAAGAACAAGGTCTGCATTTCATCACCGGCTTCAATCGCCGGTTTGCATCCGCCCACCGGACGTTGCTTGAAGTCGAGGAACCGAATCTGGTCGTCATGCAAAAAAACCGGACGTCCTTTATCGAAGATGCCAAGACGTTCATCTTTGATGATTTCGTCCATGTCGCGGATACCCTGCGTTTCTTGACCGGTCGAGGCGAAATCGAACAGTTGCAAGTCCGGGGTAAGAAAGTCGACGGATTGTTGCACCACGTAACGATTCAATTCGAATCGAACGGCATCACCGCGATCGGTATCATGAACCGGAATAACGGCGTGACGGAAGAACGTGTCGAAGTGATGGGACCAAATGAAAAACGGATTGCGACAGATGTGACGTCGGTGGAACGATTGACGAAAGCCGGTACGTTACGCCTGCCGCTCGATAACTGGGAACCGACCCTGCACCGTCGCGGATTCGTCGAGATGGTCGATGCCTTCATCGAGACCGTTCATGGTCATCCGTCAGCGTCCGTCACGGGAAAAGACAGCTTGGCAACCCATGAGCTTTGTGCGGAAATCGTCAAACGGTTGGACGCACTATAAGTCAGTTGAGACAGCAAAAAACGACCGTGTCCTCTTCGATCATCGAGAGAACGTGGTCGTTTTTTGTGTTAATCGACTTTTTTTAATTGATAGATCCGTTTCCCGCCTGGACCTTCGAAAGTTAAGGTCAGACCCGCGCGGCTGAAGACATAACTGACGAGTCCTTCGGAGAGGGCGAGACGGGCTGATAAATCCGGTTCGAAGCGGACGGTCTCCGTATCACTTCGCGGAGCATCGGGCGTTCCAAAGTCCTGATACTGAACCGTCGCGAGCAACGTATGCGGTTTGCCGAACGAGACGTGGAGCTGACCCGTGGCCGGGAAGGTTGTTTCTTCCTGCCCATCATCGAGGATGCTGCGCTCGATTTGATAAGTGCCCGCTGCCTGTTTCAAACGATCGAGCATCGCTTCAGCACTCAGCTGAATCGACTTCGCACGCAGGCGGATCGGATTATCCTGAGGCAATGGTAACTTTTCAATCGTTCTTGCAGTAGTGATGCTGTCTTCAAAACGGTAACTCGCGAACTGCGTTTCGAGCCGCACCATCAACTGAGCCGCATCATGCATCGGATCCTGACGGGACGATTGATCGACCGCCTGTGTGTATTGTCCGAGGTCCAGCTCGTCCTGGATACGCGACGGTTCCTGCGAACATCCCATCAACAAACTACAGAACAGAAGCAGAATGACAATTCTCATGCGTCCACCTCCGTCCGGACGATGTGGGTGATTTGCAGATGATCCGTATGTAACCGGACGTTGTAGCGGACATCGTACGTGACGAGCTGTTGATTGACAGGCAGTTGATAGGTTTCGACCGTTCTGACCTGATAGGAATCCCCTTTTGAGACGAACCGTTTAAAATCAACGGTTTGGAGGCGCGGCGGAATCGGGCTGTCGGAAGCGGCATGAATCGTCCGTAAGGCATCGACTTCTGACTGGAAGGCATCCAAGGTCGCAAACTGGATCGCAGAGAATGTTTCCAGTGTATCCGTCGTTTTGGAATAATTGGCCGTTTCCGGAACCGTTTGTGTATATTGGCGGACGAACTTCAGGATATCGTAAGAGGCCGGAGGATTTTCCGACGAATAAGTTTGATTGTAAGCAGAGGTCTCGTCAGACCAGTCCGACAGGGACAGGGCCTGGACGGGTGCAGCAAGCGTCGTGTGGGTCGAGTCGGTTTGCGTCAAAGCGTACCATGTCCCGATCGCTCCGACTGCAATCGCAAAAACGATAATAAAAGATAGGACGTAACGGTTGGACTTGACCGGTGTGACAGATGATTCTTCATCGAATTGCCGTTTTTTGAGGACAGGATGTTTGCAGTAGGAACATGCTGTCGCTTCTGTTTCCAACGGTGTTCCGCAAAGTGAACAACGTTCCATGAACCATCCCTCCTAATTGAAATGACACATTATTTTTTACAGAGAATAATATTTTTGAAATTCTAATTTAGAATAACATTAATTGGAAATCAAATCAAAAAGCAATTGGCTGAAGCCGACGATTGTTCGTCAGACCCCAAAAAAAGATTCCTTCCACGCGTGTGGAAGGAATCTTAAAAACATAAGCTCTTAAACAGAATAACTGCCGTCCGACTGCTCGGTCATTTCAAGTGTATCTTTTGCAAAGTAGGTGTCAACGACACGTGATGCCGCCGACCCGTCTTCCATCGCACAATAGGATTCCCGGAAAGCATCGAGTCGTGACCGGTAGTCGCTCGTCAACTGCGGAATGTTGGCCAAGGCTTCAACGAAAGCATCTTCGGTCTCGAGAATCGGTCCCGGCAAGTCCTTGTAGTAGTCAAGATAGAAGCCGCGTAATGTATCGCGGTATAAATCGAGATCGTACGCATAAAAGAACATCGGGCGGTTCATATTCGCGAAATCAAAGAACACGGACGAATAGTCGGTGATCAATAAATCCGTGATCAAGTACAGTTCCTGAATATCCGGATAACTCGTGACATCGATAAAACGTTCCCGGTGTTCAGCAGGAATACGCGGTTTCTTCGTCACAAGAACGTGCGTCCGGATCAAGAAGACGTACTCGTCACCGAGTGCTTCCGCGACACGGTCGAAATCGAACGGATAGTCAAAGAAGAACTTTCCGTTTCCGAGCGACTGATGATCGCGGAACGTCGGTGCATACAAAATGACTTTCTTCTCATCCGACAATTGCAGTTTCGTCCGGATACTCTCGATGGTCTTCGGCTGATTGTTCGAGAAGAACAGATCATTCCGCGGATAACCGGATTCTAAAATCGGTCCATCATACCGGAAAGCACTTTTAAAGATCGTCGAGGCGTAAGCACTCGGAGACAACAGGACGCTCCATTGTTTGATTGAGTTCGTGACCCGGTCGACGTACCCTTCGTCCCGTCCATGAATCTCGTCCAAATCGAACAACATCTTCTTAAGCGGTGTCCCGTGCCACGTCTGAATGTAAGTCGTCTCTTTCCGGCGTGTGAAGTAATGCGGGAAGTTCTGATTGTTGACCCAGAACTTCGCTGTCGCCAGGTAATAGAAGTAAGCAGGAGAAAGACGCTTGATGACTTTGGCATTCGGATCCCCGAGGTAAAGCCGCTTATTGTAGACCCAAACGACTTTATAATCGAGATTACGCCGTTTTAACTCTTCATAGATATAACGCGGGCTGTCGGAATACTGTTTACCGAGTCCGCTTTCAAACACAACGAGTTTCGGATCGACCGGCAGTTTTTGCATGAAACGGTAAGCCAGCTTCATCGACGGGAAGTAGTAACGATTTTTTCTATACAAGCGGTATAGAATATTCGCAGCTTCATTCGTCTCTAAACGTTCCAACCAGCTGGTTTGCTTTTTAAAATCAGTAATGTTTTGATAAATCGTTTCTGCATAAGATGAATTGACCGGTCTCAAGAAAATATCCGCTCGCTTTTCATACTCATCTTCCATTTGGAACTGACGTGCAGCGGAAAGTTCCAATTGATCCAGTACTTCATCCGGTGTTTTGGAGATTGGACCCGGTAATTCTTTTTCCAGATCGTAATGGGATCCTTTAGGTCCAATGAAACGCCGACTGTCAAACTGGAAATAGAAAACAGGTCGTTTCAAGAAGCTGAAGTCAAAAGCAACGCTTGAATAATCTGTAATCATCAGCATGCTTTCTTTCATCAGATCCTGAACGTCACGTTCTCCCTGATTGATGACCGTAATCGGCAAGTCTTCGAAATGACTCGAATACTGTTGCATGTTCGGGTGCAGACAAAAAATAATTTCCATGTCATGAGCCGAAGCGAACTGATGGAGTCTTTCGCTCGATAACAGGGTCCGGTACTGCTCGTAGTACTCAGATTCAAAGAATTGGAGCGGTGTCTGTAACCAGGTACGCCATGTAGGAATAATTAAAATTTGACGTTTTACTTCGCAATCCTTTGCGAGCAAGGTATCGAAACGTGCCAGTCCAGTGACTCGAACTTCATGTTCCGGATAACCCATATCTTCTGTAACGACACGTTTTTCACGTTCGGAACTGACGAAAAACAAATCAGTATGGAACGACGGTGAATGCTTGCCGTAATGATTTTCTAAATTCTTCGTTCCGAGTACACCGTGTTGGAGGAAAACATGTTCTGCGTTCATCTTGTGATCAAAACGTTTTGAACGAACAGGATATAAATAATCTCCATGGTGCGTACCAATCACTTTTTTCGCCATAAGCGTGTGATAGATATGTTCTTTGGATTTAAACGGTAAGGCATGTCCCAGTTGATTTACTTTCTCAAATTCCGGCGAATTTTCGTCAATGACATAATAAACAGGACGGTCAGGATAGGTATCGCGCATATATTTGAAGAAGTGATAACCGTTATCCTGTGCCTTATAAGGACGTTCTCCGACAATCCATGTATTCTTTTCAGCAAACAACCGGTAAACCGGTGCAAATTTCATCATATGATTCAGATAATCATAGTTTTCATTCGTGAATTCCGTCATTTCGAACGAGAGATTTCGATGTCCGATCGTAAAGTAAGGATTGATGAGCATCGTGTGTCGATCGCTTCGGGCGTTTGTTTCTGAAATTAATTGGCGGGTGATGTAACGAGCACGACCGAGACGGAGCAATGTAGTCTCTGAACGATGATAGTATTCGAGCGAGACGAATGTATCATATACGCCTTCTTTTAAAAGTTGTTGCTGATGGTAAATATCTGTCCAATCAATCAGTGCTCGATAGGTATACCGGTAAAGTCCGAATTTCTCAGCACTTTTGGCATTGTCATACATCCAATCGATCGGGACTGCAACTTGTTCTCCTGTTTCCCGGTGGACCAGTTGCAATGTTCCTTTTTGAATAAAAGCATGGCGGGTAAAGATTTTCCCTTTAATTTCAGTTTGATTCGCAACAGGACGCTCGATGGAATCGATTTGCATCTTCGGTTTAACTTTAGGTTCTTTGTTTAACAGTAATCTTAAATTCCCTTTTAAATCCGTGTAGATATGAGCCGAATTTTGAAATTCTGAATCAATCAACGGCTTTAAAGGAGAAGAAATTCGAGTCTCCAGAAAACGTCCTAAGATAATTTCGCGGGTAAACAGTTCACCGTTAATCGAAGAACGACTCGGTAATCCTTTTGTTTCCCATTTTTTGAGCGTCGTTGGACGGAAATCTTCGAGCTGTTTTGAAAACTTCAACCAAAAAGAAAATCGACCGGTCGGCAAGTCCGTTTCGGATTCTGAATCAGTTTCTGCTAAATCTTCCGAAGCATCTGCCTCCAAGATCGAGATAGCCTCTTTCGTATCTTCTTCAAGAGACAGTTTTTCTTGCTCCGCTAACAGTTTGTTTTCTAATACCTGTTCAACGAGAGCAGGCAAGATATCATGTGTTAGCGAGAAAGAGAACTGGCCATCACCTGTCGGATGGGTATTTTGTAATTGAACTACTTCATTCAGTCGATTATCACGAATGATCAGAGACTCAACATTCACTGAAGGATCAGACAAACGTCCACTCAAAATATGTTCTTGAAATGTCGAATTGAGTTGTAACGTTTGTTTAAACTTAGCGCGACGTGAAACCGTCTTTTTTGGCTTTGGTAAAATTGAACTTCCGAATCGTGCCATTCGTAATAGTGTCTTGGAAAGACTCACGGGGTAGAACCTCCTCATAAAAAAATCGTCTGTTTTCGACGGGAAAACAAACAGAACGTGTCGTGTGCATGACAATTATCATATCATATTTTCTTTTTTTTGGATGATCAAAATAAAGACAAGTTAGGGGAGGCAATCAAGATGCATCATTTCATCTGTATCGACAGCTTCAAAGGCTGTATCGGCTCGGAAGATGCAGCACGTGCCATCGAACGGGGCATTCGGCATGCCGATCCTGACGCGACGATTGATTGGAGTCCGGTCGCGGACGGCGGAGAAGGCACGATTGATACGTTATTGGCCAATGGATTTGAGAAAATCGAGGACGCGACAATCGATTTAGCCGGTCGTCCAATCGACGTGGCCTATGCGCAAAAAGGCCGGATTGCCGTGGTCGAGGCGGCGACCGTCTGCGGACTGCACTTGAAACGACCGGAAGATGAGGCATTTTCGGTTCACACACGGGGTGTCGGTCGTCTCGTCCGGCAGGTGCTGGCGACGGATGTATCTGACGTCTTTTTGGCCTTGGGCGGCACGGCGACGACCGATGGCGGGCTTGGTTTTTTGGCAGAGCTGGGGGCTGACCTATTGACGGAAACCGGAGCACCGATTTCATGGCAAACGAATCCTTTGATGGAAACGAAACACCTCCAGCTGCCGGCCGTGTCCGTTCCCTTACTTGTCCTGGCAGACGTCACGGCTCCGTACGCGGGTGAACAAGGAGCCGCATACGTCTTCGGACCGCAAAAAGGACTGACTGCATCGGAAATTGTTTTACTGGATGGACGGTTAAATGAAATCGGACACCGGCTGCATATCGATCACGTCAAAGGAGCAGGGGCGGCAGGTGGTCTCGGCGGAGCGGCGTATGCGCTTGGTACTTCGATCGAATCGGGTGCCGCTTTTATATTACGGATGATTCATGCGAGGGAACGGATTGAACGAGCCGATTATGTCTGGACGGGGGAAGGGCGGGTCGATCGTCAGACCGCGATGGGGAAGCTCCCGGCAAAGGTCATGGCATTAGCGGATCAGGAGGACGTTCCTTGTATCGTCCTTGCGGGTGAAGTGACGGAAAGGATGGAGCAGGCATGGATCTGCGAAGCGATTCATGATCCGGATGAAGAAAAGACGCTTGATCCGTTCGTGACGAAACAACGGCTGGCGCAACGGACAGAGCAAATTGTCCGAAGGTTGCTGGCAGCGCGAGACAGGTGAATTCTTTTGAAATCAGGTGAATAGTTGAAGGGAACAGGTATGAACGGATAGGGCTTAGGGTAAAAGAAACTATATTACTCTATTAATTGGAAGGCAGGTCAACCTCATGATCAATCAGTCGATTCAACTGTCATTTCGACAAGTCCGGGCACTCGTCGAACATACCTTATTATTATTCAAGGAGCTCGATCAACAACTCGCCAATCGGGGTTATGAACCGATTTTACCGGACGTCGTCCAAACGGAACACGGTATCAGCATTCATCAGACGAAAGACAGCGCGGAGTCGCTTGTTCCGCATTTTTTGACCCGGTCTTACACACGTCAAAATGAGAAAATCTCGAATCATGCGCTGATTGTTTCCGTTCAATACACACATCCGCTCCACGAACGATTTGATCCAGTTGTCCTGGTCGGAGACGTCATGTTCAAAAACCCGAAACAGACGACAAAACTGTTGCTCGATAAACCATGGTTGCTGAAGTATGCCGCCTTCGAATCAACGGCTGCCGGATCATTTGAGCCGACCGGCAAACGTTTCCGGACCCAGCCGATCGAAGAAATCGAATCGCTCGATGTATGGGGGCATCCGTTTACAGACATGCGGGATGTCGAGGATGTAAAAGTGTTGGCGGAAGAAATGATCAAAGGGCACTTAGAGCCGGGAACACCTTGATGTACGGCACTTCATCACGCAAAA
Source organism: Exiguobacterium sp. K1 (assembly GCF_033721435.1). Taxonomy (NCBI): domain Bacteria; kingdom Bacillati; phylum Bacillota; class Bacilli; order Caryophanales; genus Exiguobacterium; species Exiguobacterium sp. K1. Next base: position 227,561 of record NZ_JAOTIT010000002.1, on the reverse strand, counting down.
ATTACGTGAAGCAAGTGATTCTTTTTTGAACGAGACAAGGGTGGCAGAATTGTAATCTGCCACCCTTGTCTTTGTAAAAACTGACCGTTGAGTCAGCCCCTTAAATGCGTGAGATACGTAATGCGTGTTTAGACCGGAACGACAATCCGTTCAATGGCTGCGACGAGATCCGTCGGATTGGTTTTCGGTGCGAATCGTGTGACTTCCCCGTCACGTGTCACTAAAAATTTCGTGAAGTTCCATTCGACGTCCTGCTCGCCCGTCGTGTTCGGGGCAAGTGCTTTCAGTTCTGCGAACAGAGGATGTGTGTCTTCCCCATTGACTTCGATTTTTGAGAAGACAGGGAACGTCACGCCGTAGTTCATTTGGCAAAAGCTTTGGATTTCTTCGTCTGTTCCCGGATCTTGTCCTGCGAACTGGTTACACGGGAAACCGAGGACGACGAGCCCTTGTTTCCGGTAGTCCTGATGGAGTTGTTCCAGTCCTTCGAATTGTGGGGTCAAACCGCATTTACTCGCTGTATTGACAATCAGCCAAGCCTGTCCCGGATAATCTTTTAACGTCGCTTCCGTACCGTCGATCCGTTGAAATGTCTGCTCCTGTAACATGTTTAAATTCCCCCTTATAGTCTTAATCCCAGTGTAGCAAATGCCTCCGGCTTTCGCCTGAAAAACGGTTTTCAAGATGACAATCCCTTCACAATCCGGTGTCAGCCGCCCTGAATCGTGTCAATTTTTGATAAAATACAAAAGACTTTGGAAGGAAAGGAGAGATGCCACATGAGAAAGATGTTGAAACAATCGCGTTTTGTCATGATCGCGACGCTTTGTCTCGTCTTGGTCGCAAGTGTTGTTACACTGCTGACCCTCGGATTCGAACGTGATATTGTGATTCTTGTTTCTGGAGTGGTCGCCCTGTGGGTGACGATGCTAGCTCCTTTGACGGTCCAGGCCAAAATGAATGAGCAATCATAACCGGTGTTGATTCAAAAAAACCACAGTCCGATTTCTTGCTGAAGGAATGTTTCCATTCAGATGAAGGAATCGGTTTCTGCGGTTTTTTTTCTTCTATAGCATAGGTTGAAAAAACACTATTTTTATAAAATAAGTCATCAAAAAGTCTGACTATATTTTTTTTAGAAATTCTATTTACAACGCCAAATAATCGGAGTAATATCCATCTCATCAACGAACACTAACATGTTAATGCTTCGATCTCAAAGTACGCCGAATTCATGATTGAAGCGGGGGACCCAACCGTCACGACACGTGACACGGGGTGAATCTTCTCAGATTAAGAGAAGTAGGGCGAAATCCTAGGTATGCCCGAATCCGACAGCTAACCCCGCAGGCGTTTTTAGGAGGGAACGACTCTTATTCAGTACTGCCATTTTTTAAGGCGATGCTGGGGCCGTTACTGCCTCACATCGCCTTTTTGTCGTGTTTAATTGTAAAAATATTGAATAATATGGAGGTAATTTCAACATGGGGGACATTTGGAGTATTTTGTTACTTGTTTTCTTTTTCGGAACGTCATTTTTGACGATCGGTCTGATTGAACGGATTCAATGGCGGGCAGGTGACCGGAAATGACGTGGTTTTTACTTGCTGTCGGTTGCCTTGTCTTTTTGTATCTGAGCTATTGTTTGATTTATCCAGAAAAATTCTAATCGCATAGGAGAAACAAATCATGTGGACTCAATTTTTAATCCAGTTTTGGATATTGCTCATCATCGCACTCGGAGCAGCCGTCTTGCTTGGACGGTACATCGGAACGGTCTTTGCACCTGTTGAAGACCGAAAAATGGATTCGTTCGGTAAAATTGAACGGCGATTTTTACTTGTACTTGGTGTGGATGAACGAAAACAAGACCAGTCGTGGGTCGGTTATGCGAAAAGTCTGTTACTCGTCAACTTGTTATTTTTTGTCGGAGGATATCTGTTACTGCGTTTTCAGGGAAGTTTACCTCTGAATCCGAACGGTGCTGCTAATCTGGACTGGTCGACTGCCCTGCATACGACGATCAGCTTCATGACGAATACCGATCAACAGCATTATTCCGGTGAAGCGTTATCGTATCTGTCCCAGACGTTTGTCCTCGGAACGATGCTGTTCGTCGCACCGACGATGGCGTTCACCGTTTGTATGGCAGTCATTCGCGGACTTGCCAACAAACCGCTCGGGAATTTTTATGCCGACTTCGTCCGTTTCATCGTCCGGATCCTGTTACCGGTGTCCTTACTGTTTGGATTGTTGCTGATTTTACTCGGCGTTCCGCAGACGTTTGGCGGAGCGGTGACCGTGACGACACTCGAAGGAGCAAAGCAACTGATTTACCGTGGACCGATCGCGGCGTTTGAAGTCATCAAACAGCTTGGGAACAACGGCGCCGGATTCTTCGGAGCGAACGGAGCGCATCCGTTTGAGAACCCGAACCAGTACGTTAACTTCATTCAGATGTTTTTGATGCTGCTGATTCCGATGTCACTTCCGGTCGCTTACGGAAAAATGATCGGTTCAGCGAAGCAGGGCCGTCTGTTCCTCGGCGTGATGACGCTCCTGTTTATCATGATGACGTTCGGTATGGCCGGCAGTCTCCTCGCAAATCCGACCGCACATGGTCAGGAACTCCGGTTTGGTCAAATCGGGACGATCTTATACAGCTCGATTACGACAGCGGCTGAAACCGGTGCTGTCAATGCGATGCATGATTCGCTTCATCCGCTTGCCGGGCTGATTCAGCTGGGCAACATGATGCTGAACGTCGTCTACGGCGGAACAGGAGCCGGTTTCCTGAACGTGTTGTTGTATGCGTTTGTCGCCGTCTTCCTGACCGGATTGCTGATCGGCCGGACACCGACCTTCCTCGGCAAAAAGCTCGAGACGTTTGAAGTCAAGCTGATGGCGATTACCTTACTCGTTCCGCCGTTTCTGATTCTCGTCGGAACAGCAGTTTCAATGTACGTGGCACCGGGTGTCGGAGCGATTTCAAATCCCGGCTACCATGGTCTGTCACAAGTCTTGTATGAGTTCACTTCGGCTACCGCCAACAATGGTTCCGGTTTTGAAGGGCTCGGTGACGCGAATGTCTACTGGAATGTCTCGACGTCGTTTGCCTTATTCTTTGGTCGTTACATTCCGTTGATTCTGATGCTGGCGATTGCAGGATCACTGAAAGCAAAACCAGCTGTTCCGCAAGATGAATTTTCGTTTAAAACAGATACCCCACTATTCGGTACAGTTTTCCTCGGTACGGTCGTACTCGTCGGTGCATTGACATTCCTGCCAGTGCTTGTACTTGGACCTATCGCGGATTGGCTGACGATGTGAACAGGAGATAATGAAAGATGATGGAACCAATCAAAGATCAACCTACTGGGCAGGAACCGAACGTTCCGGAAAAAGCGTCAACATCAGCCGTTAATCCGTCAATTGCAAAACAAGCGACACTGGATGCCTTTAAAAAATTAAATCCGGCGCATATGGTCAAACAACCGATCATGTTCGTCGTCTGGATCGGTTGTCTGCTGGCAATCGGTTATACGATTTTCATCGACGAGATGCGTGGTTTTAACTTAGCCGTCAGCATCATCCTGTTCCTGACCGTTCTGTTCGCGAATTTCGCCGAATCAATCGCCGAAGGACGTGGGAAAGCCCAGGCAGATTCTTTAAAAGCCTCAAAAGCGGATGTCATGGCGCGCAAACGGGTCGGGCAGATGATCGAGACTGTCTCCTCGGCGACACTGCGGAAGGGTGACATCGTTTTCGTCCGGACCGGTGAATATGTACCGGGGGACGGCGAAATCATTAAAGGTCTCGCTTCGATCGATGAGTCGGCGATCACCGGAGAATCAGCACCGGTCATCAAGGAAGCCGGGGGTGACTTCTCATCTGTCATCGGCGGCACGTTAGTCGTCAGTGACGAAATTGAAGTCCGGATTACGAGTAACCCGGGCGAATCGTTCCTCGACCAGATGATTGCGCTCGTCGAAGGAGCAAGCCGGCAAAAAACACCCAATGAGTTGGCACTTTCGACGTTACTGACAAGCTTGACACTGATCTTTTTACTCGTCGTCATGACACTGCCTGTCTTTACGAATTATTTAGGCTTTGATTTGTCCGGTCCGATTCTGATCGCCTTGCTGGTCTGTCTGATTCCGACGACGATCGGCGGATTGTTATCGGCGATCGGGATTGCCGGGATGGACCGCGTGACCCGCTTTAACGTCATTGCGATGAGCGGGAAAGCGGTCGAAGCAGCGGGAGACATTCAAACGATCATTCTTGATAAGACGGGTACGATTACGTTCGGGAACCGGATGGCGTCCGACATTCTGCCGGTCGGTGCTGCGACGACGGAAACTGTCTTTTCCGGTGCGACACTCTCGTCACTCGCAGATGAGACACCGGAAGGCCGTTCGGTTCTGGAACTGGCTGAACTGCGAAACATGCCGATTGAACAAAAACAGTTGGACGGGGCGGAAATCATTCCGTTTCGGGCGGAAACGCGGATGTCGGGTCTTGATTTAGCCGACGGCCGCCGGGTCCGAAAAGGAGCCGGACAAGCGATTCAACAGTGGGTCGCGGACCAAGGGGGAGAGATTCCTAGCAATCTGCAGGAAACAGTCGATCAGATTTCACGGCTCGGCGGGACACCACTCGTCGTCGCCATCGATACGGAAATCTTAGGTGTCATTTACTTGAAAGATACGGTCAAACCCGGCATGCGGGAACGGTTTGACCGCCTGCGGGAGATGGGAATCAAAACGGTCATGTGTACCGGCGACAATCCATTGACGGCAGCGACGATTGCCCGCGAAGCCGGAGTCGACGATTTCGTCGCGGAATGTACGCCGGAAGATAAAATCCGTGTCATCAAACGTGAGCAGGACGCCGGACACCTGGTTGCGATGACAGGCGACGGAACAAACGATGCACCGGCGCTTGCCCAGGCCGATGTCGGTCTTGCGATGAACAGCGGGACGCAGGCGGCAAAAGAAGCAGCCAACATGATTGATCTCGACTCCAATCCGACGAAAATCATCGAAGTCGTTGAAATCGGGAAACAGTTGCTGATGACACGCGGTGCGTTGACGACGTTCTCGATTGCCAATGATGTCGCAAAATACTTTGCGATCATTCCGGCAATCTTCATGGTCGCGATTCCTCAGATGGAACTGCTGAACATCATGCGTCTCAATTCCCCGACGACGGCTATCCTGTCGGCACTGATCTTTAACGCGATCATCATTCCGATGCTGATTCCGCTGGCGATGAAAGGTGTCTCGTATAAACCGATGACAGCGGATCAACTGCTCGGCCGGAATTTACTCATCTACGGTGTTGGCGGCGTCATCGTCCCGTTCATCGGCATTAAAATCATTGATGTCTTGCTCGCAAGCATCCTATAAGGAGAACAGAATCATGAAACAGGCCATTCGTGTGACGGTCTTCGTCACTGCGTTGTGCGGGATTGTTTTTCCCGCTTTGCTGACCTTGTTCGGTCAATTACTTGTTCCGGACAAAGCAGCCGGTTCACTGGTGCAGGAAAATGGAAAATTCATCGGATCGGAATTGATTGCGCAACCTTTCACGTCAAAACAATATTTCCACGGACGTCCGTCAGCAGTCGATCAATTAGCGGGATCATCTGCTGGGGATAACCTGGCCGCTTCGAACCCGGAGCTTGGCAAGAAGATGGCGGAATTCGCGAAACAGAATCAAGTGGACGGCGCTTCGCTTCCGGACGATGCCCGCGTGACGTCCGGTTCTGGCTTCGATCCGCACATCTCGCTCGACTATGCGCGGGCACAGGTCAAACGGATTGCAACCGAACGAAATCTCTCGCGTGATGCTGTTCGGCGATTAATCGATCAGGAAGCAGGGAATAATCAATATGTGAACGTTTTGATGTTGAATCTGAAACTTGATCGGAGTCCATCATGACACGCGGAAAGCTGAAGCTGTATATCGGCTCGGCTCCCGGTGTCGGGAAGACGTATAAGATGCTGGCGGATGCCCATGCGTTGGTCCGGGAAGGCAAGGATGTCGTCATCGGTTTGATCGAGACGCACGGCCGTCGGGATACGGCAGAGATGATCGGGGGGCTCGAACAGGTGCCGTTACTCGAAGTCCACTATAAAGAGAAAGTGTTTCTTGAAGTGAACGTCGAAGCGATCATTGCCCGCAAACCGGACATCGTGTTAATCGACGAACTGGCACATACGAATGCGCCGGGATCGATTCGGAAAAAACGATATCAGGATGTCTCCGTCCTGCTTGAAGCGGGCATCAATGTCTATTCAGCCGTCAACATCCAGCATTTCGAAAGCCTGCTGTTTAAGGTGAAAGAAATGACAGGGGTCGAAGTCCGGGAGCGGATTCCGGATCCCTTCCTCGGGGAGGCGGATGAGATTCTACTCGTGGACGTGACACCGCAAACCTTGCGCGAGCGACTGGAACACGGAAAAATCTATAAAAAAGAGAAGATTGAACAGAGCTTAAATTCTTTTTTCTCCTTGCAAAACTTAGCGAGCTTACGGGAGTTATCACTCCGGCAGGTCGCGGATGAAGTCGACGATCAAGTATATCAAGCCCGTCTCTTGATCGAAAAAGATCCGACCTTGTTACAGGAACGAATTTTAGTCTGTGTCCAGTTGAATGAAAATGCGCGAAAGTTGATCTATCGCGGATTTCGGATGGCGAGCCGGATGAAAGCCGATCTTTATATTTTGACGATTCTACCCAAGCCGGAAAACCAATTGGCGGCATCGCAAAAAGAAGTACTGGCGATGTTACGCGAAAGTGGAGCCCTGTTTGACGCAGAAGTCTTAATTCGGATTCAAGGGGAACGTTCGATTGCGGAAACCATCACGGCAGCCGCAAAACATCATCGCATCACACAAATCGTGCTCGGTCAATCCGCACGGACCCGGTGGCAGGAGATCCGGCGTGGATCGATCGTCAATCAAATCATGCGTCAAAACCGGGGCATTGATTTGCAAATCGTCGCAGATGATCAAGTCTGACAGGGTGTCTCTTCCGCGTAAATGCAGGAGACGTCTTCCGTCAGATGGTGGCGGTCAAAGCACACAAAAAAAATCCAGACCACGAATCGATGGATTCAATGTCTGGATTTTTTTGTAGTTCTTAACGCGTAAAGACTGGAATATCAAAGACAGCCGTATAGCTGTCCATCTGTTCATAGAGCTTGTAGATTTGGGTGGTTTGTTTGACCGCCCAGCCCATATCCGTCGCGTACTGGTGAACACCCGGACGCATCGGACTCCAACGCATTTTGTAGAGCGTGTTTTGGTCGTAAGCATTGTGGATGTATGTCGTACTGATGAATTCCGCACCACCGACGATGGCGGCTTCCGGTGTGAACCATCCTTTGCTGTACGCATACGCAGCACCTGTATTGATGGCATCGTAGTCATACGCGCCGATTCCGTACATGTTGTAGACCGTTCGTCCGTTCCAAACGACGCCTGTCGCTAGTTTCGACGTCCCGTTCCCTGTCTCGAGTAAAGCATGTGAGATGAGGTACGCTTCGTTGACCGAATACTTCGCGCCGGCATCGATGAAAGCTTGTCCGCAACTTCCTGTCGTACATTTACCGAAGATACCTTTTGTCGCGAGGATGTTGTTCAACGTCGCCGCTGAAGCACCTGTTGATTTGGATAGATCAAGGAACTGGTAATAGGCAGACGATTGACGGTCAACTTTGAGCGGATCCGCTGCATTCCGGACATCGGCTTCCAGTGCGTTCAACCAGTAAATCGTTGAATACTTTGTCGTCGTTGTGTAGACACGCGGATACGTCGTGTAGAACCCGCTGACGTTTTGGTAGACCTTAATCATCGCATTCGGTTTGAACTGACCATAGACGTGACTGGCCGTCGTCGCACCGGAGCGGATGTTCAGCGGTGTCGTTGCCGTGACCGTGGCAATCGTTCCATTGACCGGATCGAGGGAACCGCCGAGGCGAACATAGTCCGCACTGACATACATCAGTTTTGAAGCATATAAATCGGTTTGCGGGGGAGGATTCAGTTTCATTTGGGCACTGATGAAGCTGTCAAACGTATACGGTGTTGCGACTGAATTATAGACGTTCAGCTTGGCTGATGTCATGACCATTGTCCCGTTATACGCATAAAGCGTCTTCCCTTCATAAGAAACTTCATACCAGCTGCCGATTTTTCCGGTGACCGGTAAAACCGTATTCACAGGAACGGAAGCGACGAGTTGATACGCATCCCCGACATAAGACCGGAGCGAAGTCGTTCCGGTTGCCCGGACAAACGATTTTTCGATCGGCTCATAAGCGATGGGTGAAGTCGGTTGACCAAGCTTGATATAACCTGTTTTTCCGTTGACCGTGACTTGATGCCACTGACCATTGGCAGATGTCGTCACAAGCGTTTTCGTCGTGTAGACATTACCTTTGTTTAAGTTGGTGATGGTCGCCGCTGTATCTTTGGCATCGCTTTTGACAGCAACCGGAGCGTCGAGCAGGAAGCGGGCTTCTGCAATCGTCGTCGTCTCCGAAAACTCCGTCAAAGTAGACGCTGCCGCATAACCGCTCTTACCGGCATAGGTGATCTTCACCCAGTTGCCGATTCGTCCTGTCACCGTGATGACCGTTTTGTTCGGAATCGTCGTGACGGGAGCGTAAGATGGTCCGGCATAAGACCGGAGCGGTGTTGTAGCTGACGTTTTGTATTTTGTTGCCGGTAAGGCCTCGTAGGCAATCGATGTTCCTTGGTTGACGCGGACGTAACCGGTTTTTCCATCGATCGTCATCCGGTGCCACTGTTCTGCACGACCGTTCGTGATGACTTGTGTCGTATAGTAGACGTCATTTGCCGAGAGTGTCGTCAACGTATCGGCTGTCGAGTGATGCGATTTCTTTACGTCGACTGACTTCGATAAGACGAATCGTGAAGCCGGCAGTGTTTTTTTCGTAATCAATTCAGTCATCGTATCCGCAACAACATAACCGGTTTTCCCGTTCGCTGCTACTTTGTACCAATCTTGAATTTTTCCGATGACCTGAACGTTCGTACCTGTCGCGAGGGTTGCGACAGTTGCATATGAATTTCCTGCATATGTACGCAGTACAGTCGTTTCTGTCGCTTTCATTGCCATGTTCTCTGAACTGTAATCGACAGGTGTCCCTTGATCGACCGGGATGTATCCTGTCTGACCGTCTTTTATGACACGATGCCATTTAGACGAACCATTCGTGACGAGTTGATTCGTTTGATAGATATCCTTTGCCTTGAACATCGTGACGGTCGCAGCGTTGGCTTTCGGTGCTGCTTTCATCGCGACATCCGTTTCAAGTTGGATATCGGTCGCCGGAATCGGTTGTGTCGTCACATAATCCGTAAAGGTCGTACCGGCTGCGTAACCTGATTTTCCGTCATAAGAGACTTTATACCAGTTGCCGATCTGTCCGTGGATTTTGACGACGGTCCCGTTTGGAATCGTTTTAATGACACCGTACGAAGGACCGGCATACGAGTGCAAGGCCGTTGCTGTCGTTGTCTTTAGAGAAAGATCATGGACCGTATAATACTTGATCGTTTTTCCCTGATTGACTTTGACATAACCGGTTTTGCCGTCTTTTGAGACTTTATGCCATTGCTCGCCAAGCGGATTTGTCACAAGTTGCGTCGTGTAGTAGACGTTTCCTGTTTGCAGGCTGGCAAGTGTCGCAGCGGAAGAAACCGGTGTAGCTTTGACTTCAACCGAATTCGACAACAGGAAGCGTGACGAGGCTAACTTGACCTTCGTCGTGTACTCTTTCAAAGCAGCAGTCAAGACGTAACCTGTTTTCCCGTCATACGTGACACGATGATAGAGACCCGAAATTGCAGTCGATTTAACGATTGCTCCTTTTGGAAGCGTGACGAGCGGACGTTTTGTTCCGTCCGTCGTATCGTACAGGACAAGAGCGGATTTCGTCTGGAACGCCGTTTCCGGAATCGTCGTCACTTCTTGTTTAGAAGAGCCGGCGAACGCCCCTTTGTGCATATAACCTGACTTACCTGCATACGTGACGTTGTACCAGTCACCGATTCGTCCGGTCGTTTGCAGGGAAGTCCCTGTTGGAACGACAATCTGCCGCGGATAGGCTGTACCGGCATATTGACGGAGAATGTAACCGTCTGTCGTCTTTAAAGCAGTTTTCGACATTTTCGTATAGGAGATCGGTGTCGTGTTCAAGGCACGGGCATAAACAGTCTTGCCGTCAAACTTAACACGGTACCAGATTTCGCCGAACGAATTCGTGATTTTTTGTGAACTGTAGTACGCGTCCTGTTCATTTAAAGTAGCGATGACAGGAGCTGTCGCCGACGCCGACGTATGAAGGGTCGTCTTTTTCGAAACGAGGAACCGTTGTCCTTTAATCGTTTCTTTCTGATCAAATGCTGTTAGATATTTTGACGCGACATATCCCGTTTTTCCGCCGTATGCTACTCTTCTGAAATAGCCAGAAGACGACTCATACGTGGATGAAACGATAGTTCCGGTCTTGATCGTCAACAAGCGTTTCCGTGAAGATGTCGTCTTGTCATACAGATAAGTATCGGCAGACAGACGGTAGGTCGTTGCTTTGGTCGTCGCAGCTTCGAGTGAAGGGCTGTAAGAAACAAGTATGCCGAGGACCAGGATAAAGCTGACCAGCATCTTCAAGGGTTTCGTGAATAGTGTCGTGTTCAAAGATCGTATCCTCCTAGTTAGAATTCGTCCGAAGACGTTTCGGGCTCTAGGATGTCAATTCTAAGATGTGAAATTAATTTGCCTATACTTACTATCGACAATAAAACATTTATCTACAGTATATTTAGAATTTTTTTGAAAAAAGGGGTTTAGTTTTTTGAAAATCCCTTCTGTTTTAGGAAACAGAAGGGATTAAGTCATATCATGATTTTTTGAAAAAGTTCCGACAGATTAGTCGTCGGTCGATCGCATTGAAAATCATGACAAAGATAGGCTGTCGCCTGTTGAGTCGGGGGATCATACGTAGCAAGGAATGGAGCGATTTCGAGCAAATCCGTTTTTGAACCGACGAGCAGTGAAAGTTCAGGCAACCGGCGTTGATGGAGCTGTATCAGAAACGAGGCGACATCCTCGTAAGATTCCGTCAACACGATCAATTCTTTTGGTTCCATCAAGGTCCGGGTGTAGACACTCAGAAGACTGGCGAAACCTGTCGGTTGAGATTTAATTTCGGAAGCAAGCGTCGAGAAGCTCCGCTGTGCCTGATCCCGGTAGCCGGTCCGGCCTGTCAGCTGTGATAAACGAAGCAGATTCGAGACAGCCGTGCTGTTACCGGCCGGTTTGACGCCATCATAGACATCTTTCGGCCGTACGAGTAACGTGTCGTCCTCAAATGAAGTAAAGAAAAAGCTGCCGTCTTCGTCAGAGAAGTCCCCGATCATCCGTTCCGTCAGCCGGATTGCCTGCTTGAGATAGGGGATGTACTGTGTCGTTTGATGCAGCTCGAGATAAGCTTCCGTCAAGAAACTGTAGTCATCGAGATAACCGTTTCCTTGAACATGACCTTGACGATACCGGACGTGTAACCGGTCGTCGTTCATCAAATGTGTTTCAAGAAACGTCAATGCCTGCCGGGCACGCTCTGTATACCGGTCATTGTTAAAAACACGTCCTGCTTTTGCGTAGGCAGAAATCATCAAGGCGTTCCAGGAGGTCAAGACCTTATCGTCACGGAACGGACGGGTCCGTTGACTACGTAAGAGCAACAAGGTCCGGCGCTCCTGCTCAAGTTGGATCAGGATGTCTTGAACAGAGGTATTCCGATCAGCCGCCAATTGCTGAATCGATTGACCGGTCCGACGAAAAACAATCCGTCCTTCGAAGTTTCCTTGAGGCGTGGCTTGATAGAGTGAAGGAAAAACAGCCTCTTGTCCGAGTAAATCCGTCAGTTCATCGAATGTGAACGTATAAAACAGTCCTTCGCGACCTTCGCTATCCGCATCTTCCGCTGAATAAAACGCACCGTCCGGAGAGGACAAATCGCGTTCGATGTACGCAAAAATTTCTTCTGCATATTGTTTAAACCGTTCTCTGCCGGATACTTGATACGTTTCGATACATAATGTCGCAAATAAGGCATTGTCATACAACATTTTTTCAAAATGAGGGATTTCCCAACGTTCATCGACCGTATACCGGTAAAGACCGAATCCAACGTGATCGGTGATTCCGCCATCCCGCATCGCGGTTAAGGTCCGCATGACCATCTGCAAAGCCGTCTCATCTTCTGCGAACCGGTAATAATCGAGCAGGAAAGTCAGCAACGAAGGCGAGGGGAACTTAGGAGCTGTTCCAAACCCGCCGTTCTCCACGTCAAACTGACGCATCGCCTGATCAAATGTCTCGTGGACCAATGCCTCATCCAAGGAATCTTCTGAGTCGAAGGTCGTGACCGCCGTTAACGCCTGAATGATTTCCTGTCCGACCCGTTTGATTTTGTCCGGATCGGTCCGGTAATGTTCACTGAGTTGCAACAGAACCTGCCGGAAGCTCGGGCGGTTGAACTGCGGTGTCTTCGGAAAATAGGTGCCGATGTAAAACGGCGTCTGATCGGGGGACATGAAGACGCTGAGCGGCCAACCGCCCTGTCCGTTCATCAGTTGGGCCGCCGTCATATAAATCTGATCGATATCCGGTCGTTCTTCCCGGTCGACTTTGATCGAGATGAACCGGTCATTCAGCATCCGGGCCGTTTCTTCGTCTTCGAAGCTTTCGTGTGCCAAAACATGGCACCAATGACAGGTCGAATAGCCGATCGACAGGAAAATCGGTTTGTTCGCCGAACGGGCAGCGGCAAACGCTTCTTCCCCCCATGGATACCAATCAACCGGATTGGTGGCGTGTTGGAGTAAATAAGGACTTTTTTCATTGATCAGTCGATTCGTCGCCATCTCTAAAACCTCGTTTCTTCTATAGTAATAGTCAGTCAGTAATAGTCAGTCGTCTTTTGATAACCATAACGATACCGGTGTTCGGGAGATGAATCAACAAAAGGACCCGTATCCAAAATAGAAGTTTCTTAAAAAAGATTGACTTTATAAAATAAAACGTGGTATATTAAATTTTGTCATGAATCGGGGATGATCACTCATGTGAGAATCCATCACAAAAATACACAATTTAATAATCAGGTCAGGATTTTTAGACCTTACTGACAAATGAGTCAGACATAAGTCATCGCTTTTATTTTGTCCTTCTTCTGTTGAACGAGAAGAAGTTGACCCAGCAAGATAAACCTTCCATTCGATACTTTTCAGCTCATTTCCGAGCGAAATTCTAAAAATCCCAGTAAATACGCAACCCAACGCGTAACTTGATTCTTGCTAAAACGCTTGATTCAGCTGGCGCGGCCAAGGAGCCGTAACAACGAAAGAGAGGTAGGGCTTTCGTCGTTTCAGGTGTTTTGATCACCTGTATCCTCGATTCTCATGACACCTAAAAAACAGACACGCTGAAAAGGCGTTTTTTTTATGCCTTTTTTTAAAATTAATATACAAATGAATCTTAACATTCTTTACGTAAAGACGAATGATTATTTTTTGTAAGCGTTAACAATTAATTCTTTTACGAATATTAGTGTCTTTTTTTACATAAAATATACACTATTCATGAATTAATCTGATAATATAAAGAAGTGTCAGAAAATTCATAGGGGGTCAACATCATGAAGAACGTCAGTACGTTTGGGAAGTGGGCATTGGTCGGAGCATTAACAGCAGGAATTCTTCCACAAGCAGGCATTACGGTCGGGGCAGAAGGCGAAGGCGTCATCTTGTCCGAGTACATAGAGGGGTCAAGCAACAACAAAGCGATTGAAATTTATAATGGTTCGGGTCAAATCATTAATCTTTCAGATTACACGCTTGTTCAATATACGAATGGTGGACCGACAGAGTCAAAAATTACCCTGTCCGGAACGCTTGAGCCGGGGAAAACATTTGTCATCGCCAATTCAAGTGCAAACGCAGACATTAAAGGAAAAGCCCAACAAACAACAGGTTCACTCAACTTTAACGGAAACGATCCGGTTGCCTTGAAAAAGGGTGATGTCGTCCTTGATATCATCGGTCCGGTCGGCTCCAGTGCTGATTTCGCGAAAGATACGACACTTGTCCGGAACTCAAACGTAACAGCCGGTTCGAAAACATACGAACCGTCACAATGGACAAGCTTCCCGGTCGACACGTTAACAAATCTCGGGACGCACGCTGCTGAAGCCGGAGACATTTTAGTCGCACCGACGGCATCACCGGTCGGAGAAGTCGATCGCGGCGATCAAGTGACGTTAAACGGAGAAGGTACGATTCATTATACCGTTGACGGATCAACACCGACTGCTGAGAGTCCGGTCTACTCGGGTCCGATTACAATTAATGAAGAAATGACGATTCAGGCAGTAGCTGTCAAAGACGGAAAAACGTCTGCTGTTTCGACATTCAAATACTACATCGCACCTCCTATCACGAAAATCAGCAGCATTCAAGGAGTCGCACATACATCACCATACGCGGATCAACTCGTCCGGACGACGGGTGTCGTCACCTATGTCGTCGATGCCAACAACTTTTACATGCAGGATCCGAATCCGGATAACAACAGCAAGACCTCTGAAGGGGTTCTGGTCTACGCGAAAAATCACGGTGCAGCAGTCGGACAGACCGTTGCAACGACGGGGTATGTCAAAGAATGGTTGCTTGGCGGATACAGCGACAAGTTTGATACGGATCTCGCGGTTACGGAAATCAGTACAGTCAATCTCGTAAAAGGTGCATTGAATACAGGATTGCCGGCAAGTATCGTTCTTGGGGAAAACGGTGTCCTGATTCCGACGCAAGTCATCGACAACGATTCATTTGCTGAATTTGATCCGGCTGAAGATGCGATTGATTTATACGAAAGTGTTGAAGGCATGCGTGTTGCGCTTCCAAATGCCATCGTCACGGGACCACAGGCCAACCGGACGATTCCGGTCCGGACGCAAACAGCGGATAAAGTCTATACGAAACGCGGTACACCAATCCTGACAGCGGATAATGCCAACCCGGAGCGACTGTTTGTTGAGATGGGCAGCAGCTCGTACCGTGCGAAATCAGGGGACCGTTTCGAAGGAACAATCGAAGGTGTCATGAGCTATAACTATTCGGCATATAAAGTGCTCGCGAAAGCAGCGGATCTGCCGAAGTTGATTACGAGTGAAGTTGATCGTCAACCGACGAACATTGAAACGGGCGATTCGCGTCTGACGGTTGCTTCATACAACGTGGAAAACTTTGCTTCGACGGCAGATGCCGGAAAAGTCGACCGTGTATCGGAAGGCATCGCGACATTCCTGAAAACACCGGATATCGTCGGTTTGACAGAAATGCAGGATAACGATGGGGCGACAGACAGCGGTACGGTCGATGCATCGAAATCATTTGAGACATTGATTGCAGCGATTGAAGCGAAAACAGGTGTCCGTTATGCGTATACGGATATCGCGCCGGAAGACAAAAAAGACGGCGGACAACCGGGCGGAAATATCCGTGTCGGTTTCTTATACAACCCGGCCCGTGTTTCCCTTGCACCAGGTGAAAAAGGAACAGCGACGGAAGCCGTTGCCGTTGAAAACGGTAAGTTGACGAGCAACCCTGGTCGGATTCAGCCGAACGATCCAAACTTCGCAAGCTCACGGAAACCACTCGTCGGAGAATTCATCTTCAAAGGCGAATCGTATCATGTTATCGTCAACCACTTTAACTCAAAAGGTGGCGACGGAGCGGACTTCGGGAAAAATCAACCGGTCGTTCGTAAGAGTGAAGTCCAGCGTCATGCGATTGCACAGATCGTCCAAAACTTCGTTAATGAACTTGAAACAGAAGTCAAAGATTCGAACGTCGTCGTACTGGGTGACTTAAACGACTTCCAGTTCTCGAAAACACTCGACATCTTAAAAGGCGACAATCTCTGGAATACAGTTGATGATCTTCCGAAATCGGAACGTTATTCTTACGTCTATAACGGAAACGCACAGGTGCTCGACCATGTCCTGATTTCGAAAAACCTGAAGCCGTATACATCTTCTGATATCGTCAACATCAACTCGGATTATATGGAAGCAGACGGCAGCGCAAGTGACCACGATCCAGCCATCATCTCGATTCAAGGAATGGAAAGCGCCGTTGCAGTCAACGGTAAAGCAGAAATCGGAAAATGGCGTGCCGTTCAAAAAGGAAAGCATATCTTCATCGAGCGTCAACTCGCCGGTAAATGGGACAAGGCAAGCGAAACACATGCCGATCAGCAAGGAGATTTACTTGAACTGCGTGTTTCTCAAGGTCGTCCGTACATCCAGGTGAAAACGAAAAAAGGCAAAACGATTTGGCTTGAACTATCGAACGGTTATAAATTAAAAGAAACAACAAAATACTAAACGACTGTATCGAAAAAGCGGACTTAATTGTCCGCTTTTTTGTGTGTTCGAATAAAGAGAGAGAAGAAGGACAACAGACTAATCGAGAGGGTAAGCAGTAGCGCGAGGTTTAATGGGACGACACGGAACATATACGTAAAATGAATGATGATTAATAACAGGATAATCGCAAGGCCAGGAAGAAATTGTTTGCGTAACAGATGACCGACACCGGGGACAAGCAATTCGAAACCGAACCGTTGACTGATATGGACTTCTTCATGCGCATTGGCGAGACTAAATGAGACAGTCAACAAAACTAAAATGAGCCATCCGGAAAACAGATATTGTTGAATCGGTAAAAATGTAATCGATTCATAGATAAAATAAAGTAGAATCATGGCATACTCCTTTGGAAGTAGATATTATATAGAATTCCCTTATTTTTTCCTTACGAATTCTAATGATAGCGAGGGTTTTCGGGAACGGCAACAACATTTAAAAGGAATGAAAATAAAAGAATGTTCACACATTTTAACAACAGGGGAAAAATAGTTTATTTTATGTATGATAATGGTGTGAGAATGTGATGGATAAAGACATCAGACCTTTTTTACACAAGAGGCATTAGATGTGTCGAAGGTGTGAAGTAAAATGCTGAATCATGTGATTTCACTTGAAACGACAGCTTAGACTGTTCGAACGGGCGGGTTTCTTTTAAAATTAAGTCAATGGAAGAAGCGAGGAGGCAAACGAATGAAAAAGTGGTTAGTACTTGGAATAGCAGCTGTCGCTTTCTTTAGTTATGAGAACATGCCGATGGAACAAGCAGAAGCGGATTATCCGAAAAGCGGCGGAACGCTGATTGATCGATATACGAGTGAATACCCTGGTTATGACTGGGAAGTGAGGCGGACGGCGACGGAGGAATTCGTAGCGTTGACGAAAGATGGTAAGGATTATGGAAAGTACCGTTCGAAAAACGGTGTGACGACACAAGGAGCCGTTTTAAACAAAGATACGGAAGCTACCCTTGCGAAAAAAGGCTGGAAAGCTGTCAAGTCGTACCGGAAAGGGAATACGAACTATCTGCTGAACCTCGATCATGCCGCGGTCTATGAAAAAAATGACCGGTACGTGACGTATTTCTTTGATCAGCACGACGGCAACAAAGTTAAAGCGACACTCGCAATCCCAAAAGAAGTCGAAGCGAAAAAAATCGGATTTTACGGCAAAGCGTCAAGTGCATTGCGAACGACGGATGAGAAGCTGATGTTGCGTCTGATGAACTGGGACCGGGCCGATTATAAGCTCGGAGCGCTTGCGCCGTATAATGCACTTAAACCCGTCACACGGGCGCACAGTGAGAACATGGCGAAAAACAATTTCTTCTCTCATACCGATCCGGAAGGACGTGACCCGTTTGACCGGATGAAAGAAAACGGAATTCGCTTCTCGGCAGCCGGAGAAAACCTGTCGATGGGCTATCCGAATGTCTTTGCAGCGCACTGGGGCTTGATGAACTCAAAAGGGCACCGTGATAACATCATGAACAAGGACTTTAAACAGGCGGATACCGGTGTGGCATTCCGTGACAATGCACCGTACTTTACGATTAATTTCCGGACACCGTAAAAACAAGGAATAGTACGTATGACCTCGATTTTGCGAAAGCAGGATTGAGGTTTTTTTTGATGGGAAGAATTCTGTTTTCTGTCCGTTCGCTTTTCTCGAGGGAGAAGTCGTGACGTCCGAAACAGTTGTTCAATCAAAAAAACTCCTGAAGCGTCTCCGCCCTTGAAACAAGGAGGAGTGATCAGGAGGTTCGTTCGGCATATTTCCGTTCAGCATATTAATGAAGCGAGCGGACAACTTCGATTATTTTGCCCAGTCCGGTTTACTGAATCCTTTAAATGATTTTTCGATGACGTTGTTAAAGTCATCCGATTTGACGACAGCCGTCAAATCTTTCGCCAGTTGTTTATCGGCATTCGATGTTTTAATGGCGACCAGATTCCGGTACTGCTCGTCCATTTTCTCAAGTGCCAGTGCATCCAGTAAATCAAATTTCGCGGCTAACGCAAAGTTTCCCGGAACGGCAGAGATGTCGACACTTTCAATGGCACGCGGCAGTTGGGCGGCTTCGAGCGGTTTGATGACCAGTTTCTTCGGATTCTTGACGATATCTTTTTCAGAGACCGTCAGTGGGTCCGTGTCGGCTTTCAATTCAATCCAACCTTGGTCAGCCAGCAGATTCAGTGCCCGGGCCTGGTTCGTCGGATCGTTTGGTGTCGCGACTTCCGCCCCCGTCTTGACGTCAGCCAGCGATTTGTAGGATTTGCTGTATAATCCCATCGGCGCCGTCGGGACAGTAATCAGTCCTTTGAGATCGAGGTTCTTTTCCTTGGCAAACGTCTTCAGGTAAATCGAGTGTTGGAACAAGTTAGCGTCAATATCGCCACTGCCGAGCGCGATGTTCGGTTGAATATAATCGCCGAACTCGACGATTTCAACGTCGTAGCCTTTCTTTTCAAGCCCGGGTTGAATCGCTTCTTTGACCATGTCGCTGTAAGGACCGCTCGTCGCCCCGATTTTGATCGATTTATTTTCTTCTTCGGCACTGCTGTCACCGCAACCGGCAAGAATTCCGGCTCCGAGTAGTCCTGTTGCTAAAAAGGCATAACGTTTTTTCATATTCATTCTCTCCCTTACGATTCTCTATTTTTGGTTAACGTTTATCAGCACGACGGGCCAGAACATTGCCAAGCCCTTGAATACTTTGAACAATGATGACGAGGACGACAATTGTCACGATCATGACGACATTATCGTACCGGTAATAGCCAAAGCGGATGGCCAGGTCACCGACGCCGCCACCACCGACGATACCGGCCATGGCGGAAAACCCGATCAGGCTGATGGTCGTCAAAGTGACGGCTTGAATGATGCCGGGAAGGGCCTCCGGTAAGAGTGCACTGATGATGATCCGAAACGGTGTCGCGCCACACGCTTCTGCTGCTTCAATCAATCCCGGTGGAATCTCGCGAAGCGATGTTTCGACCAGTCGGGCGAGAAACGGAATGGCGGCGACACTCAGACTGACGGAAGCTGCTGTCGGTCCAATCGTGTTATCGAGTAATAATTGTGTCAGCGGAATTAACGCGACGAGCAGAATGATGAACGGTAACGAACGGACAATATTAACGAAAAAGTCCAAGATGCTGCGAACGACGACGTTCTGGAAAAACAATCCCCGGTCCGTGATGAATAGCAGAATCCCGAGTGGAATGCCGATGATGAGGGCGAAGCCAAGTGAGATTCCGACCATCAAAGCCGTTTCCGCTAACGCTTTCGTAAGATCCGGTAACATGATTTCAATCCGTTCAAGCCACATCCTGAATCACCTCAAGCGTATGGAGTTGTTCTTCGAGCCACGTCAGGGCCCGGTTCACGTGAAGGGTCGGACCGGTCAGGCTGACGATCAGCACTCCGAATGCGACGTTTTGAATATAATCGACCTTACCGTGGAGAATGCTGACGGAAATATCAAACTGTTTGATTGCTTCCGACAACGTACTTTCACCGGTTTTCTCACCCGTGAATTGCAGGCGGATGATTTTCCCCGGTGTCGTCCGCAAAATCCGTTCCGGTAACTCGATCTGGAGTGCCGTATCGACATAATGTTTCGTGACATCATGTGCCGGCTGACTGAACAGGTCGTATGTACGGGCGACTTCAACGACTTCACCTTGCGCCATGACGGCAACCCGGTGACAAATCTGTTTGACGACATCGATTTCATGGGTAATGAGAATGATCGTCAGGCCAAGCCGTTCATTCAAGTCTTTCAGCAGTTCGAGAATTTGTAGCGTCGTGACCGGGTCAAGAGCGGACGTGGCTTCGTCACATAACAGAACGCTCGGGTTATTCGCCAGGGCGCGGGCAATCCCGACCCGTTGCTTTTGACCGCCGCTGAGCTGACTCGGGAAATTCGTCTCGAAGCCTTCGAGTCCGACCAGGGAGACGAGCTCTTTGATCCGTTGCGGGAAGTCAGTCCGTTTGACGCCGGCAGCCTTTAAGGCAAAGGCGATATTATCGGCGACGTTCCGGGATTGAATCAGTTGGAAATGTTGAAAAATCATCCCGATGTTCAAACGCAGTTCGCGTAAGCTGCCTTTGGAGAGGCCGGACAGATTAGTGCCCGATACTTTAACCGTTCCTTGTGTCGGTGTCTCCAGTCCGTTGATCAGACGGAGCAGGGTGCTTTTTCCGGCACCGGATTCACCGATGATGCCAAAGATTTCACCTTGCTGAATCGTTAAATTGACGTCACGTAAGGCAAAAATGGGTGTCCGGTCACGAACGAACCGTTTAGTGATCCCTTTAAATTCAATCATCTGTCGTTTCCTCCCTATACAAAAAAATCGCCTTTTTCCAGTTAAGAGCAACCAGAAAAAAGCGACGAAGTGAAAATTTCGTAACTTATCTCTCAGAATGAAACATTCTGTAGGATGTGGCACCGTTCCTTAAAGGTGGTTGCCGGACGTCGTTGGGCCTAATCCCTCGGTCGCTCTCGATAAGTAGATATGCTGTTGGGACTTACTGTAACGGAAATCATTCCCATTTGTCAAACGTTTTTTCAGAATTATTCCGCAACGGTCTGGCGAAACAGATTCAATTGACCAATCCGTTCGGTTGCTTCGACGAGTCGTTCGGCGTCAGCAATCAGGCTGATCCGGACGTAACCTTCCCCGTATTCGCCAAAGAAATGTCCCGGTGTAACGGCGACATGCGCTTCGTCGAGCAGGTGATCGGTAAAGCTTTGGGACGTGTAGCCGGACGGGACCGGCAACCAGACGAAGAACGAACCGCCCGGGATCGGTCCGTCCCAACCGATTTCCTGTAACTTGCCGAACAAGGCATCACGCCGGGCTTCATACAGAGCGCTCAGTTCGCGGACACACGTCTGATCGCTTGAAAGAGCGACGGTTGCTGCCTGTTGAATCGGTGTGAAAGCACTGACGTATAAGTGTTCCTGGTACGTCTCGATACTTGCGATGACGGACGGATTCCCGATGGCGAAGGCGATTCGGAAACCGGACATGTTAAAACGTTTCGATAATGAAAACAGTTCGATTCCGACGCCTTTTGCGCCTTCCGTCTGGAGGAAACTGCGGGTCGGACCGTCGAAGCTGATTCCGCCGTAGGCGAGGTCGTGGACGACGCAAATGTCGTTCGCATCAGCAAAGGAAACCGTTTGCTCGAAGGCTTCCGCTGTCGCCGTCGCTCCGGTCGGATTGCTCGGGTAGTTGAGGAACAACATCCGGGCCCGTTCGACATCTGTCGTATCAAGTAACGTGTAGTCAGGTAAAAAGGCATTTTCCGCAAGGAGCGGCAATGTTATCGGGTAAGCTCCGGCAAGGGCGGCGCCGGATAAGTAATCCGGGTATCCGGGATCAGGAACAATGACACCTTCACCGGGATTGACGATCGTTTGCGGTAAAGCGACGATACCGGCTTTGCTGCCGAGCAGAATGGCGACTTCAGAGGCCGGATCGATGTTTACGCCAAACTCTGACTGATAAAAATCCGCGACAGCCTGTTTGAGGAAATCGTGTCCGCGAAACGGCGGGTACTGGAGGTTTGAAGCGTCATTGATTGCCTCTTTCAAGGCATCCAGAATATGTACAGGTGTCGTCTGATCGGGTGTTCCCTGACCAAGCGTGATGACGTCATGGCCGGCAGCCTTGACGGCACCGATCCGCTGGGCGAGCTCGGCGAAGACCGGAGCGGGTAACCGATCAATCGCAATCGATGGGGCGAAATGTTTCATCTGTCTTCCTCCTTGTTGGGTATTGTCGTCAAGGATAACGAATTTTCAGAAAAAAGAAAAGAGTTTTTTAATAATTGCTGATAATTGGGAAAAAGAACCGATGGCTTTCGTGTTTTTGATACACTAAACTAGAATACGATTGAATCACAAAGGAGATGATGGGATGAATCGGGCCTGGTGGAAAGAAGCCGTTGTCTATCAAGTGTATTGGCGCAGTTTTAAAGATTCGAACGGAGACGGGATGGGCGATTTACGCGGAGTAATTGAAAAACTCGATTACATCGCTTCCCTGGGTGTCGATATCATCTGGTTAAATCCCTGTTATACATCACCGGATGTCGATAACGGATACGACATTTCGGATTATTACTCGATTATGCCGAAGGCGGGAACGATGTCGGATTTGGAAGAACTGATTGCGTCCACCCATGAACGGGGATTGAAACTGATCCTTGATTTGGTAGTCAATCATACGAGTGATCAACATACGTGGTTTAAAGAATCCCGCAGCAGTCGGACAAACGAGAAAGCCGATTGGTACATTTGGCGGGACGGGGTCAAAGGAACACCGCCGAACAATTGGCGGTCGTATTTTGCGCCGAGCCCTTGGACGTGGGATGAGACACGCCAGCAGTATTACTTCCATTCCTTTGCATCGGAGCAACCGGACTTGAACTGGGAACATCCTGCAGTCCGGCAGGCTGTGTATACGATGATGCGGTGGTGGGCCGAGAAAGGAATCGACGGCTTTAGGATGGATGTCATCAACCTGATCAAGAAACGGGCGACGTATGATGATGTCGCAGATCCTCTGAATTTATCCTACTTAGGGAACCAGCCGGGCATTCATGAATTCTTGCAGGAGATGCACCAGGAAGTACTGGCGGGAACCGATCTCTTTACCGTCGGTGAGATTCCGTTCGTCGGCCCGGAAGACGGGTTACTGTATGTCGGTGAGGAACGGAATGAGTTGCGGACGCTGTTTCACTTCGAAGTCGCGGATGACATGGAGACGATGGATTTACCGCGCTTCAAACAAATCCAGAAGCGTTGGTACGAAGCGCTTTATCCGAGCGGAGTCGCGTCACAGTTTTTGAATAACCATGACCACACCCGTCAGGTGACCCGGTTCGGAAGCGAACGGTATCGTGTCGAAAGTGCCAAGCTACTGGGCTTGATGCTGCACACGTTACCGGGCATCCCGTACATTTATCAAGGGGAAGAAATCGGCATGACCGGCATTCGTTTTTCTGATCCCGAGTCTTATCAGGACGTCGCATTTCGGAATCAATACGCCGAACGGATTGCCGCCGGCGAATCACCCGGAACCGTCCTGTCCTCGATGCAGTTGCGGGCGCGAGATAATTCACGGACACCGATGCAGTGGAATACCGGCAAAGCAGCCGGATTCACCGCAGCGACGCCATGGATGACGGTCAATCCGAACTACCGTGACATCAACGTCGAAACAGCGGAACAGGATCCGCATTCCGTGCTGGTGTTTTACCGGCAACTGATTGATTTACGGAAGACTCATCCGGTCATGGTTTACGGAGGTTATCGTGATCTGGCGATTCAGGATCCGTACCTGTATGTCTATGAACGGG
This sequence comes from Exiguobacterium sp. K1, assembly GCF_033721435.1. Classification (NCBI taxonomy): domain Bacteria; kingdom Bacillati; phylum Bacillota; class Bacilli; order Caryophanales; genus Exiguobacterium; species Exiguobacterium sp. K1. Next base: position 203,656 of record NZ_JAOTIT010000002.1, on the reverse strand, counting down.
TCCTGGGCGGAGTGGTTTGGCGGATCGTCTTGAACGTCCATGATGAACCGGTGACGACGACGTTTGGTTTACCGGAAGAACAGTTGATTCTGACGAATTATGAGACCGCGGACATCAATCGATTGGCACCGTACGAAGCCCGATTGTACCAATATGAGATGCCTTAACTGGCGGCGACGGTCAACAGAAAAAATCCGGACATCTTCTACTCTTCATTTCTAAATGAGGAGCAGGAAATGTCCGGATTTTTTTGAACCAGCTGATTTTTTTACGTATAGCCGTTGCGCTTTTTCGAGGATAAGAGCTGTTCGAACCGGTCGACTGCCTGGCGCATATCGAAGCTTGGTGCGACGACGAGCGGTCCGTGACCGACTGCCAGGACGTCCGGTGTCAATTCCGTCAACTGATGCGCCGATTGGAGGGCGACTTCCTTATCCCAGGTCGCAAGCGACGGGAAGGGGAACTGCCAACGCGTGTCCCCCGAAACCGCCAGACCACCCTGAGTTTGGAAAGCGTCACCGGCAATCAACGTCCGACTGCCTTCATGCCACAGGGAGATGGAACCCGGTGTGTGTCCCGGAGAAGCAATGACACTTAAACTGCCGATCTGTTGACCGCTTTCGAGCAGCCGGTCCGGACGGGTTTTGATGTTTTTTGGAATGCCGCCTTTCAGCGGTGTCGTCTCGCCTTCGCGCAACGACTCATCCCCGCTGAGGAGAGCCGCATCCCGGTAACTGATCGAGACTTCGGCAAGCGGGAAAGCACTTGCTAAAAAATCAAGGGATCCGACGTGATCGGCATGTGCATGAGTCAGGATGATGGATTGTAACGGTTTGTCAAACGACTTGATGACGGAATAAATCGCTTTGGCATTCAGTGAAATCCCCGTATCAATCAGGGTGAGGCTGTCCGCTTCTTCAAATAAGTAACAGTTGACCGGGAAGAAGGACGGCGTTGTTTGCAGTTGATGAAGTCGTTCGATCGTCGAAATATGCATCCGATTACACTCCCTCGTCATAATATACACTTCTGTTTTAGTATCGCCTGTTTTAGTACAGACGTCTACAAAAAAACTCCCTCTCGTGAGGGAGCAAAGGTGTTAATACGTCACTTCGAAAACGGCTCCGGCATGTTCGGAATCGTCCCCGTCTGCTGCTGTCGTGACCAGTAGACGGTCTTCGTACAGAATCGGACAAGTCGGGTTCGAAACCGGGAAATCGATCTGGGCAAGTTTTTCACCGGTTTCAAGATTCCAGCGTGTTAAGCATGATCCGGCATAATGGGCGATGAAGACATGACCTTCCGTGTCTTTGGTCATACCATCCGGGAAACCGTCTTCGTCCTCTAAGTCGATGGCCACCCGGCGGTTTGTCAACGGTTGATCCGCAGCATAGTCGAAGGCATAGACTTTTTTCGTCGGCGTATCGATGTGATAGAGTGTCTTACCGTCCTCGGACCAAACGAGTCCGTTCGAGTTCGTTAAGTTTTCGAGGAGGACATCGACGGAACCGTCATGACGCAGACGATAGAGGGAAGCGGTCTCGCCGTCCTCTTCATTGATACTTCCGGCCACATACTGACCCGATGGATCAAGTTTCCCGTCATTCATCCGGTCGGAGTCAGGAAGCGTCAATTGGGTTTCCAGTGAGAGGTGTCCTTCCTTTAAATCAAACGTTCCGAAACCATGTGCCGACGTGACACGAAGGAAATCCGGCGCATCCGTCAAAGCGATCGAGGTGATGGCACTTGGTACTTGGTACGGTTTTAAAGCCTCTGTCGTTAAGTCATATGAAAAAAGAAGCTTGCCCGGAATATCGACGAAATAAAATCGTTTGGTTTTAGCGTCATACACCGGTGATTCCCCGGTCTTACATGCAACATCAATAAAAAGTGAAACTGTCATCTGATTTCCCCCTACATCTACTATGATCTCTACTAATTACCCGTGAATGAACTCGAGGTGCAATTGAAACTTCACATCACTGCCGACCAGAACACCTCCGGCTTCGAGCGCGACGTTCCAGGTGAGATTGTAGTCTTCCCGTTTGATCTTCCCGTCGACTTCAAAACCGGAACGTGTATTACCCCAAGGATCAACACCGCTGCCTTCATACTCGACCTTAAACGTTTCTGTCCGCGTAACATCCTTAATCGTCAAATCACCGGTCACTTCATATTCGTCACCGGAGTGTTTTTTAAACGAAGTCACACGGTAAGTAATGTTCGGATACTGCTCGACATCGAAGAAATCAGCTGATTTCAAATGTGTATCGCGGTCCGCACTGCGTGTGTCTATCGTAGCGACCGGAATCGTTACGACAGCAGAAGCGTTTTCCAAATCATGTGCTTCTCCACTGACATCAAAGGTAAAGTCACGAAACTCTCCTTTAACCTTTGAAATCATCATGTGTTTGACTGAGAATGTGATGGAGCTGTGGTCCTGATCGAGTTGATACGTAGCCATATTCGGTTCCTCCTCATGTTCAAGTCACTTTTCGTCATGCCTTTTATTGTTCCTTTTTATCTCGATTCCAAAACATACAGCGGAAACAAAAATAAGTCTTGCACCGCATCCAAGCAGAGCAAGACTATCAACGATTCCAAGGAATCGATTAGCGGCTTTTTACCAGCAAGTTAACGGCTTCCTTAACCAATTCCTCCGTCTGTCCTTCGCCGGATTGTTCGGCTTCTTTGACACACTCGATCAGATTGGAGCTGACGACGACACCAATCGTCCGGTCAATGGCGGAGCGGGCAGCCGACAGTTGCGTGATGACATCACGGCAATCCTGTCCTTCTTCCATCATTCGCAAGATACCGCGAAGTTGTCCTTCGATCCGGCTGACCCGGTTCTTCATTTTACGATCGTAATCCATTCATTTTCCTCCATTCTAAGATGCAATCCGTCTGTTCGATACCTTTATGCTATGCCCATCACGGTATTGCTGTCAATCTAACCGCTTTTTTCAGCTATATTTTTTAGCGGAATAGGGAATATGGATGTGGTGGACAAAAAAATGAAATAAAGTGAAAAAACTAAAACGATTTTGCGTCAGCTTGCGTATACTATATGATAAGGCTGACTGATCACCAAGGAGGAGAAGGATGCATACTCAATCCGATGAATCGCTTTATCATCAGATGCGCAGTGGAGATGAACAAGCTCTCGAAGTACTGTATGACAAGTATGAAAGACTGTTGTTCTCATTCGCTCATCGCTTTACGAACAATGATCGTTTATCAGAAGAAGTCATCCAGGAAGTCTGGATGAAGATTTGGAACGGACGGGTCGATTTTAATACCGATAAAGGAAAGTTCTCCTCTTGGATATTAACGATTACCCGCAATGCAGCGCTCGACTGTCTGAGACGCGAGAAACGCCAACCGACGATTGAAGTCGAGGAGCGGGACGGCGGATATGATGAACCGGTCGAACGGACGGTCATGCAGCGGGAAACGGCGACGGAAGTCCGCGATGCCGTCAATGAACTGAAACCCGATCAACAAGAGTTAATTGAACTCGTTTATTTTAAAGGCCTGACACAACAACAAATTTCAGATCAGCTTAATTTACCGCTTGGAACGGTGAAAACCAGAATAAGGAGTGCTATCCAGGCACTCCGAAAATTACTAGACGGGAGGGAACGTTGATGGAAGAACGTTGTCATGATTTAATCGATTACTTCAACGGAACATTATCAGCTGCCGATCGCGACGCGTTCGAGGCACACTTGGCGACTTGTGATGACTGCAAACAGGCGCTCCAAGAGATGCAAGACTTGATGCTGCCCATCGCGGAATCACTTCCGGAACGACCGATACCAAACGGCATGAAGTCAAGAATTCTCGGTGAAGTCCTTGGATCGACGAAACAAGGACAAAAACCGGTGCAAGCAGCAGTTGAAAAACCGGCTGTAGAGGAGACGCACTTGTCTGACCTCGACGCAGTACGATCGAAGAAAGAGAAAAAACGGTCTGTGCCGCTCGGATGGTTGATGAGTATCGCAGCCGCCTTGATCCTGTCACTTGGTGCCAACGCCTACTTCTTGTCGCAAGACGAGTCTTCTCCGGCGGAAGAGTTTGCGATGGACGAAGTCAAAGGAATGGGCAACTTTGAAAGTACGGCCTCAATTAAGGGGTCAAGCATGATTTTTACAAAAGATGATCAGGAATTCATGCTTGTCCAACTGAAAGATTTACCGCCGCTGAAGAAGGGTGAGTTGTATCAACTTTGGACGATTCAAGGTGATACGCCTCGTGCGAACGGGGTCATCGAACAGGACGGGGAAGCGGCAGCTGTCTTCCCGATCAAAGGAGACGGAACAATTGATGCGGTCGCCATCACAGTCGAACCTGAACCGGATTTAGAAAAACCGACCGGCGAAGTCGTGGCTTCCGTCGCGTTATAACAATCAGTGAATGAGAGATAACAGTAAGGGGATGCGATATCAACAGCATCCCTTTTTTTGTTCGTTTTTCGAGTATATCCGCCTCTTTTAGAAAAAAGCACACGCATTCTAATGAAATTTCTTCAGAAGACTGAAAAAATACCGGTAAGCAGACGATACTAATAGGAATGTCAGTCAAAAAAGAGAGGCACTTATCATGAATGAATGGATCACCTTAACGAAACATTACGAAGAGACATTGGTCATCCTATCGGTCATCGTGGCCATTGTCGGATCCTATGCCTCACTTGAATTAAATCGCCGGTTGGCAAAAGCCGTATCTTTAAAGAAAAGAGCATTGTTCGTCTCTTCCTTGACGATGGGATTATCCATTTGGGGTATGCACTTCGTTGGCATGGGGGCATTTGAGTTGGCGGTACCGGTCAAATACGACTGGGTGCTGATGTTCCTGTCAATCGTCCCCGCCGTGACGGCTGCCTGGATTGCCTTTTATCTCTTATATTATTCGGAGCTGACACGGAAAAAAGTCATCATTGCCGGAACGTTAATGGGGATGGGAATCGCCATGATGCATTATCTTGGTATGGTTGCGATGCAGTTCGATGGGGATGTCCGCTATGATGCGGCGTTATTCACGTTATCGATTGTGATTGCCATCACGGTCGCTTATGTCGCCCTCCTGTTGCTGTATATGACACGGCATGTCGATAAAAAACGAATTTTGATTCCCGTTGCCATCTTAATGGGGTTTGGTATTTCAACGATGCACTATGTCGGAATGCTCGGGACGACGTTTTGTGTTCCCGGTGCTTCGGGAGTGGACGTCTCAGCCAGCCCCGTCACATCAAATATCTTAAGCGACGTGGCAGTTCCGGTCTTTTTAATCGTTCTGTTGATCGTCGGGCTGTATATTCATCTTGAACGGCGGGCCTTACAGATGATGGCGTATACGGATCATTTGACCGGATTGCACAATCGCCGTTGGCTGGATCATCATATGTCAAAAGTCGACGGACAATACAGCCGGACGAAAAAGCGGATGACGATGGCGTTGCTCGATTTGGACGGGTACAAATGGATCAATGATACATTCGGCTTTGATCAGGGAGACATCGTCATTCGGCAATTCTCGGACCGGATCAAAGCGTTACTTCAAGAAGATGAAGCTTGTATCCGTTACAATGGAACCCAATTTTTCCTGATTCAAAACATCCATCCCGATCTGCTCGAAGAGGCCTTCACGGATGTCCTGGAAGCAATCCGGCAACCGATTTTTCTCGACGGGCAGGAGATTCATTTGACTGCGACCATCGGCATCATCGTTCCGAATATTACGGATACACTGGAAATGCGGATTGGTCAGATGGAAAGCGCCCTGCGTGCAGGGAAAAATGAAGGACGGGACCGTTTTGTCATCTACGATGAACTGCTCCATTCGGATCGCCGGGAACAACAAATCGTCGGTTCCCTCCGTCGGGCCATGACGGACTTTAAAGAGTTTAATCTCGTCTATCAACCGAAAATTGCGCTGGCAACAGGCAAGGTCGAGCAGGCAGAAGTCCTGATTCGCTGGAATCATCCGAAATTCGGTTTCATTTCACCGGCGGAATTCATTCCGCTCGCTGAAAAGTACAGTCTGATCCATCGGCTGACCCAGTGGGTACTGCAGGAAACTGTCAAGCAAATGGAAGTCTGGCGGGAAGAGGATCACTTCATCCGTCAAGTCTCCGTCAACCTGTCAGCGATGCATTTCCGGTCGGAATCGCATAATCTGATGATCAAGGAAATCGTTCATCATTCGTTGAAGGACGGCGGAGAATTACAACTTCAACTGGAAATTACGGAGACATCCGTCATGGAAAATCTGGAGCGGGCCTTATTGATGCTCGGAGAATTAAAGCAATTGAGTTTGACGATTGCGCTCGATGACTTCGGGACAGGACTGTCCTCGCTGACGCATTTAAAGCATTTACCGATCGATATATTGAAGATTGATAAATCATTCATTGATGAAGTACCGCATGATGAGCGGGGAACGGCGATTACCGAAATGATCATCCAGTTGGCGAAGAGTCTTGGGATTGAAGTGGTGGCGGAAGGCGTCGAGACGCTTGAGCAGCATGAATTCCTGAAACGACTCGGATGTGACTATGGGCAGGGCTATTATTACAGCCGTCCGGTCAAGGTCAAGGATCTCGACCAGCAGACGATTGAACGAACTGTCCTGGATGTGGGCTGACAGCACATCCGTTCAATCCAATCCGTGTCTTTTTACGTATACTGGATAAGCACACGAGGAATATGTGTGCGATCATGGGGGACGCAATGGCTTCGTGAACGAATTCCGGGCAGGAATTTGTTCGACTTGTGCAAGATGCAGACAGAATCGCCGTACATTTCGATGGTTGCTCAGCTCTCTACTCAATCCAGTACCTGTCTGTCCATCACACTACAAAGGCAGCTTTCCACAAGGGAAGCTGCCTTTTTTGTCGTCTTACCGGTTGGCTGTCAACTGGCAGCCGGTCTGATCGGTAACGAGGACGTTCGTATTGAAGTATTGACCATCACTTTTTAGAATCAATGATTTTTTCTCGGGATTGTAATCAAGCGTCATTTCCTGATCGAGAAAATGGCTCGACCACCGTTTAACGAGGACCGGTCCGACGTTTGAATCAATCGTCATATCTTCGTCCGCCGCCCCTTCGACGAGCCGGATGCTGAAGATACCGGAATTTCCGCAACCGCATCCTTCTGTATCGTAATAAAGATGCAATTGACCTTCCGTATCACCGCGTAACTGGTCGATTCGACCAAGCGCGGCTTCTGTAAATGTAATATGCATGACATTCACTCCTTTGATACCAGTATACGACGAACAGCAAAGAAAATAACGTTACTTGCTCAGTCGGACTTGACGGCGCATCCGGACGAGCAGGAAGACATATCCGGCAAGCAGGACGACGACGCTTCCGAGAACGACTGTATCAACAAGCCCGTTATCTGACTGGAAGTTAATTGCAATGTAAGCCCAGACGAAGACGAGCGGATAAATCGGATCGCGGTTAAAGAACATGAACAACAAGGCGAGAACTACACCAACACCAAGCATGATCATCGTCCAACCGGCATCGCCGATTCCAAGCCATGAGTTGATGTTTTCGGTATCGATGGTCAAGAAGATATTGGCAATCGTCGCAACCGATACCCAACCGAGGTAAAGCGAGAACGGCAATTTAAAGCGTAAGGCTTTTGTCTCGCGGTCGATTTTTGAGTAAATCACGATCAGTGAAACGAGAAGACCGACGATGACGACGACCGACAGCGGGAATAACTTGTATGAGAACGTAACAATCCAACCGGCATTGAACAGACAACTGATCAAGAACCACGGTCCGATTTTTTTTGCGATATCATGTTCCTTGAATTTCGGAATCGTCTGCATGATCAACCAGACGAGCAAAACAAGATAGATAAGTCCCCAAATTGAGAAAGCATAACCTGCGGGTTTGAAATAGGTCATGATCGTGTCCGAAATCCGTCCTGTCTTTCCACCGTCAAGCGCATTGACAGCGATCGTAAAAACAAAACCAAGCCAGTTGAGCCAAATCCATTTGTTTTTCAATACAAAAACCTCCTTTAATCTCTAAAGGAGGTTTACCCGGATATTTGACTCTTTAGACATCAGCGTCGGCTCGTCGGATTTAAGAACGACATGCCGATGGCCGGATTACCGGTATGTGAACCGAGAACAGGCGTTAAGTTATCGATGCGAACTGTGACATCGAACCGCTTTTCGAGATTCGTTTTCCACTCGAACGCCAAATCGTAGGCAGTTGCATGGAATAATGAAACATCAGTGACCGTTCCGCTCTCAAGCATTTCAACGAGATGGTCATAAATCTTCCCATGCGCTTTCTTGAACGTTCGAACCGTCTGATACGGTACGATTTTCCCTTCTTCGAAATGAAACAGAGGCCGCAATTGAAGTAAGTTACCGACAAACGCCTTCGTCGAGGAAATGCGTCCGCCTGCCTGCAGCTGATCGAGGTTCGCGACCGTGAACTCGATATGATGATCGAAGCGGCGCTTTAAAATATACTGCTCGATCTCTGTGACTGCCATTCCATCTGCTGCGAGCTGTATCGCTTCCGCAAGCAATTGACCCGCCGGATAGATACCGCAACGGGAATCGATGGCAATCAACCGGAAACCGGCAATCTCCGCACCTTGGACGGACGCATTATACGTACCGCTCAGTTCACTTGAAAGATGGATCGCAAAGCCGACATCATACTGTTCTTTTAACCGTTCGTAGTGTTCCGTGAACGTACCGATAGATGGTTGGCTTGTTGTAACCTTATGCTTCGCACCAATCCATTCATAGACGGTCTCAGCCTGGACATCGACGCCGTCCGTAAAACTTTCACCATCCTTCATGACGAGAAGAGGGACGACGGTCAAGTCTTCGTGCTGGGAAATCGAATCGGGCAAAATCGTCGTACTGTCTGTAATCCATGCAATCTTCATGGTGTTTCCTCCTTATTTTAGTACCTGGTATTAATTGTAGTTGTAAGCGTTATCGCTGTCAAATGAACCCTTAAATTTTTGAAACATTTTAGTTGATTAACTGGCCCAATACGCTATAATCGGTACGTGATTAGTAAACTTGAAGTCGTCTTATACTAAACTGTTATTTGGAAAGGAGGGCGCGGATTGCGGACGATCGGAAACAAAATCAAAAATCTGCGTCTTCAAAAAGGCTTGACGCAAGAGGAGCTTGGCGAACGGACGGATTTAAGTAAAGGATACATCTCGCAAATCGAACGTGAGATCAGTTCACCGTCGATTGAGACGCTGTTCAGTCTTCTGGAAGTACTCGGCATCTCGGCAAAGGATTTCTTTGATGAAGACACATTAAATCAAAAGGTCGTTTATTCGCAAAAAGATGTCACGCGTTATGAGGACCCGGAACAAGGGTATCATGTGACATGGCTGATTCCGGAATCAAATGAAAAGGAAATGGAGCCTGTCTTACTGCGATTGGCACCGGGCGGACACTTTAAAGCATACGAACCGTCCGGATCGGAAACGTTCGTCTATGTACTTGAAGGGGCGGTCACGTTGAAGCTTGGCCGGGAATCATTCGTGGCGACGCAAGGCGAGACGCTCTATTATAAAGCTTCAGAAATTCATCAGTTACGAAATGATTCAAAGGCGGAAACGAAAGTACTCGTGACGGCCACGGATTCGTACTTATAAGGAGGAATAAGATTTGGCAGACAACAATACGATCATTCAATTTACAGACGTGACAAAACGTTTTGACGAACAGACGGTTCTTGAACGCGTCAGTTTTGAAATTGAACGTGGAAAATTTTATACGCTGCTCGGACCATCCGGTTGCGGGAAAACGACGGTTTTACGGCTGATTGCCGGGTTCACCGAAGCGACGGAAGGCGATATTCTGTTCAATGGAAAACGGATCAACGATGTTCCCGCCAACAAACGGCAGGTCAACACGGTCTTTCAGGATTATGCGTTGTTCCCGCACCTCAACGTCTTTGAGAACATCGCGTTCGGATTGCGGATCAAAAAGATGAAAGACACGGAAATCAAGACACGTGTGCTCGATGCGTTAAAGTTCGTCAACTTATCCGGATACGAAAACCGCGAAATCACGGAGATGTCAGGCGGACAGCGCCAGCGTGTCGCCATCGCCCGGGCGATCGTCAACGAACCGGAAGTCATCTTACTGGATGAACCGTTATCGGCACTCGATCTGAAACTCCGGACGGAAATGCAGTATGAGCTGCGTGATTTACAGCGTCGTCTCGGGATTACGTTCATTTTCGTCACGCACGATCAGGAAGAGGCACTGGCGATGTCGGACGAAATCTTTGTCCTCAATCACGGTCTGATTCAGCAGTCGGGTACACCAACGGATATTTATGACGAACCGATCAACCGTTTCGTCGCTGATTTCATCGGGGAATCGAATATCATCCCGGGGCGGATGTTGATGGATTACCGGGTCTCGTTCGCAGAAAAAGAATTTGAATGTGTCGACCGCGGTCTCGAATTAAATGAACCGGTCGAAATCGTCATCCGTCCGGAAGACTTGGAAATCACCAGCGTCGCCCAAGGGAAGTTGCGCGTGACCGTCGATTCCCAGCTGTTCCGCGGTGTTCACTATGAGATTGCCTGCATGGATGAAGTCGGAAACGAATGGCTCGTCCACAGTACGAAAAAAGCGACGGTCGGGGAACAGATCGGCTTGACGTTTGATCCGGAAGCGATTCACGTCATGCGTCTGAATGAGACGGAAGAGGAATTCGACAAACGGCTTGAGTCCTACGATGGGGTGCTGTGATGCAGAAGACACGTAACTGGTACCTGATTCCGTATAGTTTCTGGATTGCGTTGTTCGTCATTGCGCCGATCGTCCTCGTCGTCTATTATTCGTTTCTCGATCTCGAAGGACATTTCTCACTCGTCAACTACCAGAAGTTCTTCACCTCGACGTATCTGACGATGACGCTCAGCTCGTTTTGGTATGCCTTTTTGATCACACTGTTTTCACTAGCAATTGGTTATCCGACTGCCTATCTGCTGACGAAAACAAAGCATAAACAATTGTGGCTGCTGTTGATCATCTTGCCGACCTGGATCAACCTGCTCTTAAAAGCCTATGCATTCATCGGTCTGTTCAGCACTTACGGATGGGCGAACCAAACGTTGGAAGCGATCGGAATCGGCCGGAAACAGATCTTGTTCACGGACTTCAGTTTTGTGTTCGTTTCCGTCTACATCTTCATTCCGTTCATGATCCTGCCGATCTTTAACGCGATTGAAAAATTGAATCCGTCACTTGTGTTTGCGGCCCGCGATCTCGGGGCTTCGAATTTCATGACGTTCCGTCGTGTCGTCTTTCCATTGACGCTTGATGGAGTTAAATCGGGCTGTCAGCTCGTCTTCATTCCGGCGCTGTCGTTATTCATGATTACACGTCTGATTGCCGGGAACCGGGTCATCACGCTCGGAACAGCGATTGAACAACAGTTTCTTGTCACGCAAAACTGGGGAATGGGCGCGACGATTGCCGTCTTCCTGATTATTGCGATGGCAATCATTCTGGCATTAACGAGTACGAAACGGAAGAAAGGAGCGACGACATGATGAAACGATTAAAATTAGCGAATCTGTACCTGATCGGTGTTTTCATCATCTTGTACGCCCCGATTCTTTATCTGGCCTTCTACTCGTTTAACAGTGCCGACAACATGACGAACTTTGATTCCTTCACGTGGGATTGGTACAAGGAAGTTTTCCAGGATTCCCGACTTTTGATCATCGTCTTAAACACGCTAGTCATTGCGCTTCTGTCCGCAGCGATTTCGACGATCATCGGTGTTCTTGGAGCAATCGGGATCCAGGCGGTCCGCAAGAAACGGATCGAAACGTCGCTGTTGACGCTCAACAGCATCTTGATTGTCAGTCCCGATGTCATCATCGGGGCGTCGTTCCTGATCTTCTTTACGATGCTCGGCATTCAGCTCGGCTTTACGTCGGTCCTGTTGTCACACATCGCGTTCTCCGTCCCGATTGTCGTCATTCTGGTCCTGCCGAAACTGCAGGAAATGAGTCCGACACTCGTTGATGCAGCGCGTGATTTAGGAGCGAGCCGGCTTGATGTTCTGACGAAAGTCATCCTGCCGTACATTACACCAGGTATCTTTGCCGGCTTCTTTACGGCATTGACGTATTCACTCGATGATTTTGCGGTGACATTTTTCGTTACCGGAAATGGATTCACGACATTGTCCGTTGAAATCTATTCGCTTGCGCGGCAGGGGATTTCGATGAAAATCAACGCCTTGTCGACCGTGATTTTCCTGTTTACATTCTTACTCGTCATCGGCTATTACTTCCTGAACCAACGTTCTGCGATGAAGTTGTCCCGACCGGAGGTGAAATAATCGATGAAAAAACTCATTCAATTGTTTGTCGCGATTTTCTTGATTTCCGGTATCATCCTGTTTGCATTGAACCGGTTGAACGCGACGCAAGGTTATTCGGGCAAAAATGTCCTGAACATCTATAACTGGGGCGATTATATCGATCCGGAACTGATTGATCAGTTCGAAAAGGAATCCGGTATTAAAGTCGTCTATCAGACGTTTGATTCAAACGAAGCGATGCTGACGAAAATCGAACAAGGCGGAACGACGTACGATATCGCTGTGCCGTCCGATTATGCGATCGCAAAGATGATCGAAGAGGATTTAGTGTTGCCGATCGATCAACAAAAGATTCCCAATCTGAAGAACATCGATCCACGGTTCCTCGATTTATCGTTTGATCCAGGCAACAAGTATTCGATTCCTTATTTTTGGGGAACGGTCGGGATCGTCTACAATCAAAAACTGATTGACGGAAAAAAACCGACCAGCTGGAAAGATATTTGGGATCCGGCATTGAAAAATCAAATCCTTCTCGCAGACGGAGCACGTGAAGTGATGGGGATGAGTCTGAACAGTCTTGGCTATTCCTTGAACGAGACCGATGAAACGAAACTGCAGGAAGCCAAAGCCAACTTGATGGATTTGACACCAAACGTCAAAGCGATCGTCGGGGATGAAATTAAGCTTTTGCTTGCCAATGAAGAAGCAGGAATCGGTGTCGTCTGGTCCGGTGATGCCAATGAGATCATGAGTGAAAATGAGAATTTGAACTATGTGATTCCAAAGGAAGGATCAAATGTCTGGTTCGATAACGTCGTCATTCCGAAAACGGCTAAAAACGTCAAAGGTGCCCATGAATTCATCAATTTCATGCTGGACCCGAAAAATGCCGCTAAAAATGCGGACTATGTCGGATACTCGACGCCAAACAAAGCAGCGTTGAAATTGCTCGATCGGGACGTACGGGAAGACAAACGTTTTTATCCCGATAAAGAGGTCACGGATACACTTGAAGTATATGAAAACTTAGGGAAAGAAATGCTCGCTCATTATAATGAACTATTTTTAGAGTTCAAAATGCATAAGAAATAACAGGAAAAGTTGTTGCCCGATCCGGGTAACAACTTTTTTAAAAATATTTTTTAAAGAAATGTATGTAAAGTGAATATTATTTCGAAAATGGGGGAATGAGATATTTATCAAAGCATTTCAAGGGGGAGCACATCATGAAACAAATTTTTGGTCTTATCTTAACTGCCGCACTTACCATGAGCCTCGTCTCAGGTCCTTCATATAACCAGTCTGCCGAAGCTGCGAAGCCGACGGATATCGATTGGTTGAAACAAGTTAAAACGACAGCGTCAAAAGCCAAATCCGTCGATGGAAAAGTGACATTGGAAAAAACGACGTTAGCCCAGGTACATAGCGCGTACAAAGGGGAAAAAAACTCGACGTGGTGCCAAAGCGGTAAAGGATTGGTCGCTCCGAACAAAGCAGTTCACTACTGCTCGACATTCGGTGTGCCTGACCGCAAAGCGAAAGTCTCAGCCATCGTCTACAATCCAAAAGTGATCGGCCGGACAATTACCGTCAAAGAAGTCAAAAAAGCGTACTCAACGGCAAAACTCGACAAAACATTCAACCTGATGACCGTTTCAACAAAAGAGGTCAACATTTATCTAAATTTAAATTCTGAACGTACACAAGTCATGTCAATTCTAGTAAAATATAACTAACGAACAAAGGATGACCTTTTGGGCCATCCTTTTTATTGAATTTTTTTATAGATTGGCACGAGTTGTTCATAGGTATTTCGAATCAATTTTACTAGATCTTCGTGCGACATCGCACTGACTTCTTCGGCAGAGACATGACGGCCGACCAAAAATTCCGCTTTCTTGACATCACGGAATCGTACCAGTCCTTGTTCCAGACCGGTCTCGTCAATCTGTTGTGCCTCTTTCTTCATATGATCGTAAGAAACAACGAAATCAGACGGAAGAGCGTGCAACAGTTCCTGATGATTCAGGAGTTTTGTCGCGTACTGTGATTTATTCGGAAGTTCGTAAATGTAAGCGAGCCAGATGAACAGATGATCATCAAATAAGCCGACTTGGAAATGCGGATGCTTTTTGTAGCCGCGTTTGTTTGGGGAAAAAGCCATCCATGTGTCCTTCGGGGGATTTACTTTCCGGCGGGCATGCTGTGCAATATGCACATACATATCTTCTGCCAGGTTGACCGTTAAATCGGGTGAGACTTCCTGTCCGATTTGTTTGAAAACGGGTTGAATCCGTTCCCGAATCGCGTGCATCCGTTGTTCCAGTCCTTCAATCTCAAATGTATCAAATGCTTCTTTTGTAAATTGTGTAGTCACTGATTTATCACCTCTATTGCTAGTGTAACAAATCAAAGCGTGAAGAATAGACCTCAATGCTCAAATGAGTGATAATCAGATTGTTTTTTTCATATATACACAAAATGTGTTAGGAAGGGGAAGTCAACATGCGTCGCTTTCAACAATATCTCCTTCGAAGCTGGATTGTATTTTTTCTTGTCGTCATCGGAATCGATTTACTGGCGAAATCAAGAGATTACAACCTGAGCATCGACTTTTTTACGTTTACGCTTGTTGTTGCACTCTCCACCATCTTTGTTATTGATCCGGTGCGCAGAAGACATATGAGCTTTACGTTTCATTTCGGATTCGTCCTGTTTACGTTTTTAACGTATGGACTCCTGTCTGCCATCTGTGTTGGACAATTGACGATGTTGATTTACCAATTGCGGACGTTCCATACCGCAATCGGCCGCCGGCGTATGCTACATAATTACCCGTTTAATGTCACGCTCGAGCTGTTATTGATTTTGCCTGCCGGACTAGCTTACAATGCGCTCGGCGGGACGCACGGAAAAGATTTTTTATTAATTGAAAACGTCGGACCGTTGCTCGTCATGGTCTTGATTTTATGGATCGTCTTACTGTTCCAGTATAAATTGTCGAACTTTTTACTTGGTGAAAACATCCCGAACAGTGTCATGCTACCGTTGCTTCGGTTTGAGGCAGTTGTCATTGCCGCCGAATTGCTGTTTGGAATTTTCAGTACATTGATGGTTCAAAACAACGGCAACAGCGGTCTTGTCATGACAGCTTTTGCGCTGTTCATCATCAAACGGTCGCTTGGCAGTTCCGTCCATGCCAGTGACCGGATCGAGCACTGGGAACAGATTGAACGATTGAAGGAAGCAGCCTGGAAAGACGGCGATGCCCAGTTCATCATCGAACGGTATTTACGCCAATTGAACCATTTCGTTCGTCCGGATATCGCCTGGATTAAGTTTGATTTCGGTGAAGGCGAGTCGATTTATTATTCGTTAAAGGACGGTCGGAAATTAAAAGCGGATCATGTCCACGGCATCATCATTGAAGATATCATTGACGAAAAAGAAGAAGTGTTGCTGTACGGTATGCAACAGGAATGGGATATCCGCCTGTATGATTGTGTCCCGGAAGAAACGCAATCGATTCTGTTTATTCAGCCGGAAGCAACCGAAAAAATCAATTGCTCTTTATTTTTAGCATCTGAAGCGAGCGGCGAGTTCACAAAAGACTTTGGTTATGAATTGTACCGCGCGTTACGTGTCCTCTCCTGGGCAGTTGAACGGGCACAGGAGCGGGAACGTCTGTTGACGGACAGCCGGACGGACGCGATGACGAAATTACCGAACTACCGGGCGTTGCAGGAGTGGGGCGATCGCCGGATTCGGCAACGTGATTTATATCCATTCTCAGCCTTGATGATCGATTTGGACCATTTTAAACAGATCAACGATACATATGGGCATGAAGTCGGGGATATCGTTCTGTTTGAAGTCGCCAAGCTGTTAATGCAGGCGACGCGAATCACGGATCTTGTGGCCCGTTACGGCGGCGAGGAATTTGTTGTCTTGTTACCGAATACGGATCTGGAATCGGCTCAAATCGTTGCCGAACGGATTCGCGAGACGTTACATGCCAATCCGATTCAGGTTGAAGAAGATTCGTTAAGGATTACGGCAAGTATCGGTGTCGATACGTTAAACGAGCTGGGTGATTTAGCGAGTCTGATTCGCAATGCCGACCGGGCAATGTATATCGGTGCGAAGTTCCAAGGACGCGACCGTGTCGCATCATACCAAGAGTGGAAAGAACGTGTCATCTAAGCTTAAGATAAAGGGGCTGACTCAAAAGTCGGATTCTACAAAGAGAAGGGTGGCAGAATTGGAATCTGCCACCCTTTTCGCGTAAAAAAAGAAACACTCTTTTCACGCAACTCCTACAGGGAAAAGCACGATTTTGCGCTGTCAGAGACAAACAAGACCCGGGTTTCTGCCTGATTCAGGCAGGAAAACTGGCTTGTGTCTCGCCTGAGGAAAGGGCGTGAAAGAATGAGTGTTTCTTTTTTTGAGTCAGCCCCTTTTAACGTTCTGATAACGTGTGTAGATCGTGTGGAGAGCTCTGTAGTAAGAGGTAAGAACAGGAAGCTCTCTGAGGGCGTTAAATGAGACAAAAAAGCCCCGTTCTGCAAGAGAAGGAGGCTCAGTGATTATGAATGTATTTGAAGGAAAAATAAAAGCAGGATTATTGGGCTTGCTGGTTGCTCGTACGGATTTCGCTTTCAATCGCATGGATGGCCGCAGACCAAGAACCATACCGGTGCAGTAGAGCTTTCGTCGACGGTTTGTTGTTTCGTTTCGCCCATTCACGATAGGCTTCGAATGAGAGCGAGAAACCGACTTCTTCAATCGCTTGGCGCAATGATGCGGCAAGCTCAGCTTTTGAATAGGTGACGCTTGCTTCTAATCCGGCGGCCGTACAGGCATCATGCCAAGATCCGAACATCTTCACGATATGATAATGACTCGGAGCATGATGAACCGATTTACGCCAGATTTGATATTTCTTTAAGGTGATGGTCGATCCGACATCCTGGGCGTACCGGTGAAACGACTTCAGGATTTCATCTTTCGTATATTTCGGAGCCCGTTCGAGTTCTTCCGGCTGTTGATCGATATGCCATTCATAACCGGCTGCAGATAAAGCTTCCGGCCAAGATCCGAACTGACGAATGATGGTTTCCGGTTGCGGCCAACCATGTTCGATGGCATAACGACGATAAATCGTCCGGCGGGGACGATCCTGGATGAGTTCGCCTAAGGCCTGGATGGCTTGAATCATTTCAAGTTGTTCTTCCGTCCATGTCTGCTGACTCGTAAGTACACGTTGTTTCAAGGGTGAGTCCTCCTTCCTAGTAAATCGTAATAGTTGAGGCAAAAGTCCTCTGTATAGAATATATCGGCACTTTTCCATTAATTATGAATAATTACCGTGAAATATTGTAAATAAAGTGAAAATCATTCTTCTGCTAAGTATAAATGGAAGTAATCCAAATGAAAACAGAATGTTACCAATTTTTAATGAACCGTATAAAAACAGTACATTTGTCTCATATGGAAAAAAAGACCAGACCCGCATGGAGCGAGACTGGTCTTAGGTCATACTTATTTTCCTTCGATATACGTCCATTTGAACGAAGTATCCGCACCGACTTTATGGTTGACGATTCCTTTAACGTACGGTTTACGTAAGAGGGAAGCACCGCGTTGGTACATAACTGAGATCGCTTGATCGTCTTCAAGTAAGACTTTCTCCGCATCTTTCAGTGACTGCCAACGTTTTGCTGCATCTGTTTCTTTCATCGCCGACTTGATGAGTGAATCGTACTTGTCGCTTGTGTACTTACCGCGGTTGTACGGTCCATCTGTCATCCACATGTCGAGGAATGTCATTGGATCCTGGTAGTCAGGGCCCCATCCTGCGAATGAAAGTTCGAACTGACCTTTAGACTCGAGGTCCAATTTGTTTTTGAACGGTTGCTGTTTGATTGTAACTTCAAGACCTGGAAGGTTTTTCTCCCACTCGCCTTTGAGGTATTCGGAGATTTTCTTCGAGTTGTCGTCATCGTATGAAAGAAGCTCAAGCTTGACGGATTTCTTACCGATATCCTTCAGACCTTTTTCGAACGAAGCTTTAGCCGATGAAGCATCGAATGATCCGAAACCTTCGTTGCCGTCACGGAAGTCTTTTCCGTCCGGACCTTTAGCGAATTCTTTTGGTACATAGTAGTAAGCAGGGATCGATCCGTTGTTTAAGAGGACTTTCGCCATCTGCTCTTTATCGTAACCAGAGTCGATTGCTTTACGGATGTCTTTGTTTTTGAGCAATTCGTTTTTGAAGTTCATTTGGATGTAGTACATCGACGCGTCAAGACGTGTATCGAAGTCTTCGCTATCTTTGTACTGATCAACGAACTCACTTGTCAGACCAACTGTATCGATATCACCTTTTTCGTACAGGTTGACGGCTGTTGATACTTCTTTAACGACTTTATAGTTGACTTCTTCGAGTTTGACCGTATCTGCATCCCAATACTGATCGTTTTTCTTGTAGCTCCAGCCGACTTCTGTTTTCCAGTCCGTCAGTTGGAACGGTCCGTTGTAAAGGAAGTTCTCCGGGTTCGTCGCGAAGTCTTTGCCTTTTTCTTCAACAAATTCCTGTTTGAGTGGCATGAATGAACCGAAGCCAGTCAATGCTTTGAAGTATTCAGCCGGTTGTGTCAGTTTGACTTCGAGTGTCTTGTCGTCAACCGCTTTAACACCAACGTCAGCCGGTTTTCCTTTTCCTGTGTTGTAGGCTTCAGCGCCATCGATGATATACATGATGTACGCATATTGCGATCCGCTTTTCGGATCAAGAACACGTTTCCACGCATATTCGAAGTCTTTTGCCGTGACGTCACTGCCGTCCGACCATTTAGAATCACGTAATTTAAATGTGTATGTAAGACCATCTTCAGAGACGTCTACACTTTCCGCAACACCAGGTGTCGGCTCTTGTTTTTCGTCGAGACGGAAGAGACCTTCCTGGACGTTGTTTAAGACTGTGAATGAAACTGAGTCTGTCGCAACGGTCGGGCTGAGTGCCGGGATGTCTGAACCGCTTGTGAGGTTAAGAACCTGTTTGTCCGACGCCTTTTTCGTATCAGTCGAACCTGAAGTATCTTTTGAATCATCTGTCGATGTACAAGCAGCAAGGCTTGATCCG
Organism: Exiguobacterium sp. K1; assembly: GCF_033721435.1. Taxonomy (NCBI): domain Bacteria; kingdom Bacillati; phylum Bacillota; class Bacilli; order Caryophanales; genus Exiguobacterium; species Exiguobacterium sp. K1. The sequence continues at coordinate 184,142 of NZ_JAOTIT010000002.1, read as the reverse complement.
GCGATAGCTAGAGCACCAACGAGTGCAAGTGTTTTTTTCGTCTTCATAATAATAAGTTCCCTCCCAAGAATGAATATATATGATTGAAAAATGAGTACCGATTAGAATAGCGATCCGGTGTCCTATTAAAAAAATAAGAGGGGTCATCGCCTTTTATTTTGTTGAAGGAAAGCACCGGATCAACTTGTTACCAATAATAAATACAATATTCAGAAAAATCAATAGCTTATTTTCAGATTATTTCAAATTGATTAAAATTTCGTGTAATATCAACGTTTTTTTTGTAAAAATAATTTTCCGGGAGGATAATATTGGGAGGTAAAAATGATTCCAAAATTAAAACACGCTCATCAAATGGCGTGTTTTAATCCGGTCAGTTCAGTTGTTCGAGAAAGGAAAGTGCTTCTGTGACGTGGTCTTTGACTTTAACGGAACGCCATTCCTGAATCAATTCGCCGGATTCATTAATTAAAAAAGTGGAACGTACGATTCCATAATATTCCTTCCCGTAATTTTTCTTCAGTTGCCAGACTCCATACTGCTCACAAACGGTATGGTCGACATCGGACAATAATTCGAAAGGAAGTTCGTATTTTGAGATAAAATTCTGGTGACGCTTTTGGCTGTCAGCGGAAATACCGAGAATGACCGTATTCTTCGCAGCAAAGGCTTCCGACGCATCACGGAAGTCACATGCCTCCGTCGTACAACCCGGTGTCGAGTCTTTCGGATAAAAGTAGACGATGACTTTTTTTCCGCGGAAATCACTTAGTGAAATCATCTCTCCCTGCGCATTCGGCAGTGTAAAATCGACTGTATTCATGAATGGTCCTCCTCAACCCAGTTCCATATTCAACTGGTCAGCGTATTTTTCGAGTTTCTTTTGCAGACTTTCCTTTAACGGATCGAGCGCAATCAAATACTTTTCAAAGTCGGTGCCGGCTTTTGCCGTCTTCAGTAACAAGGATTGTTCCTCCCGGTACCAGTCAGCGTAATCCTCATAGTAATTAACAAGCGTCTCCGGATTTCCTTTGTTACCGAGGGCCGGACCGTAAATCATCAGGATGTTGCTGTTCATTTCAAGCGCCATGTAGTCCGTCTGGGCATTGACCCGGGTAAAGACTTCATCCTGCTCGTCTTCCTTCGTATTCCCGACCGCTTCCGCCGCTTTCGCGTTGACCCCATATTCATCGGCGTTAAAGGACTCGAACAGGGAGGCGAGGGTCGTAAAGACTTCGGGATCAAACTTCGTCGGCACGATGACGACTTTCCATTCGCCGTCCTGTTTTAAAAACAGTTTCGAAGCACGATTCGGTAAAGGCGATCCGTCTTCATCGTTGAATTCGTGAATGATGTAGGCGACGTTACCTTCCTGAAAACTTTTGACGACTTTACCCGGTTTGATCTTTAAATTCTTGGCACCGAGTGTCGCGGCCCGCAACAACTTTTGATCCCCCGTATACTCAATCGCGGCAAGTGCTTCAGCATCAGCTGTACCGGACTGACCAACAGTTTGTTGATACGTCTTGTAGACATCAAGAACGTCTTGACTTGCCTGTTTCGTTTGTTTCGTTTCCGTCGACTTCGGGGATTCAGTATCAGTAGACGGAGCGGAATCGTTTCCGCATCCGGCGAGGATGATTCCCGTTGATACGAGTACCGTCAATAATCGTTTCATATTTCAGTTCCTCCTATATGAACAACATCTTTCATTATGTCTTCACCATACAGGAAATTCGCTTTTTTGAGTAGGGAATAGGTACACTAGCATAAAGGAGAGTGGGTTCACCATGAAAATTCACGTAACAGACGAAGCACTACAATATTTCAAAGAAGAGATGGAAGCAAAGGAAGGCGATACGATCCGCTTTTTCGCCAAGTACGGCGGCTCTACCGATTTAACGCAAGGGTTCTCAGTCGGAGTCCACATGGAGACCGTTGACCGGGCAGCGGTTGAAGAAACCGTCGACGGGATTCATTTCGTCGTTTCCGATCAGGATGACTGGTTGTTCCAGGGACAGGATGTCGAAGTATCTGTTCAAAATGAAGAGATCGTCTTTTCACAGGCTAAGCAATGAATATGAAATGAAGAGGACCTCCACGGTCTTCTTCATTTTTTTGTCTAGAATAATTGTAAGCGGCGACATGCTTCTGTACAATGGAGAATGTAAGCGATTAAAAGCAAGTATAAAAGGGGGAATAGAGATGATTCCGTACAAACACGAACCATTCACGGACTTCTCACAGGAAGCAAACAAGAAAGCGTTCGAAGAGGCGCTTGAACTTGTATCGAAAGAGCTTGGGAAAGATTATCCACTCGTCATCGGGGGAGAACGTGTGACGACAGAGGACAAAATCGTTTCTGTCAATCCGGCAAACAAAGAAGAAATCGTCGGACGCGTTTCGAAAGCGACACAAGCACACGCTGAAGATGCCATGCAAGCTGCAGTCAAAGCATTTGAAACGTGGAAATTCGTCAATCCGAGTGTTCGTGCGGACGTCTTATTCAAAGCCGCAAACATCATCCGGAAACGCAAACATGAATTCTCGGCTTACCTCGTCAAAGAAGCCGGTAAACCATGGAACGAAGCAGATGCGGATACAGCGGAAGCAATCGACTTCCTCGAATACTATGCGCGTCAGATGCTTGTCTTAAAAGAAGGCAAGAAAGTCGAGAGCCGTCCGGGCGAATACAACCGGTACGACTACATTCCACTCGGTGTCGGTGTCATCATCTCACCATGGAACTTCCCGCTTGCCATCATGGCAGGAACAGCGGTTGCTGCGATCGTGGCAGGTAACCCGATCCTCTTGAAACCAGCATCGACGACACCGGTTGTCGCTGCTAAATTCGTTGAAGTCATGGAACAGGCGGGTCTTCCGGCCGGTGTCTTGAACTTCATTCCGGGACCAGGTGCGGAAGTCGGCGATTACCTCGTCGATCACCCGAAAACACGTTTCATCAGCTTCACGGGTTCACGTGATGTCGGACTCCGCATTAACGAACGCGCTTCGAAATTAAACGACGGTCAAATCTGGCTCAAACGCGTCATCGCGGAAATGGGCGGAAAAGACACGATGGTCATCGATGAGTCGGCTGATCTCGATTACGCGGCAGACATGATCACAAAAGCGGCATTCGGTTTCTCGGGACAAAAATGTTCAGCTTGTTCACGTGTCGTCGCACTGGATTCGGTATATGACGAATTGCTCGCGAAAGTCGTCGAAAACACAAACAAACTCAGTATCGGTAACCCGGTCGACGTAACAAACAACGTCGGACCTGTCATCGATGCAGCAGCGTTCAAGAAAATCACATCGTACTTCGATGTCGCAAAACAAGAAGGCCGGATTGCAGCAGGTGGTACAGCGGATGATTCGACAGGATACTTCGTCGCACCAACAATCGTCGCTGACGTCCAACCGACGGACCGTCTGATGCAGGAAGAAATCTTCGGACCGGTCGTTGCGTTCACAAAAGCAAAAGACTTCAAAGAAGCAATCGACATCGCCAACAACACGGAGTATGGTTTGACAGGTGCCGTCATCACTCAAGATCGTACGAACCAGGAATACGCACGTGCGAACTTCCATGTCGGTAACTTGTACTTCAACCGCGGTTGCACAGGTGCAATCGTTGGGTACCAACCGTTTGGCGGATTCAACATGTCAGGAACGGATTCAAAAGCAGGCGGACCGGATTACTTGACTTTACATCTTCAAGCAAAAACTACTTCTGAAATGTTCTAAAATGATGTTTAATAGATGAAACGGGTATGCAACCTGCATACCCGTTTTTTTTAGAAAAGGGGGAGCACGAGATGAACGGAATGTGGTTCGCGATTTTGTTGTATCTGGGTTTGATGGTCACACTAGGTGTCGTCGCGTATTATCGGACAAAAAACATGAACGATTATATGCTGGGAGGACGAACAATCGGACCTGTCGTCACAGCGCTCTCAGCAGGAGCCAGTGATATGAGTGGGTGGCTGTTGATGGGATTACCGGGTGCCATGTTTGCAACTGGTCTGTCCAGTGGTTGGATCGTCATCGGGTTATTGCTCGGTGCCTATGCCAACTGGCTGCTCGTCGCACCACGTTTACGTGCGTATACAGCACATGCCGGGGATGCCATTACAATTCCTGACTACTTTGAAAAGCGGTTCCACGATAAAAGTGGTGTCCTGCGTACAGTTTCAGCTGGAGTTATCTTAATATTCTTTATAATGTACGCTTCAAGTGGTTTTGTTGCCGGTGGTCGTCTGTTTGAATCGGTCTTCGGACTCGAATATACAACCGGCTTATGGATTTTGGCGGGGGTCGTCATTGCGTATGTCTTCCTCGGCGGATTCCTTGCCGTCAGTTGGACGGACGTCGTACAGGGCATGATCATGGTCATCGCCTTGCTGATTGTTCCGGCTGTCACGCTGGCACTCAGCGGCGGAATCAATGAAACGCTTGAGACGATTCGTTCAACGGACGGTTCGAAACTCGAGTTGTTCAAAGGAACAACCGTGATCGGCATCGTTTCCCTGCTGGCATGGGGGCTTGGGTACTTTGGTCAGCCGCACATCATCGTCCGTTTTATGGCGATTCGAAACCTGCATGAAATGAAATCGGCGCGTCGGGTCGGAATGATTTGGATGACATTTTCGATTGTCGGAGCCATGGTGACGGGATTATTCGGATACGCCTACTTCACACAACAAGGCGGAACACTCGATAATCCAGAGAATGTCTTCATTCAACTGTCACGTGATTTGTTCCCAGGTTTCATCACGGGATTATTACTCGCAGCATTGCTCGCGGCGATCATGTCGACGATCTCGACGCAACTGCTCGTCTCGTCGAGTGCTGCAACCAATGATTTCTATCAGCGTTTCCTGAAACGGAATGCGTCAGATAAAGAGTTGATGGTTATGGGACGGATCATGGTTCTCGTCGTTGCACTGCTTGCCATTGCCCTGTCGTTTGGTGCGCAAAAATCCATTCTGACGTTGGTCGGTTATGCGTGGGCCGGATTCGGTGCTGCCTTTGGACCGGTCGTCCTGTTCAGCCTACTCTGGCGCCGGATGAACAAACATGGTGCCCTTGCTTCGATGATTACGGGATCGGTCGTCGTCATCGCCTGGATTTTAGTGAAGATGTACGTCAAAGATCTTCCGTTCTACATCTCGGAGATGTATGAAATGATTCCTGCATTCATCGCGTCTACCGTCGCACTTGTTGTCGGCAGTCTCTTGACGAAGGCACCAAGCCAAGCGATGTATGATGAATTCGATGAAGTACAGGCTCAACTTAAAGGAGCGGAGCAACAACGGAAAGTAGTTTGATTTTAGCAGAGAGAATGTCCGGTGCCTCGTGCGTCGGACATTCTTTTTCTAAAGAAGAAACTAACTTGGTGAACATATCTTTACATAAAACATATATGTTGCCTATACGCAAAAAAAGCGTATACTAACAACTAAAGAGAGGTGAGGCAAAGTGGTAAGTCAACCGATCGTTCCAGTGGAGCGTTTGAAAAAAAGACACTATATCGGACCGGCTTTTGTCGCCGCCGTCGCTTACCTCGATCCGGGGAATTTTGCGACGAACATGACAGCAGGAGCCCAGTACGGATTTTTACTGCTCTGGGTAATTGTTGCCGCCAACCTGATGGCCGTGATGATTCAGACACTATCGGCCAAACTGGGGCTGGTCAGCAATACGAGCCTTGCGGAAGTCATTCGGGATGAACTGTCGCCGGTCATGCGAATTCTTTATTGGGCGCAGGCCGAACTCGTCGCGATGGCAACGGATTTAGCGGAGTTCGTTGGGGCGGCACTCGGTTTTAACCTGCTGTTCGGCATCGATTTGAAAATCGCCGCCTTGCTGACAGCGGTTGCTTCGTTCGTCATCCTTGGATTTGAACGGAAAGGGTTACGTCATTTTGAAGCTGTCATCGGAGCGTTGGTCCTCGTCATCGCTCTGGCGTTTGCGATTCAGGTCATCGAAGTTAAACCAGTCCTGCGCGATGTCGCTGGCGGATTGATTCCCGGATTTTCCGGAACGTCGAGCATTGTCCTTGCAGCAGGGATGCTCGGGGCAACGGTCATGCCGCATGCGATTTATCTCCATTCCGATTTAACGAAACGCCGGATGGGAACAATCGCGGATAAAAAAGGGTTGTTACGGATTCAAAAGATGGATATTTGGGCTGCGATGCTGATTGCGGGGGCAGTCAACGGCGCAATGCTTGTCATTGCCGCGACGGTCTTCTTCGGAACGAGCCAACAGGCAGAGACACTGGAAAGTATTTTTCACGGACTCGGAACGTCGCTCGGCGGCGCGGCACCTTATCTGTTTGGCGGAGCGTTACTGATTTCCGGACTTGCCTCGTCGAGTGTCGGGACGATGTCCGGGGATGCCATCATGCGCGGATTCCTGAAGATGGAGATTCCGATTTTCCTCCGACGCAGTGTGACGATGTTACCGGCGATCCTCTTATTGTTATCCGGCTTTGACCCGACCCGGGCGTTGATTTGGAGTCAAGTCGCCTTATCGTTCGGAATTCCGTTTGCGTTAATCCCGTTGATCCGTGCCACATCCAGTGAACGGATCATGGGCAAATATAAAAATCAGCCGTTAACGAAAGGGATTGCCTGGACGATCGTCAGTATCGTCATCGTCTTCAATATCTATTTGCTGGGTGATCTTTTATTTTGAATAATCAGATTTTTTGTTTTGCTTACCGACAGCACGGGTAATTCATTACTAGAAGCTTTCTGCCCGGAAGCTTTGCTACCCCTATAAGGACGATGGTGCGGACCTCCCCCCGATGCACCATCGTCTTTTTTGTCTGGACAAAAAGTGCTATGATTAAAAATAGTGTAAAATATATTGAAAAAGTTCCGGAGGTGGAATCAGATGGCAAAGATTAATGAAGAACAAGTCCGCCATGTGGCGCATTTAGCACGTCTCGCCGTAACAGATGAAGAAGTCCAACAATTTACCGTTCAACTTGAGAAGATTCTCGGGTTCGCTGAACAATTAAATGAGCTTGATACGACAGGCGTCGAACCGACGACACACGTCCTCGATCTCAAAAACGTCTTGCGTAAAGACGAAGTCCGCCCGTCGCTACCGCGCACGGAAGTAGAACGACTCTCACCTGATTGGGAAGACGGACAAGTCCGTGTCCCGGCAGTATTTGAATAAGGAGGAGACCACCGATATGTCACTTTTTGAACATGGTGTAAAGAACTTACACACACTCGTCAAAGACGGAGAAGTCAAAGTATCCGAACTTGTCCAGGAATCCTTTGACCGCATTGACCGTGTCGACGGAAAGATCGGCGCATTTTTATCATTAAACGAAGATGCTTTCGAACAGGCAAAACGGATGGACGAGATTGCGAAACACGAAGCAAACCCGTTATTCGGTTTACCGATTGGTGTCAAAGACAATATCGTCACGAAAGGGATGACGACGACGTGCGGTTCGAAGTTCCTCGAAAACTTCGTCCCGGCACACGATGCGACAGTCGTCGAGCGTCTTCATGAAGCAGGAGCCGTCACAATCGGGAAACTGAACATGGACGAGTTCGCGATGGGCTCATCAAATGAAAACTCGGCCTACAAGCCGGTCCGTAACCCGTGGAATACGAAACACGTCCCGGGCGGTTCGTCAGGCGGATCAGCAGCTGCTGTCGCGGCTGGAGAAGTCCTGTTCAGCCTCGGTTCGGATACGGGTGGTTCCATCCGTCAACCGGCCGCTTACTGTGGTGTCGTCGGATTGAAACCGACTTACGGTCTCGTCTCGCGTTACGGTCTCGTCGCCTTTGCGTCATCACTTGACCAAATCGGTCCCTTGACACGGACAGTCGAAGACAATGCGTACTTATTAAGTGCGATTGCCGGACACTGTGACATGGATTCGACGTCAGCGAACGTCAACCCGACCGATTACACGCAAGCATTGACAGGGGATATCAAAGGACTCAAGATTGCTGTCCCGAAAGAGTACTTCGGCGAAGGAATCAGTGAAGGCGTTAAAGAAAATATCCGTGCCGCGATCAAGAAACTTGAATCGCTTGGCGCGACAGTCGACGAAGTCTCGCTTCCGAACTCAAAATATGCGCTCGCAACGTATTACTTGCTTGCTTCTTCAGAAGCTTCCTCGAACCTCGCACGGTTCGACGGAATCCGTTACGGTGTCCGTGCCGAAGCCGATGCACTCGAAGATGTCTTCAAGTATTCACGCGCTCAAGGTTTCGGTGACGAGGTCAAACGCCGGATCATGCTCGGCACATATGCCCTCAGCTCAGGTTACTACGATGCCTATTATAAAAAAGCACAACAAGCGCGGACGTTGATCAAACAGGACTTCGACCAAGTCCTTGCCAACTACGACGTCATCATCGGACCAACTGCTCCGACACCTGCGTTCGAACTCGGTGCCCAAAACGACGATCCGGTCACGATGTATGCCAACGATATCCTGACGATTCCAATCAACCTGGCAGGTGTTCCGGCAATTTCGGTCCCAGCCGGTCTTGTCGACGGATTACCGGTCGGTCTGCAAATCATCGGAAAACACTTTGACGAGGCGACGATTTATCGTGCGGCGCATGCATTTGAGCTTGCGACCGGCGGATTCGCGCTTCCGAAGTTATAAAGGAGAATGCCTTATGAACTTTGAAACGGTCATCGGTATTGAGGTCCATGCCGAATTAAATACAAATACAAAGATGTTTTGCGGCTGTGCCCGGGAATACGGCGCAGAAACGAACACGAAGACGTGCCCGATCTGTCTCGGACATCCCGGCGTCCTGCCGAAAATCAACGAAAAAGCGGTTGAACTCGCGGTTCGTGCTGCCATGGCGTTAAACTGTCATGTCGCTGATCAAACGAAATTCGACCGGAAAAACTATTTTTATCCGGATACACCGAAAGCCTATCAAATTTCACAGTTTGATCAGCCGATCGGTTTTGACGGCTACATCGATGCGGAGGTCGACGGCGAAACAAAACGTTTCCGGATTGAACGTGTCCACCTCGAAGAAGATGCCGGGAAGATGAACCACACCGGTGCCAATCATTCGGTCGTCGACTTCAACCGGACCGGTGCCCCGTTAATCGAGATCGTCAGTGAAGCGGACATGCGCTCACCGAAAGAAGCGGTCGCTTACCTCGAACGACTCAAGGAAGTCCTGCAATATGCCGGTGTCTCGGACGTCAAGATGGAAGAAGGTTCGTTACGTTGCGACTGTAACATCTCCGTCCGTCCATACGGTCAAGAGAAGTTCGGAACGAAAACCGAGTTGAAGAACTTGAACTCGTTCGGAAACGTCTTAAAAGGACTTGAGTTTGAAGAAGACCGTCACCGTAAGCTGTTGTTATCCGGCGGCGTCATGCGCCAGGAAACACTCCGCTTTGACGAAACGAAAAAACAAACCGTCCTGATGCGGGTCAAAGAAGGTGCGTCCGATTACCGTTACTTCCCGGAACCGGATCTCGTCAAGCTGGTCCTCGACCACGACTGGAAAGAAGCGATCCGCGCCGGCATTCCGGAATTACCGGATGCCCGCCGCGTCCGCTACCAGGAAGCGCTTGGTCTGTCGGCGTATGATGCGAAACAATTGACGGTCACACGTGAGATGGCCGAGTACTTTGAAGCGACGATCGCAGCCGGTGCGGAACCGAAAGCCGCTGCCAACTGGACGGTTGGGGAAGTCCAAGGTCACTTGAACAAATCGACGGAAACGTTCGACACGATCAAGCTCACACCGGCCCGTCTTGCTGAAATGATCGAACTGATTGCCGGTGGAACGATTTCATCGAAAATCGCGAAACAAGTCTTTACGGCAGTCATCGAACAAGGCGTCGAACCACGCGCTTACGTCGAAGAACAAGGACTCGCGCAAATCTCGGACGAAGGACTGCTTCGCGGACTGGTCGTCGAGATGTTCGAAGCCAACCCGGCAGTCGTTGAAGAACTGGTCAACGGCCGCGATCGGAAAAAAGGGTTTGTCATCGGTCAAATCATGAAAAAAACAAAAGGAATGGCGAATCCGGCTCTGCTCGATCAGCTGTTCTACGAAGAACTCGAAAAATTAAAATAAGTCTTGCTGAAGCGCCGCTCTCCTCTCCTAAACCATGAGAAGGAAGCGGGGCTTCTTTTTTTGCCTTTGTAATGTGCCGGTACTTCATGTAAAATAAAACAGTTATGTATCAAATGGATCGGTTGAGTAAAAAAGGAGAAAATCTTATGAGACCTAGAGCGCGAGTGATTTATAACCCGACTTCCGGGAAAGAGATGGTAAAGCGAAATCTGCCGTATATCTTAGACCGGCTGGAAGCAGCGGGTTATGAGACTTCCGTCTATTCGACGAAAGCGGTCGGTGACGCGACATATGAAGCAGCACGGGCCTGTGAAGCCGAATTTGACCTTGTCGTTGCTGCAGGTGGAGATGGCACGTTAAACGAAGTGATCAGTGGCATGGCATCGTATCCGGTGCGTCCGAAACTCGGTGTCTTACCGGTCGGAACGACGAATGACTTTGGCCGGGCGATGCGGATTCCTTTGACGATTGAAGGGGCGATGGATGTCATCTGTACCGGGTACACGATGCCCGTCGACATCGGAAAGATCGAAGGGACGACAGGCACCCACTACTTCATCAACATCGCAGGTGGTGGCATCATGACGGAACTTTCGTATGAAGTTCCATCAAAACTGAAGACGGCACTCGGACAGTTGGCGTATTACGTCAAAGGGATGGAAAAACTCCCGCAAATCCGTCCGACCTATGTCGAGCTCGAACACGAACGCGGGATTTTTAAAGGCGAAGTCATGTTGTTTTTGACTTCGAATACCAATTCTGTAGGCGGTTTTGAAAAACTTTCACCGAATGCTTCCCTCAATGATGGACGCTTTGATTTATTCATTTTGAAAAAATGTAATCTCGTTGAGTTAATCCGCGTCATGCGGTTGGCGTTAAAGGGAGACCACTTCTCTGATCCATGTATTGAACATGTGACGACGTCATTCGTCCGGATGCGAAATACATCCGAGATGAGCTTGAACATCGATGGCGAGTTTGGCGGAATTTGTGAAGGGGAGATGACGAATCTTCAATCGCATTTCGACGTCATGACGCCGAAGTTCCGGATCGACGAGATGGAAACGATCAATTTACAGCTACAGGCACAAGAACAGGAAACGAATCTCGCGTAAGACGCGGGATTTTCTAGGAGGAAAACAATATGATTCCAGTACAAAAAAACGATGAGCACGTCGTCGATATCGTCGACTTGACGCACGACGGTTCAGGAGTTGCCCGGATTGACGGCTACACGGTCTTCATTCCCGGTGCTTTGCCGACGGAACAAGTCAAAATCAGAATTACAAAAACGACGAAATCATACGGTTTCGGACGGATCATCCGTCAAAAAACGAAGAGTGTCGATCGTGTCGAGCCGCCTTGCCCGGTCTATAACCAGTGCGGCGGTTGCCAGTTGCAGCACCTCTCGTATGAGGCGGAACTGAAATTCAAACACAACCGTGTCCGTGATGCGTTCGCACGTCTTGCCGGTCTTGAGATTCCGGTCCACGAAACGATGGGCATGGAAGATCCATGGGGTTACCGCAACAAGGCACAAGTCCCGGTCGCGTTCCAATCCAACAAGTTAATGGCTGGTTTTTATCAAAAACGCAGTCACCGGATCATCGATATGGATTACTGTCTGATCCAAAATAAAGAGAACGACGATGCCATCCAAGCTGTCCGCAAAGTACTGGCTGACCTGAAGGTTCCAGCTTACGATGAAAAGAAAAACAGCGGTGTCATCCGTCACATCATGGCACGCCACGGGTACCACACAAACGAATTGATGATCGTCCTCGTGACGAAGGTCAAACAATTGCGCGGTGCTGATAAAATCGTCGAAGGCATCTTAAAAGCTGTCCCGAACGTTACATCGATCCAGCAAAACATCAACCCGGATGAGACGAATGTCATCCTCGGAAAACGGAACATCGTCTTACACGGACCGTCTGTCATCCGCGATCAAATCGCCGGATTGACGTATGAAATTTCACCGCATTCGTTCTTCCAGGTCAATCCGTTGCAAACGGAAAAACTGTACGGAAAAGCGCTGGAATACGCGCAATTGACAGGCGATGAAATCGTCGTTGATGCGTACTGCGGAATCGGTTCGATTTCATTATCGCTCGCCCAACAGGCAAAACACGTCTACGGCATTGAAATGGTACCGCAAGCGATTGACGACGCACGCCGGAATGCAAAAGCTAACGGCATCGATAACGTCTCGTTCGAATACGGAACGGCAGAAACGGTCATGCCGGCACTCGTTAAAGGCGGCATCAAGCCGGACGTCATCGTCGTTGACCCGCCGCGTAAAGGCTGTGACGAAGAATTCCTCCGTGCTGCTGCTGAAGTCGCGCCAAAGCGGATCGTTTACGTTTCTTGTAACGCTTCAACACAAGCGCGTGACGCGAAGCTTCTTGCTGAACTCGGCTACAAGCTGATGGAAGTGACACCGGTCGATATGTTCCCGCATACGACACACGTCGAGAGCGTTGCTTTGTTCGTGCGTGAAGAAAACTAAGTTCTCTTAAATTATAAAAAGCGAGAATCCCTTTACCGATCTTTCGGTAAGAGATTCTCGCTTTTTTATATGATTTTAGCTGGAAACAATGCATTAACAACCCGTTGACTGGCTTTCCCGTCATCCAGGCTGCAAAAGCGTTCCTGGAACGCGGTGTATTTCTCTTCGTACTGTTTGGATCGGGTTTCGATGTGTTCGATATAATCGATGACCTGATCACTTTCTTTTAACAGTGGACCGGGAACGACCGCTTCAAAATCAAAATAGAATCCCCGGAGGACGGAAGCGTATTTTTCTAAATCATACGTAAAGAATAACATCGGACGGTTCAAGTGAGCATAATCGAAGAAGACGGACGAGTAATCCGTAATCAACAGATCACTGATCAGATACAGTTCCGCGATATCGCCGTAAGCGGACACGTCGTATGCAAACCCGTCAAACGCCGTCAAGTCCAGGTGTTCCGCAATCAAGTAGTGCATCCGTAACAGAACGATGTAATCGTCACCTAAACGGGATTGCATCTGTTTCAAATCCAGTTTGAGATTAAACCGGTACTGACCTTTCGTTACGAACTCGTCGTCCCGCCAGGTCGGTGCATACAATATGACTTTTTTACCGGGCGGCAATCGCAGTGACTGTTTGATCTGCTCGGCTTGTTGCTGACGGTCCGGCGCATACAACAGGTCATTTCGCGGATAACCGGTTTCAAGAAGCAGTCCCCGGAAATCAAAGGCCCGTTTGAAGATGGCGCTGGAATAGAGATTGGGTGAAAGCAGATAGTTCCATTCCTTGGCCTGGGCAGAAAAGTTCGTTTTGTACTGTTCGGTATTCGTACCCGGCATATGGACCTCATCCATGTCGAGTCCGAGCCGTTTTAAAGGAGTCCCGTGCCAGGTCTGTAAATACATCGTTTCCCGTCGTTTTTTTAAGCTGAGCGGCTGACGCGTATTGAAAATCCAGTACTGCGCCCGGGCCATCAGGTAATAGTATTTCGGGCTGTTCCGCAATACCCAGTTCGGACAAGCTGCCTTGACTGCGGCGTTCGGTTCTTTGGCAAAAATCCAGACGAGCTGAAGTTCCGGACGCTGTTTTTGAAGTGTCAGGTAGAGCGCTTTCGGATTGTCCGAATAACCGCGACCTAAAAAGCTTTCAAACAGGACAAGATTTTTTTGAACCGGAAGCTGTTGAAACAGCCGATAGAGAAGCAATCCTTTATGGATTTTCTTGCGGCGGATTTTCGTAAGTAGCTGTGTCATGTCATACTCCTTTAAAAAAGATTAAAAATGATGTTGTCTGTAATGAGTCGGTGTCTCGCCGGTCGTCTGTTTGAACGCCTGACTAAAATGACTTTGACTCGAGAAATGTAACTTGTTCGAGATCGTCAGCAGGGAATCATCCGTCGAACGCAACAGCCGTTTCGCTTCACGAATCCGTTCACGAATGACGTAACGTGCGAGCGGAAGTCCCGTCTCTTCCTTGAACAGGACGGATAAATAATTTGATGAAACGTGAATCGCCTGGCTGATCGACGAGACCGATAACGGATCATACAAGTGCTGCTGGATATAACGGATCGCGGCGAGTACGTGCGGCGAATGGCGCAACTCCTGAATCTGTTTGACGGCCTCTGCAAAGCTGACCGTGATCCGGACGTGGCGGTTACGCAGCTCGGAAATACTAGTTGCCGCTTCAATCGATTCAATCATCCGGTCGCTGAGCATAAAGGCTTCATCCGGTTCCAGCCCGCCGTTAATCGCAGCCCGGGCGCTCAACAACACTGTGCCGAGCAACAGATTTTTTTCAGCCCTTAACGGCTGGTGACGCGCAAGTGATCCGAATTCACCGTAAGCGGGTAGAGAGTAGGTCGTCGCCAAGCGTTCGCTTTGTCCGGACGAAATCCATTCGATGATCTGCTGTTCCCGCTCCCAGGCCTTGATGTAGGCAGTCGTTGCAGTATGAGGGGAAACATCGGCAATCAGCGGAATTTCCTGCTCTTCGCTTTCCGATTCGGTTCGGATGTCCCGTTTAGCGAGTTGCTGGCCGGTCAGTAAACGGTGGACCAGATGAGCGCAGTCGATCAACCGGTTTTCCGTCGTCCGGGTCAAGGCTTTATAAAATTGATGGAACGCTTCATCCTGAATGTGCGCACGGAACAGAGCCGATTGCAGTAAGACCGGACCGATCCGGTACTGTCCTTGTTCCTGGACGGGAATAAACAGGTAAGCCGTTCCATCTTTTAAGGTATACAGGAGCGGTGTCTGATCCGGTGCCGGCCATTCCTGTTCGATCGATAACCGGCTCGGATGCGAAGGCGCGGCCGGACTGATATCCAGTTCCTCACCGGTCAGGGACTGGTACGAAACAAAAAAGCCCGTCGTCCCGTAAAGACTTTCCGCGATTTGAATCAAATCTTCTGTTGATAAGGGCGACACTGGAGTTCCTCCGTTCTTTAAAAACGTGTTGTTTTCAGTTTACGTCGTGTCCCGATGATTGTATAGCAAGAATCATTTGAAGCCGAGAAGACATTTTAAAAAACAAAAGACATCAACGGCCCGTTTGTTCAGGCGGTTGATGTCTTTTGAGTTGGAAGGAAAATCGTTTACCGGGGAGCATCGTCAGAAGAGTCTGAGTCAGCCGAATCAGCCGATTCATCGTCCTTTGACGTTTGCTCGGGTTCAGTATGTTCATCGAGTGAAGCCGCCACTTCGTCGTAAGACAAGTCGTGTACGAGTGGTTCAGATGTTTCAGCCGGAGGGAGAAGTTCGTCCCCGTCAATCGGTTCATCGACTTGGAAGTCGACGGTCAAGGCATGGAGTTCCGTTGCGATTTGCGCGAGATGAGCCGCTGCTGTCGTGACGGCTTCGATCGTCGCATTTGTTTCCTGGATGCTTGCGGCACTCGTCTCGATACCGGCAGCATTTTCTTCCGTCAAGGCAAGAATCGTTCCCATCGCGTCAGATACCTCTTCGGTCGCATGAGTCAGGGCACTGATATCTCCCGTCAAAGATTCTGTCCGGTTCGAGACATGCTGGACGGATCCGGCAATCTGTTCGAAATCGACCCCGGTCGTTTTGACCGATTCAAGCGATTGTTTTAAGTCATCCATGACGCCGTTCATCGCACCCATTGCTGTCTGCGTTTCGTGTTGGATATTATCGAGTAACTGTTTGATTTGTTTTGCGGACTGATCACTTTCTTCGGCCAGTTTCCGTACTTCGCTCGCGACGACGGCAAACCCGCGTCCCTGTTCCCCGACACGTGCCGCCTCGATGGCCGCGTTTAAAGCCAAGAGATTGGTTTGACTGGAGATGGCCTGTAACGTTCCAAGAATCTTGCCGATTTCTTCAGAACGTTTGCCGAGGAAGTCGGATGTATTTTGAATCTCCTGTTCCAATGAATCAGAATGCTGCAACAGATCCGTGATGGTCTGTTTCGTCAGGCGACTGCCGCGTGTCGCGGCAGAGGCGACGGATGCGACTTCGGTCAGCGTTTCGGTAGCAGCGGTCTGCATCGCAATCGATCGTTCTTTGACGCCGTAAACCGCATGAGAAGAGCGTTCCGCTTGTTTCGTCTGCGTTTCGCCGGCAGCAGCAATTTCTTCCATTGTCTGTCCGATTTGAACCGATGCATTTTGAACATGAACGGCATTTGACGATAAATCGTGCGAAGCATCCCGGACGGTGCCGGCGGACTCGGTCATCGCTGTAATTGTTTGCCGGAGCTTTTGGCGCATGGCGTCAAAGTTTTCGCCGAGATCCGACAGTTCATCGCGAATCCAGCGTTTCGGGCGGTTCGTTGTGCGTAAATCACCGCTTGCGATGGCTAACGCCTCACGGCGAAGACCGGCTAACGGCCGATTGATGGAACGGCCGATGAGCCAGGCGATTAAAGTCGCCAAGGCGATTGCAATGACGAAGTTGATCAACGATTGTGTCAGCATTGCGTCTTTAGGGGCATACAACGAGGCATAATCGAGAACGACCGCCAGTTTAAAGCCCGTCTTCGAGGACAGTTGCCAGATGACGACGGATTTTTTTCCGCCGACCTCCATGATCGTCGAACCGGATTCTTGGCTGATCATTTGTTTAGGGGCTTCGAAATACGCTTTTCCATCTTCGCGTAACTGGTCGACTTTCTTAAAGAAATAGTTTTTATTCGGATGCGTGACGATCTGACCGTCTTTTGTATAACTGAAAACAAATCCTTTTTGACCGATTTCAATCCGTTTCATGTCTTCCGATAACCGGTCGACACTTTTATAGACGGATAAGACACCTTTGATATTCGCCTGATCATCGAGCGCTGCTTTTGAAAAACCAATGACCGAAAGCTTCGTTGCTTGATCATAGTACGGTTCACTCATCGCGACCGTACTCGAATTTTCCAACGCCTGTTTGTACCAGACGTCCTGACGGGGGTCGTACCCCGACGCGGCTTCCTGTTTCGGCCAGTTTAAATAACCGCCCTTGGTATCCGCATACTGAACAAAGGAATTTTCGATTTTTGATGAACCGTATTTCTCAAGGACGCTGTAGATGTCTTTTGCTTTTTGGGACGGGAGTTCCGCTCCCGGTTCCGGTGTATTGCTTATGTAACTCGGCAGTTGTCCGTTCGTCCGGTTAAACGGGAGACCGGCCAACAGGGTCGTATCTTTTTTTGTGTCATCGATGATACGGGAGAAGGATTGCTCAAGCTGTTTTAAGGCCGTTTGGGAGGTCGAATCGACCAACCGTTCGACAGTCTGACTCGTCTGATTATATGAAAACCAGGTCGAGACTCCTAACGTGAGAGCGGGCAGTAAAATTAACCCGATGAAAAGCCGGCGTGTGATTGGAAGACGCATATGTAATTCTCCTATCTTTTTAAATAGTCTTTAAAATCTGTCTATTCTGATTATCGGAAGGGTAGTACTAAATATGAAGGAATTGTGGGGAGATTTTCATGATTTGGGAACTGAACGAAACCTGAGTTCATGATAAAATAGAAGCGGTGTCACAGAGTGGCTAGGGAGGAACGAACATGAATATTGCTTTTTTCTTATTACCAAAAGACGAAGTGAAATACTTAGATCCTGAATCAACGGTCAGACAAGCACTTGAAAAGATGAAACATCATCGATTCACATCGGTCCCACTCGTTGATGACAAAGGAAAATATGCAGGAACCCTGACGGAAGGGGATGTCCTGTGGGCACTTGAAAAAAATCTTGAACATGCGGATTACGATCATGTCCTGCAAACCCGTTTAACGGATATCAAACAGCGTGTCCGGTACAAACCGGTCTCGATCACAGCACAGATGGAAGAGATGATTGAAGTCATCACCGATCAAAATTTCGTACCGGTCATCGATGACGGGAAACACTTTATCGGCATCATTCGTCGCCGTGACATCATTGACTATTTTGCTAAAAAAGTGGCACGCGAGAACGTTCAATACTAAAATCTAGTATAAAAAGCACTGATTTTCACGAAAAGTGGGAAGAAGTGCTTTTTATTGACCCTTTTTAACTGCTTTTGACTTCACGAACCGGCCCGACAAGACGATATAGAAACATAATGACAAGTTAGGGAGGACGATGTGTTGCGACGTTTATCACCAGTCTCCATCGTAGAAGCATTCCGAAAACGCTCCTACTACAAAACGTTCTCATGGATGATTTCAGTTATCGGTCTGTTAGCGTTGTTGATCGCGACGCAACAACTGGTAAAGAATCTGGAAGAAGGATATCAGTTCAAACGCTCAAGCGAGATGATGGATATTTTTGAACGACTCAATCAGGTCGAACGGGATGTGACGAATGAGTATTACCTCACCTTAAGTGAAACGACGGGAGATGCCGTTGCGACACGGACCGAGACGTGGCAACAAACGAAAACGGAACTGACGGCACTTGACCGGCAGATCAAAGATCTCAAGATGGAGGGACCGGCCCAAAAAGAACTCCTGACTGAAATCAACCGGCTGCAGACCGGCGGATATCAGTCGGAGCATCAATTTTTTCAAGCGGCGACTGCCTATAAAAGCGAAGTCCTGTTCAACCAACTGTATTTGAGCGGCGAGACCGGGACTTATTACACGTTTTTCTCGAATCTCTTTTTGATGCAGGAAGAGCTTGGCCGGGCGGGACAGTTTTTAGTGAGCATTAACCGGGAGAATCAATTGAACTCGATTGATCTGTTGCGCCTTCGTCAGACACGCCAGGAGCTGAACTCACGGAACAACGCTTTGATCCAGTCCTTCTACGCAACGATGCGGCCGGAAGATGAAGAGCTTCGCCGGGATATCTCGGTGATGAGCAATCAGATGTACGCCTATTTACGAATGATCGATGCGACCATCAATCAACCGGAACTGAAACAATACGGAACGATGGACGAAGTGGCAAAGCGGTATCAAACCAGTATGTACCGGTCGTTTGATCAAGGGATTGCCGATGTTCAGACCGAAATGACGGATCATGGAAATACGTTGATCCGAAATGCCTGGCTGATGTTCATTGCGACGTGCTGTGTGATTCTGCTTCTGCTTTGGCTGACCTTATCCCTGTTGCGGGCATTCCGAAAGGACTTACATATTTTGCAGGCGGAAGCCGACTTTTTTGCGGAAGGTCCGAAACAGTCGCATCATCAGGTGCCGGAGTTAAATGACTTCCATCCGGTCGTTGAAGCGTTCCGGACGATGACGACGATCATTTCCGGATTACTCGATTATAACGATAAAAAAACGATGGAAATCAAACAGAAGAAAGCAGAAATCGAATCCTTATTTTCTCAAAATACGAATCCGATTGTTGCACTCTCCTCTGATTTTCAACTGCTCAGCGGAAATGACCGTTTCAAACAGTTGGCCCAGTCGTCTGAATTGATGACAATCGAGGAACTGATTCATCCGGCAGATTTAAACCGTGTCCGCCGGGCCCTCAACCGGGCAATCGACGGGTACAGCCAGACCATCCGTTGCCAGATGATTTTCAAGCAGGACATTCGGAACATGTTCGTCAACATCATTCATGTTCCTTCGAAAAACGGCAACGGAACGGCACTTTATCTGACCTGTCATGATGAGACCGATCAATTTAAGCGCGAAGAAAAGATCACGCAACTGGCCCTGTTTGATGTGTTGACCTCTTTGTTGAACCGGAACGGGTTTGAGCAAAAGATGGAGGAAGCCATCGCTGCGCCGCAACCGGGAGAACTGGTGACGATCGGCGTCCGGCAGTTCAGACGGATCAACGATATCTACGGACACAGTGCCGGTGATCAAATCCTAAAAGAACTGGCAAACCGCTTGCGTCACCATTTCATCGGGACAGGTTCAGCAGCCCGGATTGGCGGCGATGAGTTTGCCGTCCTGATTTTCCAACAGGAGATCGTTGATTACCGCGATCTGAAAACGATTTTGGAACGTCCTTACCGGATCGACGGTGAAAAAATCGATGTCAGTATCAGTATGAGTATGGTCCGTTATCCGGATGATGCGGTCGCGGTGACGTCGTTGCTGTCTTCCGTCGACATCGCGATGCAGCATGCGAAACGGGAACAGACCGGTGGACCGATCTGGTTTGAGTCCTGGATGAGTGAAGAATACCGGGAATCCGTCGTTCTCGAAGCCGAGTTGCGGGAAGCGATTGCCCGGAACGAACTGCAACTGTTTTATCAGCCGCAAGTCAATCTGAAAACCAAAACGGTCGACGGATGCGAAGCCTTGTTGCGCTGGTTCCATCCCGAGCGTGGGATGATCAGTCCGGCTGTCTTCATCCCGATTGCCGAACGGTCGATGCTGATTGAAGAAATCGGAATGTGGGTGGTCCAGGAATCCGTCAATCAGGTCAGACGATGGGAAGGGACACCGCTTGAGTCACTTCGTGTGTCCGCCAATCTATCCGTCAAAGAACTGGTCTCCGGCCGGATCGTCGAGTTGTTGACGGATGTCCGGGAACGTTATCCCGGGATTGAACAACGGATGGAGCTGGAAATTACCGAATCATTTGGTGTTTTTTCCGATACGCGCGTCTTTGATGCCTTGCAGACACTGAATCGACTCGGTTACCGGCTGGCGATTGACGACTTCGGAACCGGCTATTCCTCGCTGTCGTATTTGAGCCGTTTGCCGATTCAACGACTGAAGATTGACCGTTCGTTCATCAGTGGAACGGATGCCTGTTCAAATGCTCCGTTAATCGAGACAATCATCCGACTCGCCCATACGTTAAAGTATGATGTCGTGGCGGAAGGGATTGAACAGGCCGAACAGGGAGAGAACTTACGAAAGCTCGATTGTGAGTATGGTCAAGGGTTCTATTACTCTCGTCCGATTCCGGCTGATGAATTCGAAATCTGGTATGACCGTTATCAAGAAGATATTAAACAATCCGGATGATCCATTCATCCGATATCATCTGCATACGAAAAGTGACCGCTTCCCGACTGGTGTCGGGAGCGGTCACTTTTTTAATGGAATCAGAACGTCTTGCCGGCGAATTAATCAAACACGATCGAGTGCGAGATCATCCGTTTCCGATAAATAGGCTTTGATCGGTTCGACGGCTGCCCCGACGGTTCCCGGAGCGAACGGAGATTTCAGTCCGGCACGTTCCACGAGTGTCAGGAAGCTTTCCGATCCACCCGCTTTACAGAGTTCAAGATACGATTTCCAGGCGGCTTCCCGGTCTTGCTCCATCCAGGCATAGAACTGGAAGGCACAGACTTGCGCCAGCGTGTAATCGATATAGTAGAACGGGCTACCGAAAACGTGGCCTTGTTGATGCCACCAAGCGCCTGAATCCAGGTAATCATTTTCTTCATAATTCCGGTGCGGCAGGTATTTCTTCTCAATGTCGCGCCATGCCGTCCGGCGTTCAGCCGGTGTCAGCTCCGGTTGATTGTAGATGACGTGTTGGAACTCATCGATGGCGACTCCGTAAGGCAGGAACGTCACGCCACCGGCAAGGTGACTGAACTTGTACTTGGCCGTCTGATCGCCGAAGAATTCTTCCATCCACGGATAAGCAAAGTATTCCATCGACATCGAGTGGATTTCACAGGCTTCATACGTCGGGAACCCGTATTCCGGCACGGTGAAGTGACGGCTTTCGTAGACCTGGAACGCGTGTCCGACTTCGTGTGTCAGGACATCGATGTCACCGGCCGTTCCGTTGAAGTTCGAGAAGATGAATGGGAGTTTTTCGTCCGCGATGTACGTGCAATAGCCGCCGCCTGCTTTACCCGGTTTCGCCGTCAAGTCGAGCGCGCCGCGTTCAAGCATGTATTCAAAGAACTCATTTGTCTCCGGTGACATATCACGGTACATCTTTTTCCCGCCTTCGATGATGAATGCTTCTTCGCCCTGCGGTGTCGCGTTGCCGGTTTTAAAAGCAAATCCTTCATCGTAATAGTAGAGGGAATCGACGCCGATCCGGCGCTGCTGGCGTTCTTTGAGGGATGTCGCAATCGGGACGATCGTCTCGAGAATTTGTTGACGGTAGTTTTCGACCATCGATTGATCGTAATCGACACGCAACATCCGGGCATAGCCGAGTTCGACGAACGACGGGAAACCAAGTGTCTTCGCGATATCGGTCCGGACATGGACAAGTTTGTCGTAAATCGTATCGATGGCGTCACCGTGTTCTTTTAAATAGCCGTAGCGTGCTTCGGAAGCAGCTTTTCGGACAGTTCGGTCAGCTGACTGGAGATAGGGACCGAACTGGGACAAGTTTAGTGTCTTGCCGTCGAATTCGATTTGCGCCGCCGACATCAGTTTCGTATATTCACTGGCCAGGCGATTTTCTTCCTGGAGTTTCGGAATGATTTCGTCAGAGAATGTTTTCAGACTGGCTTCCGCAAGTAAGAAAAGCTGTTTGCCCCACGTCAATTCGAGCGAAGAACGGAGAGGATGAGTCGTCAGTGCCTGATAATAACTCGAGACGTATCCTTGGTAAACCGGACCGGCTTCGTCAAAGAAACCCTGTTCTGTTTCGTAGAAACCGTCACGCGTATCGATCGTATGACGGATCTCCACCAACTGACTGGCTGTTTCAAATTGATTTCTAAGGGTATTAATCTCAGAGATGGCATTGTTTGCTGTATCGACATCTGTTGCTTCACGCAAGCGATCGATAGCAGCATGCATAGAAGTTTCAAGGACGTTCAGGTCAGGACGGACATATGTAAGTTCTGAAAATGTTAACATGTAAGCGCCTCCTTGTGATTTCTAACTATTATCACACAAAAATACTTGCAAAACCAGAGTTACAAACGTATGCTTTTTGTGAGAACGTGAGCGAGTTTGCATTTAACTGGCTCCTATAAAAAAATCGAATCTTCTTTAAGAAGAAAACGATCGAGAAAGTAGAGGGATAGTATCATGGGATTCTTTAAAAAATTGTTTGGTGGTAATGACGCAGGAAACACAAAAATCGCTTCTGCCCTTACAGGTAAAATCGTCAGCATCGAGAACGTACCTGATCAAGTTTTCTCGCAAAAAATGATGGGTGACGGTATCGCAATCGAGCCGACGGAAGGTAAAGTCGTTTCACCAATCAACGCAACGGTCGAAACAATCTTCCCTACAAAACACGCAATTGGTCTTAAAGGCGAAGATGGTCTTGAGTTGTTGATCCACGTTGGATTAGACACAGTTAACCTTAAAGGTGAAGGCTTCACGGCACACGTTCAGTCTGGCGATAAAGTTAAAGCCGGTGACGTCCTCGTTGAGTTTGATCTCGAATTCATCCGTGCAAACGCACCATCTACAATCACACCAATCATCGTGACAAACCACGATCAATTTACACTTTCTGCAGTACCGGCTGAAGGAACATCTGTTGTCGCAGGCGAAACAGAACTCTTCAAAGCAACACATAAATAATCATATAACGAATACGTCCCCTCGTCTTAGACGAAGGGACTTTTTTTGTTGTCTCCTACCCGAACTTACTATTTTGTAAGATGAATGAAAGTCTGACCGATTCTTTGAAAGACGGATTGCCCGGTATACTGACAGCAAGATTAAGAATACGGGAGGAAACACATCATGAAAGCCATCTTACACGCAGAACAGATCACGAAAGTCTACCATACGAAAAACGCACGGCACGAGGCGCTCCGACCGACGACACTGACGATTCACGACGCAGAGTTCGTCAGTATCATGGGACCGTCAGGCGCAGGGAAGTCGACCTTATTAAATTTGTTGTCGACCATTGACCAACCGACGGACGGGACAATTCATATCAATGGAAAAGACGTGACGGGGATGAAAGAAAAACAGTTGGCCCGGTTTCGGCGGGAACAGCTCGGATTTATTTTTCAGGACTTTAACCTGCTCGACACGATGACGGTCGAAGAAAACATTGCCTTACCGCTGGCGTTACAACACATGCCGAAAGCCGATATTCTCGTTCGAGTCACATCCGTCGCCCGGGAGCTTGGAATTGAGGATCTGCTCGCAAAACGGCCGTCTGAACTGTCGGGAGGTCAAAAGCAACGGACAGCTGCTGCACGCGCCATCGTTCATCAGCCGTCACTGATCTTGGCGGATGAGCCGACCGGAGCACTCGACTCGAAATCAGCGACCGGTCTGCTTGAAGCCATGGTCGGCTTGAATGAACAGGGTGCAACGATTTTAATGGTGACCCACGATCCGGTGACCGCATCGTACGCGGAACGGGTGCTGTTCGTCAAAGACGGAGAGTTGTTCCGGGAAATTCACCAGTTCGGGACACGCAAGGAGTTTTTCGAACAGATCATGGAAGTCCAACGTGAACTCGGAGGTGCGGTCCGTGAACTTGTTTAAGTTAGCTTTCCGGAATTTAAAAAACATCCGGCAGAACATGATGTATCTCGGCGCAGTTACGTTCGCGATTTTGATTTATTACACGTTTTTAGCCATCCGTTCCAATGAGGCGATGTTACAAGCCAATGAACTATACGGGAAACTCGGGACGGTCTTTACCGGTTCAAGCGTCATCCTGGCTCTTTTTTCCGCCGTCTTCATCTGGTATTCGAGTGATTTTTTCCTGCGGCGCCGAAAACAGGAAATCGGGCTGTATGCACTGCTAGGTCTCGAACGCCGGCAAATTGCCAAGTTGCTGTTTCTTGAGACGATGGGGTACGGACTGATCGGTCTATTAATCGGTGTTTCACTCGGAACGATTGCCTCAAAATACTTTGTCCAACTGTTGGCCTACGTTATGGGAATGACGATTGAATCCGATTTCTCCATCAATGCCGGAGCAATCGGTCAGACGGTTGTCGTCTTTTTGACAATCTTCCTTGTGATTGCGCTCCGGTCAGCCCGGACGATTTATCGATTTACCCTGATCGAGTTGTTTAAGGCGAAACAGCAGGTCGAAACGATTCCGAAAGTCCATCCGGTCCTGGCTCTTGTTTCCATCCTGTTGATTGGTGTCGGGTATTATTTGACCGGGGAACCGTTGCTCGCACACTTTACGATCGTTGCGCCGGTCTTGATGCTCTGCATCATCGTCGGAACGTTCGGTACGATGAGCTATTTCACGATTTTTTTACTCCGTCTCCTCAGCAAACGTGGTCGCCATTATCGCGGTACGAACCTGATCTTACACGGACAGTTGCTGTCGCGGATTAAATCGAATGCCGTCATGTTGTCGACGATTACCGTCATCACGGCCGTCACCTTGACGACGGTCGGAACCGCGACGTCAATCTATTATTATATTGACCGGACAGTCGAGGAACAGATGCCGTACAGTTTATCGATTGCAAGCCAGCAACAGGCAGCCGAAAAATTAATTCGGTCATCCGACCAAACGATTGAATCGCGGACGATGGTCAACGTCAAAACGGTGAATCATCCATTGAAGGAGTTACCAAATCCGTTGTCGTTTACGATGTCCTATCAGACATTCGGATTTGACGGCGAGCCGGGACAGTTCAGCTACATCAGTTATTCCGACTATCAGAAGTTGGCCAAAAGCAACGGGAAGAAGCAGTTGCCGGAACCGGGAGCCGGTGAAGCAATCGTGCTTGAGACGTTCAAAGGGAACGATTTGCTGAAGGAATCGGTCAAGTCACCGGTGGGCGTGACGTTTAAAGACGATCACTCGTCCTTTCGGATTACCGGTGCGACGGATTTACCAATCACTCAACTCTATGCGAAAAAACGGCTGGCTTTTGCCGTTTCGGATGATGTCTTTGCCATGATGCCGGAAAAAGCAGCGATGCTGACAAACTATCAGTTCTCGGACGAACGTTCAGATGACGGACTGATCGACCGACTGGAGCAATTGTACGGCAAAAAAACGGAGACGGAGATGGCCGCTTATTATCCGGTCTATGCCATGACGACAGCGACGACAGGTCTGCTTGCTTTTGCCGCCGGATTCCTCGGACTCGTCTTTTTACTGGCGACGGGATCCATCATCTACTTTAAGATGCTCGCAGAGGCGGAAGAATCGAAACAACGGTTTACGATCATCCAAAAAATCGGCGTCGATCAGCAAGAACAGACCGGTATCATCCGGCAATCAGTCGGATTCATGTTCGTCCTGCCGTATCTGCTCGGTCTTGTCCACAGCCTGTTTGCGATGCAGGTCCTGGAAAAGTTATTAAATTATGATTTGCGGTTACCGATGTCGCTTGCAATCGGTTGTTATACCGTCGTTTATCTCGTGTACTATCTCGTCACGGTACGCGCCTATCGACGGATTGTCATCTAATGTAAATGGACAGGAGACGATTAATCGTTTCCAGTCCATTTTTTGTTCGGTATCATGGAAGAAGAAGGAGTTGAATCTGCAGATGGAAACGATTTTATTGGTAGAAGACGATCAACAAATTGCACTGTTATTAAAAGAATTGTTGGAACGGTATGATTTTAACGTCATTCATGAAGATGGATTAGGAGACGTCGTCGCTCGATTTGAAGAAACGCAACCGGACGTCATCCTGCTTGATGTCAATTTACCGAAGTTTGACGGGTTTTACTGGTGCCGCCAGCTCCGAATGAAGACGCGGGCACCGATTCTGTTCATCTCGGCCCGGGTCGGGGAGATGGATCAAGTCATGGCACTCGAATACGGCGCGGATGATTACATCGTCAAGCCGTTCCAGGGAGCCGTCGTTATCGCGAAAATCAAAAGTCAGATTCGACGCGCTTACGGGACATTGTCGCAGGAAAGTGACGAGCGGACGGTCAGTCGTGCCGGACTGACGTTGTATTTGGACCGGTATATCGTCGAGCACGAGGACCGATCGATCGAGCTGTCGAAAAAAGAAGGACTGATTTTAGAGATGTTGTTGACGGTGAGCCCGCGGATCGTCAGTCGGGGTGACTTGCTGGAACGGATTTGGGATGATGAAGCGTTCGTCGATGAAAATACCCTGAACGTCAACATCACCCGTGTCCGGAAACGGTTGGCGGAAATCGGCATCGGGGGTCTTGAGACGGTTCGGGGAGTCGGCTACAAATTGGTCCTCGACAAATGAGACTTTTCTTCAAACATGCGATTCCGGGGGTTCTGTTCTTCAGTGGGCAGATGGTAGCCTTGTTTCTTATCCTGTGGTTATACGATCTGTATCGTCCGGCAGCCTTTTTTTACATCGCGCTCTTAAATGCAATCGCCTTGCTGATTTATTTAAGTTACCGTTTCTTCAGTATGTTACCGTTGCTCAAACGATTGCAGACACCGATTGAGTCGGTTGCGGAACCGATCCGGGCCGACAGTGACGAACCGCTGGCAGCAGCCGTCGAGCACTTCTTGGAACGCCAACAGACCGTCTTTCGGAACAGCTTGTTTGCTGAACGACGGAAGGAAAAGGAACGGCACCGGTATGTCGACCAATGGATTCATCAAATGAAGACGCCGTTGTCGGTCATCGAGTTGATTCTGGAACATCCGGGCGAACAGTTCCAGGCGGACTTACGCCATGAAGTCGACCGGCTGCGGATCGGACTGGATCAGATGTTGTATTCATCGCGTCTCGAAGCGATCGAGACGGACTTAAAGGCGGAACGGCTAAATCTGCGGACGTTAGTGACGGGCATCATCAATCAGGAAAAACGGCTGTTCGTCAAAAATAAAGTGTATCCGAAGCTTGAGCTTGCACCGGAGCTGTATATCTATACCGACTCCAAGTGGTTCCGTTTTGTGGTCCTGCAGTTGCTGACGAATGCCGTCAAATACACGGCCGGTCACGGACATGAAGTCTATATCCGTGCCGTCGAACAAGCGGGGAAAATCGTGCTGACGATTGAAGATGACGGCGTCGGCATACCGAAACGCGATCTGCCGCGTGTCTTCAACGCCTTCTTCACCGGGGAAAACGGCCGGCGTTACGGCGAATCAACCGGAATGGGATTGTACTTCGTCAGTCAGATTTGCCTGAAGCTCGGTCATACCATTGAACTCGACAGCACGGAAGGGGTCGGGACGACCTGTCGTCTGACGCTCGTAGGAGGGAAACAAGATGATTGAAGTCAAACAGTTAGGAAAAGTCTATCCCGGAAAAGTGACGGAACAGCCGTTGACCGACATCAATTTTCGTGTGGAAGAAGGGGAGATGGTCGCCGTCATGGGACCGTCCGGCAGCGGCAAGTCGACCTTGATCAATCTGCTTGCGACACTGGATCAGCCGAGTTGGGGCTCGATTTTGATTCAAGGCATCGATACGGCGACGTTCAAACGGAAAGAAACAACCCGCTTCCGGCGCGAGACGCTCGGAATCATCTTTCAGGAATTCAACCTGCTTGATTCGTTGACGGTAGCTGAGAATATGCTTGTTCCTTTGATGCTCAGCGGTAAAAAAACGAAGGAAGCCCGGGAAGAGATGCAGCATCTCGCAAAACGGTTACAGATTGATGAGTTGCTTGATAAACAGGTCGACGAGGTCTCGGGCGGGCAACGGCAACGGACGGCCATCGGACGGGCTTTAATTCACGCACCGCGTCTGATGCTCGCCGACGAACCGACGGGGGCACTTGATTTTCAGGCGACGAAACACGTCATGGAGTTGCTGGCAGAACTGAATGCAGCCGGTATGACGATGGTCATCGTCACCCATGATCCGACGGTCGCCTCGTATTGCAATCATGTCCTGTTTCTGAAGGACGGCAGCATTCAGACGGAACTGTTCCGCGATGAACCGCGCCGGGTCTTTTTCCAGCGTGTCATCGAATCGCTCTCGTTATTAGGAGGGGATGAACATCACTTATCTGCAATACGCCCTACGTAACATCAGACGTTATCAACGTCTTTATTATGGCTATGCGTTAACGATCATCGTCGCGATGACGATTGCGACCAGTTACTGGAATCTCGTCGTCAGTGAATCGTTTCAGAACATCGCCAAAGTCCTGAGCCAATTGAATCAGGTCATTGAATTTACGATGATCTTTGTGTTCATTGCCGAAGTCATCATTCTGTTTTTCAGTATTTTATTCATCTATTCGACGACCTATACGATGCTCGAGCACC
This sequence comes from Exiguobacterium sp. K1, assembly GCF_033721435.1. Classification (NCBI taxonomy): domain Bacteria; kingdom Bacillati; phylum Bacillota; class Bacilli; order Caryophanales; genus Exiguobacterium; species Exiguobacterium sp. K1. The sequence goes on along the minus strand of NZ_JAOTIT010000002.1, from coordinate 155,068 downwards.
GGAAAAACGACTTACGGATCATGCGGACGCTTGGAAGCGGATTTTCACATTTTCTGAAATATTTTATGATTGAAATCCTGATTGTCGGCGGGCTCGCGATTATGGGCGGCATCACGCTCGGCGTTGTCCTGACGAAGCTGATGTTACTTTCGATTGAAAAAGTCATGTTCTTACCGCGCCTGACGATTGAGCTTTCCGTTCTTTCTTTTTTAGTATTGATTGCAGGAGCGATGTTGACGTTGTTGATTGCGACGGTCCTCGCGATTTATAGATTCCGTCCGGACCGACCTGTCCGGACTCGTTCCCGGCTTCGTGTCCGATTCGGTCTTGCGATGCAGGGAACGGCCGTACTGATCCTGTTTTACGGCTATTTCATGGCATTGACGCGGCAGGATAACTTTCTATTTGTCTTTCCCTTCATCATCTTCGTCGGTTCGTTCTTTTTCTGCCGCCACGTCATTCCGGTCGCGCTCAAACTCTACCGGCCCCGCCGGTTGTCGTTACGCAAGTTAATCGTCTCGGAAATCGCGGTTCAATTACGGACGAACAGTACACTGGTTGCCTTGGGGACGATTTTGACCTCCTGTGCCTTAACGGCTGTCGGTCTGATCTTTATCTTTCAAATGATCGGGTTTGACCTCTCGTCTGACAATCAGTTCGGACTGGTCTATTACGAGGAATCGTCTGTTCCGTCCGGTCGTCTGGAGACTCTGGAACGGACGATGACAAAAGCGTTTCCGGATAAATACCGGCAGGATGTCCGGCTCAAAGGCGGGAAGAGCCGGTACGTGATTCCGTTGTCGGACTACAATCAGCTGATGAAGCATTTGGGTTACGAGCAACGGACGTTGTTGACGGACAAACAGACGTTTATGATTCCGGCCCGCCCGGTTCAAGTCGAGGAAGTCACACCGACGATGAAAAAAGCAAAAACGGAAATGAAGCAAGCTGGCTATCAGCTGGAACCAATGGCGGAGCACGGTCTGTTATTCGGATACAACGACCGGATTAAAACATTGTTCGTCGTCAGTGACCGGGTGTTTGCTACGATGAATCGTCCGGTCGCCCGGATCCGTGTCTTTGATACACCCTCGTACGCCGATTACGGGACAGAGCGTTGGACAAGTTGGATGTCGATTGTCCGGGACATCCAATCGAAAACGGAGCTCGGTAAAAAAGCATCGGTTCCTTATCAATTGATCAATGAGACGGAAGATAAACTGGACGGGATCCGGATCATTCGTCTTGTCTCGTTTGTCGTCATCCTGTTGACAATCTGGCTGTTTGTCATCAATGCAAGCTTCCTGCACGTCTGGATGCAGATGACGGCGGAGCGTGAACAAAAACGGCTGAAGACCCTGTTTGCGCTTGGTTTCAGTAAAGAGAGCATTCGCCGTTTCCTGTTCATCAAATACGGTACGGTGTTGATGGTTCCGTACTTTATTTCGATTTTTCATGCCTGGTTACTCTTTCAAGTCATCATATCGGAAGGGGGACTCGAGATCGGTCCGTTTCTTCCGTTGTCCTTCACCTGGATCGGAATCGTCACCGGCTGTTATTTCATCAGTATCCTGCCGTTATGGGCCCGCTATCCGCGTTATTTATTAAAAAAATCGTGCGAAAGTTCGATGTATCCGATACCGGATTCGAGGGTATGATAATAGCATAGCGAGGAGGGGTAACATGCTGGACCATTCACCTTACCGGGGATACGGTGACCGCATCCGAATCTTACGGGAACGCGCCGGAATCTCAATCGACCAGTTGGCGGACAATCTCGGGGTCGCTCCCTATTTCATCCGCCGGACGGAACTCAGCGAAGTGTATCCGACAAAAGCTTATATCGAATCCTTGGCGGAAGCCCTGCATATCGATTCCAGTTATCTGGCACGGCATATCTGGACCGGGGAGTCCTTAAAATTCGTCATGCAGGAAAAAACGCCGCTTGAAGAAATGCGATTGGCGTATGAACAGACAATGGGACAAGACGAAACGATGATTGAACAGCAGCTGGAAGAACGGATGCGCCTGTTTGATTTGATGTATGATGAGGACGTCAAACGGATTGAACAGACGATGAGTGCCACGGAACAACGGATTTTTCATGAGCTGGTGGAGGCGGTCATGGAGGCGGGGGAATTGCAACGGGAAGACGCGGCAGAGACGTTTGAACTGTTTGCCGACAAACTCCCGACGATGCTTCAACTCGATGAATACCTCAACCGTCTGACGGAAGACACTGAGACGACGACAACCGATTGTTATACGGAGTTCAGCCGAAAGATTGACCGAACACGTTATCACCGCAAATGAACGACCGGAATTGATGTTCAGCCAAACAAAAAGAGGAAGACGGATCAAATGTCCGTTTTCCTCTTTTGTGTACACCGACGCTAAAGCCGGTGATGTTTTTTTAACGATTAACGCTGTGGCGCAGGACGTGGAGCCCGGCGTCCCTTTTGTCGTGTCCGTCCAATCAAGAAACCGATGATGGCATTTGCGATGACAAGCACCCAGCCGACATAGCCGAAGTTTAAAGTCAGACTGCCGAGCATGGCCTGCCATTTTAAAATCATCATGAAGTCTCCCCGAATCAGGAAACGAGCGACACAAACGAGTAAAACCGTCGTTCCGCCGATAAAGACGCCGATCCAGCTTCCGAATAAACGCGAGGACTGGATCCGTACAGCGACGAAAGACCAATAAAATAAACTGACGATGAATGTCACTCCGCCGTAAGCGAGGACCAGCTTCCATGTCTCACTTGCTTGTGGAAATTTCGTGAACATGACAAGGGACGAGACGATGGCGGCAGCTGTGAATAAAATCGCTGCCCAAAAACGAGACCGCATAACGTAATTCCTCCTCAAGGCTTTTTCTCACCTAACGATAGCGGAAACGGTTCGTCTTGTAAACTACTACTGGCGTCCGCCTAAAATACGGCGCAATTGCTTCAGCGGATTTGATCCGTAAAAGAGGACACCCCCGCGGTAGAATCGTGTTCCGACGAACAGGGCGAGTGCGATGCTGATCACCATCAGGATGAGTGATAACGCGACTTGCCAGACCGGGACTTCCGTCAGCATGACGCGTAGGAACATCAGCATCGGGGTAAAGAACGGCACGAATGACAGAATGACGACGGCCTGGTTCGTCGGAGCGTTCAGGCTGAAAATCGACACCGTGAAAGCAGCGACGATCAACATGATGACCGGTAGGGTGACCTGTTGGGCATCTTCGACCCGGCTGACGAGCGAACCGAGTGCGGCGAGGAGCGTCGCATACAGCAGATAACCGAGCAGGAAAAAGACGAACAGGTAAACAATCGTCTTGACACTCAGGGAATCAAGCGACAGCTGATCAAACAGGCTGCTGCTCTGAGCGCTGTAATAGCCGACTCCGACGAGTAACGACAATTGAATCAGACTGACGGTGGCGATTGACGTGATTTTCGCCAACATATGCTGAATCGGACTGGCGGCGGAAATCAGCAGTTCCATGACACGTGATGATTTTTCATTGGCGATTTCCGTCACGATCATGCCGCCGTAGATGGCAATCGTAAAGTACATCAGAAACAGCAACACATAGACGAGAGCTGACGCGGCGAATAATTCGTCCTCGCTTTTACCGCCGGTTGATGTCAATTCCTGTTTCACGTCGATCGGAGCGGCAAGCGAAGCCAGTAAAGCCGGATCGACGTCGGCGTCCGTAATGATCGTCTGGTCACGGACTTGTTTTAAAGCAGTCGACAGTTGTGTCTGCAACTCCTGTTCCGGACTGGCACTGATTAACGTCACCCGGTACGGATCGTCGGACAACAAAGCGACTGCGTCATACGTCCCTTTGTCGACGACTTGTCGTGCCTGCTTCAGGGAATAATCTTTTTCGGTGATCTTTGTTTTGATGCCGACTTCTTTTAGAACCGGAACGATCGGAGCTTCAAGCGAGCTGACGACCGCGATTTTAGGATCGTCTCCCGAGAACCAGTCGATGATCCGCTCGATGTTGCTGAATCCGACAAGGAACACGACCATCAGGACGGTCGAAATCAGAAAACTTTTCGCCCGTAATTTTTGAAACAGACTGAAACGATACAATGTCAGGAATTTACGGTTCATAACGTTTTCCAACCTCCTCGATGAAGATGTCTTGCAGGGATAATTGATCCCATACGAATCGCTCGACATGGAATCCTTCTGTAATCAAATGACGGAGCAGCAAGTCGGCCGCCTCTTTTGACTCGACTTGTAAGCTGTGGCCGGTTCCGTCCGATTCGACTTGAAGAATGCCCGGCAGTGCATCCCAAAGCAGGGCAGGCGCATCGGTCGTCAATAAGACACGTGTCTTGCCGTATCCTGCCTTGATCTCCGGAAGATACCCGGCGACAACCGGTTTCCCGTGATCGAGAATGGCGACATGTTCACACAGTTCCTCGACATGATCCATCCGGTGGCTTGAGAAGACGATCGTCGTGCCTTCTGCCGTCAGTTTCCGGACCGCTTTTTTCAACTGTTCGACGTTGACGGGATCAAGTCCGCTGAACGGTTCGTCGAGGATTAATAAGTCGGGTTTATGTAGGACGGCAGAAATCAGCTGGATTTTTTGCTGATTTCCTTTTGATAATTGTTCGACCCGCATCTTTTCGTACTGCGGAATCTGGAAGTAGTTGAGCCATTCGAGTAAAGAGGCTTTGGCATCTTTTCGTTTCATGTCGCGGAGTTCAGCTAAAAAAATCAATTGTTCATCGACCCGGATTTTCGGATACAAGCCACGTTCCTCAGGAAGGTAACCGATTTTTGATAAAGGAATCGGTTGTCCTTTCCACGTGATCGACCCTTCCGTCGGTTGCAATAAACCGAGCAACATCCGGAACGTCGTTGTTTTTCCGGCTCCGTTCGCTCCAAGTAATCCGAAAATCTGTCCTTCCGGCACTTCGAATGATAAATCGTCGACCGCTGTGAACGACCCGAATCGTTTCGTGATGGCTTTAATTTCAAGCATGGAATCAGTCCTCCTTCATTCAGATAAAGTGCATGGTCCAGTTGAAGTATCTCTTATTCTTACGGGTAAATGGAAGAAAGGTTCCAAAAAAGAGATGTTTAAGCATAATGATTTACTTTTAGTAAATGAGTTACTATTATTGTGTTAAAGGAAATGAAGAGAAGGGAGCGTGAACGAATATGAAAACGAAAGGCATTCATCACATTTCAGCAATGGTCGGTAATCCACAGGAAAATCTTGATTTTTACGGTACGACGCTTGGTCTGCGTTTCGTCAAGAAAACGGTCAACTTTGACGATCCGGGAACCTATCACTTTTATTTCGGCAATGAATCGGGTAAACCTGGAACAATCATCACTTTTTTCCCGTTTGAAGGCATGCAGCAGGGGAAAGTCGGAGCGGGTCAAGTCGGAACGACGGCATATGCGATTCCGACAGGCAGCTATGACTTTTGGAAAAACCGTTTAACGGAAAAGTTAGTGACGTTCGAAGAAGCAGAACGCTTCGGAGAAAAGCAGCTTGTTTTCCAAGATCCGCACGGATTACAGATTGAGTTGGTTGAACGAAGCAAAGGTCCGAACAGTCGCTTTGAAATCGACGGGATCTCGACGGATGTCGCGATCAAAGGATTTGCCGGTGCGACGTTGTTGTCGCGTGATCCGGCCGATACGGCACGTCTTTTGACGGAAGCATTCGGATTAACGATTGCGAAACGCTCCGAGACGATGGACCGCTATACAGCGGAAGGCGAGTTCGGCAATACCATCGATATTTTGCATACGAACGTACCGGTCGGCCGTCCGGGTGCCGGCACAGTCCACCATATTGCGTGGCGGGCCGACGACCAGACCGAACAACTGGACTGGATGAAACAAATCAATGCATTCGGATTGATGACGACGGAAGTGAAGGACCGTAATTACTTTACATCGATCTACTTCCACGACCGGGGGCGGATTCTGCATGAAATCGCAACGGACAATCCGGGATTTACGGTCGACGAAGCGTTTGAGCTGCTTGGAGAAGATTTGAAATTACCGGAACAGTTTGAAGCACACCGGGCGACGATCGAGGGACATGTCGCACCAATTACACTACCAAAGGGGAGACTTGTATGATTCATTTATTTGAACCGGCGAAACGACCGGGCGCACCGATTTTTCTTTTATTACACGGAACAGGCGGAACTGAACAGGATTTAGTCGGGCTCGTCCGACTCCTCGATCCGGAGGCCGGTTATCTGTCGATCCGGGGCGAAGTGACAGAAAACGGGATGCCGCGGTTCTTTAAACGATTGGCGGAAGGTGTCTTTGATGAAGAGGATCTCGCTTTGCGGACAGCCCGTCTGATTGATTTCGTGAAAGAGACAAGCCGTACTTCCGGTTTTTCCCTTCAAGACGTCATCCCGGTCGGTTATTCGAACGGTGCGAATATCGCGGCGAATATGATGTTTGAAGAACGGTTGTTTGAACAGGCGATCTTGTTGCATCCGATGGTCCCGCGTCGCGGCGTGACGTTACCGGATTCGTCACAAGTTCGCGTCTTTATCGGAGCCGGAACCAATGATCCGATTTGTCCGGCTTCGGAGACGGAAGATTTAAAAGTGATTTTCGAACAGGCAGGGGCTACGGTCGATGTGACCTGGTCGAACCATGGTCATCAGCTCATCATGCCGACGATTGAAGCAGCAGCAAGTTGGCTTGCCCAAAAATAATCATAGAAAAAGAGCATGGAATCCAGGAAGCGTGTCCTGATTTTCCATGCTCTTTTTCCATTCAAGCAGGATGGTCACTCTTAGGACGGGAATAGACGATGAGGATACCACGTTCGACAAGTTCGTTCGCAAGTGTCTCGATGGCTTCTGGTGAAGTTTTCGTTCGGGTGATGTGTCGGTAGAGGTGACGGAGTTCACGGCGCATCGGTTTACGGATCAACCACATGCTGTCGATGATGAGGCACCAAGTCACGACGGTTTCATGACCGATGTAAAACTGGGTTTGACGATTGAGGTACCGGATCCACCATTCATCCCGGGCCATTTTTAACAGGACACCGGTAGTCAAGAGGACAGCCAACACAAGCGGAATGCTTTCGTAGATGGGGAGGCTCGCCAGTCGATCGCGAAGTCCGGTTACGAAACTGAGCATCGTCCATCCAATGAGACCGATGACGAACCAATAACTAAAGTTGACTATACTTCGTTGCTTCATCTGGAGTCGGGGTTTTAGGATTGGGGTTGACATCAGAATCACCTCCTCGTTAAAATATCGAATTTTCTGACAATTTATAGTTGTCCTTCTACTATAGTTACTTTTTCCCGAAACGTCCAGTCGTTAGACATAGAAAATGTGTTTCTTTCTTGACGAATTTCGTGTACGCTAAAAAAAGAAAGTGAACGGTTACATACAAGGGGGAGAAATGATGGATCAAGTCGTATGGATTGCAATCGGTATCGTCGCGATTGCTGTATTTTCAGCATCGAGCGTCGCCGCGTACATGGGTGTTAAAAACCAGGAAGACTGATGACACGGTGCCTGTCACCGCGTAGATGAACGTCGAAAAAAGGAGACTCCGTAAAAAACGCAGTCTCCTTTTTTCGACGTTCATTTGTTTTCCGTAATCTGAATCCGTTCCGCAAATGGTTTTAACGCATCACTCCATCGCAGGTAGCCGCCGCCGACCAGATGGAGTCCGTCGTACGTCATCCGGTTTTGAAGATAACCCTGTTGATTCGTCAACTCCGGACGTAAATCGACAAACGGAACACCGGCTGATTTGGCAAGCTGCTCGAGATTCCGGTTCAAGGCTTCGACGTCACGATTGACACGGACCGAATCGGAGTACTTGGGTGCGACGGGTAACGTTGACTGAATGACGACATCAATGTTATTTTTTCGCAGTGTCGTCACGATTGTCGTCATGTTTTCCGTGATCGTCGGAATCGGGGTGAAGTGCCGGATGTCGTTGATGCCGCCCATCAGGAAAACACGTTTCGGTTTCATCTCGACAATCAGGTCGAGGCGGGTCAGAAAGCCTTCCGTCGTATCACCGGGAATTCCGAAATTGACAATTGTCGGATCATTGAGCAGGATCCGCCAATCACCAAAATTCGTCATCGAGTCACCGAGCATGACAGAATTCGGTGATTTTGGGTATTGATAAGTATGGAAAAGACTATTCAAGCGGACGTAGTTCGGATTTTTCGTATATTGGAATGTCGAAATAGGCTGTGTGTTCGTCGCAGGAAAGGCCTGCTCGAATAACTCGATCGGTTTACGTCCGAGTAATAACGCGAGGAGGACGACGTTGGCGACGATCGAGAGAATGACTAGTGCTTTTTTCATAAAACAATCGTTCCTTTCGAGGGAGTATAAGGGGTAGTGTAACATGAATCGAAATCCGTGGTTTGATAATATCAAAGGATTCCTTGTCATTTTCGTAGTAATTGGTCACATGCTGACGGATTTACGGTTTGATTACGATGGAAAGTTACTCGAAACAGTGTACCTGGTCATTTATTCGTTTCACATGCCATTATTCATTATTTTAAGCGGCTACTTCTTCCGGGAAAATAAATACTTGCGTGTCATTCAACTGTTTGCCGTCTATTGTGTCTGGCAGATTTTGATTGGCTCATGGGCAACGTTTGGAGAAGGACTGCCGTTGTTATCCGGACAAAATCTCGGAACGCATCTGCTCCGGCCGTACTGGGCACTCTGGTATTTATTCGTCATGGTCGTCTGGTATATCGTCACGCCGTATGTCGTCCATCTGCGCGGCTATGTCTGGTTCGGACTCGCTTTTGCCTTATTATACGGTTTTGAATTAGAAAACACCGGATTTCTGGCTTTACGAAAATTGATCATGTTCTATCCGTACTTCCTGCTCGGGAACTACTTGTCGGAACACGAATTCATCCGGATTTTCGAAATGCCGAAAAGCTTTAAACGGCGGATGAACGTCCGATTGATCGGCGGGCTGGCTTTCGCAAGCGTCGTCGGCTTCCTTCTCTATGAAGCATGGCGCGATACACCGCAGGAAATCGTCGCCTTGGCAAATGCGTTCAAACATCGTTTCCCGTATGTCGAACAGTACGACAGTGATGCCTGGATCGGTGTGTTGAAACACAGTGTCATCTACTTCCTGTCGATTACGGCGTCGCTTGGCTTCATGATGCTCGTCCCGATGCGTCGTCTGCCGCTCGTCACGCGGGCAGGGGAACTCAGTTTATATGTCTACCTGTTGCACGTCTTCTTCGTCATGGCATGGCGGCAGTATGTAACGACAGCCTTCGTACCGCAAACCTGGCTCGCCCTGCTGATCGTCATCGGTGTCGCCTTGTTGATTGTCGGCGTCATCATTCATCCGTTGATTGTCCGTCTGATGCGTCCGTTGATCGAAATCGATATTCGTCCGATCGTCGAAGAACGACAAGACCTTTCAAAAAAAGGTTAAATGCTATACACTTTAAAGTAGAGCGATTAATAGATGAAGGGCGTGGAAAGTATGTCGTATAACTTAAACAATGCGGATGGTGTCGTCAACGTTTCTCAACAAGTGATTGAAGTGATTGCCGGGGTAGCGGTTCAGGAAACAGAAGGAATTGCTTTTACTCAGGACGATTCGAAGTTACAGGAAAAACAGATGGTCAAGCTCGTGAAGGTCGAAGACGAGGACGGTGCCATTACGGTCAGTCTTTCGGTTCATATCAAATACGGGATGTCGATTATCAAGACAGCAGGAAAAGTACAGGAACGGATTGCCCAAGACATGGAAAACATGTTGGCATTCCAGCCGAAAGCGGTCAATGTTCGTGTCATCGGTTTATTAAAAGGATAATCCAAAAGGGGCTTTTCGTCATTGACGAGAAGCCCCTTTTTTTGAAGGAATTATTCCGGCAGGTACCGTAAAGCCAAAGCATCACTCGGATGTGCCGTGTAGTCAAACAGCAGGCGGACCGCTTGTTCGCTTTGCGGAGACACGGTCACCGAGGCATGCCGGGTTACGGCGACCACCTGATCACCAAGCAACAACTCAAACGCAAGTGAGTCGAGTTCGAGCGTTTGTCCACTCGGATTGCGGACCAGTAAAATGGACTCGACGATCTGTTCCTGTTTGAAAATTGAGACCGGCAACAAGGACCAGCCGTCTGTCGGTGGAGCAGGATGAGAGAAAGCAATTTGACGAATCAGGCGTTGCTCCGAAGCAGTAAAGGAATCATCGATGACGAGATCCGTTAACTGTTCATTGGAGAAAACCAGTTCGAGCGGAGCATCAAGCGTCGACAACTCGACGAACTGCTCTTCCTCCGAAAAGTCGAGCCAAAGCGGTAAGGTCGCTTTCGGAAGCAACACCGGTACCTCTTCAATCGTAAATGTCTTCCTTGCGACGAGCTGATCGCTTGACAGGACGAGGACAACCAGATCATTGAGCTGGAAAGAACGTTCAAGTGTATTTTGGAACAACGCAATCAGCTGCAACGGTTCCGTCTGCAATACTTGAAAGAGGTGGATAGCCAACTGATTCGGTCCGAGTTTCGGTAACTGATTGAGTGCGTACCGAAAAACATACTCGTCTTCTTTGACGATCGGCATATCTTCGGTAAAGTAAAGCGCAGGTTGAATTTCATCTTCAATCGACGGTTGCATGAAGCAGTCCTCCTTGCAGAGTGGTTTCTTCCAGACGGCATAGTCCGGAAACGACTTGTTTTTCAAAACTGAAGATCGCATAACGGAAATAATCCATACCTTCCTGTTCGAAAATCCGGACCGGCTGTTCTTGACCGTAGCTACGTAAATGAATCCCTTCCTTGAGGGAATTCATCGCTGTCAAATGACTCGTCCACTGCTCATCGAGTGCCAGTAACATGAACCGTCGCGCCGTTTCTTCATCTTCGGTGATCTGTAAGGCCATTCGCTGGTCGACCGCAGCAATGAGCGGTTCCAATTGCTGTTTGATTGTTTCAATCGAGTCAGCCAGAGGCAGTTCGACCGGCTGATGCAACAATTGTTCCAGTTCCGTCGTCAATAATTCAATCGGCCATTCTTCCGGAACGAGGTCGTCCGTCAAATACTGATCGAGATAGGCGTGGACGGTCCGGGCGGCAAACGGCTGGACGAATTGGTCCAGTGTCGCCGAATCAACGATTTGATTGCGGAGACGATAGATGGCAAGACGTTGTTCACTGATGACTTCCTCGAGTTGGACGAGATCGTCACGGACGCTGCGGTTGACCGATTCGCAGGTTTCCTGCGCATAAGCCATCAGCTGCTGAGCTTCTTTTGCACTGATCGGACCGGTGACGGAACCGAGCTTCTTTTTGACGCGCTCTAACCGTTCACGGGCAAACCGTCGAGGCAGTTCATCTTCGAGCGACAGGTAGAAACGTGTCAGACCGGGATCTCCTTGACGTCCCGCCCGGCCACGCAACTGGTTATCGATCCGGACTGATTCGTGACGTTCCGTGCCGATGACGAACAGACCGCCTTGCGCTTTCGCCGCATCATCGAGCAGGATATCCGTTCCGCGTCCTGCCATGTTCGTCGCAATCGTCACCCGGCCGTGGCGGCCGGCGGACTCGATGATCCGAATTTCCTGGTCGACCGTTTTGGCGTTCAGAATCTCGTAAGGAATGTGCCGCTGATCGAGGACGTCTGCCACCTTTAAGGATTGTTCGATCGAAGTCGTTCCGATCAAGACCGGTTGCCCCGTCGAATGAGCTGTTTCGGTCGCTGCCGCAATCGCGCTGTATTTCTCAGGACTCGTCAAGAACAGGACATCCGCTTCATCGATTCGGATTTTCGGACGGTTCGGTGGAATCGATACCACATCCATCCGGTACGTCTTCAAAAATTCATCACGGGAAGTGGCAGCGGTCCCGGTCATCCCGCACACTTGTTGATAGAGACGGAAGTAATGCTGGATCGTGATTTGCGCTGTCGTCCGATTTTCTTCGGTCACGCTGACGTGTTCCTTCGCTTCAAGCGCTTGGTGGAGACCGTCCGATAAACTGCGTCCTTCCATCAAACGACCGGTGAACAGGTCGACGAGTGCAATCTTATCGTCCTTGACGATGTAATCAACGTCTCTTTGGAGAACGACATGAGCCCGCAGCGCCTGAATGACATAATGGAACAAGACAGCATGTTCCGCTGCAAACAGCTGATTGATGCCGAAAGTCCGCTCAATCGTCTCGATGCCTTGATCCGTCAAGGCGACCGCCTTGATTTCTTCATCGAACGTATAATCGGCGTCTTCTTTAAAGTCTTTGACGACATGACGGACCAACTGTTGTAAACCTTCGTGAACGGTGTCCCGTTCCGCCATGATGAGAGGGGTTTTGGCTTCGTCGATCAAGACACTGTCGACTTCATCGATTAACGCGAAGCGGAGGGGACGTTGCAGACGATCTTCCTGCCGCATGACCAAATGGTCCCGCAGATAGTCGAAGCCGAATTCCGTTCCGACTCCGTATGTAATATCAGCGGCATAAGCCTGCTGTTTTTCTTCGAATGACAGTTCTGCTGAATTGATGCCGACCGTCAAACCCAGGAAACGGTGAATCTGACCAATCTGTTCCGCATCACGCTGAGCGAGGTATTCGTTGACGGTGATGACATGGACCCCTTGACCGTGCAGGGCCTGGGTGAAACTAGCGAGTGACGCGACGAGTGTTTTTCCCTCACCGGTCGCCATTTCGGCGATATGTCCGGACAGAAGGGCGAGTCCGCCGATCAACTGGACATCGTAATGACGAAGACCGAGTGTCCGCTTGCTGGCTTCCCGGACAAGGGCAAAGGCAGTCACGGTGATTGCCTCGATTTTCTCACCGGCCTGCAGACGATTTTTCAAAGATGTGGTCAAAAGCTGTAGTTCTTCATCCGTTTTTTGTTCCATTTCTGCTTCTAAGCTGTTAATTAATAAAACGGTTTTTTCATAACGACGCATTCTGCGACTCTGTTCATCTATTAATTGTTTAACGCGCTGAAACATGATTGGTCACTCCTTCGGTTCGACTGTCAAACTCGCTTTTATTATAACAGTTAAAAATTGTAAAACGAATAGAAAAGAACGAAATAAGTAAAACATTCCCTTGAAATTGAAAACGGTTTCTTTTCAGAAAGGGAAACGATTTGGATTTGTTTTTTGATAACGCTTGCAAAGGGGGAGGGGAACAGGTAAAATAATTCTTGAGGCAAGTGCAATCGTTTGCGCAAATCATTCGATTTCTTGTCTTTCATGTACGATGGATGAAAGGATGGATGTCGGATGGCACCAACGATTGAAGCGGTCATTTTTGACTTGGACGGCGTAATTACCGATACAGCCGAGTATCATTATCTGGCTTGGAAACAACTGGGTGAGGAGTTGGACATTCCGTTCGACCGGGAGTTCAACGAAACACTGAAAGGCGTCAGTCGGACTGATTCACTGGAGCGGATTTTGACACTTGGCGGGAAGCAGGATGCTTTTACCGCTCAGGAAAAAGAAGCGCTCGCAACGAAAAAGAACGACCATTACGTCACGTTGATCCAACATATTTCAGAACAGGATCTTTTACCGGGAATCATTGCATTCCTGGATGAAATCCGTGCGACTGGGCTGAAAATCGGAATGGCGTCAGCTTCTAAAAATGCGTTGACTGTCGTTGAGGCACTTGGAGTCCGGCACTATTTTGATGACATCGTCGATGCGGCAACCGTCGCCCAGTCAAAACCACACCCTGAAGTGTTTTTACGGGCAGCAGAGGCGCTTGGCGTCGCACCTGAACGTTGCATCGGTGTAGAAGATGCAGCGGCAGGAATCACGGCCATTCACGCAGCGGGTATGTACGCTGTCGGAGTCGGTCCGGAAACGACGTTACATGAGGCAGACTATCGTGTCGATTCGACGGATTTGCTTTCCCTTGAGCAGATTCTAGCTAGTCGCTAATGAACATCCGCCATTCCCTGATGGCAGATGGTTTTATCTGATCAATCTCTTTTCATGTGAGTACAAAAGGACCGCTTCCCTGAGCGGTCCTTTTGTCATATAAAAAACGCTCGTTCCGATAGACGGAATGAGCGTTTTACAGTCTTTGAACTTAAAGTGTCGCGAGAATACCGTCGGCAATCGCCTGGGCGTAACGTGCCTGATAAGCGGGGTCTGCCAGTTTCGCACGATCTGACGCATTCGATAGGAAACCGAGTTCCGCCAGGACGGCCGGTGCCTGCGTTCCGCGAATGACAGCATAATTGGCAAAGTGGACACCGCGGTCGCGCATGCCGGCATAACCTGTCAGCCGTTGCTGGATTGCCTGTGCAAGTTGAATCGAAGCCGCTCCTCTATAGTAGTAACTTTCCGCACCGGACGCACTGACGGCATTCGAAGCATTGATGTGGATGCTGACGAACCGTGACGTCGACAAAGCGTTTGCCATCGCACTCCGGTCGCCGAGTGACGGATAATAATCGTTTGTGTAGCGTGTTAACGTCAAATCCACTTTTCCTGCCAGCAGACCGGCGACTTGACGGGCAACAGACAGGACGATGTCCCGTTCTGCGAGTCCTGCCCGGACAGCGCCCGGATCGTAAGCACCGTGTCCGGGATCGAGGACAATCAATGGACGATTAGACGGACTTGGTTGAAAGAGCGTCAAATAAGTAGCTTCCACATAACCGCGACGTCCGTCAGCTGTTTGGACAGCTACAAAACCACGTGTCTTATGAAGATTGTTTGTCACGACAACCGGTGTACCACGGCCGAGACGGGTGATTTGTCCGCTGAGAACGGAAGCGGATGCCCGTAAGGCGACGGTGCTTCCGGCATCAATCAGGACGTACATCTTGCTACCGCTGTAATCCGCCGTTCCGGCAGTCGGGACGGTCGGAGAAGCCGTACCTTTTTTTAAATACGTCCCCATGACATATCCGGTTTTCCCGCCGTAACTGATTTTGTGCCAGTTGGAGCTGACGGATAAGGACTGGACGACTTGATTGCTCGGAATCGTCATCAATAGAGCGCCAGATGTCGTCGGTGCAGTCCGGAAGTTCAGCCGTTCCGTCGTCGTATAGGCTGTCGACGATGCCGTCACTTTCTTTAGATAGGCACCCGATACGAAACCGGTTTTATTGTTATACGTCACTTTGTACCAATTGCCGTCACGGAAGCTCGACGTAACCGTCGTCTTGACCGGAATGGTCAAAAGGCGGACTGAAGATGTCGAAGCATCCTGACGCAACGATAAAGCATCCGTCGTCTGGTAGGCCGTCTTCGCGAAGGCCGTCCCGCTGACGACTTTCGTTAAGTATTGACCGAGTACGTAACCGGTCTTTCCGCTGTGTGTGACACGATACCAGTCACCGATCCGGTAGTTGGACGTCAGCGTCGTTTTTTTCGGGATCGTCGTTAATTTTTTGGAGGAAACCGAGTCGGACGAACGTAAATTCAGTAAATCTGTCGTTTGATAGGTCGTTTTCGTAAACGTTACGCCGGAAGCAGCCGATACTAATGAGGACGGAAAAGCGATGGTCACTAGAAGCAAAAGTACTAGCGTCATTGTGAGGATTTTAGTTAATTTGTCCATTAAATTCCCAGTCTCCTTTTAAGTAGAATGAATACGTAGAAATGCTTATATAGTCAATTAAGTATTTTTAAAATAGTTTAATTTATAATTTATCTGTTCCGTTCTATCTCCTTTCTGTTAATATGAAGTGTAGTCAAGTGACAACCAATGAGAGAAAAATATTACAGAATAATTAAATATATAATAAAATTATATATTAAAGAGGCAAATTGTAGTTTATTTTATTTCAAAAAACATACAATTGAAACATAATTGAAATATTTATGTTTAATTTAGGAAAGTGGGTTAACAAATGGGATCGAGTGAACATATCTACCGAGAACTGATGGAAATTGAAGAGGAATACCGTCGTCTGCAACGGCGCGCTGAATATTTAATCGCAGAATTAAGTCGGGGAACAAGTGATTCGGCAAAAGAAGTTGCCGTGACACAGGAACGTCCGCTCAAGCAACGCCGAGTCAACCAACGTTACCCACTGGAAGTTTATGTGCATCAAATCAGCGACTTGATGCGTGAACGCGAATCAATGTCGGCACGGGACATTCAAATGGAACTGGAACTCCGGTACCGTCACCAAATCAGCAACATCTATCAACTGATGGCAAAAGTGGAACAAGCGAATCCGGCGATTAAAAAAGTCGGACGCGGCATCTATACATATGATCCATCTGCAGAAGTCCCAATCTTCATGTGAGCCGCTCGTCGGCTCTTTTTTTTTATGATATAATTCGCGCAGGAGCGTGATGTTATTATGTTATGGACGGCGTCCATTGTCTGTTTTATCGCGGCCTTACTGATCACACCCGTCGTAAAACGCTTTGCGATTGCCGTCGGTGCCGTTGACAGTCCGGACGCACGAAAAGTACACGTACGAATTATGCCGCGTTTAGGCGGTCTTGCGATTTACATTGCATTTATGATCGGTTACTTTATTTTGCAACCTTCAAGCCCGTATGCGACACATATTCTGGTCGGAGGCTTTGTCGTGATTTTGACAGGCGCACTCGATGACCGTTTTCAATTAAATGCCCGACTGAAACTGATGGGGCAGATCGTTGCGGCCGTGGTCGTCTTAAACGGCGGGATCCGGATCGAGTTCATCAATCTGCCGTTCGATCAACAATTGTATCTCGGTTGGTGGAGTGTTCCGCTGACGTTTCTTTGGGTCATCGGCATCACAAATGCCGTCAACCTGATTGACGGACTGGACGGACTGGCGGCAGGGGTTTCAAGTATCGTCCTGCTGACCCTGATCAGCCTGGCCGTCATCCAGGGCAATGTCTACGTGACGATTGTCGCAATTCTTTTATTGATGAGTACATTCGGTTTTCTGTTCCACAACTTTTATCCGGCCAAGATTTTTATGGGAGACACCGGTGCGTTATTCCTCGGATACATGTTGGGTGTCTTGTCGTTGCTTGGTTTCAAGAACGTCACCCTGTTTTCACTCGCAGTGCCGGTCATCCTGCTCGGCATCCCGATTTCCGATACGCTGTTTGCGATTGTGCGCCGGGTATTACAGGGAAAACCACCGTTTGCACCGGATAAAGCCCATCTGCATCACCGGTTACTTGACCTTGGATTTACGATGCGGCAGGCGGTACTCGTCATTTACGGACTGTGTGCCGTCTTCGGGATGACAGCGGTCCTGTTTTCACAAACGACTTCGCTGGGAGCACTCGTTTCCTTGCTGATGTTATTGCTCGTACTCGATATTTTAGTCGAATCGCTTGGATTACTGGGCGAGCGCTATCGACCGTTACTGAATTTGCTGGAACGAATGACATCAAAATGACCAATCAGCCGCTCAAAGGAATTTGGGCGGCTGATTTGGCGATAGGGGAGTCGAAATGAATCCGATTGAACGAGCCGACCGAATTATCTATCTGGATGTGTTGCGGGGATTCGCTTTATGCGGCATCCTCTTTGTTAATATGCCGAGCTTTCTCGGCGAACGTTTCACGCGTGAGATGGGGAGCACCGATCAGCTGTTGCGTCTCCTGTTTGACCTGTTCATCCAAACAAAATTCTATACGTTGTTCAGCGTTTTATTCGGAGCCGGCTTCATTCTGTTCATCGACCGCTTGCGGGTAAAACGCAAATCACTGTGGATTTTTGTCCGCCGTTTACTCGCTTTATTTCTGTTCGGTCTCATCCATCTGCTGTTCTGGAGAGGAGATATCCTGCAGACCTATGCCCTGTGCGGTCTGATGCTGCTTGCGTTCATTCAGACACGACCGTCGACGAAACTGTGGGCCGCTCTCGCCTTACAGCTGTATGTCTTCTTCCGGTATCTGTCAATTTATCAATATGCCGAGTCCGTCGGCGACCGGTCGATTCCGGACCCGGATACGACGTTGCAATCGATCGTGGCAGCGCGTGACGTCACGGCATTCGTCACCTATCATGCGACCGTTCAATTGCCGCACGGCTTGGCGAATTCTCTGGCCATCTGGCCGGAAATTCTTTCCCTGTTTTTAATCGGGGCTTACTTGATGGAGCGGTTCACGGTGCGCCCGCCGGCGACCCGGACGATTGGTCTTGTGTTTGGTGCCAGTCTGTTGCTGTCATTGCCGTTGCTCTATCCGGTCGTTCAGATTCATCAAGGCCGTTTCCCGGACGGACTGGCCAATTACTTTTTTGTCTGGTTGTCGGGTCGCACGCTCGCTGTCGCATATGCGGCGGGAATTGCCTTACTCGTCCGGTTTGGGCGTCCGTTAAGCGGATTTCAAGTATTGGGACGGATGGCGTTGACGAATTACCTCATGCAGACGGTCATCTTTACACTGGTGTTGTTCATGACCGGACGGTACGGGACGATTCCGCTCTGGCAAGGAACTTTGCTGGTGATCGCGGTATTGGTGGTACAAGTCATCTTCTCGAACTGGTATTTAAAACGCTACCGTCAAGGGCCTGTCGAGACTTTTTGGAGAACTATCACATATGGGCGGAAAAAATCACGAAACACCTGAATGGTCACAGAAAATTTACAAAGTTTTCGTATAATTTAGCGTGGAGGTGATCAGATGAACAGGTGGATTGAAATTTTCATCGTGTCATTAAAACTTGGATTAACATCATTTGGCGGACCCGTCGCCCATTTAGGGTACTTTTACGAGGAATATGTCAAGCGAAGGAAGTGGGTGGATGAGAAAGCATACGCCGATTTCGTCGCCCTTTGTCAATTTCTGCCCGGACCGGCTTCGAGTCAGGTCGGGATGGGGATTGGTCTCGTTCGGGGAGGTGTCGTCGGTGCGATCGTCTCATTCATCGGCTTTACGTTGCCGTCGAGTATTCTGCTGATTCTGTTTGCGGTGCTCGCAACCGAATTTGATTTGACAGAAGCCGGTTTCATCCATGGTCTCAAGCTTGTCGCCGTCGCGATCGTCGCGGACGCCGTGCTCGGTATGGGGACAAAACTTGCCGTCGGGCCGAAACGGTTATCTTTGATGTTGTTGGCGTTGGCTGGTGTCTTGTTGCTTGCCCATCCACTCGCGCAAGTCGGTGTCTTGCTTGTTGCGGCACTGATCGGTTTATTTTGGTTTGAAGATGAACCTGCAGGTGGCGGGAAATTAGATATTCGTGTTCCGCGTCTTCTCAGTATCGGTGCATTGATTTTGTTCGTCTTGTTGCTCGTTGCGACACCAATTTTAGCGAATGTTGCAACCGGAAATCTTCAACTGACAAGTATCATGTACAGTGCGGGTGCCCTCGTATTCGGCGGCGGACATGTGGTTCTGCCGTTTTTACAGCAATCGCTCGTGCCGAACTTTTTGACAGGTGATAGTTTCTTAGCCGGTTATGCGGCAGCACAAGCCGTTCCGGGACCACTCTTTACCTTCGCGACATATCTCGGGACGGTCGTGAACGGATTGACGGGCGGAATCCTTGCGACGCTCGCGATTTTCCTGCCCGGATTTTTACTTGTCCTCGGTGTCCTGCCGTTTTGGGACCGGGTCCGTAGCAACAAGCCGGTCGGCCGGATGCTGATTGGGGTCAATGCGGCAGTCGTCGGTATTCTGCTCGCTGCGTTATATGACCCGATCTTCACGTCGAGTGTCAAAACAGGAGTCGATTTTTTGATTGCTTTCGGACTGTTTTGTCTGCTGCGTTTCTACAAACAATCACCGCTCCGGATTGTTATCCTCGGTGCGGTGATTGGATCGATCATGGGTTGGTTCTGATTGGTATTAAACGTACGAGTTTTTACAGCTGAAAAGGGGATGACTTAAAAAAGAATCACTCCTCTTTTCACGCCCTTTCCTCAGGCGAGACACAAGCCAGTTTCCCTGCCTCGTTCAGGCAGGAACCCTGGTCTTGTTCGTCTCTGACAGCGCAAGCCAGCTTGCACTTTTTCCTGTAGGAGTGGCATGTGACGAGTGATTCTTTTTTTGTACGCGACGAGGGTGGCAGAATGATAATCTGCCACCCTCGTCTTTGTGAAGACTGGCTTTTGAGTCAGTCTCTTTTTCTATGGTTTTTCACGTATCCAGTGCGTCGTCACGTTCGAGTGTCACGAGAACGATTGCATCCCGTCTGACTTGATGAACAGGCCGGAATCCGAATTGGCGATACAAGGCGATAGCCGGTTCGTTTAATGCGGCCGTCGAAACGATACGAAGCGCTTGATGTTCCAAGGTATGCCGGATCAATTGCGTCGCGATGCCCTGACGAAAAGAATCCGGGGAGACGAGCAACCGGGTGATCGTTTCCCCTTCGACGGTCAAAGCGCCGACGAGCCGTTCGTCGAGACGCGTGATGTAACCGGCCGGTTGTTCTTCGTGAAGTGCTGCTTCCGATTGAAGAAGCGGCGGAAAGAAAGTGGCACCGATTAAATCAGCCTCGACACGGTACGCTTGTTGCTGGAGCCGGTGAAGTTCGGGATAATCAGTTGCTTTCAACGGTCGAATCATTGGAAACCTCCGGTGTAGTGGTCGAATCGTCAGCCGTCTCCGGTAAGTTCAGCTGTTCCTTTAACATTGTTTTCGCATCAGCGAGTGAACTTGGGTCAAGCTGATAATAGTAGGCACCGTTGATTTTTGTATCGGTTCCCTTTAAGTCGATCCGGTTGACGGTGTTCAAGGATTTGACGAACGGTTGTAATTGGAACGCTTCCGTCAGGGACATGTTCGTCGTGAAATTATCACCCGTCGCATCCATCAGCTTATTCAGCTTCGTGATGGATCCGAATGACGTCGATTGATCGATGATCGCCTGGACGACCTGTTGCTGGCGTTTCGTCCGCCCGATATCGCCTTCCGGATCTTCGTAACGCATCCGGGCATAGGCGAGGGCCTCCTCGCCATTTAACCGTTGAAGACCGGGTTCGAGCTTGACGCCGCCTTTTTTATCGGAGGAGTTCAACGTATCGATCGGTAATTTGACATCGACGTCAATGCCGCCGACGGCATCGACGATCGCGACAACACCGTTGAAGTTGATCGAGCCGTAATAATCGATCGGGATATCAAGTAACGTTTCGACGGTCTCAATCGTTGAATCAATGCCTCCGAACGCGTAGGAATGATTGATTTTATCTTCGTACCCGACAGACGGAATCATGACGAGGGAATCACGGGGAATACTCAGTAAATTGACTTGTTTATCCGTTTTGTTGAATGTTGCGACAATCATCGTATCGGCGCGTGAGGACGTATCGCCGGGACGTTCATCCGTTCCGACGAGCAGGACGGAAAAATGATCTTTCGTTAAGTCAACGGCAGCAGCCCGCTTATCTGATTTATCTCCGCGCGACAGTTCAACTTCCGATTGTTTAGCTGTTTGAAACGTTTTGTTGGCGACATAGGCAAATGCAGCACCTCCGGCGATGAAAACGACCAGAAAGACGGTGACGAACACTTTAAACCACGACCGCTTTGGTTTTGGTTTGGCAGAACGGGATCGTTTGGAATCATCCACGGTTCATTACTCCTTACTTTACTGAATTATTAAAAAACTTTTAAATTCTTTACAATCAGTATAGCAGGTCAAGGTTGAATGTCACGTTCGACATAGCGCGAATCGGTTTTCTCAAGCAGAGCCTGTCCGTTCGTCAAATTCGTCATCCATTCCATAAAAGCGGGGACGGCGGTTTCTTCGACCCAGACATCGATTTTGACATGATCGAGATAATGAATCTGATCGATGATGTGTTCGGTTGCCCGTAACTCATTCTCCAGCTTTCCGAGCCATGTATAATCGACTGTGACTTCGACTAAATCGTGGGCAATCCGCTCCACGATGCCGACAGCGTTCAACCCTTCCGAAACACTGGAACCGTAAGCCCGGATCAAGCCGCCGCCGCCGAGCTTGATGCCGCCGAAGTACCGGGTCACGACGACAACGGTATTGCGGAGATTCCGTTTTTTTAAGACTTCGAGCATCGGGACGCCTGCCGTTCCGCTCGGCTCCCCGTCATCGTTGGCTTTTTGAATCTCATTGTGTTCACCGATGACGTAAGCGGAGCAATTATGATTGGCATCCGAATGTTTTTTTTTGAGGTCGGCAATGAAGCGCTGTGCCTCTTCTTCCGAGGTGGCACGCGCCAAATATGTAATAAATCGTGACTTTTGGATAATGATTTCATGGAAACCGTTTTCTTTTACTGTATAATAATTAAATAATGTCATAATCAAAAATGTCCTCCTCGTTAACTAGTTCTTTCTAGCATAACGACGATTCGAGAGAGAGACAACCGTGGGGACTGGCAAGGAACGGAGGGAGTAGTATGACGAATGAGATGGGGGAGCGACTGTCCTTGAATGATATCGTACAGAACATCATTGGTGTCGTAGAAGAAAGCCGGGAAGAAATCGTCCGGATTACGGAAAGTTCGCGGGAACAGTATGCTGAAATCCAGCAGGAGTTACGGGAACTGAAGATACGCGTTCACGACTATATAAAAGAAGCTGAACGGCTAGAACGACATATTAAGGATTCGAAAGCGCGACTCGTCATCGTGAGTAAAAACTTCGACAACTACTCAGAACAAGACATCCGGACTGCTTATGAGACAGCCAACGCACTCCAACTCGAATCGTTCATCAATCAACGTGATGAGATGAACTGCCGAAAGCGCCGGGACGAGCTGGAACGCCGTCTCGTTCAACTGGATGAAACGATTGAACGTGCCGACATGTTGATCAGCCGGGTTTCCGTCGTGCTGAACTTCCTGACGGACGACATGCAGGTCATGAACGAAAAGTACGAAAAAGCAATGCAAAAACAGGAGATGGGCTTAAAGGTCTTCCAATCGGCGGAAAATGAACGGCGCCGCCTGTCGAGGGATATGCATGACGGTCCGGCGCAGACACTTGCACATGTGTTGATCCGCGCCGATTTAATTGAAAAGATTCACCAACATAACGGTGCAGAAGCGGCCTTTGAAGAAATCCACCGTCTGCGGAAATTGATCCGTGACGGACTCGCCGATATTCGCCGCATCATTTACGATTTACGTCCGATGACGCTTGACGATCTCGGATTCGTCCCGACACTGGAACGGTATTTACGGCATATGCAGGAAATCTCCAGCATTCCGATTCACTTTAATTATCTCGGTGGCGGGGAACGGATTGAATCGACCTATGAAGTCGCCGTCTTCCGAATTGTCCAGGAAGCGGTCCAAAATGCAGTTAAGCATTCCAAAGCAGGGGACATTCGTATTATCATAGAACAGTATCAACATTCCGTCCGAATCCACGTCAAGGATAACGGGATTGGATTTGACTTTGATTCGATTGTCGAATCGTGCGATGAGTCATTCGGACTGATCGGGATGCGGGAACGGATTGAATTGATAGACGGTGAGTTTGAAATTGAGACGCAGCCGGGTAAAGGGACAGTCATCAAGGTAAGGATTCCAGTTGAGGAATCCGGAGCGAGAGGAGAAACACTGTGAATAACGAGCAAGTAAAAGTAGTCATCATCGACGATCATCAGTTATTCCGGGAAGGCGTCAAACGGATTCTTGATTTTGAAGAAGAGTTCGTCGTCGTCGCGGAGGGCGAGAGTGGAGCAGACGTGATTCCACTCGTTGAAACACATCAGCCTGATATCGTCTTAATGGATATAAATATGCCGAAAGTCAATGGTGTCGAAGCGACAAAACGTTTGATGGAAGTTCATCCCGAAGTCCGGGTCATCATCCTGTCGATCCATGACGATGAAACCTATGTCATGCACGCGCTTGGCGCAGGTGCGGTCGGTTATCTCTTAAAAGAGATGGCGACGGATGAACTGGTCAATGCCATCCGGTCCGTGTACCGCGAAGGCGGATACGTTCACCCGAAAGTCACACCGAACTTGTTACAGGAATACCGTCGTCTGATGAAGATGAAGCAGACGATGTCTTCGCAACCGATTGAAAAACGTGTTGCCGAAGCACCGCTGCACGTGTTGACACGCCGGGAATGCGAAGTGTTGCAGCTACTTGCGGACGGTTTCTCGAACCGGGCAATCAGCGATACGTTGTTCATCAGTGAGAAGACCGTTAAAAACCACGTTTCCTCTATTTTACGTAAAATGAATGTGCCCGACCGGACCGGTGCTGTCGTCGAAGCGATTCGCCGCGGCTGGGTCGTCGTCGTTTAAGTACGGACGGAAGCCGATTCGGCTCCGTCTTTCTTTTTTTAAAACTTCAACCTGTGATATGATAAATAAGCGATTGTGACCTGTCAGAATACCTTATGTCACGACGGAACTCTTAAAAGCGAGGAAATTCACGAATGAGCCAAATTGTGATTTTAACGGATAGCACTGCCTATCTGCCAACTACCTATTGTGAAGAAAACAATGTTCACGTTGCACCGCTTAGTGTCATCTTCGACGGAGATGCGTATCGTGAAGGACTCGATATTTCCGTACCTGATTTTTATCAACGCATTCAGACAGGAAGTTTACCGACGACATCACAGCCGAACATCGGCGATCTTGTTGAATCGTTTGAACAGTTGCCGCAGGGGACGGATATCATCGGCATCACGCTATCGAGCGGAATCAGCGGGACGTACCAGGCACTACATACGATCAACATGATGGTCGAACACGTCGAGGTGCATCCGATTGATTCGCGGATCTCCTGCATGCCGCAGGCTTTCCTGGTCAAGGAAGCAGTTCGGATGCGTGACGCCGGCGCGACGGCACTTGAAATCGTCGCCCGTCTTGAAGCATTAAAAGAAGTCATCCGTGCCTATTTCGTGGTCGATGACTTGGAACACCTCCAACGCGGCGGACGTCTCAGCATGACACAAGCTGTCGTCGGTTCTTTCCTTAAAATCAAACCGGTGCTTCATTTCGTTGACGGGAAAATCGTGCCGTTCGAAAAAATCCGGACGTTCAAACGGGCCGTCAAACGGATTGAGGAAATGATGGATGAGACGATTCAAGGAACCGGTGCCGGTCATGTCATCGGTGTCATCCATGCGGAAGACTCTTCAAAAGCGGAAGCGGAAATTGCCGTCCTGCAAGAACGGTTCCCGGACGCCCGGATTGAGATGAGTGTGTTTGGTCCTGTCATCGGGACCCACTTAGGACCCGGTGCGATCGGCATCACCTGGTATCAAGAAGCGTAACCCTGTATTATCCATAGGACATACAATGAACAACGGCGTATCTGCGAAAGCAGGTACGCTTTTTTCGTCCCGTTATGCTAAATGGATGCTTCCAGGCGGCGGCAGGAAGTCCGTTCGACTTGCCGAAAAGGAGAGTCAGTCAACGAAAGGAAGTGACTTATGGATTTACGTGGACGATTGATTCCCGACTACCGACTCGACATGTCGGTCGATGCTCCTCTTGAATACCGGCCGGCTGTCACGTGGCGTTGCGAGCGGTGCGGAAAATTACCGACCCGCGGACCGTGTACGTGCGGGAAACGCTGTTATTACTGCCGCCATTGTTTGATTTTCGGCAAACTGCGGACGTGTGACCGCCTTGTCACGGATCCGCGCCCGCTTGACCCCGTCCGTCCCGATTATCATACGGAACTGAATTTGACGAGTGATCAGCAACGGATTGCCGATGCGATTATCCGGACGATTGATCAACAAGAGAAGATGCTTGTCCATGCCGTCTGCGGCGCCGGAAAAACGCCGATGTTGTTTCCGGGCATCGAACGGGCACTTTGTACGAATCGCCGTGTCCTGATTACGACGCCGCGCGCGGACGTCGTCCGGGAATTGACAGGGCATCTGAGACGGGCGTTTCAACAGGCAACCATCGTTTCGTTGTTTGGAGGGTCCGCTGACCGGTTGGGACTCGGCGACATCACAATCAGTACGACCCATCAATTGATTCATTACCGCGCGTGTTTTGACGTCGTCTTCATTGATGAGGTCGATGCCTTTCCGTACCGGACCGATCGGACGTTACACCGCTATGTCCGTCAGGCGACGGCTCCCGGTTCTTCTTTGATTTTACTCAGTGCGACACCTTCGTTGCGCGATCAACGCCTGCCAACGGTTCGTTTGATGCGCCGCTATCATGGTTTTCCGTTGCCGATTCCCCGCCTGCAGATTCCCTATACGAAACAGGATATCGTAGACTGGCTTCGGACGCATGCGACTAAACCACGTCTGTTGTTCGTGCCGCAAGTCGCGGCGCTTGAGACATGGCAGACCTTTTTGCATCAGCAGGGGATCGAGTGCGAAACCGTCCATGCTGCCGATCCGGAGCGGGTCACAAAGGTCGCCCGTTTCCGTCAGACGACCGGTATTTTGTTGACAACGACGATCCTCGAACGGGGCGTGACGTTAGTCGACGTTCAAGTGGCAGTTCTCGATGCCGATCAATCTTTCAGCAGTGCGGCCTTGATTCAAATCAGCGGACGGGTCGGACGAAATGCTGATTTTCCGGAAGGGGACGTCGTATTGTTTGCGAATGACCGGTCCGATGCGATGTACCAAGCGATTCATCACATTAAACGAGCGAACCGGGAGGGATTTCGATGAACTGTTACCTGTGCAGGCAGGACTTTTTACCCGGCTGGACGTTATCAAATGTCTGGACTAGTCAAACCCTGTGTCCGACCTGTAAAATAGAATTTGTAAAAAGAGGGGAATGCGGAGGGTGTGAGGATTGCGGAAAACCGGGACTGCCGCTCTGTTCGGATTGTCAGAACTGGCGCAACCATGGACGACGATTGGTCACGCACCCGCTATTTCTTTATCAGACACAAGCAAAGGCGTTCATGAAACGGTATAAGTTTCTCGGGGACACGGCTTTGCTCGACGTGTTTAAAACAGAGCTCAAAAAGGTAAAAGTCAAACAGGACTGGATTGTGCCGATTCCGCTCAGTCCGGAACGGTTGCGCGAACGCCGCTTCAATCAAGCCGAACTGATTGCCCGGATGATGCGGGGACGGGTCCGGCTCGTGCTCGAACGGGCGGATGGAGCCGCATTCAGCCATCAGACGAGGCACGAACGACTGGAACGGGACAATCCGTATCACGTCATTCAGCCGGTGACCGGAAAAACGATTTTGCTGGTCGATGACGTCTATACGACCGGAATCACCTTGCACCAAGCGGCTTCACGGCTTTATGAAGCCGGCGCCAAAGAAATTTCTGCGGTAACTTTATTTCGAAGTGTTTAAAAAATCTTCATTCCTGCCGATATTCAATATGAGGTGAAGGAAATGGATGTATTAAACTGCAAAACTTGCGGGAAGTTATTTGTTCGTCAATCTTCTGATCTGTGTGTCGATTGTATCAGAAAAGATCATACTGATTTTGAGAAGGTGCGTGAGTTCCTGCGAGAACGGCGAAAAGTCCGAACCTCACCTAAAGATGTTGAGATGGCTATCGGAGTAAAGAGAGAAACGGTCTTCCGTTACATTAAAGAAGGGCGATTGTTGATCTCTGAAATTTCTCAGATGGAGATCATGTGTGAGAGTTGCGGGAAGCCCTCCCGTGATGGCACGATTTGTGCCGAATGTCGTGAGAAATTACGACGTGAACTCGCCCAAGCGATGCTTGATTCTTCTGCCCCTTCGAAACCGCGAACGTATCGAACTTGAATTAAGAATCTTGTAGTCTAGAAAGCAGGTGTTCACATGCGAATTGATTCTACGAAGTGGGTTAACATGCCTAAGACGTACGAAAAAAATCAAAAAGTAGAAGGAACAGAACCAACACGTACGAATCGGCCGGATGAAGTGACGATTTCAAGCGAAGCACGTCTGCGCTTCAACGAAACGACGCCTTCACGGACCGAAAAAATTGAATCTCTTCGACAAGCCATTCAGGATGGAACCTACAAACCGGATGCGAAGAAAATCGCGGAACGTTTCTTGAACTTGTAAGAAGACTAACTTAAACAATAGAGGCGACTCGGGGCACGGATGCGCGGGTCGCTTTTTATATGAACGAACATAGACGGAGGAGGACAGGACGGATGGAACTCATCGATCAGCTGACGGCGGAACATGCCGCACTACTGGAACTGGCGGAAGAAAAAAAACAGGTCTTGATTCAAAATGATATGCCGCGTCTTTCGCAGCTCGTCAAGGAAGAACCGATTCATTTAAAACGAATCGAACAGTTGGAGCAGCAGCGTCTCGCTCAGATGGGGACGATGACGATGACGGAGTGGCTGCAAGCGCACCCGGAGGATGTCGATTCCATGCGTCGGTTGCTTCAAACGATTGGTCAGTTGAAGGTACTGAACGAGTTGAACGCTGACTTACTCACTCAATCGTTACACTATTTAAACTGGCATCTGGAATTGCTGATACCAGAAGCAGATGATTTTACATATGGTCAGTCCGCGCTTGATCGCGCACATTTCAATCGAAATGCTTAAGGAGGCAAATACATGGGTTCAACATTCATGGGGCTTGAAACCGGTCGTCGTGCACTGACGACGAATCAGTGGGCGCTCCAGTCGACCGGAAACAATATCGCCAATGCAGGAACGGCCGGCTTTTCACGGCAACGTCTTGTCATGGCGACGACAGAGCAATTGTCGATGGCAATCGGTACAGGTAAAATGGGACAAATCGGTACGGGTGTAAAAGGTGAACTCCTCGAACGTGTCCGCGATGTCATGCTCGATAAACAATATCGAGACGAGGCGACGAAGACATCTTACTATGGTACAAAAGAAGCAGCATTCGGTCGTATGGAAGATGTCATCAATGAACCGTCGGATACAGGCTTGTCTAAAGCATTTGACGGGTTTTGGGAATCCCTTCAGACCTTATCAACGAATCCCCAGGATTCAGGTGCCCGGAGTGTCGTCCGTCAAAAAGCGGAGACATTGACACAAACGTTTAATTATATGGCGAAGGCACTTAATCAAGTACAAGGTGACCTGAAAAGTGAAATTGAGGTCTCGACTAAAAAAGTAAATGATCTGTTCAAAAAGATTCATAATATCAATGCTGAAATCCATACAGTCGAACCGCTTGGTGTGTTACCAAATGCACTTTATGATGAACGAGACCGTTATTTCGATGAACTCGCAGAGTACGTTGATTTTGAAAAAGTATCAGTCGACGGTGATGCGATTCAGCAAGGAACACTTGGGAATACGGTTAAAACGGCAGAAGGTCGGATTGATGTTCGAATCAAATTACCGAATGGGGATAAGTTGCTTGCAGTGGATTCAGATTTACCAAAAGCAGGAACGTTGACCTTTACAACAGATGACAATGGTCTCTATACAGGATTCAAAACAGATTCACAAACGATCTCATTTGACGCAGCCGGTGGTTTTTCATCAGGTCGATTAATTGGTCTGATTGAGATGTACGGACACGTTGAGGATGGTCAAGCAACGGGTGAGTATGTCAATATGCAGGGACACCTGGATGAGATGGCAGCAACGTTTGCGACAGCATTCAACGAAGCTCATGCGACGAATGTAAAAAAAGACAAAACAGCGGGTACAAGTGAATTTTTTGTTTCTTCCAACGGAGGAGTAATCACAGCAAAGTCGATTACGCTTGGAGCAGACATTAAAAAGAGCCTGGATAACATTGCTACCTCGACAGACGGAAACATCGGTGATAGTGCCGGTGCCTTGAAACTGGCCAACATGAAAACGGCAAACATTCGTTTTGAACGATCCGATACGACGACGACAATCGGTTCGTTTTATCAAAATGTCATTGGAGATATGGCAGTCGCGACGGATCAGGTCGCTCGGCTCGGTCAGAGTTCTGCCGTTTTGATGGAAAGTGCGGAACAGCGCCGTATGTCGGTTTCGGCTGTTTCAATCGATGAAGAGATGACGATGATGATTCAGTACCAACATGCATACAACGCGGCAGCGCGTAATATTACTACGGTTGATGAGATGCTTGATAAAATCATCAATGGTATGGGAATCGTAGGACGGTGATGACTAAATGCGCGTAACACAAACGATGCTGACGAAAACAAATATCGGACATCTTTCCGCCAGTTATCAAAAACTGAGTGCGATGCAGGAACAATTAATCAGTGGAAAAAAGATTCAGCGACCATCTGAAGATCCGGTCGTCGCAATGCAAGGGATTCGTTACCGGACAGAAGTGCGTGAAGTCGAACAGTTCAAAAAAAATGTCAATGAAGCGACAGGTTGGATGGACTTGACGGACTCGGCGCTCAACGAAGTGACATCCGCCATGAGTCGGGTCCGCGAATTGACGACACAAGCTGCGACGGATACGTATGATGCTACGCAACGGAAAGCAATTCAGAGCGAAGTGGGTCAGCTGATTGAACATATCGGGACACTGGCGAACACGAAATATAATGAAAAAGCCATTTTTAATGGAACAAAGACGGATCAACCCTTCATTTCGATGGAAGGTCTGAAAGAATATTTAACAACACCGGGTAAGGCGGTTAATACCGTATTTACAGACGGTGATCCAACTCTAAAAGAAGAAGAAGTCATCCGTTATGAAATCTCTTCCGGAATTGAAGTTCAAGTCAACGTTTCACCGACAAATGTATTTAGTCCGGAAACGTTCACGACGCTCAAAAAATTATACGATGCTCTTGGTGGGGTTTCAGACGCAGGTGCCGTTGATAGTTCAAATAATGGAGCCGAATTATCAGGGATGTTAAAAGATCTTGATAGTATGCTCAATCAGACGGTCGAAACGCGTGCTGACCTTGGGGCGCGGGTCAACCGACTTGAACTGAACGCATCTCGTCTGGAAGATCAAGAAATTATCGCAAAATCGGTCATGTCGGATAACGAAGACATCGAAGCCGAAAAAGTCATCATGGAACTGAAGTCGTATGAAACGTTACATCGTGCGGCACTCAGCGCGGGGGCGCGGATCATTCAGCCAACCTTGCTTGATTTCTTACGTTAAGAAGGAGATGACGGACGGTGAATCTGCCACATCTTGAGATGCGTCAAACGTCAGCGAAGATTGGAATCAACACCACCCGTGCGACACTTGAGCAACATCAGGCACCGGCGACATTATCGATTGAACAGCCAAAAGGGAATCTGTCGATTGAAACCGTCGCAGCACGACTCGAAATTGATTCGACCCAAGCGATGATTGAAACGGGACGACTTCCAGCTTTTGAGTCAGTCCAGCGTTATGCAGAATATGGTCGTCAGATGGGGCAACAGGCAGTTGGCCGGGTAGCGTCTGAAGGCGATCAATTGATGCGAATCGAGCAAGGGGGAAATGCGGTCTCCCGCGTCGCAAAATCGCGGGACACACCGCCTGCTGAAGTGACGACACTCGGCTTTTCGCCACGCAGTCTCGAACGCGTCAAAATCAATTATACACCGGCGGAAGTGCAACTCAATTACACAGCAGAACGACCGCGAATCGAGGTTCAGGTCAATCGACCGGAGTTGAATGTGACGGAAGGTACGGTCGAAATTTATCTGCGGGAACAAAATCAACTGGATATGTGGCCGGTCGGCGGCATGTTCGATGGGGAAGGATAATCATATGCAAATCATGACTGATTTTTTTGGTCCGGTTCAAGTCGACGAAAGTGAAATCATCACCTTCGCCTCGGAAGTACCGGGTTTTCCGGAAGCACGACGCTTTATCCTCTTACCGTTCGGAGAAGGGATTCCTTTTTGGTCATTCCAATCGATTGACCAGCCGGAGTGTGCGTTTGTCGTGACGAATCCATTTTGGATTGATCCGGATTACGTGTTTGAATTACCGGAATCGGCGAAGGAACAACTTGGGATTCAGGAAACGGCACAAGTCGCCGTCTATACGACGGTCACGTTACGTGAACCGTTCCAGGAATCGACGACGAACTTACGGGCACCATTCGTCATGGAGACGAAACGCCGTCAAGCGAAACAGATCATTCTCGATGAAACGTATGCGAATCGTCGGATGATCGGCAGTTTGACCGAAGTAGGTGGCCACTGATGCTCGTCTTAAAACGAAAAACGGGAGAAGCGATTCAAATCGGGGATGATATTGAGTTGACGATTCTCGCAATCGAAGGGGATCAGGTCAAACTCGGCATCAACGCGCCCCGGCAAATCGACATCCACCGCAAAGAAATCTATCTCGCGATTCAGGATGAAAACGCGGAAGCTTCGCAAAGTACCGGTCTGATGAGCCAATTATTAAAACAACGGACAGATACATGACCAGGACGGGACGGACTTCAATGTCGGTCCTGTTTTTTCGTTCAACAAAAAAATGCTCATTTCTTTTGAATCGTGTATAGTAATGTAGAGAAAAGAAACCTTTTTGACTAAAGAGGGAGTGTAATGGATGAATGAGACGAAGCAGCTGAAGAAAGATGCGAATCGTGTATTAAAAGCGACGAGCCGGACATTTTATATACCGATCAGCCGTCTGTCACAGGAACTACAGGAAGCCGTTGGTGCGGCTTACTTATGTATGCGGGCGATCGATGAAATCGAGGACCACGAAGAATTGCCGACCGGGGTCAAGACGACATTATTGCGCGAAACGGCGTTAATGATACGGGGAACATTCGACGAGCAGACATACCGGACGATGATCGCCCCTTACGCGAATCAGTTGCCGGAAGTGACGCTGCGCCTGTCAGAATGGATTGCGTATTGTCCGGTCGGTATTCGGGCGAAAGTCCTGGAATCGACAGCCGAGATGGCAGAAGGCATGGCCACTTGGGCCGAGCGGGACTGGACGGTCAAAACGGCAGCAGATCTTGACGAGTACACGTATTACGTTGCGGGACTGGTCGGTGTCATGTTATCCGACATCTGGTACTGGAAAGCCGGTATCGTGACGGACAAGCAACAGGCAATCGGATTCGGACGGGGACTGCAGGCCGTCAACATCCTGCGCAATCAACAGGAGGACGCCGAACGCGGTGTCGGCTATTTCCCACCGGGTTGGACGACGGAGACGATGTTCGAGTATGCCCGGGAGAATCTGGCGGAAGCCGATGCATATCTCGCCTCGATTCCAAGAGAGACGACGATTTATGAGTTCTGCAAGATTCCGCTTGCACTCGCCCACGGAACACTGGATGCGCTCGCACGGGGAAAAGAAAAACTCAGCCGGCCGGAAGTCCTGAAAATTGTCGGGAGTGCCGTTCTAAAACGATAATGGATAGACAAAAGGAGACATTGTTCCTCGGAACAGTGCCTCCTTTTTTTAGCGAATATCTTCGAGATACGATAGGATTTTTTCTTCATAGGCTTTCCGGTCATGTTTGTACGACTGGACGTGTCCGCCGTTTTCCGTCACATACAATTCAGACCGCGGTGCCGCTTTTTGCAGCCGCATACTTTCCGTGACCGGAATCGCATCATCGTCCTTGCCGTGAATCATCAAGATCGGATAATCAATCCGGCGGATGGCTTCGAGCGGTTGGACACGTTCCGGGTTCAGTCCCGTCAAAGGCGGTGTCACCTGGAGAATGACCGGCGTGAACGGGAAGTTCGGCAGACCGCTCCAGACCGGCAGATTCGTCGCAAGATAGTTCTTGAGATCACTGAACGGACTGTCCGCGATGACACCTGCGACTTCGGCTTTCGGTGCCGTGACGAGAGACGTTGCCGCGCCCATCGAGATGCCGTAGAGGACGACCGGTTCCGAGGCCCGGGATTTCGCGTAGCGGACGGCGGTCAATAAATCATCCTGTTCCTTCGCACCGACCGTGACGCGTTTTCCTTCCGACTGACCGGAGCCGCGGAAATCAAACGTCAGGACGTTATAGCCGGCTTGATGGAACTTTTTGAACAGCGGCAACACCGGGACATCGTTTTGTTCCCGGTTTTTTCCGTACCCGTGGGCAAAGACGATTGTCAACTTGGCGTCTTCACTCGGAATCCACCAGCCGGATAAACGGGTCCGGTCTTTATAAGAGCGGAACGAGACATTTTCGTACGCCAGATCCTCCGCCTTTTTCGGATTGGTCGTCAACGGTTCCCGGGGCGGCTCCGTTAAGGAAGAACCGACATAAGCAGAAATACCGACGATGGCAATCAACACTAAGACGATGAGGACAATCAGTCCGGCAATCAGTTTCTTGCGATGTTTTTTCAAAAACGACACGGCGATTCTTCCTCTCTGCAGTAGGATACGTTAATGAATATCTTTTTTCTTGAAACGACCGCCATGGACATCATGGATGTTGCCGATCGCGATAAAGGCTTCTTCGTCAAAATCGCGGACGATTTCCTTCAGCTTTGTTTCCTCCAACCGACTGATGACACAAAAGATGATTTTTTTGTCATCGCCGGAAAAAGCGCCTTCCCCGTTCAGGTACGTCATCGTCCGGCCGAGCCGGTCCATGATGGCAAGACCGATCTCTTCATGGTTTTCCGAAATGATCCAGACACTCTTCGACTGATCGAGCCCGTCGATGACGACATCAATCGTCTTGAAGGCGATGAAGTAAGTAATCAAGGAATACATGGCCCGGTCCCAACCGAAGACGAAACCGGCAGCCCCTAAAATAAAGACGTTGAAGAACATGACGATTTCGCCGACGGAAAACGGGGTCGAGCGGCTGAACGAGACTGCTAAAATTTCGGTCCCGTCGAGTGAACCACTCGCCCGGATGACGATCCCGACCCCGATTCCGAGAATCAACCCGCCGAAGACGGTTGCGAGGAGATCGACCCGTGTCATCGGACCGATGTCTTCCAGTAACTTCGTCGCAATTGCCATGACGGAAATGGCATAAAGCGTTGATAAGGCAAACGTTTTCCCAATTTGTTTATAACCGAAGAAGATGAACGGGATGTTGAGAAAGAATAACCACAATGCGAGTGTCGAATCGGTCAGTTTCGATCCGATGATGGAAATGCCGACAATCCCTCCATCGATGATACTGTTCGGAACAAGGAATCCTTTGAGTCCGATAGCGAAAATCACGGCACCGATCGTAAGCAACAACAAACGACGGACCAGTTGCCATTTCGTTGAACGGCGGTGTCGTTTGGCCTGTTCAGCTGCGGGCATCGAACCCCTCCTTTTACATACACTTTTCATTACTATAACAAAAAAGCACTAAGGCACGCGAGAACGACCTTAGTGCTTATTTCACCCGTTGTAGCGTAATGTCTGGAAAAACCGTAAGACCAGTTCCGCTTCCTGCGTCGTCGTATAGCGTCCGGCATATTGTCCGTCCTCAAAAGCAGTGACAGTCAGGGTGCAGGAGACCAGCTGCAGACCTTCCGACAACCGGACTTCAAACGTCGCGGTTTGCAGAGGTAAGGGAGTATCGGTCGTAAAGTAGAGGTGACGTGTACTCGTCCGGTGGGCTTGAATCTCGGAAAAACTAAAGTCGAATGTCTGATTTTGATGTTGTAGCATCTTAATTTTGCCTTGGACCGTAAAGCTCGGGACATTATCCGAGGCAAGCGAACAGGCTTCGATCGGATACAAGACTTCCCGGATCAGAAAACTTTCCATGACGGCCGCGGACACCGGTCGGCTGAATAAATACCCTTGGATGTTCGGACATTCAAGCGACCGGAACGTCTCGAGCTGTTGAATCGTTTCAATCCCTTCCGCGATGACGGCAAGATTAAACTCCTTCGCCATGTAGAGAATACTTTTAACGATGGCTTGGGCTTTCTTATCCTCGGCGATATGGACCGCAAACTGGCGATCGATCTTGACGACATCAATCGGGTACCGTTGCAGGTAGACCATTGATGAATAGCCTTTTCCGAAATCATCGAGCGCAATCCGGACGCCGAGCCGGCTGACATGTTCCAGCGTCCGGCTGATGTTCGGATCATCCATGATCAATGCCGCTTCGGTGATTTCCAGTTCCAGCAGCCCGGCCGGCAATTGATACGCAGCCAGTATCTGTTCAATCTGGTGTTCGAACCCGGGAATCAAAAACCGTTTCGGCGAGACGTTGACAGATACCGGGACAAGATCGGCACCGGCACTGGACCAGTCAAGCATCGCCTGGCACGCTGTCTCGACGACCCAGTCGCCGATTGCGATATGCAGGGCACTTTCCTCGGCGAGCGGGATGAAATCATTGGGCGGAATCCGTCCCCATTCCGGGTGTTGCCAGCGGATTAACGCTTCGAGACCGATGATTTTCCCCGTCCAGCTGTCGACTTTCGGTTGGTACTCAAGAAACAGTTGCTTCCGTTCAATCGCATAGTGTAAATCCTGTTCGAGCCGGTAACGGCGGTAATAATCGATATCGAGATTGGACGCATAATGATGGACGGTACTCTGATTTTCACGTCGTGACCGCCGGAGCGCCGTATACGAATGTTTCATCAATTCGACCGGATCGCTGCTGTCGTCCGGAAAACGGCTGATGCCGATCGAAACGCGGGTGAATAAGGCGTACGGATCAATTAAAATCGGTTCGACGGATAAAGACAATAACGTTTCCGCATACGACGTGACATCGTCCTTGAGGCTCGACGGAACGAGGATTGCATATTCGTCGCCTCCGAGGTGTCCGAAAAAGACACCCTCCGGTTTTGAGGTGTTGAGGAGTGCACTTGTCGCCTGAATCCACTGGTCACCGGAAGCATGACCAAACGCATTGTTGATATCCGAAATCCGGTTAAACGAAATCGACAGAATCGAAAATGCCGTGTTCGCCTGCATCCAGTCACGGATTGTCTCCGTCAACGAAAGACGGTTCGGCAGACCGGTGACCGAGTCATACATCGCCAGCTGTTGCAAGCGTTCCTCGTACTCTTTTTGAAGCGTAATGTCGTGCATGATGCTGTTCGTGTAGGCAATCGAACCGTCCAGCTGGAAGACTGGAATTTGTTGGTCCTCAATCCATTTCATACGCCCATCCGGGAACAGCAGACGATACTGGATCGTACTCGGCTTTCCGGACGTCAGCCGGCGGATGAATCGTTTCATCGCCGGTACGTCACGCGGATCGAGTCGCTCGAACAGCCAGTCCTGACTGAGGATCAGATCGTGCGGCAACTCTTCGAAAATCTGGAAAAATCCTTTGGAATGAAACAACAGGCGTCCGGTTGATAAGTCGATTTGTGAAATAGCGGCTTCGAGTGCTTCATAGATTTCACGCGTCTGTTCCCGTTCGCGTGCCAGTTCACGGCGCGCTTCGCTGACTTCTGACAAATCATAAAGAATCAGAGAAATCAATCCGGTCGGACCGTCGCGTCGTAATGCCTTCAGGCGTAACAGTTGATATTCGTAGTCGGCATTCAGGACGGATACTTCCTGTTCGAACGTATCGATTTCTCCATCAAGCAGGCGGATCATCTGAAAGCGGAGCGGATCAAAATCACGCGGATGGATACGTTGATGTAACTGTTCATTCGTAAAGGGTTGCACCGGATTGGACTCGATGCCTAAGTACTTGATTAACGAAGGTGAATACTCGATCGTCCGGCTCGTTGAATCGTAGTGAAAGACGACCAGTTCCGGAATCTGTTCTGTCAGTTCCAGTTGCGACCGGATATGGACGACATCATCCTCCAACTGTTTTTCGCGTGTGATGTCACGTGCGATCCCGTACACCCCGACGACATGACCATCCTGTTCAATCGGCATGTTCGTGATTTTGAGCGTCAGCCGGTGTTGATCGGCATGCAGACCTTGTGCCGTATAGTGGACCGTCTCACCGGCCAGAGCCCGCTCGAAAAATGCCGTCACGGACGCATGCTGCTCCGGTGGATTGAAGACGGCGAAATGATTATATAAAGTTTCTTTCGAATAGCCGAGCATCCGTGGAAGCTGTTCGTTGAAATAGATGATTTCACCAAGGTGATTAAAGAAAAAGACAGCATCTGTACTTTGCTGAAAAAAAGGTTCCACACGTTCTGGGCGTGACAGCTCTAACCCGCCAATCAGCAGAGGGGATGTAGATGAACGACTCAGTCGTTGCATCGCGTCGAAAAAAGTCATAGACAAATCTCCTCACTCGAATTTTTTCTCTCACTCTTAGTATCGGAGTAAACGAAGATCAATTGCAATCAAAGTTCGAAGAATAGACTTTTTTTTCAAAAAAAGCGAATCATTTTTTGGAGAATGGGAGGAAGTGGAATGGAAAAGAAGGGGGTGAGACGGGAAGTCTGTTTTCTTTCGCTCGCTTTTCTCGGGCGGAACGGAAGCCGCGGTCGTCGTGACCGTCGACCGGGTCTTCCTTGTTCCTGTCGGAAGCAGAGCTTCCTTTTCCCGTAGAAGTCGAGCTTCGAAAGCAGACTCCGACAAATCATTCATTCAGAATGAGAACGTAAGAACGTAAAAGACAAAAAGACAAAAAGACAAAAAGACAAAAAGACAAAAAGACAAAAAGACAAAAAGACAAAAAGACAAAAAGACAAAAAGACAAAAAGACAAACCCCGCCGATACCTGTTGAATGGCATATGTCGAAGTTTGTCCGTGATTTACACATCAGATGGCAAGGTCAACCGAAGTGTCACTGGCATTTGGATCAGCTTGATCTGGACGGTCGGAACCGTTCATATCGGGACCGTTATGACGTCCCGGTCCGTGTCCACCGCGCGGTCCTTGTTGTAAGTCATCGTAACTTGAGACTTCATCCGCCCGTTCCTGCATCCGTTCTTTGATAGCGGCCGCTTGTTTTTTCGTGATGGCACCGCTTTTAACTTTCGCATCGATCGCTTTCGTTTGTTCGGCAAGGACAGCCTTCTCGAAATCAGCGAAGGAGATGTTGTTCGCTTCCGCGAATTCCGGTAATGGTTGGTTCGCCGTTTTGAACTTCGTTGCATCGAGATTCAATCGCTTCAGGATAGCAGATGTCGTATCACCGAAGACATCATGACCCGGTCCACCGTGTTCGCCTGGTCCATGTTGACCGCGGTCCGGTAAGTCATCATAGCTGTTGGCATCGGAAAACTCTTCCGTCAGACGGGCTTTGATCTCGGTCGCTTGTTTTTTCGTCATCTTCCCGTCTTTGACGAATTGATCGAGCTGTGTCGTCTGCGCCGCAAGCAACGCTTTTTTGTAATCCGCGAACTTGATCGACTGGGCTTTCGCATAAGCGGCGAGCGATTGATTGGCGGCGTCAAATTTATCTTGGCTGAGACCAAGTGCTTTCAAGACATCGGCGATCAATGATTCGTTGAAGAAGCCCCCTTTGTCACCATGCTGTCCTTTTGGCATCTGTTCTTTTAAATCGGCATAACTCGAAACGCCGCTAAAGCGTGCTGTATGATGTTTTAACATATCTGCTGCCTGCGACTTCGTTAAATCACCTGATTTGACGAGGGAAGCGAGCTGTTCTTTTGCGGCGGCGAGTTCCGCCTTTTTATAGTCACTGAACGAAATTCCTTTTTGTTTGGCCAGGTCGGCGATCGATAAACCTTTTTTACGGGCGGCATCGACCTGTTTTTCTGTCAGGTTTAATTTTTTGAGCAGTAATGTAAAGTCGAGTCGCTTCATCCCTTCAAAATGTGGACGTTCCGATTTCGTTTCTGTTGAGCTGTCGTCATTGGTTGCAGCACAAGCAGAAGCTCCTCCTACGGTTAAGGCGCTGATTGTCAGTGCGGTGATCCATTGTTTTTTGAATTGCATGGGTGATCACTCCTTTCACCCTTTATGTTAGCGGGCATCCGAACAGAAGTTGTGAGGAAGTTGCAAGGAAATCGCAAAGAAACGTCAACCGGTTAAAAAAGGCGGTACACTACAAGTGGAGGGATGCAGATGAACATTTTAGTGATTGAAGATGAACTGAAGCTGGCACAGGTGACGGAACGGTTCCTGCGTCATCACGGCTATACGGTCACGCTTGCGGCGTCACTGATAGAGGCGAAAACAAAACTTGCGCATACATCGTTTGACGCTGCCCTTGTCGACGTCCGACTGCCGGACGGGGACGGTTGGTCGCTCGTCCCGGGAATCAAAGCGACGGTCCCGGCTCCGGTCGTCTTCATGCTGACGTCGCGCGGGGAAGCGGACGACCGGGTGTTTGGACTCGAACTGGGAGCGGATGACTATCTCGTCAAACCCGTAGTCCTGAAAGAACTGATCATCCGGCTCGAGCGCGCGTTGAAGCAACGCTCGCCGGTAGGACTGAAGTTAGGTGACGTGACGATCGATGAGAAGGCGCGCCGTGTCCAAAATGGACCGGACACGGTCAGTCTCGCGAAAATGGAATTCGAACTGTTGGTCTACTTCTTTGAGCACATAGGCGAAGCACTGACGCGCGATCAGATTCTCGATGAAGTCTGGGGTTATACGTTCGGCGGCGACACGCGGACAGTCGATACACACGTCAAACAATTGCGTGATAAACTGCCGACGATTAAACAGCAATTGAAGACAGTCCATCGGGTCGGCTATCGGTTGGAGGCAATCGAATGAGCAAGCTGATGCGTAAGTTTTTACTTGCCGTCCTTGCGCCGTTATTGATTATGGGCGTACTCAGCTTTAGTCTGACGGCATTCCTCGTCAACCGGTTTGCGGAAGGAGAGCGTTACAGCCAACTGACACGGGAAGCGAACATCATCAAGGAGGCACTGGCGGAAGGGCGTCCGGTCCCTCGGGAAATCCAAGGGTTTATCACGCGTGACGGCGTGACGGAACAAATCGGGGGACGGGGCCGGCAAGTCGTTGAACTGCCGATTTTGAATGACCTGCAGCAACAAGACAGTATCGAAGTCCAGGGGAACCGGCTATTGACGTATCAGTTGACGAGCGGAGATACGGTCATCACGACAATCCGTGAAGCCCCGCTGGCCAGCAGTGCCCTCGACGGCGTCTATCTGGCGATTGGTGTGGCGTTACTTGCCGCCTTACTGCTCGCAACCGGACTCGCTTATTACATGGGCCGGCAATTCATCCGGCCGATCATGGAGTTACGGACCGTCGCGAAACAGATTGGGGACGGTCGAAAGGACGTCGCGTTGCCGGTCCGGCCTAACGACGAAGTCGGTGATTTGATTCATGCCGTCGACGAGATGCAGGAACAGCTGATCCAAAAAGAAACCTTGCAGAAATCGTTTATTGCCGGAATCACCCACGATTTGCGGACGCCGCTCGCCATCATCCGCAATGAAACGGAAGCTCTGGCGGCCGGTGTCATTCCGGTCGACGAACTGCCGGACGTCACGAGCAGTATCATCGAAGAAACAGATCGGCTCGGTCTGTTGATTGACGAGACGTTAGTTTATTCGAAACTGGCCGGCGGGATGATGCCATTGGACCGGACAGAAGTGGCACTCGATCAATTAGTTGAGGAAACAGCGGAACGGTTACAATCGACGTTCCAAAAAGACGGTCTCCGTTTGACGGTCGAGACAGTACCAGTTCGGCTTTCGCTGGATCGGCGGATGTTTGAACGGGTTCTCGTCAACTTCCTGGTGAACGCTCAAGTCGCGGCACCGGTCGGAAGCGACGTGTTGGTCCGGCTGACGGCCACTGAGTTGACGGTCGAAGATGCCGGGAATGGTGTCGCGGAAAACGACCGGTCAACGATCTGGGATTTGTATGTCAAACAGACCGGCGGCTCCGGTCATGGTCTCGGCCTTGCGATCAGCCGGTTGATTCTCGACAGTCACGGTTTAGCGTACGGTGTCCGGGACAGTTCACTTGGCGGTGCCTGTTTTTATATTCAATTCAAATAATCTGTGCAAAAAAAGTCCCGTCTTTCACCGGAGTGAAGAGCGGGACTTATCAGTTATTCGGAATCGTTAGCTTGAACGAGACTTGGCTTAACGAGCGTATAGAACTCATCGCTCATCCCGACGCGGCTGCCCATCTGGCAAGCGAGTTCGAGTGTCTCCTGGTAGAATTTCGCGACCAAATTGTGGTTTTTGATATGCATGTCTTTCATCGCTTTTTCGACACCCAGGACGACTTTAGCGATTTGATCATCAGCGTCATTGCGGACAGGAACGACGTTTTCCGGAAGATCCACTTCCTTGTCGTGTCCGTTAAAGCGGAACGATGCCCCGAAGCCGAGGTGCTCGAGGAAGAAGTGCGGTAACAATTTACCGGCGAAGAACTGGTGCCACTCGGATTCTTTCATCGTATCCATATCACGTTTGAACGATGTCGTTGCGAGTGCGTAGCGGTCATGTGTATCTTTCATGAACTTCTCGAGGATTGGTACCTGCATCGCAAACGAATTCTTCAGCAGATTATCGAGCTGTTCTTGCGTTAATAGTTCTTGTTCAGCCATCAGTTTAACCCCATTTCGTTTCGTTAGTTCTATCGTAAGAAATTTAGACAATTCCGTCAAATCTTTTTCAAGAATAGAGTTTACCTATTTCACAAAAGGGAATTCATTTACTATCGAAGAGTTAAGGGGGAGTTAGCATGAAACGAGTGGCAATGACAGGGGTATTAATCGGAGCATGTCTAATTCCAGTGACGGCTTTCGGTGCAAGTAACGTGACGTACAAAACAGGCACGATTCAAAACAAGGACTTCGGCTACTCCGTCAAGGCGACGACCGCCTTACAGACAGCGATCAAGCAGGACAAAGTCGATGTCGTCAAAAACAAAACGGTCAAGACGAAATACGGTACCGTGACACGCAGCGGAACGTTTTCGCTCTACTATAAAGTAAACGGCAAAGATCAAATGCTCGTGAACTTGAACTTTGAACCGAAAAAATTAACGAAAAAACAATTTGAGAAACAAGTCGGATTCGGTACCTATCTCGGGACAAAAGGCAATAAAACATACTACTATGTCCAACCGACCGAAGCGGTCAAAGGGGCAGAAGGAAAACAAAAGATTGCCGATTTAATCACACGTGACGTTCCGGCGATGATGAAGACATTCAAATTAAAATGAGGAAACTGCAAGGAGCACCAGCTTTTGCTAGTGCTTCTTTTGATGGTCCGATATAGTAAAGGTTGAGGTGAAGTGAAATGGAATGGACAGTAACAGAAGTCAAACAAACAACAGAAGTATTGCAACTGGAGAAGTGTGTCAACGATCACGACGGGATTGAACTGAAAGTCGCGGCGGATTGGGTCGGACAAAACGATTTCGCGGTCTACGAAGACACGAAACTGGTAGGATACCTGCAGGCCTTTGCCTATTTGCCGACCGAATGGGAAATCAATGTCTTCGTCGATCCGGATTACCGGAAACAGGGTGTCTTCACGCAACTCGTCGA
This sequence comes from Exiguobacterium sp. K1, assembly GCF_033721435.1. Lineage (NCBI taxonomy): Bacteria > Bacillati > Bacillota > Bacilli > Caryophanales > Exiguobacterium > Exiguobacterium sp. K1. Next base: position 112,014 of record NZ_JAOTIT010000002.1, on the reverse strand, counting down.
AGCGGCGAAAGAGGCAGCCCGTCCGCAAGGTGTCGAAGCGTTTACGTTCGTCATCGATGATGCCAGTGAATCGGGTCAAGCGGTTCTTGGTCGGCTCGGTGCCGAGTACCGGATGACGGAATACAACATGGTCCTGAAAAAAGCGCAATTGTTCTTAAAAGCGGACCCGGATTTCGAACTGCGGGAAGCAACAGCGGACGATCGTCCGTTCATCGTTGAGACACTTGGTTCATCATTTGGCAACACGGCGGATGAAGCAGAATCGATCTATCAGGCGATCGAGTCAGACGATCGTGTCACGTATATCGGTGTCGCAAACGGCAAACCGGTCGGTGTCATTCGGGCGTATCTCGCGTCTGACACGCAGGCGAGCATTCACGCCTTTGCCGTTCGTCCGGAAGCACAGGGCAACGGATACGGTAAGAAGATGCTGAAGCTGATGGTCCAAGCGATGTTCCGGACCGGTCGGACGCAACTCGAACTCGACGTCGAGACAGACAACGCACGGGCACTTGATCTCTATAAAGATGCCGGGTTCGTCGTCGGACGCGGTTATCAGTTCCACGTGCTCGGCTTATAATTGTTTTGCAGAAAGTCCACGCGAGTGGGCTTTTTTTGTGGAATTCAAAGACCACAGATCTGTCTACTTTTTAAAGCGATACGATATCGTTTTCGACTGTCCGTTGGCGCGCTTTCCTCGGGCGGAACGCAAGCCGCGATCGTCCTCTTCGGCCTGTTCCTGACGGAAGCGATAAGCCCTTCCTTTTCCCGCAGGAGTCGCGCCCGGACGCCGGAAACTTTTCCATGAAAAATTTGTTGAGATACGGTGAAACGATAACATAAAAAACAAGTTCACAATCTAAAAGAAATCTGAAACCTTCTCTCCATTTTATCGTATACTACACATATGGAAAAAAAGAGGAGGCGACGTTATGGCATGTCAGAAAGAATCATTGCGGACGTTGAAGTGGGTATCGGGCGGTTTAGAGGCAGTGCTTGGAATTCCGATTTTAGGTGGATTGATTGTTTTTGGAACAGGTTACAATGCACTTTGGTTGATGCTCGCGTTTCATATCGTCGTCGTCGTTTTGACGGCGCGTGCCGGTCGGGTCTCAAAAGGGAACATCGTCGGAATCGTCGCATCGACGGTCGGCGTCATTCCGTTCGTCGGGATGCTGTTGCATATGGCAGCCGCAATCACGATCTTACTGGATGCGGCATTCGGAAGCCGGATTCTCACGCGGACACATGTGGAACGCGTCGAACCGATCCGTCCGCGTCCGGTCCGAAAAGAACAGGAACGCAAAGAGGACCATCCGTTCTAAGTTTTTTTCGTTGACAGGACAAAACAAGCCGTGTAAAGTAAACAACAAGTTAAGCCATATCAAACAAATCAACGACGCGGAGTAAGTACCGTCAACACTGCCGACAAAGCGAGTCAGGAAAGGTGAGAGCCTGACGCGGTAAGCTGATCAGGGAATGGACCGCTGAGAGCCTGTTGAACGATTCAGTAGACAGGACGGTTGCCCCCGTTACCGGGCTAGCTGGTTGTTGGACCAGCGACAAGAGGAGATTTTTAATCTCAACTAGAGGTGGCACCGCGCGGATACAGGCGTCCTCTATGCATTAGCTTTTGCTATGCATAGAGGGCGTCTTTTGTTTTACGTCAAGGAACGCCGAATCATCCAACGCACATTATCTTTAGGAGGAATTTTTGATGAAAAAGACATTGATCGCGGCGGCAAGTACGGCGTTCCTGCTTGCAGGATGCTCCACAACGGATACGGAAACAGCAGCACCAAATAAAAACGAAAAGAAAGTTTTACACACGATGGAAAGTTATGATCTCCTGTCGATCGACCCGGCAGATGCTATCACATCGAATATCTTCAACCAGATTTACGAAGGATTGTACCGGTTTGATGCAAACAATGAACTGGTCCCGGCAGCAGCGAAGTCACACAGCGTGTCGGAAGACGGAAAAGTCTATACGTTTAAGCTCGACCCGAATGCCAAATGGTCAGATGGCAAGCCGGTCACAGCGGAAAATTTCCGTTATGCCTACGAGCGTGTCATCGACACGAATTCACCATTCGCGTATCTGCTCGAGCCGGTTAAAGAAACAAAAGTCATTGACGATCAGACGTTACAGATTGAACTGAAACGCCCGACACCTTACTTCCTCAGCATGACGACGTTTGGCACATACATGCCGGTCCGGGAAGACATCGTCAAAGCGCAAGGCGACAAGTTCGGAACGGATCCGAAAACAAACGTCTACAATGGACCGTTCATGTTCAAAAAATATCAGGCCGAGCAAGGTTATACGCTTGCGAAAAACGCCGATTATGCCGACCGGAAAAACGTCAAGATCGACGAAGTTGATGTCAAAATCATCAAGGATCCGATGCTCGCGATCAACTTGTTTGAAACAGGCGAACTCGACGTTGCACCACTCAACTCAGAAAACGTCGTCACGTACAAAAACAAAAAAGAGTACAACACGTTCAGCGATTCGCGAATGTTCTTCATCCGGATGAATCAAAAAACGGATGCACTGAAAGATCAGAAGACACGTCAGGCGATTGATGCGGCCTACGATAAAAAAGCACTGACGGAAACCTTACTCGGAAACGGTTCATTGCCGGCTGATTACATTGTCCCGCAGGATCTTGATCCGAAATACGACAAGACACGTCAAATCGAATCGTCGTTTGACGCGGCACAAGCGAAACAAGTCTTGGCTGGTCAAAACCTTGAGCTGACGATGATCATTGAAGACGACGATGTCTCGAAGAAAATCGGTGAGTACATCCAAGGTTCACTGAAACAACAAAACGTCGACGTTAAACTGTTGTCACTGCCGAAAAAAGAACGATTGGCGCGTGAAGGACGAGGGGATTACGACTTGTCACTCGCGAGCTGGGCTCCAGATTATCAAGATGCAACAACGTACTTGAACTTGTTCATGACAGGAAATCCGTTTAACATGATGGACTACTCGAACAAGAAGTATGACGGTCTCTTGAAACAGGCGGAAAACGAACTCGATCAAGATAAACGTCTGGAACTGTTAAGCGAAGCAGAAACGATGTTGCTTGACGATCAAGCCATCTCACCGGTCTACCAACGAAAAAATGCCTTCCTCCAAAACACAGAAGTCAAAAACCTGGCCCGTCATAATGTCGGAACAGATATCTCGTATAAATACGTCGAGATTGACCGCAAGTAACGTTCTAAACTTACAGATACCCAATCGACTTTCTTTCTATAGGAAGTGTTGATTGGGTATTTTTGTACATGGCGTTTCATTTGTGGTGAAAATGAGATGAGAAAGAACTGGAAAATCAGGTCAATTCACTTAAAGCGTCCTCAGAAGTTGCCGATAAGTAGGGTGATGAGATTTGAAACAGGAAAGGGAGTTTCGAAGATGAGTAGATTACGCAAAAATTTAAAGATGCGGTTGTTTGTCTGGGTCTTGGCGATTTCAGTCATTACTGGTGGGATTTCAGCACAGTTGACGTTGTTCTTAAACCGAGGACTTAATGTCGCTGACGGGCCGTCGATTTGGTTAGGTGCCGGGATTGGCTTAGTTTTATCCATCATTGGTTCAGCATTGATCCAATTGATTCTCCGTCAACCGATTAAAGCGATTGAAAAGGCGACGGAAACAGCGCGTGAAGTCGCAAACGGTAATTTCAACGTCGATTTCGAAGAAGCAAAACGCGGCGACGAAGTTGATCAGTTGATGCATGAACTCGAAGTCATGGTCTTACATATCCGCAAACAGGCAACACAGATGGGCAATTCAAGTGATAAATTAACGGCGTCAGCGCAGGAAATCGCGGCTGCTGTCCAAGAAGGTAATGCATCAGGCGAAAGCATCCGCTCTGCGATGGCAGAGCTATCGACGAAGATGAATGAAAACGTCGATCAAGCTTATCTGTCGATGGATGCCCTCGGTGCCGTTAAACGGACGATGGATGAAGTCGCAAAAGAAATGAATGAAGCGTTGAAATCGGCGACCGTCATGCAGACGGAAGCTGAGAACGGGAAGACGCTGGCGACAGATTCTGTCGAAGCGATGCATATGATTTCAAGTAAGATGGAACAATCAGCGACATTGAACAGTCGACTGACCGGTATGACAGGTGAAATTTCGAGGATTACCGATGTTATTAGTGACATCTCGGCCCAGACGAACTTACTCAGTCTGAATGCCTCGATTGAAGCGGCTCGTGCCGGTGATGCTGGACGTGGATTTGCTGTCGTCGCAGCGGAAGTCAAAAAACTTGCCGAACAGACCGCAACGTCAGCAAAAGAAATCACCGATTTGATTTCCGGTGTCAAACGTCTCGTCAATGATACAGCGAACGCGATGACGGACGTCCAAAAAGAAGTTGCAACCGGTGTCGGTCTCGTCGAACAAGCCGGTTCGTCGTTTGAAGAGATTCACCAGTCGACAGAGAGTGTTTATTCACGTGTCCAGTCGGTTGATCAACTTGTCATTAAGTCAGACAAGGAAATCGATCAGGTTGGATTGACGACGGCAAATATCCTTGCGATGGTCGAAGAAGCATCGAAACACGCGGAACAGGTCTTGCAGGCATCAAGCCATCAAGCGGCTTCACTTGGTGAGGTCAACGGTGCAATGGAAGAGCTCGTCGCCGTCGCGGAACAACTACAGGAAGAGACAGGCGCGACGCGTCTGTGAATCAGAAATCGCAGACGGAAACAGCGTCTGCGATTTTTGTTTGAAGTTTTTTATTTTTTTTGAGAGAAACTGTTAAACATTTCGGTACGGCGACGATATATAGAGTGGAAGCAGTCATCGACTACAACCACCGCGCTACTCTTGGGCCGGCCAGGGGGCGCATCTCGGAGAAGAAGGATCTTCAAAGAGACAAAAAAATTATTCCTATGGAGGGAAACTTACAATGATTATCAATCACAACATTACAGCACTTAACACACACAACAAACTTTCGAGCGCTTCTGCTGCTCAAAGCAAATCAATGGAAAAATTAGCTTCAGGTCTTCGCATCAACAAAGCGGGCGACGATGCTGCTGGTCTTGCAATCTCTGAAAAAATGCGCGGACAAGTTCGTGGACTTGATCAAGCTTCACGTAACGCACAAGACGGTATCTCAATGATTCAAACTGCTGAGGGTGCACTTAATGAAACGCATGATATCCTTCAACGGATGCGTGAACTTTCTGTCCAATCTGCTACAGATACAAATACTGATGCAGATCGTACAAACATCCAAGATGAAGTTAACCAATTAGGAAAAGAAGTTGATCGTATTCGCGATACAACTCAATTCAATACAAAAAATCTTTTAAACGGTTCAATGGATAAAGGACAAGCAGCTGCTGTAGCAAACATTAACCAAAATACAGAAGTTAAAACTGCTACTGCAAGTCTTTTAACAGATGCTTTGACAACTTTAACTGATAAAAACGGAAACAACTTAGGTATCACAGCAACTGACGTAATCAGTGTCTCTTATGTAAAAGATGGAGCGACTGTTACGAACTCATTTACTGCTGGAGCACTTACGACAGCTGCATTAGGAACAACTAACGGTGCTGCTGGGGATACTAACCTAACACTCGCTGCGGATGCTAATAAAAATCTTTCTATCACAGCAGCAGCAGGTGGTTCAGGTGCAGCAATCAATGGTCTTACTGTAACTGTTAAAGATGCATCTGGAAACGTGAGAAGTGCTGCTACAAACGCACTTTCAAGTTTTACAGAAACAACAGCTGCTGCTAACATCAACACAGATGGACAAGCAACTTTCCACATCGGTTCTAACACTGGACAAAACATTCAATTAGCATTTAAAGATATGGGTACTTCTGCTTTAGGTGTTAAAGATTTAAAAGTTGGTAACCAAGGTCAAGCAAACGTTGCTGTTAAAGTTCTCGATACTGCAATTCAAAAAGTATCTGCAGAGCGTTCTAAACTCGGAGCAACACAAAACCGCCTCGAGCACACAATCAACAACCTTAAAACATCTTCTGAAAACCTGACAGCGGCTGAATCACGCGTTCGTGACGTTGATATGGCAAAAGAAATGATGAACCAAACGAAGAACTCGATTCTTGCACAAGCAGCACAAGCTATGCTTGCGCAAGCAAACCAACAGCCGCAAGGCGTTCTCCAATTACTCCGTTAATCGTAATTGGTCATACAATTTACTTAAAGGTCGTGGACTCGTTCCACGGCCTTTTTCTATTGATTTTTAAATCAGGTATTACAACTTACTGGAAGATGCCGATATACTACATAGAGAAGAAAAAGGAGTGTTTGTCTATGAATTCCATCAACACGGAAATTCGGCTTCACCTGCCTGAAAATGTCTTACCATACGAAGCGACACGAAATGTCTTCGTCGAAGCGAATCAAGAGGACTTGGCACAGGATGGAGTCGTTATTCTACCGACACCGCAACATATCGCAAAGCTTGAAACAGCCATTGAAAAGGCAAATGTCCAGCTCGAATCACAACGAACAGGCTTAAAGTTTATCAAACATGAAAAACTCAATGAATTTTATATTCAAGTCGTCGATACAAATAACCATGTCGTCCAAGAAATTCCGAGTAAAAAAGAACTCGATTTTTTTGCCGCTTTCATGGAATTTAATCAACTGATCGATAAACGGATTTAAGGGAAAGGACTGATTGGATGGCAGGGATACGTCTTAGTGGTCTCGCAAGTGGGATCGATACAGAAACGATGATTAAACAATTGATGCAGGCAGAACGGGCACCGGTGGATCGTCTTTCACAAAAGAAACAAACATTGACCTGGCAACGTGACGCTTACCGCGAAATGAACCGTGGCTTACTTGATTTACGAACGGCAGCAAGTGATATGCTGTTATCGAAAAATTATACAGCGAAGACTGCGACAAGTTCGGATTCATCGAAAGTATCCGTGACAGCAAGTCCAGCAGCGACAGCTGGTAGTGTGACGATTGATAAGATTGGTCAGTTAGCATCAGCAGCATCCGTAACGATGATAACAACGGCAGGAAAATCATCAGATACAACGCTTGCTGACAGTGGGATGTTTACTGTGACAGATGGAAAAATCAATGTTCAAATCAATAGCTTTTCTGCTGACGGAAAAGCAATCAGTGAAACGATTTCGCTTGATGCGACGCAAAAATTGTCAGATTTAACATCAGCTATCAATGCTAAATCAAGTCTCGGAATGAGTGCTGTCTATAACGATATTACAGGTAAACTAGTTTTAACGAAAACAAGCACTGGAAAATTGAATCCAAATGGGGCAGATATAACGATTCGTGATGCGAATGCCAATTCCGAGATTGTGAACTCCGAGTCACTGACGATGGGGCAGGACGGTAAAAATGCAAAGTATACGATTGGCGGTCAGGAACTCGAACAACGGACCAACACCTTTACGCAAAACGGTCTGACGATCACATTAAACGGGACAGCAACGACAGCTACGACCCTCAACACGAAACTCGATACGCAAGCGAACTTTGATTCGATTAAGAAGTTTGTCGATAAGTATAACGAGATGATTGATAAGATGAATAAAAAAGTTCGGGAAGAAAAGTATCGTGATTTCCAACCGTTGACGGATGCGCAGCGAAAGGAATTAAGTGAAGACGAAGTCAAGAAATGGGAAGAGAAAGCTATCAGTGGTGTCTTGAAAAATGATAGTTTCTTACGCGACGGAATGAACTCGTTCCGGAGTGCGATTTCTGCAAAAATCGACACAGGTTACTCATACACAGCTGACTCAAAAACGATTGAACTGAATTATATGTCGCAAATCGGTATCACCTCAACAAGTGATTTCCGCGATGGAGGAAAGTTAAAGCTGGATGAAACAAAACTGAAGAAAATGCTTGAGGAACAACCGGAAGGCGTTTATAAACTATTTACGACCGATGCACCGGAACCGGCGAAAGATGCTCAAGGAAATCCAATTCCGGGTACAGCTGGACTTGACGGATTTGTTCGCCAAATCCAAGGATTCGCGACGACGATGCGAGATAAAATTTCGAAGGTCGCAGGACTTGATGGTTCTGTCTCGACGACTTACCGTCTCGGAAAATCCCTCGCCGATCTTGATAAGAGTATGCTGACGTGGGCAGATAAATTAACTAGCAAAGAGAATGCTTACTATCGTCGCTTTGCAGCGATGGAACAGGCGATGAGCCAAGCGAACAGCCAATCGGCAACGCTCGCTTCATACTTAGGACAATAAGGAGGATTTCAGATGGCGAACCCCTACGCAACGTACCAAACGAACTCGGTTACAACCGCTTTACCACAAGACTTAACGTTGATGTTGTATGAAGGACTAATTAAGTTCTCCATGCTCGCCAAGCGTGCAATCGAACAAGGATTGATTGAACAAAAAAACACGAACATTCAAAAAGCGCAGGCAATCATCCTTGAGCTTCAATTGACTCTTAATCAATCGATTGCCTTGTCAAAAGACTTAAATAACTTGTATGACTATATGCAAGGTCGTCTGATTGATGCCAACGTCAAGAATGACGTTGTGGCAATCGACGAAGTGATTAGTTTTGCGGAAGAATTCCGCGAAACGTGGAAAGAAGCGATGAAGCTCGCGCGTCAACGATGAGTCCGCTTGATCCGCTCCGTCTGAAGACAAAACATCTGATGGAACTGCTGGAGCAAACGCCGGAAGAAGACGTCTATGACGAGTGGTTGCTGAAGATCCAGAACTTGTTGAACGAACGCGAAGCGTTTATCGCGGCTCATTCGAACTTACTGGCTGGTGCGAATCAGGCCGTTATTCAGGAACTTGTCGCCGACAGTCAAAAAATCGACTTGAAATTATCGTCAGAAACCGCTAAATTAGGGGTACAAATCAATCAATTGCGTCAGACGAAAACAAGTCGGAAATCGTATATCGATCCGTACGAAGAAGTCGAAGGTAGTTTTTCACCGTATTTTGATTCTCGTCAGTAACTTTCTAGACGTAGGGAGGGATCTCGCGTGCCAAAACGTGAAGACAAGAAACGAAAGGTCGTCAAACCATTTTACCGTTCCGATGGATCGTACGATCAGTTCATCGAACCGGATGTCGAGTCGGAATCCTGGGAAGAAGCCGAACGTCCGATTTCCGATTTACCGGATGCGTATGAAGAAGAAAAATATCGACGCGAGTCGTTGTAACGAAAGAGGACCTTCCACCGTGGGAGGTCCTCTTTCATGTAAAACGGTATGCATTTTTTTCATGTTGTTTGACGCTGTACATCGCTTCGTCCGCTTGAATCAGTAACAAACTTGTCGTTACACCGTCTTCCGGGTAACGGGCAATCCCGATCGACGGCGTGACCGATATTGCCGTCCCGTGGAACAAAAACGGCTGATTGAGCTGATTGATCAAGTCTTCGGTATAGCGGACAGTCTCAGATTTCGAACGGGGGAAGAAGACGATGAACTCGTCTCCGCCGAGCCGGGCCGCAACTTCATGTTCCCGGAGATGAAGCCGGAGCCGGTTCGCCGTCTCCTGCAGGACATAATCGCCGGCGTCATGTCCGTACCGATCGTTGACTTGTTTGAACCCGTCGAGATCAATGAACAGCAACGAACCGGCTTCAATCTGCGTCAATCGGTCCTGCAGGAAGTCTTCGAAATAACGGCGGTTCGGTAACCGCGTTAAGGCGTCATGATAGCCAAGTTCTTCGAGCCACTGTTGCTGTTCGAGCGTTTCAGTGATATCCGACAGCAGGACGTAGACATATTCGTGATCGGGGACGGGAATCAGCGTCGTATCGTATGTTTTGGTTCCTTCATGCAACAACAGCTTCCGGCTTATCTCCAGGCGCCCGACTTCTCGACGGAGTTGTGACGACAGGTATTCCGGGAGTTGCTGACCGAAATGCTGCAAGGCCGGCGGATTCATCGTTTGGAGGGTCCCCGTCCGGTTGACTTGAAGAATCGGTTCTGGATGATCGAGAAACAATCGCCGGTACTCTTCTTTCCGCAGTTCGAGGAGGGATGTCTGTTCCTTGACCTGCTGCGCGAGATCAAGCTGGATGACTTCGTATTCTTCTAATAAACGCCGGTTTAGCCGTTCTGAAAAGTACTGACGAATTAAAAACAACGAAAACAATAAGGCGATTGACAAGACGTAAACGAGAAGCGGAACTTGGAAAAAGGAAATCCAGACGAGCAACAGCATCAGGCTGACGTACGGTAAATACGGACGGGACAACGTATACTTTCGTGTCGTCGATACCGGGACGCAGCGGAAGTAACGGATGAGTCCGAACAAGCTGAGTGGATAAAGCGGTAAGAAAAAAGCGGCAAGATCAAGCTGATCACGAATCAAAAACGTGTAGTAACCGAAGTTCGCCACACAAAACAGGGCAATGGCCTGGATGAGCGTCAGGTGACGTACTGTATCGCTTAGCCCCGTCGTGTAGAGGATCAGAGAAAACAAAATCAGTGCCATGAAACAGAGCGAATAGATGGTCATCGCGATCAGTTCGACGGTATTTCGGGCAAAATCAGGCACGTCCTGTAAAATCATCACGTAACCGAAGACGAACGACATGCCGAATAAAATAAAACCGTCAAGATAAAGTAACCGATGTTGGCGGAACGAGGACCAATCGATTAGTTGGGCCAAGGTCATCGCGGTCAAGAATAAGAAAAGTGTCAGTGTCACATTTGCCAAGGCGTCAGACCAAATAGGGTGGAACCGGTCGGGTAACGATGCTAAGACAGAGTTGATGACAATTCCGAGCCAAAATAACACAATCGCCTGACCGATTCTACGGTACGGATGATTCGGTCGTCTTAAAAAATGAACCAACGCTGACCAGGAACAGAAACTTAAGCCGATTAAGGTAATGCTGCCGGCGATGGCAGGGGTCCACGTCTGGTCAAACGTCAATGCTAGAATCAGATAGGTCACAAGTAAATAAAGACTGGTTGCGTAAGGTCTCGTCATGTGTTCGCCTCCTTCCTCGATGTCTTATATGTATGGATTTCGTCAACCAAAAAGAAAACCCCTGTTTCGTCCAACACATCGCAGACAAACAGGGGAGAAAATTAAATGGGATGTTGTTCGCGGTACAGTTCCCAGTGCTCGCGGGCTTCTTTTTTAATTCGATCGGAAACCGTTTTACTTTGGAAAATGAGACCGTACCATTGTTTGGCGTTATCTGTATCGCCTAACGTCGCATACAAATCACTTATCCGTAAAAGTAAGACATCGTGAGGAATGCCCGTTCGGACCGCATCCGAATACTCTAAGTAGATGGTTTCGTATTTTTGGACAGATCGCATCGTCCAAGAAAGTTCCTGTTCCAAATCTTCCAGCAACCGATACATCCAGGAAATTCGAATACCAAGCATCGCTTGGATGCTGTCTTTTTGTAACGTGACTTGTGCCATATACAAACATAGTTTGTATAGATACAGTACCTGTTTCACAGAACGTTCTGTTGCAGAGAAAGGTAAGACCGGAAGCATTGATAAGATGTCCGTTTCTAGTAGCGTTCGGACATCAGGTCGTAGTTTTTCAAACGCTTCATGGAAAATGAAACGACAGTGGCTACATTGGATGGGTTCGTAAAAATAGACGTTAGGTCCCTGATAATGAACGAAGCCATCCATATCGGTGTGTTCGACACGAATATGGCGGCTCAGAACACGTTTCGTCTCCGTTTCTTTAAGACAGTAGGGGCAACGGCATTTTTTAAGATAAAGATCAGGCATGATACGTGCTCCTCAAGATGAATTTAGACAAAAACGTTGACGAGCATTCCTTTGATTTCACCTACCTGGTCGAGAATCTCGAGTCGACGGGATTCGCCTGAAATGACGTTGTCGGTCAGTTGCAGCAACTTCGCATCGACCTGTTCGACAACCTTGTAGATTTTCGTTCGTCCACGGCGATTGAAGCCACGCTTTTCTTCGAGTTGTTGTGACTGATCGAGGGCATCTTTTAAGAAGTCCTTAATTTTTTCTTTATAAGCTTCGAGGTTTTCGATTGTCTGGCTTTCCGCCAGCAACTGACCGTGCTCTTCGACGAGCATCAACTTTTGTTGTAGACGTTCGTAGCCTTTATGTTCACGCTTATCCTGCATCAAGGCAGAAAACGTCGTCGATGCTTCGACCTCACGTGGTCCGGTCTTCGGTGTCTGCAGGCGGCTTGTTTCTTGGATGCGCCGGATGTCCATCGGGGATTCCTCCTTTGATTAGTTGAGTAGTTGTAAGACGCCTTGCGGTAAGGCGTTTGCCTGGGCGATCATCGCCATACCCGACTGATTGAGGATATTATACTTCGCGTACTCCATCATCTCACGCGCCATATCGGTATCACGAATGCGTGACTCAGACGCCGTCAGGTTTTCTTTACTGACACTGAGGACGGACGATGTTGCTTCGAACCGGTTTTGGATTGCTCCGAGTTTTGCCCGTTGCTGGGAAATCGTATCGATGGCCTGTGTATAACGGCTGATAGCTTCATCGGCGTCGCTGCTCGTCATGACGCTGAGCGCGTATTCCGGTGTTGTGTTGACGCTTGGATAATCGAGTGCCCGGGCGTCGGCATTTGGTTTGACGGTCGTACTGATTCCGATGTTGCGCGCACGCATATCATCAATCGTTAAAGAAATGCCTTCGTTCGCCCCGGCATTCGTCTGAATGAAGACAGCATTGTCTTCTGTACTGAAGCCGCCTGTCAATAGTTTTTTACCGTTGAACTGGGTTGTCTCGGCAATCCGTGAGACTTCATTCGTCAACTGGTTGATTTCTTCCTGGATCGCCGTCCGGTCTTCCGTCGCAAGTGTTCCATTACCGGCTTGAACGGCCAGCTCCCGCATCCGTTGCAACAGATTGTGCGTTTCACTGAGTCCACCTTCGACCGTCTGGACCATCGAAATGCCGTCGAGGACGTTTTGTTCCGCTTTATCAAGCGCTTTAAGACGGTTCCGCATCTTTTCAGAAATTGCGAGACCGGCCGCGTCATCAGCACCGCGGTTGATCTTTTGACCGCTCGACAGTTTATCCATCGTCGTCTTGACGTTCATCTGATTGACACTTAAGTTTCGGTAGGCTTTTAAAGCCTGTACATTGTTTGAAATCCGCATTAATAGTCCATCCCTTCGTAACGCTCATGGTGTGCCGCCCGGACGAGGGGACGGTCTTTCTTCAGACTGGCTGCCTGCCAGGTAACGAGCAGTTCTTCCGTCAGTTGCAACAGTTCTTCGAGGCGTGTCGGCTCAATGTAAGCCTGTAACGTCTGTTCCGCTAAGTAATAATACAGTTGATCGAGCTGGGCCGTGATGATGCCGCCTTCGTCGTTCAGACCGGCCTGCAGTTTCTCGAGCAGTTGGTACGCTTTTTGCAGACGGACGTTGACGCGATCGAACCGGCGCTCGTCGCGACCGATGATCGCCTGATCATATTGAAAGACCAAGCCTTTTAACATCGTCTCCGTCAATTGTTGCGGAGTCATTTGATACAGTTCCTGTTCGGTCATGTGTTCCGTCCTTTCGCGTGATCGAGTTCTTCAATCAACAGTAAAAGTTCTGCCATCACATCATAGAGTTGCGGGGGAATCGCCGTTCCGAGATCCAGGTCAAGCAGATGACCGAGCAACGACGTATCCTGTTCAATCGCTACGCCGCTTGCACGGGCTTCCTGTAAAATCCGGTCCGCTGCCGCACCCGTCGCCCGGGCGACGACGATCGGGGCATTCCCCGACGCTTCATCGTACCGGAGGACGGCCGCTGATTTCCGGTGTTTTAAGTCAATTTTCTGGTACATAGGGCCTCCTTAAATCCGGTAGTCGTAACCGGTTGGTGTTTCGTCCGGTTTGACGGTTTCCGGTGTCGCATGGTCTTTCGTAAAGGCATCAAACCGGATCCGGACGTCCTGATAACCGGTCGCCTGCAGAGCTTCCGTCGTTCGTTCGAGGAACGGCGTTGCGAGACGCTCGAGGAGCGGGAAATCATTTTCAATCGTAATCTGCATCTTCCGGTTGACCGTTTCGACGCGGACACCGATGTCGCCGAGGCGTGGTGTCTCAAGTTGGACGTACAACGTGTTGTTTTCCCAGTCGATCACTTCATCCGGTCGTTTATTTTGTAAGTGGACGTGCAGTCCGGCCGTCCCTTCGACGAGCTGGACGGGCAGGGCGAGCAATAGTTGCTGCAGTTGCTGGTTGTTATCCGGTTTATTGACCTGTTGCTGCGTGTTCAGAAACGTTTGCAGTTTCGCCGCTTCCGGATTCGCTGCCGGCGTCGCGAGTTTCAACTCCGCCGTTTGTAACTGAAGCGTTTTTTGGACCGTCTCCTGTAAAACCCGTGGACTGTTTTGTCCCGGTTCGTACGGAATCGGTCGTTGTGTGGTTGAAGCCGGTTGGTTTGGTGATGCCGGTTGACTTTGCGGTAAGACCGGTGTTTGTTGCGTATTGGTGACAGCCGGCCGCAAGCCCGGATTCAGTTCCGGTAAGTAGGCGGTCCGGACGTTTGCCGGAGCATAACGGAATGCTTCGAGCGCCAGGCGGACTTCCTGGACGACGGCTTTGGCTTCCGTCCCGCGTCCGAGCAGGGCCAGTTCCGTTCCCCGTTCAAGTTTTGACAACAGTTGGATCAGTTGTTTTTCGTCACGCATGCTCGTATGTAACATCGCGTCCGTCTGCTGGAACGTTTGCCGCAGCCGGTTCGCCGTACTTTCAATGACTTGGGCCATCTGGAGCGGCCGTTCCTCGACGAGCGGTTCGAGTTGCCGCAGTTGTGAAACAATCGTTCGCTGTTGGCTGCGGAAATCATTTGTCACTTCGGCCAGCCGTGGTGTCACTTCAGCAATGACCGTCAAATTCGACCGGACGGGAGCGACGGACGGAGCCGGAGTGGTTTTTTCCGCCGGCGTTGCCTGTGCCTGAGCGATGACAGCCGTCAATTGTTCGAGTTTACTTGGTGCCGGCCGTTCCACCAATACCGGTCGTTCACTCGGAAAATAAGACCGCAGTTGCTCCCGGACCTCTGGGAGGTCACCGCGGTCGATCCGGGCAAGGATGTTCGGTTGGACGTCCTGTGGTAAGTGCGCCGCGATTTGCCGGAGAGCGACCGGTGTCGCCTGATCGATGTCATGGTGTGTCGGAAGTGTCGCGCGGGCGACGTCGAGTGCGATGACGTTGCTGAGCGTCGGTTTCTCGATCACCGCTTGCCGTTCCGGTAAGACGTCGACTAACGAATCGGTTGAGCCGAGCAACTGGGCGATCAGGACGTTGGCGTCAGCCGGCAGTGCACTGTCGGACGGACGTGTGATGAGCTGGAGGACCAGGTCCTTGTAAGTCCCTTGCAGGGCGGCGACGAGTCGGGCGACCGTTTCCGGTGTCTGCGGCAGTTGACCGGTCGCAAGCAGCCGGGCGACGGCCTGTTTTAATTCCGGCGGGAGATTGTCGAGTAAGGTGGCATCGACACCAGACGAATCCGGTTTAGCCGGTCCGGTCACCGGGACATCAGGCTCGGTCTGTTCCGTCACCTGCTCGATCAGATAACCTTCTGTCGTTTGGCCTTTGACCTGGAATTGAAACGTGCCTTCCGGAACATCACCGGTGAAGGTCATCTCGACCTTTTCGCGGCCGACCTGGACGAGAGCTGTATTCGGACCCGTCTTTTCGAGGACGGTCCCGCTGTATGTTTTGGTCTCCGATAAGGTGGTCGTGGGGGCGGAACGGGTCGGACTCGTTGGATTCATCTGGATATTCATCGATGAACCTCCTTTCTTGAAAAATTCTTCATCTTATTATATATCGGCACAAACAAAAAAGGATTGAGCGAAATCATCGCCCAACCCATTTTTTTTACGATTTGATTGCATTAAAGCGGTCCTCTAATGTCATCGCGTTCAATTGCTGGTAACGAGCCATCAGCTCGCCGGTTGCTTTCATTTGGTTGCGGACGATGTAAGGAGAGGCGTTTACGGGAAGGATCATGCCGTTACGAGTTTTGAGTTTAGTCTGTCCGTCTTCCTCGATGACTTCGGACATGTGGCTCCAGGCGTACCACTCGCAATCATCACGTTTTGGTGATTTGGTAGGGAAAAAGACGAGACCGAGTGTCGGTTCGATGACGACAGGGACTTTTCCTTTCACGGAAGCGACACGTTTGGCGGTGACGATCCGTTCCTCGATGGAACTGTTGTACTGTCTGCAAGAGAGCTGCAGGAGTTGATACGGACGAAGCGGTGTCATGATCGTTGATCCATCTTCTAGGACGATGATGGATTGTTTCATCATGTCATAGCACGGTAAGATAGCAACGGTCCGTTTCGTGATTCGATACTTTTCGTCATTATGGAATGGTCGCATTCGACTACATCCTCCTTAGATAGGACAATGGATAAAATAGGTAATTACTAACGATATAATACAATACTACACCTGTAATGACAATGTAATTTTTTGAAAAATAGAGTAATACATAAGGAAATTTAATTCAATTGAATATTTAATTCAAATTAATCAGAATTTTTAATTGTCAATAATTGCTTCTTTTGATAGTATACTCGGTAGAGAGCTTGCTCTCGCAATCCAGTTTGCGAAGGGAACGTGAATTCGAATGGAACAAGGTAAAGTAAAATGGTTTAATGCTGAAAAAGGTTACGGCTTCATCGAGACATCGGATGCAAAAGACGTCTTCGTGCACTTCTCGGCAATTCAAGCAGATGGCTACAAATCACTTGAAGAAGGCGAAGAAGTAGAATTCGAAATCGTCGAAGGCGATCGCGGCCCGCAAGCGGCAAACGTCTCGAAACTGTAATTCCGTTAGCAGCCACCACCGTTTTTAGGAATCTCCTAAAAGCGGTTTTTTTGTTTCATCTCAATTTGTTAAGGGTATATACGCTAATATCAACAGGCAACAACTATTATAGTACGCTAGGTTTAGCAGGATATGTTCAACAGAATGTCACCGTTTTCATTTCCTTGCAGGGCTTATCGTGATATAATAATTACGAACCAAAAGAATTTTGAATCTTCAGAAGGAAACGACTGAAACGATGACGAATTCATAGGTTCAACCGGTTACTTAAGGAGGAGTTTACATGATCTACAACATTCGCGGTGAAAACTTGGACGTCACAGATGCTCTCAAGGACTACGTCGAGAAAAAGCTTGAAAAGTTAACTCGTTATTTTACAACTCCTACGGAAGCGCAAACGGCTTATGTCAATCTCAAAGTCAACAATGAGAAACAGAAAGTCGAAGTGACGATTCCAATGCCAAACCTCTTGCTACGGGCAGAGGATGTCAATGGCGACATGTACGCAGCAATCGACCTCGTCGTCGATAAGCTCGAACGTCAAATCCGGAAACATAAAACGAAAATCAACCGGAGAGGCCGTGCCAAAGACGGCGGTATTGGAGAATACTTCAAAACGCTCGAAGGACCGGAGGCAGAAGCACCTGTCTACGAAGAGGATGAAGCGGAGCTCGAACTTGTTCGGACAAAACGTTTCACACTCAAACCGATGGATACGGAAGAAGCAATTCTTCAAATGGACATGCTCGGTCACACGTTCTTCGTCTTCTCAGACGCTGAAACGGGTAACACGAATGTCGTTTACCGTCGGAAAGATGGCCGTTACGGCTTGATTGAACCAGAATAATGAATCTACAGAGGACTTACTCTCCGGAGTAAGTCCTCTTTTGGTATGATAAAAAACTATTTGTGAATAGAACATGTCTCAGACTAAAGTTGTATTTCATAAGACGCAGTCGCTCCGCTTGTTGAAATTTGACCGCGTATTCGGTACACTGAATAAAGGAAAAATCTCGGAATTCTGTTCGTTTAAAGAATCGTTCGAAGTAAGGGGACTGTAAGGCATGGCTAATTTTCTAAAAGAGTTATTCGCACCGACGAAACGTGTTCTGAAAAAAGCAGAAAAAGCGGCGGATGCCGTGGAATCATTTGAGGCACAAGTCGCTGCCTTATCGGATCAGGAATTAGAAGGAAAAGCGGTCGAATTCCGGACTCGTCTTGAGAACGGGGAAGACCTCGATGATATTTTACCGGAAGCTTTTGCGGTCTGTCGCGAAGTTTCAACACGTGTCCTCGGGATGCGTCATTACCGTGTCCAATTGATTGGTGGATACGTCTTGCACAACGGCGATATCGCCGAAATGAAAACGGGGGAAGGGAAAACGCTTGTCGCGACACTTCCCGTCTATTTGAATGCCCTCGCCGGCAACGGCGTTCATGTCATCACCGTCAACGAATACTTGGCGAAACGTGACCGGGACATCATGGAACCTCTTTACGCAGCACTCGGCTTGTCGGTTGGTCTGAACTTGTCGAGCATGTCACGCCAGGAAAAACAAGCGGCATACAGCTGTGACATCACGTACGGAACGAACAATGAGTTCGGTTTTGATTACTTGCGTGACAACATGGTCCTTTATAAAGAAGACCGCGTCCAGCGTCCGCTTTACTTTGCGGTCGTCGATGAAGTCGACTCGATTCTCGTTGATGAAGCACGGACACCGTTGATCATCTCCGGTTCTGCCGAAAAATCAACAGCGCTTTATTCACAAGCGGACATGTTCGCGAAAATGATGAAAGCGGATGAAGACTATACGGTCGACATCAAGACGAAAAGTGTATTGCTGACGGAACAGGGAATCGACCGTGCTGAAAAATACTTCGGCATCGATAACTTGTTTGCGCTCGATCACATTGCCTTGAACCATCACTTGAGCCTGGCGCTCCGTGCCAACTCCGTCATGCACCGGGACGTCGATTACATGGTTCGTGAAGACGAAGTCATGATCATTGACCAGTTCACGGGTCGTGTCATGGAAGGTCGCCGTTACTCGGAAGGGTTGCACCAGGCGATTGAAGCGAAGGAAGGCGTCGAGATTCAACGTGAATCGATGACACTTGCAACGATCACGTACCAAAACTTCTTCCGGATGTACACGAAGCTTGCCGGGATGACCGGGACAGCGAAAACCGAGGAAGAAGAGTTCCGTAACATCTACAACATGCACGTCGTGCCGGTTCCGACGAACAAACCGATCGTCCGGGATGACCGCGCTGACTTGATCTTCAAGACGATGAACGGGAAGTTTGCCGCAGTCGCGGACGAAATCGAACGTGCCCACCGCGAAGGACAACCGGTCCTCGTCGGTACGGTTGCCGTCGAGACGTCAGAGTTGCTCAGCAGCATCCTCAAAAAACGTGGCATCCGCCATGAAGTCTTGAACGCGAAAAACCATGCGCGGGAAGCGGAAATCATCGAGAATGCCGGACAACCGAACGCGGTCACGATCGCAACGAACATGGCCGGTCGTGGTACCGACATCAAGCTCGGACCAGGCGTCATTGAAAAAGGCGGTCTTTACATCCTCGGGACGGAGCGTCACGAATCCCGCCGGATCGATAACCAGCTCCGTGGTCGGGCCGGACGTCAGGGAGATCCGGGGGCATCCCAGTTCTACTTGTCACTCGAAGATGAATTGATGCGTCGTTTCGGATCGGATTCGCTACAATCGATGATGGACCGTCTCGGAATGGATGATTCGCAACCGATCGAAAGCCGGATGGTTTCACGGGCTGTTGAATCGGCTCAAAAACGGGTCGAAGGAAATAACTTCGATGCGCGGAAACAGGTTCTCGGATACGATAACGTCATGGCCGATCAACGGAAAGTCATGTATGCGGACCGGGCGGCGATTCTTGATGCCCAGTCGGTCTCTGACATCGTCCGTCCGATGGTCGAACAGACGATTGAAGCGGGTGTCCATCAGTACACGCCAATCGAGTTCGTTCCGGAAGAGTGGAGCATCGCTGCGTTAGCAGAGTGGGCAAACCAAACGCTTGCACTCGAAGAAAAAGTCTCCGAGCAGGATCTGTTCGGTAAGGAACGCGAAGAAATCATCGAACTGTTAAAAGAACGGACTTTCGCCCATTACGAGCACAAACGCTCGGAAGTGCCGGCTGAAGCGTTTGACGAGTTCGAGAAAGTCATCGTCCTCCGCGCCGTCGACCAGCACTGGATGAACCATATCGATCAGATGGACCAACTCCGTGAAGGAATTCATTTACGCGCTTACGGTCAGAACGATCCACTTCGTGAGTATCAATCGGAAGGTTCGATGATGTTTGATACGATGAACGCAGCGATTGCGGAAGAAGTGACGCAGTTCGTTCTCCGGGCGGATCTTGATCCGAACCTGAAACGCGAAAAAGTCGTTAAAGACGAAGTCGCCGTTTCCGGAAAAGAGGACAAGGTCGTCAAGAAAGCACCGGTCCGGAAAAATCCAAATGAACAAATCGGACGTAACGACCCATGTTGGTGCGGATCCGGTAAAAAATATAAGAACTGTCACGGCCGTCAGGCATAAGTGACGAAGCGGCTGAAAGAGGCGGGAGATTCCTGCCTCTTTTGACGGAAAGAGAAGGTGGAACACAATGGAATTAGCAGAAATACGCAATACCGCCGAGTGGATGGAAAAGAAACTCGATGAATACAAAGCATCACTCGATCTCGAGACGAAGATCTCACGCATTGAGGAGCTTGAAAACGAGATGACGTACCCGGACTTCTGGAACAATCAGGAGTCGGCTCAAAAAGTCATCGACGAATCAAACGGTCTGAAAGCGATGGTCGATAAATACCAGCACCTCGCGGACGGTCACGAAAACATCGTCTTGACGTACGAATTGATTAAAGAAGAGCCGGACGTTGAACTCCAGGAAGAACTGGAGTCGGAACTCGGCGACATCAAAAAGAAATTTGATGAGTTCGAACTGCAAATCCTGTTGAACGGCGAATACGATGCGAACAACGCGATTCTCGAATTGCACCCGGGCGCCGGCGGAACCGAGTCACAGGACTGGGCATCAATGTTGTTGCGGATGTACCAACGTTTTTGTGACAAGCAGGGCTGGAAAGTCGAAACAATGGACTATCAGCCGGGTGACGAAGCCGGTGTTAAATCGGTCACGCTCCGGATCCAGGGGCACAATGCCTATGGGTATTTGAAAGCGGAAAAAGGGATTCACCGTCTCGTTCGGATTTCTCCGTTCGACTCGTCAGGCCGTCGCCATACGTCGTTCGTGTCATGTGACGTCATGCCGGAATTCAATGATGATATCGATATCGAGATCCGCACGGAAGACTTGCGTGTCGATACGTACCGGGCATCCGGTGCCGGTGGACAGCACATCAATACGACGGACTCTGCCGTTCGGATTACGCACGTTCCGACAGGCGTTGTCGTGTCATGTCAGCAGGAACGGTCGCAAATCAAGAACCGTGAAGCGGCAATGAAGATGTTGAAAGCGAAACTCTATCAACGTGAAATCGAAGAAAAACAAAAGAAACTCGACGAAATCCGCGGCGAAAAATCAGATATCGCCTGGGGCAGTCAGATTCGTTCGTACGTCTTCCACCCATACAGCATGGTCAAGGATCACCGGACGAACTACGAAGTCGGGAATACGCAAGGCGCGATGGATGGGGACATCATGGGCTTCATCGATGCGTACCTGCGCTTAATGAATATGTAAGTGGATATCCCGTCGGCCTTTGTGTCGGCGGTTTTTTTCTACCAATTCGATTGAAGGAGTGCAACAGATGCAGATTCGTACAGAAATATTCAAGGATGCGGCCGGAATCCGGCTTGTTCATCAGGCCGCCTTTGGTCAACGGACGGAAGCCGATCTCGTCGAAGCCTTACGGGAAGACGAGGCGTCGCTCCCGCATTACAGCCGCGTCGCTGTAACGGACAAGGGCGAGATTGTTGGGCATGTCTTACTCAGCCGGATTTACATCGAAGACATTCCGTCGCTCGCACTCGCGCCGGTCGGTGTCAAACCACACTGGCAACGCAAAGGCATCGGCTCGGAACTGATCCGCCAAGTGATTGAAGATGCCCGGGAAGCCGGCGAGTCACATATCGTCGTCCTTGGGCATGACAGTTATTATCCGCAGTTCGGGTTCGAGCGGGCAGTCGATTACGGCATCGAAGCCCCGTTTCCGGTCCCGACGGACGTCTTTCTCGTCATGCCGCTCGAACGGCAGGCGTTAAAAGGGGTCACCGGGATAGTCCGGTACTCGAAACCCTTTAGTGCGGTATAAGAGAACCACTGCGAGTTGCTCAGCCCTTCTAGTCGCTCCTCTGTTTTTCCGCTAAAATGAAAAACGGGTTGTAGAACTTATATAAGGGGAAATGTAACGTTATGACATCAACACGTCAGGAAGTCGTCCGCGACTATGTGTATTTATTACTCGGTTCCGTCTTTGTCGCCAGTGCCTTCAGTTTATTTTTGGCACCGAACCAGTTGGCCTCCGGAGGCGTCAGCGGTCTGTCGATTGTCTTGAACGATCTGTTCGGAATTTCACCGGGCTTGTTTCAGCTGATTGCCAATATCGTGCTGCTTGCGATCGGCTGGATGATTCTCGGAATGGGCTTCGGCGTCAAATCGCTCGTCGGCTCGATCTTTTTACCGGTCGTCATCTTAGTCTATGAACGGTTCGAGGTGCCGGCAGCGACGATGAATCCGATGCTTGCTGCGATTTTCGGCGGAGCCGGCGTCGGGATTGGTCTCGGTCTGATTTTTAAAGCCCGTGCCTCAACCGGCGGAATGGATCTGATTGCCCAGATTCTGCATCGCTTCACGAAAATCCCGCTCCATTTCTGTATCGCCTTGCTCGACGGGACGATCGTCATCAGTGCCGCGATCATCTTTTCGCTCGAAATCGGGTTGTATGCCCTCGTCGCCTTGTTCATTACGATCAAGATGATTGATGTCGTCCAGCTCGGCATCACGAACGACAAACTGGCGTACATCATCTCCGATCAACGGGAAGCGCTCGTCAAAGAGATTTTCCAGACGCTCGACCGAGGAGCGACGGAAATCGAGGCGGCCGGTGCGTTCACCCGGACACGGAAACCGATGCTGATGGTCGTCGTCCGCCAGGGGGAAATCACGACGTTGAAGGAAATCGTCAAACATATCGACCCGAACGCTTTTCTGGTCGTCAGCGAGGCCCATGAAGTGCTCGGGCTCGGTTTCTCGGACGACAAGCGTTACCGGAATGTGCCGTAAGCGTTTGGAAAGAGTGAAGTTTTTGTGAAATCATGCTTAGAAAGTACGGATAACGGTTATACTCTAGTAGATAACGATGTCGTTTTGTACTTAACTAAGGGGGAATAAGAATGAAACTGAAAAACCTTTTACTCGCAGCCGGACTCGGTGCGACACTTGTACTCGGTGCATGTGGCAGTGATGATTCCAGTTCATCGGATACATCAAAGGACGAATCGACGATGAGCGATGATTCGACCAAAACAGAAACAGCGGTTGACGGGGAAAAGATCTTTGCCAACAACTGTGCATCATGCCACGGGAATAACCTTGAAGGAAACGTCGGGCCGAACTTGACGAAAGTCGGCGCGAAGTATTCTTCGGAAGAAATTCAAAAAATCATTAAAAACGGTAAAGGTCAAATGCCGGCCGGCGTCTTAAAAGACGATAAAGAAATCGTCGCGGTGGCAGACTGGTTAGCTGACAAAAAATAAATATGTGATAGTATGGGGCTAGAGATGACGAACATGACAAATGTTTGTTGTCCGGCTCTCTTTTTTTATATAAATCCGCCGGAAATGACATTTGATTGTAATGTGCTTAAAAATTATTGCCTGTTATAATGGGGTTCGGTAGGCGTTAAGACCTATCTGATCACCATCAGTAATCAAGTAAGGATGTGAAGCAAGTGATCAAGATGCAACAAGTCAGCAAGATTTATCCGAACGGTGTCACGGCACTTCGTGAAGTCAATTTGACGATCAACCAAGGCGAATTCGTCTATATCGTTGGTCCATCCGGAGCCGGAAAATCGACATTCATGAAAATGATGTATCGCGAAGAACGACCGACCAGCGGTTCGTTTTTATTTAAAGGAATTGAAGTAGGTAAGTTGAAAAACCGCCAGATCCCCGAACTTCGTCGCCAAATCGGCGTCATCTTCCAAGACTTTAAACTACTCCCGTCCTTGACGGTTTATGAAAACGTCGCGTTCGCCCTTGAAGTTGTCGGTGAAGACAAATCTCAGATCCGCAAGAAAGTACTTGAAGTACTCGAACTCGTAAAACTGAAGCACAAGGAACGGAACTATCCTGATGAATTATCCGGTGGAGAACAGCAACGGATCTCGATCGCGAGAGCCATTGTCAATCGTCCGTCACTCGTCATCGCCGATGAGCCGACCGGAAACCTTGATCCGGATACAGCATGGGAGATCATGGAAGTGTTCGAAGAAATTTATCGCCGTGGGACAACGGTCGTAATGGCGACACACAACCGGGATATCGTTAATAAGATGCGTCATCGCGTTCTTGCGATTGACGGTGGAAAAATCGTCCGAGACGAAGAGAAAGGAATGTACGGCTATGAAGTTTAATGGATTCCGTCATTTACGGGAAGGGGCAAAAGGTCTCGTCCGAAACGGCTGGATGACATTCGCTTCCGTCAGTGCCGTTACCGTGACCTTATTGCTCGTAGGTATTTTTGCGATGGTCATGTTCAACGTCAACAAGATTTCCGATAACGTCGAAAAAGACGTCGAAATCCAGGTGTTCGTTGAACGAGAGTCCGATCAGGCAAAAATCGATGCAGTTGGAAAAAAACTAGAACAGATGCCGGGTGTTGAATCTGTTCGTTACAGCTCAAAAGAAGAAGAACTGGACCGCTTCAAGGAACAGCTTGGCGAAGGATCACAAGCCTACCAGTCGGTTGAGAAGGATAATCCGCTCCACGACCGGTATATCGTCAAGGCAACTTCACCAAATGAGACAGAAACTATTGCAAATACCGTCAAAAAAATGGAAAATATAGATAGTGTCGAATATGGTGAAGATTATGTTGAGAAGATGTTCAACTTCCTTGAAGGGGTTCGGATCGGTGGAGTCATCCTGATTGTCGGTTTGACATTCATGGCAATGTTCCTCATCTCGAATACAATCAAAGTCACGATTTTTTCGCGTCGTCGTGAGATTGAAATCATGCGACTCGTTGGAGCGAAAAACGGATTCATCCGTGCACCGTTCTTCATCGAAGGACTGTTGATGGGTGTCCTCGGGGCCTTAATCCCGATTGTCGTCGTCTACTTCGGATATGAAGTGACGTACAATGCGTTGCAACCACAACTCGTATCATTGAACGCCTCGATCTTCACCTTGATTCCCCCGGGTGAACTATCGGTTCAAGTTTCCGTCATCCTGCTCGCACTCGGTGCCTTCATCGGTGTCTGGGGATCAACGACGTCACTTGGCCGTTTCTTGAAGATTTAAATTCTAAAAATCAAATAAAAGATAGAGGAGAGATGCTTCTCATGAAGGTCCGATTCTGTTCTACCGTCCTAAGCTTGGCATTAATTGGTTCAAGTGTATCCGTTCAGGCAACGTCCAAGGAAGATTTGTTGAAGGAACAACAGGAGGTCGAGTCCCGTCTGCAAGAGACGGAACAATCGCAGAATCAGACATCGGAGAAGTTAGTCTTGACGAAACAGGAGCGCAAGGAAGCAAAAGCGCGCCTTGATGAAGTCAACAGCCGTCTGGAAGATTTAGCGAGTAAGATTGCGGATCAACAGGCGGCTGTTTCTGTTGCCAAAGAAGAACTGGCGATCGTCACCCGTGCCGTCGGTCAAACCGAATCCAAACTCCGGACACAGGAAAAGTTGATCGGAGACCGTCTGCGGTCCGTTCAACGGGACGGCGACGTCAAATACATCGAAGTATTGCTCGATGCAAAAGATTTTGGAGATCTGATTTCGCGTTTCAGCACTGTCAGTGAAATTATCAAGCAGGATGACGGTGTCCTGCAGACCTATCAGGCAAACGTCAAACAATTAACCGAACAACGGTCTGAGCAGGAACTGGTTCTCGGACAGTTAAAGAAAGAGCAACGGAAACTGCTGATTCTGCAGACCCGGATCATCGCGGAATCGGAAATCAAACGGACGTTGGTTGTCCGTTTGAACAGCCAGGTCAAACAGTTGCAACAGGAACAGTTTACGAAAGCAGAAGAAGCCTCGATTCTTGAAGATCAAAAACGTCTGATCAGCCGTCAATTGGAAGAGTTGCGGGCAGCCGAACTCCAGGCCCAGCAGGAAGCGAAAGAACGGGCGGAAGCGGCACAGAGAGCTGCAGAAGCTGCTGCCCGGGAAGCAGAGGCAGAAGCACAGCGTCAGGCGGAACAAAAAGCACAAGCGCAGAAAGAACAGAAAGAACGGAACGATACAACTTCCCGTCCGCCGGCTGCTTCAGAACCGGTGACGGAAGCCCCGTCCCAACCGGCGACATCTAGTCCAAGCACGTCGATCAAACCGTTCCTGCTGCCTGTGACCGGCTACGTCTCGTCACCCTTCGGTCCCCGTACCAATCCGTTGACCGGGAAGTCGGAACGACATACCGGAATCGATCTCGTTAATGCCAAAGGGACGCCGATCAAAGCGGCGGCCGGCGGGATTGTCCTCCGAGCCGGCAGTGCGACCGGCTACGGAAATGTCGTCATGATTACGCATTTGATTGACGGCAAAGTCTGGACGACCGTTTACGGACACCTCGATTCGGTTTCTGTCAAAGCCGGGCAAACGGTCATGCCGGGCAACATCGTCGGTAAACTCGGTTCGACGGGCTGGTCGACGGGACCACACCTTCACTTTGAGATTCATCGCGGTGAATGGGCTGTCGGACAACCGAATGCGGTCGATCCGGCGCCTTACATCTTATAACTTCAACGTACGACTGACGAAAAGATAGGGTAACCTATCTTTTTTTGCTATACTGAAAAAAATAGCAGGTTTAGACCAGAAACGAGGAATTACGCGTGAAAAAATCGACAACGGCCGTCATAGCGGTCAGCACGTTTGGCCTGGGTCTCGGAGCAGGTGCTGTCGGGATGTTAGCGACAGGTGGAACGGATTCAGTAGCAACAAGTTCTTCATCCAATGCAACGGGGGATTGGAAAAAGATCGATCAGGTCCGGCAGATGATTTCACAAAATTATTTGGAGGACGTGACGGATCAGGAATTGCTGGAAGGGGCATTAACCGGCATGACGGAAGTCCTCGACGATCCGTACTCGGTCTACATGGACGAATCGGAAACGGCATCGTTCAATACGAACTTATCGTCTTCGTTTGAAGGGATCGGTGCAACGCTTGAACAAAAAGGCGAATCGATTGTCATCGTCTCGCCAATCAAAGGGTCGCCTGCTGAAAAAGCCGGCATCAAACCGGGGGATGTCATCTTAGAAATCGATGGTAAATCGACGAAAGGACAGAAAACGGATCAGGCAGTCAAAAAAATCCGCGGTGAAAAAGGCACGAAAGTTGTCTTGACGATTCAACGCGGCGGACAGGATCCGATGAAAATTACAATCGTCCGCGATACGATTCCGATCGAGACGGTTTATTCGAAAACGGAAAAAGTCAACGGGAAGACGATTGGTGTTCTGCAAGTGACCCAATTCTCGGACCCGACGGCAAAAGAGTTCGAGAAACAACTCGCAGCCCTCGAAGAGAAAAACATTGATGGTCTTGTCATCGATGTCCGGGGAAATCCGGGCGGCTTGCTGACAGCCGTTTCACAAATGATTGCGCCGTTCATCCCGAAAGACACACCGATTTTCCAGGTGGAAGACAACAAAGGGGAGCGGACGCAGGAATTCGGGAAAGCGGAAGAGAAGAAACCTTATAAGCTCGTTGTCCTCGAAGACAGCGGATCGGCCTCGGCTTCGGAAATTCTGGCCGCCGGATTAAAAGAAGGCGCCGGTGCCGAAGTGGTCGGGACGAAATCGTTCGGAAAAGGAATCGTCCAAAGCGCTTATGATTTAAAAGACGGCAGTGATTTGAAGCTGACGACGAATAAATGGCTGACACCGGACGGCAACTGGATTCATAAAAAAGGCGTCAAGCCGACGGTCGAAGTCAAACAGCCGGATTACTTTAACGTCACGAAGATTCTGACGGATAATAAGACGCTTGCAAGCGGCGATTACGGCAAGCCTGTCGAAAACGCACACCTGGTTCTTGAAGCGATCGGTTTTGATCCGAAAGGACAGGACGGTTACTTCGGCGATACGATGAAACAGGCGGTCGAGCGTCTCCAAAAAGACGCGAAGCTTGAGGTGACCGGCAAAATCGATCAGGTGACCGCTTCCGAGATGGAAACGCGTCTCCTGAAGAAACTGGAAGACGAAAAAAATGATGTCCAGCGCATCAAGGCGTTGGAAGTCGCTGCACAATAACTTACAGAAAGAGGTCTGAATGGGCGTGGAATTACTCGATGGAATCGGTTGGACAGTGATTAGTCTCTTCGCTAGTCCAATCTTGTGGTTAGCAGTTCTAGTCAGTTTTTTACTCAGTATGCGACGTGTCAAACGTGAACGGAATCTGTTCCGGTCACGCACGCGTAGCAAACGGACCGATCTCTTCGAAACGCTTGTTCCGGGCTTCGTGGTTGGTCTTGTCTTATCCGTCATCAGTGTGAGTCTGACGTTGACGGTCTCAACAGAGTTTCTGATCGCCTTCATGGTGTTGACGTTCCTGATTTTGTTGACCGGTGTCATCCGCTTCAATTTACCGCTCGGACCGCTCGTCCTGCTTGCCGGCGTCACCTGGTTCATGACGGGTGACCGGGTTGACAGTCTCCGGGATGTCACGGTCAGCGACTGGCTGTTGCTTGCGGCCTTGTCCTTGGGAGCTGAACTGGTACTGTTGATCTGGCGGGGGAAAAAGAATTTATC
The DNA here is from genome assembly GCF_033721435.1 of Exiguobacterium sp. K1. NCBI lineage: Bacteria > Bacillati > Bacillota > Bacilli > Caryophanales > Exiguobacterium > Exiguobacterium sp. K1. The sequence continues at coordinate 83,207 of NZ_JAOTIT010000002.1, read as the reverse complement.
ACCTTCCTTGGTCTTATCGAAGCGGGGACGTTACATCGGTGGACTTTCGTCGAATAAGCTGTGGCTGATTCCGCTCGTCGTCTTTGTACCGGGCAGCAGCCTGGAAACGCTCATTCCACAATGGTCGTTTCCGGAGTTCGTTCCGATTGTCCTGTTTTTGCCGATCGGATTCAGTTTCCTCTTTACCGGACAGTTGCCGGACCAGTTAATCCGTCCGCTGATCCAGGGACGACTGCTGACGTTCGTCTTGTCCGTCGTGCTTGCGGCAGGCGCCTTCTTGACCGGACAGGCTGTCTGGTTATACGGATTACCCGTCCTGCTGATCGTACACCTGATTTTGCATCAGCGGATTAAACGACTCAACCGCTCGCAGACACCGCTGTTCCTCAATGGAAAACGCGGGGTCGTCATTCTCGGAACGTTACCGGAGAAGCCGGCTTCTGAGATGGGACTCGTCCCGGGCGAAGCGATTTATAAAGTCAACGGAGAGTTCGTCGAGTCGGAGAAGTCGTTTTACGAAGCGATTCAAAAACACAAACCGTACCTCCGTCTCGAGGTCATGAATCACAACGGAGATGTCCGGTTCGCGCAGCGGGCTTTTTATGAACAGGATCATCATGATCTCGGGATTTTGTTCGTCAGTGAACCTGGCAACAAACGGACGAAAATCCGGACCCTGCAGTGACTTGAGTTTAAAATTCAGCGTAAAAAACAGTTCAGCCTGCGGGCTGGACTTTTTCTTTTCGTGAAAAACGGGTAACTTTTAAATGGAGCACTTCAAAATCGAATGTTTGTTCGTAAAGTGGTACAATGAAAATAGATTTTGTGAACTGGATGAGGGGGAAGAATACGATGGATTTTGAGTTAGTATCACCATTTGAACCGGGTGGCGATCAACCGGTAGCGATTGAAAAATTGATTGCAGGCGTCAAGAACGGCGAGCGCCATCAAACGTTGCTCGGAGCGACGGGAACAGGGAAAACCTTCACCGTCTCGAACGTCATCAAAGAGATTAAGAAGCCGACGTTGGTCCTGGCCCACAATAAGACACTTGCCGGTCAGCTGTATTCGGAGTTCAAAGAGTTCTTCCCAAACAACGCGGTCGAATATTTCGTCAGCTTTTATGATTATTACCAACCGGAAGCGTACGTGCCGTCAACGGATACGTTCATCGAAAAGGACTCGTCCATTAATGATGAGATCGATAAGTTGCGTCACTCAGCGACGTCAGCGCTGTTTGAACGCGAAGACGTCCTGATTGTCGCCTCGGTTTCGTGTATTTATGGTCTCGGTAATCCGGAAGAGTACAACAACCACGTGCTGTCGCTCCGTGTCGGAAACGAGATGGGACGAAACGAGATGTTGCGTCGTCTGATCGACATTCAATATGAACGGAACGATATCGATTTCCAGCGCGGACGGTTCCGCGTCCGGGGAGACGTCGTCGAAATTTTCCCGGCATCGCGTGACGAACAGTGTGTCCGGGTTGAATTTTTCGGAGATGAGATTGAACGGATACGCGACATGGACCCGTTGACCGGTGAAATCATCGCCGACCGGGAACACATCTCGATTTTCCCGGCATCCCACTTCGTGACCGGGGATACCCGGCTGCAAAAAGCGATTACGAACATCGAGGCAGAACTTGAGACACAACTCGCGAAGATGCGGGAAGACGGTATGCTGCTCGAAGCCCAGCGGCTCGAACAGCGGACGAATTATGACCTTGAGATGATGCGCGAGATGGGTTACTGCTCGGGGATCGAAAACTATTCCCGTCACTTGAACTTAATGCCGCCGGGCTCGACACCGTACACGTTGATCGATTACTTCCCGAAAGACTTTTTACTGGTCGCCGATGAGTCGCACGTGACGTTGCCGCAAATCCGCGGGATGTACAACGGCGATCAGGCCCGGAAACAAGTCCTCGTCGACCACGGCTTCCGTCTGCCGTCAGCGAAGGACAACCGGCCGCTCCGGTTCGAGGAATTTGAGGAAAAGGTCAGCCAAGCGATTTATATCTCGGCGACACCGGGACCTTACGAAATCGAACATACAAAAGAGATGGTCGAACAAATCATCCGTCCGACCGGACTCGTGGATCCGACGATCGAGATTCATCCGATTACCGGTCAAATCGACTACTTGATGGATAACATCCGCGAACGTGTCGCGAAAAATGAACGGGTGCTCGTGACGACATTGACGAAAAAAATGTCGGAGGATTTGACGGATTATCTGAAGGAGCATGGCGTTAAGGTCAACTACATGCACTCGGAAATCAAGACGCTTGAGCGGATTGAAATCATCCGCGATTTACGGCTCGGGAAATACGATGTCCTCGTCGGGATCAACCTGTTGCGGGAAGGACTGGATATTCCGGAAGTCTCGCTCGTGACGATACTCGATGCCGACAAGGAAGGATTCCTGCGTTCGGAACGGTCACTGATTCAGACGATCGGTCGGGCCGCCCGGAACTCGGAAGGGCACGTTATTCTGTTTGCCGATAAGATGACCGACTCGATGCAGCGGGCGATTGATGAAACGGAACGGCGGCGCAACATTCAGCTCGCCTTTAATAAAGAACACGGCATCACGCCGAAAACGATTCAAAAGGATGTCCGTGGTGTCATCAGTACGACGATCGAGAGCGACGATACAGTCGAAAAACTCGAGAAGTTCAACAAACTGAAAAAACCGGAACGCGAAACACTGCTTGAACAACTCGATCAAGAGATGCGTCAAGCGGCGAAAGATATGCAGTTTGAACGGGCAGCAGAATTGCGTGACCTTATCTTAGAATTGAAAGCAGGTGCCTAAGTTGGCAGAAAAAAAGAACAAGATTATCATCAAGGGCGCTCGCGTCAATAACTTACAAAACATCGATGTCGAAATCCCGCGCGATCAGCTTGTCGTCCTGACAGGCTTATCCGGATCCGGGAAATCGTCGCTCGCATTTGATACGATTTATGCGGAAGGACAGCGGCGTTATGTCGAAAGTCTGTCCGCCTATGCCCGCCAGTTTTTAGGACAGATGGACAAGCCGGACGTCGATGCAATCGAAGGACTCAGTCCGGCCATTTCGATCGACCAAAAGACGACCAGTAAAAACCCGCGTTCGACGGTCGGGACAGTCACGGAAATCTATGACTATCTCCGTCTGCTCTATGCCCGGATCGGAAAACCGATCTGTCCGAATCACGGGATTGAAATCTCAAGCCAGACGATCAGTCAGATGGTCGACCAGGTGATGGAACTGCCGGAGCGCAGCCGTCTGCAGATTCTCGCACCAATCATTTCCGGCCGCAAAGGTGCCCATGTCAAAGTCTTCGAAGACCTGAAAAAAGAAGGGTTCGTCCGTGTCCGCGTCGATGGCGAAACGATCGATTTGACGGATGACATCGAACTCGAGAAAAATAAAAAACACTCGATCGAAGTTGTCGTCGACCGGGTCGTTGTCCGTCCGGACGTGGAAGCGCGCCTCGCGGATTCACTTGAGACGGCGCTTCGTCTTGCGGACGGTCGTGTCATCGTTGATACGATGGACGGAAACGAACTGTTGTTCAGCGAACATCATGCCTGCCCGATCTGCGGTTTTTCAATCGGAGAACTCGAACCGCGGATGTTTTCGTTTAACTCGCCGTTCGGAGCTTGTACATCGTGTGACGGACTCGGGACGAAACTCGAAGTCGACGTGGATCTTGTTGTACCGCATCCGGATAAATCGTTAAACGAAGGGGCGATCATCGCCTGGGAACCAACCAGTTCACAATATTATCCGCAGTTGCTTGCGGCTGTCTGCAACCACTTCAACATCGACATGGATACACCGTTTGAACAGCTGTCGGATGAACACCGCGACATTCTGTTGAACGGCAGCACGAAGGAAGAAATCCAGTTCCGTTATGAAAATGACTTTGGGATGGTCCGCAATACGTCACTGTTCTTTGAAGGTGTCTTGAACAATTTACAACGACGCTTCAAAGAGACATCGTCCGACTACATCCGTGAACAGATGGAAGGGTACATGGCGAAAAAAGCCTGTCCGACATGTAAAGGACACCGCTTAAAACGCGAATCCCTCGCCGTCAAAGTGTCAGGAATCCATATCGGTGAAGTGACGAAGATGTCCGTCAAACAGGCCGTCGTCTTCTTTGAAGAGTTGCCAGACAAATTATCCGAGAAGGATCAGACGATTTCCCGGATGATTGTCCGCGAAATTCATGAACGGTCGTCGTTCCTTGAGAACGTCGGACTCGATTATCTGACGATTTCGCGGGCTGCCGGTACATTGTCCGGCGGAGAAGCACAACGGATTCGTCTCGCGACGCAAATCGGGTCACGGCTGACCGGTGTTTTGTACGTCCTTGATGAACCGTCAATCGGACTCCACCAGCGCGATAACGACCGGCTGATCAATACCCTCAAGACGATGCGCGATCTCGGAAACACGTTGATTGTCGTCGAACATGATGAAGATACGATGATGGCAGCGGACTACCTGATTGATATCGGACCGGGAGCCGGTGACCACGGCGGATTCGTCACGGCAGCGGGACGTCCGGAAGAACTGATGCAGGATCCGAACTCTTTGACGGGACAATACTTGTCCGGCAAGAAATTCATTCCGGTCCCGTCTGAACGGAAACAACCGGATGGTCGGGCGTTACGGATTCACAAAGCGTCGGAAAACAATTTGAAAAACGTCGATGTCGACATTCCGCTTGGATTGTTCGTCGCCGTGACCGGGGTATCCGGTTCCGGGAAATCGACATTGATCAATGAGATTCTCTACAAGACGATTGCCCATGAGATGAACCGGGCGAAGGAAAAACCGGGGGCCCATAAAGGGATTTCCGGACTCGACCAAATCGATAAAGTCATCGATATCGATCAGTCACCGATCGGTCGGACACCACGTTCGAACCCGGCAACGTATACCGGTGTCTTTGATGATATCCGCGACGTCTTTGCCTCGACGAACGAAGCGAAACTCCGCGGTTACAAAAAAGGCCGCTTCAGCTTCAACATCAAAGGCGGACGTTGCGAAGCCTGCCGAGGCGACGGAATCATCAAGATCGAGATGCATTTCCTGCCGGACGTCTACGTCCCGTGTGAAATCTGTCACGGCAAACGCTACAACCGCGAAACGCTGGAAGTAAAATATAAAGGCAAGACGATTGCCGATGTGCTCGAGATGACGGTTGAAGATGCACTGGAATTCTTTGAAAAGATTCCGAAAATCAGCCGGAAACTGCAGACGATTGCCGACGTCGGTCTGACCTACATGCGTCTCGGACAACCGGCGACGGAACTGTCCGGCGGAGAAGCACAACGGGTCAAGCTGGCATCCGAGCTGCATAAACGTTCGACCGGGAAAACGATTTATATTCTCGATGAGCCGACAACCGGGTTACACGTCCACGATATCGCCCGATTGCTGAAAGTCTTGCAACGACTCGTCGACAACGGAGACACGGTGCTCGTCATCGAACACAATCTTGATGTCATCAAAACAGCTGACTATTTGATTGATCTCGGACCGGAAGGCGGAGACGGCGGCGGGAAGATTGTCGCGACCGGAACACCGGAAGACATCGCAGCGGTCAAGGAATCCTATACCGGTCATTACCTGGCTCCTGTTCTCGAACGAGACACGGCCCGAATCAAATCATGAAACTTTTTTGATTCAGGAATCGTAAAAAGGGAAGTAAGGAAAGTAGAACGAAGTAAAGAAGCAAGTCCCATCGATTAACGTGTACCAGATCAGAGGAGGGAACTATTGATGAAGCAGGATATGCGCCAACTGATACTTGAACAAGTGAAAGAAGGAAAGCTGACGATTGACGAAGCGCTCGATAAACTCGAACGCCTCGAAGCGATCGATCAGAAACCGTCGTCGTCAAGTGAGCATAAATACGTGGATGAACCGGAACAATACGACCGGGTCGACCATTATACGGTCGACTCCTTGACATCAAAAGTCATGTCAGCTTTTGACGGCCTCGTCAACCGGATCAAAGAAAGTGACTTGTCACTCAATCAAACGTCCGGACCGAACGTCACGTACGTCAAACAATTCCCGTTCAGCGGTGAGACGATTCATTTGGATTTATTTAATGCCAATGCCATCGTCGAACCGGGTGACTTGGAAGAGTGTGAGTTGACCGTTACCGGTCGCCCGCTCCGTCAAGTGAACGAAGAACAAGCGCTGGAGCAACTGCAGGCAGCACTTCAGCACTCTGTTTCTGCGAACACGTTATCGATTCGTTTAAAAGATAAACGCGTTCGCGCGACGGTTCACTTGAAGATTCCGCGCCGTCACTATGAATCACTCGTCTTGCAGACGTTAAACGGTGAAGTCACGTTATCGTCGCTTGATGCGACGTCAGTGCAACTGATGACAGCGAACGGACGAATTCATGTCCGTGACCTGTTCAGTGAAGAAGTGAAGACGTCAACCGCCAACGGTTCGATCGAAATCGAAGAATCGGAAATCAAGTCGTTAAGAGCGAAAACGGCCAACGGTCAAGTCATTGCGACCGGCGTGTTTGAGCGGTCTGATCTGAAGACGGCGAACGGTAACGTCCGGTGTGAACTGAAGACAGTCCAGGATGCGAAGATCCAAGCGTCGTCGCTTGCCGGAAGCATCGCCTTGATGTTGCCGCACGGTGCAGAAGTCTACGGTGAACTGGAAACGAACTTCGGCGGTCTGAACTGTAACCTCGACGAAATGGAATTGATCCGCGATCAAAAAGAAGTCGTCAACCGGAAACTCCACTTCCTGTCAGGTCGTGGTCGGACTCCGAAGATTGAAGTCGCCGCTGATACGAAGACGGGCACGATTTCCGTCACGCACGGTGTTCACTTAAGTCCGCAAGCTTTATAATCCGAGTCCTGTCCCTTGATTCATAAGGGGCAGGATTTTTTTGCCGAAAAAAAGACGACTCGCTATCAGAAGATAGGGAGTCGCCGGATGAAATGCCGGTACGAATTAGTAATTGTAGTCTTGATCCATCATCGGATCGTCAAAATTCATGTTTTCGAAGTTATTCATGTCATATCCAAACGATAAAAGTGTGATGACACCGACAATGGCAAGAACGATCGAGAGAATGATCAGGCCGATTCCCATCCAGCTCTTGCGGCGTGAGCGGTTCCAATAGAAAATGATAGCTAAAATGTACGAGATAAACGAACCGCTGATGAAGATTCCGATAATCGAGATAATGAAGAATAATAATGCCGTTTGGTCCTGATTGCGCGAATAGGCTTTCCACATATCGATCAAGGCGATGATCAGGTAAACAAAGCCGACGATGGCGAGAATTGCGAATAAAATCATGATGATAATAATGCCGATTCCGCTGCCTGTTGATTCCATCATAATAAAACCTCCTTTTTTTCCTGTCTGTACTCCATTCCCAAGATTGTCCACTTCTAATCGAAATCCTTGATTTTGAGAAAAATATGGTACAATACTTCAAGTGAAAGGGGCTGATTGAGCGTGCAACCAAAAGTGCGAACAGCTGAAATCGTAAAGCAATTCAATTTAAAAATCGTCACCGGAGAAGAAGGACTGCATCGTCCGATTCTGACGGCTGATCTTTGTCGACCGGGTCTTGTCCTCGCCGGCTATTATGCCTATTACCCGGCAGAACGTCTGCAGATTCTCGGGAAAACGGAATTGACGTTTTTCAACAACCTGACGTATGAGGAACAGCTCGAGCGGGCAAACGTTCTCTGTACGGATGAGACACCGGGAATTTTGATTACACGTGGTTTTGATGTACCGGAAGCAATCGTCAAGGCGGCGGACGAAACGAACGTCCCTCTTTTGACGACGAAGGGACATACGACATCGGTCGAATCACAAATTACGAACTTCCTCGAAGCGGAGCTCGCACCGACAACGGCAATGCACGGCGTGCTCGTCGATATCTACGGCGTCGGTGTTTTCATCAAAGGGGCAAGCGGCGTCGGGAAATCCGAGACAGCTCTTGAACTCGTCAAACGGGGACACCGTTTAGTCGCCGATGATTCGGTCGAGATTCGTCAGACCGGCGACGGCATCCTTGTCGGGACCGCTCCGAAATTGATTCAGCATCTGCTTGAGATTCGCGGAATCGGGATCATCGATGTGATGACGTTATTCGGTGCCGGTGCCGTTCGTTCGCACAAGAAAATCAGCCTCGTCTGTAATTTGGAAATCTGGGATCAGGCGAAAGTCTACGACCGGGTAGGACTGGACCAGGAAACATTACAAATCATCGATACGGAAATTCCGTTTTTGACGATTCCGGTTCGTCCCGGACGAAACCTGGCCGTCATCATCGAGGTGGCTGCCATGAACTATCGTCTGAAAAACATGGGCATCAATACAGCAGAAGAGTTTGCGGGGCGTCTCGCGCAAGCGATTGAAGATGGGAACGGTGGTCTTTGATGGGAACATTAGCGAGTGTCCAACCGACGTTTGACCGGGTGGCGATCGAAATCGGGCCGATTCCGATCTATTGGTACGGTATCGTCATCGCGCTTGGCGCGGTCGTCGGTCTGATGATTGCCATCTTTGAATCTAAACGAATCGGCTTTAACGAAGAATATGCCGTCGATGTCGTCATCTGGTCGATTCCGATCAGTATCATCTGCGCCCGGATTTACTACGTGGCGTTCGAATGGGATTATTATGGTCAGAATCTTGATCAAATCATCAACATCCGCCAAGGCGGGATTGCGATTCATGGTGCCATCATCGGTGCGATCTTGACCGTCCTGATTTATACACGCAAGAAAAACATCTCGTTTTGGCAAATTGCCGATATTCTGGCACCGTCACTCTTGTTCGGACAGGCGGTCGGACGCTGGGGCAACTTCTTTAACCAGGAAGCGCACGGCGGCGAGACGACCTGGACTTTCCTGCAGGATACGTTGCACTTACCGGACTGGATCGTCAACCAGATGTACATCGACGGGGTCTATTACATTCCGACGTTCTTATATGAAAGTATTTGGAACATCATTGGTGTCATTCTGTTGATTGTCTGGCGGATGAAGTTTAATCCGCGACGCGGTTACGTCTTCCTCGGTTACCTGATCTGGTACTCGATCGGACGTTTTTACATCGAAGGTTTGCGGACAGACAGTTTAATGATGGGCGGCGGTCTCCGGACGGCGCAAATCGTCTCGATCTGTCTGATTGTCTTTGGTCTGATCATGTTGTTTATCCGAAAAAATGCCGTCCGTTATTTGGACGGAACAAAACGGGAGGCGAAATGAACCGATGATTCAAACGATTCTCTTTGATCTCGACGGGACGTTGATTGATACGAATCCCCTCATTTTAAAAAGTTTTGCCCATACGCTCGATTATTATTATCCGGACCGGACTTTTACGGAAGCAGAACTGCTTCCGTTCATCGGACCGACGCTTGAAAAGTCGTTCTCGGAAATGAATGCCGGTCAATGGAAAGAGATGGTCGCCTTTTACCGGAGTTACAACATTGCGATGCATGATGCACTTGTTCTCGAGTATCCGGGTGTGCTCGACGGATTACGCCGATTGAAGGAACAGGGCTACAAAATGGCAATCGTCACTTCAAAGAGCCGGCGCGTTGCGTTAAAAGGAATCGAACTGTTTGGACTGTCGCATCTGTTTGACGCGGTCATCGCGGCAGATGATGTGACGGAAGAAAAACCGGCCGTCGAACCGTTTGAAAAGGCGATGGCCTTACTCGGTTCAACACGGGAAGAAACGATCATGGTCGGTGACAACGATACGGACATCTACGGCGGGAAAAATGCCGGTCTTAAAACTGTTGCCGTCGGCTGGGCCATCAAAGGACGTCCGTATCTCGAAGCGCTCGAACCGGATTTGATCATTGATTCGATGGAACAGTTGGGCGACTGGATCGAGGCTGAAAATGCCAAGGCGGACTGACCGGTATCACGTCGGAGCGACAAACCCGCTCTGGCATATGTATCGGACGGTATCGTTCTTTAAAGTCATGTGGTGTTTCATCATCATTACGATCGGCCGGTTTTCCCCGTCGCTCCGCTTCAAGAACGGTCTCTACCGGACGTGTTTGCGGATGAAGATCGGCGACCGGACGGCCCTTGCCTTGATGGTTATGCCGGATACGATGTTTCCGGAACGGATTACGATCGGCTCCAATACGATCATCGGCTTCAATACGACGATCCTCTGTCATGAATATTTGACGACGGAATATCGGATCGGTAACGTGACGATCGGAAATGACGTCTTGATTGGCGCAAACGTGACGATTTTACCCGGCGTGACAATTGGGGACGGTGCAATGGTCGGAGCCGGTTCCGTCGTCCATCGGGATATTCTGCCCGGGGAACGGGTCTCGAGTCAGCCGCTTCGCCGGCACGAAATGTGACGAAAATGTGAGAGGAAGGCGAGGACAAGATGAGTCATATCCGCTTTACGTATAAAACAGGAAAGTATTTCGGAAGATTATTTGCCGAACGTCCGCAAGGATTGGTCGTTGAGGTACTGGCCGTCGAGAAACACCCGATTCAAGGTGACTTGCACAATCCGAATCAGGTCGACGTGCCGCTCTTCCATGTCCGTACTGCCTTACACCCGCACGAAAAAGTGACGGTTGCTCCCGGTGTCGTTTATGCCTATGAAGGCGAGATTCCGAGCTACGCCGAAAGCTTACGCCAGGCATATGATAAGGAAGTCGAACGTTTGAACGGACAAAACCCGGAGACGGATGCTTTCGTACAAAAATGCTTGGAGAATTACAAGGAACTGGAATCGATTTATGCGAAACGTTGGGGATAAACCCCGGCGTTTTTTTCTGTTGCAACGGTTTCCGAGATAGGTTATTCTTGTCTCTGCAACTACGAAACCAGATTTAGATCTATGGGGGCTTGAATGATGATGGAATTAACTGAATACAAAGCAGACCCCTTTGCGATTACAACGCGCCAAGCGGAGCTTTTTTATTTCCGCGGACGGAAGGCGCACCGGGAAGGGCGACTGGAAGAGGCGGTTTATCACCTTGATGAAGCAACGACGCTTCAGCCGAGTGATGTCCGTTACCTTTTACGTTACGCTCGTGTTTTGTTCGAGACAGGCGAAATCAATCATGCCAATGATGTCTTGAAACAAGTGCGGACGCTCGACCAGTCAAATACGGAATCTTTGTTTTATTTAGCGAATAACTACGCGCATGTCTCTTTATATGAAGAGGCGAAAAATTACGCGCTTGAATATTTATCCAGTGCACCAAACGGGAAACACGCAGAGGCATCGGCCGCGCTCGTGGAATTAATCGATCTCGAACAAGAGATGGAAGATGACGATGAGGATGAATTGATTCGGTTACATGCTCAGGCACAACGTCAAATCGACAAAGGGATGCTCTTTGCGGCGCAGGAAACGCTCGAATCCCTGATCGTCCAGTATCCGACCTTCTGGCCGGCATACAACAATCTTGCCATCGTCGAGTTTTACCTCGGTGAAAACGACCGGGCGTTTGCTTCACTGGAACAAGTCCTCGATGGAAATCCGGGAAACCTGCATGCTCTCTGTAACACGCTTGTGCTGTTGCACGAGATGGGACAGGATGAAGAAGCGCATCGTTTGTCGAACAAACTCGAGCACGTCCGCTCCGTCAACCTTGAGACACGCTACAAGGTCGCTTCGACGCTTGCGATCATCGGTCGTCACGATTTGGCATACGAAGAACTGAAGTTACTGGAACGACGCGGCTACCGTGGAGATCCGTTGTTCGGACACTGGCTGTCGATCTCAGCCTTCAAGACGGGACACGTCGAAGAAGCAGCTGCGTTCCTTCAATCAGAAGAAGCGCAAAGTATGCGGGAAGAACAGGAAGCTTACGACATCCGTCATAATCTCCAGTTCCGCTCGGCTTTGATTCAAGCCCTGAAGACGGAAGATGATGTCTCACGGATTTTTACAGCGTTGTTACTCGGCAAGCTGAATGATGAAGAAGCGAAACTCGCGTTATCGATGATGCCGGAAGTAACGGATCATCCGGACGTCCTCTTCCTGACGGAACAAATCATTCATGAGATGAACGGGGAGCACGACGTCGTCGATGCCCGGATTCACCGTGCCTTGATGACGATTCGCCTTGCGGAACGATTCGTCTCGGATGAAGAACGGATGAGCCTCGAAGGTGATTTTTACGAACGGTTTGCGCGACTCGTTTTAAGCGGTGAGACGTTTGATTCGGTCGAACAGTCGGCTGCGGCTCTGATTTATTTATTCCACGATGTCCGCGACGGTATGCTGATTGAAGACTGTGCGGCACTCGTCCACGTTTCCTTTGAGGATACGGCCACGATGATTCGGGCCTATCAACGACTTTTGAACCCAGCCCGTGCAAAGTGTTAGACGTTTGTACGATTCTCACCTATACTCAAGTTACAACGAAAATACAGATGGGGTGGAATCATGACAGAAACTGAACAGAAAATTTATGACGTCATCATTATTGGTGCCGGTCCTGCCGGAATGACAGCAGCACTTTACGCATCACGTGCGAACCTTTCAACACTGATGATCGAACGCGGTATTCCGGGCGGACAGATGGCCAATACGGAAGATATCGAAAACTATCCCGGTTATGACAGTATCTTAGGACCGGATCTTTCACAAAAAATGTTCGACCACTCAAAAGCGTTCGGCGCAGAATATGCTTACGGCGACGTCCGCAGCATCGAAGACGGTCCGGCATTCAAGACCGTCCATGCTCACAACAAGGATTACCATGCCCGTGCGATCATCATCGCTTCAGGAGCACAGTATAAGAAAATCGGTGTTCCGGGTGAGGAAGAACTCGGCGGACGCGGTGTATCTTACTGTGCCGTCTGTGACGGCGCGTTCTTTAAAGAAAAAGAACTGTTCGTCATCGGTGGCGGTGACTCTGCCGTAGAAGAAGGTGTCTACCTGACGCGCTTCGCGAAAAAAGTCACGATCGTTCACCGTCGTGAAGAATTACGTGCTCAAAAAATTCTTCAAAAACGGGCATTCGACAATCCGAAAATCGATTTCATCTGGAACCATACGGTCAAACAGATCAACGAAGATAACGGAAAAGTCGGCGGCATTGAACTGATCAATACGAAAACGGCGGAAACAACGACGTATCCAATCGATGGCGTATTCATCTACATCGGGATGAACCCGATCACAGGATATGTGCAAGATCTTGGTATTCTGAACGACCAAGGCTATGTCGTGACAAATGAAGCAATGGAAACGAACATCAAAGGCATTTTTGCAGCCGGCGACGTCCGTGAAAAAACACTTCGTCAAGTCGTCACAGCGACGAACGACGGTTCGATTGCCGCGCAAAACGCGCAACACTACATCGAAGCCTTGCTTGAAGAATTACAGGAATCATCACAAGTCTAATTCAAGATCCAGCTTGGTTGGGAGGCTCTTCCATCAGGCTGGCTCTTTTTTTATGTTATACTGACATGAGAGCAAAAAATACACACGGAACTGTTGTCTGGAGGGCGAAGAGATGGAACAGAATCAACCGCAACTGGTCATCATTACAGGAATGAGCGGCGCCGGTAAAACGGTCGCCATGAACAGCTTTGAAGACTTGGGCTATTTTTGTGTCGACAATTTACCGCCGACTTTACTGCCGCAATTGATTGAAGTCATTGGGCAGGTACGTCCGAAAATCGCCGTCGCCATCGATACACGGGCTCGTGATTTCATTGACAGCTTCTTTGTCGTCTATGAAGATTTGAAAAAAACGAATCTGCAAATCCGGATGCTGTATCTCGATGCCCGTAATGACGTACTCGTCCGCCGGTATAAAGAATCCCGCCGCTCGCATCCGCTTGCACCGACTGCGTCTCCGCTGATCGGTATCGAACGGGAACGGACACTGCTCGAAGGGTTCCGCGATAAAGCCCAGTTGCTGATGGATACGAGTGACATCAAACCGCTTGCCTTAAAGGAACGGATCTTAAAAGAGTTTACGGAAGGGGAACGGATTCCGTTCACCGTCAATGTCATGTCGTTCGGATTTAAACACGGTCTGCCGCTCGACGCGGATCTCGTGTTTGATTTACGTTTCCTGCCGAACCCGTTTTACATTCCGGAACTCCGTCCGAAAACGGGTCTCGATCTCGAAGTCTCATCTTACGTCATGCAGTGGCCGGAAGCGAAGCTGTTTTATAAAAAGCTCGTCGATATGCTCGAATTCCTGATTCCCCAGTACGAACGGGAAGGGAAATCGCAACTCGTCGTGGCGCTCGGCTGTACCGGAGGCAAACACCGGTCGATCACGTTTGCCGAAGCGATCAGCAAAGAGTTCAAGAATCAATACCATATCGTGACGAATCATCGGGATTATGTGCACGCAAAGGAGGAGAAATAATGAAATGGGAACGAAAAGTCGTCGCTGTCGGCGGAGGAACGGGCCTATCCACTCTTTTGCGCGGACTGAAACATTACCCGCTTGATATCACGGCGATCGTCACCGTCGCCGACGACGGTGGAAGCTCAGGCCGGCTGCGGACGGAATTCAATATGTTGCCGCCGGGCGATATCCGAAACGTCATCGTTTCGCTCTCGAAGTCCGAGACATTGATGGACCGGATCATGCAATACCGGTTTGAGACGGGGGAAGGGCTGCACGGACATTCGCTCGGGAATTTAATGCTGACGGCAGCGACGCAACTCTGTAACGGGTCATTCGTCGAAGCGATTGGTGTCATGGGGCAACTCTTGAATGCCGAAGGAAAAGTCTATCCGGCAACGGAGCGGACGATTACGTTATGTGCCGAGTTCGAGGACGGAACGATCGTCAAAGGCGAATCCCTGATTCCGAAAGTCGGCAAAGTCATCGAACGAATTTTCCTCGAGGAAGAAAATGTCCGTCCGGTTCCGGAAGCGATTCAGGCGATTCTCGATGCCGATGTCATCGTTCTCGGTCCCGGCAGTCTCTATACGAGTGTCATTCCGAACGTCCTGATCGAAGAAATCCGGGACGCGATCAAACAGTCACTCGCACCGGTCGTCTATATTTGTAACGTCATGACGCAGCCGGGTGAGACGACAGCCTTTACGGCAAACGATCACCTGAATGTCCTGGAGAAATTCCTCGGCAAAGGGGTCATCGATACGATCATCGTCAACAACGAATCGATTGATGTCAGTTACCTGCGGAAGTATCAAAAAGATCATGCCGACATCGTGACCTACGATGAATCGAGTTTTGAAGAAGCTGGAATTGAAGTACTCGCGGACGATATTGTGGATTATAACCACCACTTCATCCGTCATGACTCAGACGCCGTGGCAAGCCTGGTCATGCGGAAAGTCCTCTCCATCCGACGGGTGCGTCAATTCGAAGGGAAGGAGGAATTGACGTGAGTTTTGCATCAGAAGTTAAAAAAGAATTAACGCAAATCGCCATTACCGATCACGAGATGAAGGCGGAACTAGCTGCCTTAGCCCGGATGAACGGAGCCATCTCATTCGGACTCGGACGTGGTCTGACACTGGATATCTCGACGGAAAATGCATCGATTGCCCGCCGTATTTATTCCTTGCTCAAACGGGCGTATGCCGTCCATCTGGATTTACTGGTCCGGAAAAAAATGCGTTTGAAGAAAAATAATGTCTACATCGTCCGTGTTAAACAACAAGCGGATAAGATTTTACAAGACCTCGGGATTTTAGGGGAAGGGTTTACGATGATCCGCTCAATCAGCGATTCAATCCTCAAGGACGAACGGCGTGCTCGGGCGTACTTACGCGGCGCCTTTTTAGCCGGCGGATCGTTAAACAATCCGGCGACGTCTTCGTATCATCTGGAAATCTTCAGTCTGTACGAAGAACATAATGCCGCCTTGCGCAGCCTGACGAATCAGTTTGATTTGAATGCAAAAGCGATCGAACGGAAAAAAGGACATATTCTCTACATCAAGGAAAGTGAGAAGATTTCTGATTTTCTGAAGCTCGTCGGAGCGACGTATTCGATGTTACGGTTTGAGGATGTCCGGATTTTAAAAGATATGCGGAATTCAGTCAACCGGCTCGTCAACTGTGAGACGGCAAACCTCAACAAGACGGTTGGGGCGGCACTGCGCCAGGTCGAGAACATCAAGTTTCTGGAACGGACGGTCGGACTCGACGTTTTGCCGGATAAATTAAAAGAAATCGCCATCTTGCGGGTCACACATCAGGACGTGACATTACAGGAGCTCGGTGAGATGGTCGAGAGCGGTTCCATCTCGAAATCCGGGATCAATCATCGATTGCGCAAGATTGATCAAATCGCGGATAAAATCCGAAACGGGGAGTCGATGACCGGGGCTCTTTAGGGAGTAACTTGCGAGATGAACCATAGTCTACTATAATATATAGTCGATGCAACTAAATGTTCGAATTAAGGAGTTTTTGAAATGGCTAATGAGAAAAAACGTATTTCGCTGACAGTTGATGCGAAGTTTGATGAAGTGCTTACGAAAAAAGCGAAAACGATCGGTGTACCAAAAAGTACGCTCGTCGCCTTTGCGACATCGTTGTTCCTGAAGCAATTGCAGGCGGAAGAAGAACTTTCACCACATGCGAACGGAATCTACACATTGATTCGCGAAAACCACGATATCGTGTCTGATATCACAGATTTGATCGACTAAATAACTGGGATCTCTGTTCTGTGTCTGTTCCGAGAGGGGCGGGCAACGGACGGAGGTCTTTTTTTGTACACACAAAAAAACCGTCCTCGCAAATTGCGAAGACGGTCAGGAGAAGATTAAGCACGTTCCATGACGCGGTCGATTAAACCGTAGTCAGCTGCTGCTTGAGCAGACATGAAGTTATCGCGCTCTGTATCACGCTCGATGACTTCAAGTGGTTGTCCTGTGTTTTCAGCCATGATTTTGTTGAGATGCTCACGCATTTTGATGATGCGTTCCGCATGGATTTTGATGTCCGATGCTTGACCTTGTGTACCACCGAGTGGTTGGTGAATCATGATTTCAGCGTTAGGAAGAGCGAAACGTTTTCCTTTAGCGCCGGCTTGGAGCAAGAATGCGCCCATTGAAGCAGCCATTCCGATACAAATCGTTGAAACTTGTGGTTTGATGAAGTTCATTGTATCGTAAATCGCCATACCTGCTGTGATTGAGCCACCCGGGCTGTTGATGTAAAGCGAGATTTCTTTATCTGGATCTTCTGCTGCTAGGAAAAGTAACTGGGCAACGACTGAGTTGGCGACGTTGTCGTCAATCGCGCTCCCGAGAAGGATGATTCGGTCTTTGAGCAAACGTGAATAGATATCGTAAGCACGTTCCCCGCGGTTGGTTTGTTCGATGACTGTTGGAATTAACATAGTCTTTGCCTCCTTATGGTTGGTATGTAGCACATATTCGACTTGTCCTTATCATAATCCTTTGGTCAATATTGGTCAAAAGATACGCTGTTGGTTTAATGTATTTTTCCTGAAACAGTTCCTCTTAAACATATCAATATAGAAAAAAGGCAACACCGATAACGGCATTGCCTGTAGATTCAAGTATGGTACACCCGGAGAGATTTGAACTCCCGACACCTGGTACCGGAAACCAGTGCTCTATCCCCTGAGCTACGGGTGCATGTTTGTACTGAACAATTAATAGTATACCGACATTTTTTCAGAAAAGCAATACTAGATTTGCGAGTTTGTTGATTTTTTGTCAAAACGTAAGAGACGATGGAAGACGTATCCTTCCTATATAATGAAAGTGGAATCAAATTAAACGAGGAAACGGGAGGTGAGCGGATGGAACAGAGACAGGAACAAGCGCAACGTCTTGTGATGTCGGCAGCCCAGTTGTATCAATTGACGGTTTTGGAAGAAACGCAGGCGGAACTCGAGGAGCGGCTGTACCGGATCATCCGTCGTGCCGGACGCAGCGAACATAATGGAAGAAAAATGATTCCGCCGGATTTAGAGCAGATCGCAGACCGGATTGATTCGTTTGAAGCGGAACTTCTTCAGCAAATACGTTTAGAATCGGTCAGACAGGAAATAAGATATATGGCGGAACAACTCATCATGTACTTAGACGCGGATGGATTACTCAGAACGACAGACGCACGACTGGCGATTTTGCTCGACAGTGAGGAGACGATCATCAAACAGGCACGGCAACTGCTCCAGCAATGTGAACCAACCGGAATCGCGGCACGCTCGGAAGCAGAGTGTCGCTTGTTGCATGCCATCGAGCTCGAAGATGACCGCTTGATTGATTTGCTTACTGCACTGTCGGACGGACAGCCGTTAAAAGCCGTACTGGATGACGAAACAGAGCGGCGACAGATGAAGCAACAGATTGAACGGTTGCCGAAGACACCGGTCTTACCGGTATCCACCACCATGACGATACCGGAAGCCGATATCGTTTGGTCGGACGGTCAGGTGCAAATCCAGTGGTCTTCCTTGCCGATTGATACGTCCTGGACGGATCTCGCGGAAGCAAAACCGTTTCTAAGCGCCTATGAACGACGGCGTAACACGTTGCGTGCAATCCTCGATGTCATCGCGGAGCGACAAATGCGTTGGTTCAAAGGAGAGCTTCATTTGGAGCCGTTGACGAAAAAAGAGGTAGCCGAACAAACGGGATACCATCCGTCGACGGTTGGTCGGGCAATCGTCCACAAAACGATTCGAACGATCCATGGAACGCTCGAGCTTGAAAATTTTTTCGTCTCGAAGACGCAAAGCGGCACATCGAGTTTTTTAATTAAAGCCCGAATCGCACAACTGATCCGGGAAGCAACCGGATTGCTGTCCGATCAGCAGATTGCCGACCGTCTCGAACGCGAAGGCATCCAAGTCGCAAGGCGGACCGTCGCGAAGTACCGGGCGGATTTGAACCTGACCCGGTCCGATATGACGAAACGACGAGAGGCGAATGAATGATGCCATCAAAAGAACACACGACCTTAACACTGTATTCACGTCCCGGATGTACGCTATGTGAGGAAGCCGCCTTCTTACTTGATTTCGTGCTCGATGAATTTCCGGATTGGACATTCGAAGAAGTGAACATTGAAGAAGATGCTGCGCTCAGTCTCCGATTTTTATACGAAATTCCTGTCGTCATGCATCAGTCTGAAATTTGGAGTTATGGCAAATTCGAGACAGAGGCGATAAGAAACCGCTTACTTGAAAAAACTTAAAGGGCGAGGCTTGAATCCTTGTACGAGGGCTGTTATGATGAGGGTGTACCAAGTGGGACAAGATATGACACGCGGGACGTAAAGTGTCCAGCAACTTGAGAGGAGCGGGAATACATGATTCGGCAGTTAGTACAGATCCAAAAGCGAATCGTGCCTGATCTGATCGAAGAAATGCAGACACGTTACGACATCCTTCATTATGTCCGGCTCATGCAGCCGATCGGCCGGCGGACCCTGGCGACAAGCCTCGGCTTGACGGAACGGGTGTTACGCCGGGAAGTAGACTTCCTGAAAGAGCAAGGATTGCTCGAAGTGGCGACACAGGGAATGTCTTTGACGGATGAAGGGCGGATCGTCTTACGAAGTATGCACAGCGTGATGGCAGAACTGGCCGGGATTTCCGACATGGCGAAAGCCTTAAAGGAAAAACTGGGTGTCCGGGATGTCGTCATCGTACCGGGA
Organism: Exiguobacterium sp. K1; assembly: GCF_033721435.1. Taxonomy (NCBI): domain Bacteria; kingdom Bacillati; phylum Bacillota; class Bacilli; order Caryophanales; genus Exiguobacterium; species Exiguobacterium sp. K1. Next base: position 63,550 of record NZ_JAOTIT010000002.1, on the reverse strand, counting down.
GATTCGGATCAAACCTTCTGGGTGCAACGCGATATGGGACGTGCGACGGTCGCACGTTTGAAACGAGAACTTTCTTCGGAAGTACACAACACGATTGCAGTCACAGGGGGTACGACGATGGCTTCCGTCGCGGCGATGATGTCGCCCGATAAGGAAAACCGTCCGATGACATTCGTGCCGGCACGTGGCGGCTTAGGGGAAACACTGGAACTACAAGCGAATACGGTCTGTTCACGGATGGCATCCCGTGCACAAAGTGATTATCACTTACTGCACATACCGGACATGGTCAGCAAGGAAACGTTTGTGAAGATGGTGGAAGAACCGAGCATTAAAAATGTGTTACAGATGATTAAAGATGCTTCGATCGTGGTACATGGAATTGGTGAGGCAAAAACGATGGCAAAACGCCGTCGCGCTTCGACCGAATTACTGGAACAGCTTGAACAGGAACATGCGGTAGCCGAAGCATTTGGTTATTATTTCGATCGGGACGGAAAGATCGTGCACCGGGTGAAGACGGTTGGTCTTCAGCTCGACGACTTAAAAAAAGTCGAACACGTCATCGTTGTCGCCGGAGGACATTCCAAAGCGGAAGCGATCAACGCGTATGTCAAACAGTCCCCGGATATCATCCTGATTACGGATGAAGGGGCCGCAACAACGATTTTGAAAGGGTAGCCCCCTTTTGAATAATAGATAACTCGCTTTACATTAAAAGGAGGAAAATTATCATGGCAGTAAAAGTTGGTATTAATGGATTTGGACGTATCGGACGTTTGGCACTTCGTCAAATTCTTCAGTTTGACGGAATCGAAGTAGTCGCAATCAATGACCTTACAGACACTAAAATGCTTGCACACCTCTTGAAATATGATACGACTCAAGGTCGTTTCGACGGAGAAGTTGAAGTACACGACGGTTACTTCCTCGTTAACGGTAAAGAAATCAAAACACTTGCTAACCGCAACCCAGAAGAACTCCCATGGGGCGAGCTCGGTGTTGACATCGTTCTCGAATGTACTGGTTTCTTCACAGACAAAGAAAAAGCTGAGCTTCACTTGAAAGCCGGCGCTAAAAAAGTCGTTATCTCAGCACCTGCTACTGGCGACATGAAAACAGTTGTCTTCAACACGAACCACGAAATCCTTGACGGAACTGAAACAGTTATCTCTGGTGCTTCATGTACTACGAACTGTCTCGCGCCTATGGCTAAAGTTCTTCAAGATCAGTACGGAATCGTTGAAGGTCTCATGACAACAATCCACGCTTACACTGGCGACCAAAACACACTCGACGCTCCACACCCTAAAGGTGACTTCCGTCGTGCACGTGCAGCGGCAGCTAACATCGTTCCTAACTCAACTGGTGCTGCTAAAGCAATCGGTCTCGTACTTCCAGAACTTCAAGGTAAACTTGACGGATCTGCACAACGTGTACCAGTCGCTACAGGTTCACTCACTGAGCTCGTAACAGTTCTTGAGAAAAACGTAACAGTTGAAGAAGTTAACGCAGCAATGAAAGCAGCTGCTAACGAATCTTACGGTTACACTGAAGACGAAATCGTTTCTTCTGACATCGTTGGTATCTCTTACGGATCACTCTTCGATGCAACACAAACGAAAGTCGTTACAGTCGGCGACAAACAACTCGTTAAAACAGTTGCTTGGTATGACAACGAAATGTCTTACACTAGCCAACTCGTTCGTACACTCAAACACTTCGCACAAATCGCTAAGTAATTCGAGCAATTAAATAGCAATTGAATAAGAGCGGAAACGATACAGTCTCCGCTCTTATTGCGGAAAAAAAGTCTGGAGGGGCGCACTAGCCCCTCACTATACGTAAGAGACGGAGGACGAATGTATGAATAAGAAATCAATTCGCGATATCGATGTAAAAGGAAAACGCGTGTTTACACGTGTGGACTTCAACGTACCGCTTGAAGACGGCAAAATCACAGATGACACACGGATCCGTGCAGCCCTTCCGACAATCAAACACTTGGTTGAAGGCGGAGCAAAAGTCATCCTCGCGAGCCACATGGGACGTCCAAAAGGCGAGAAGAACCCTGAGTTCTCACTTGCACCAGTCGTAGCACGCCTCAGCGAACTGCTTGGTAAAGACATCAAGCTCGTTGAAGAAGCATACGGCCCGGTCGCTGAAGAAGCGGTCAGCAAGCTTGAAGAAGGCGACGTCATCGTTCTTGAAAACGTTCGTTTCTACCCAGGTGAAACGAAAAACGATCCTGAACTCGCAGAAGGATTTGCGAAACTTGCAGACGTATTCGTCAACGATGCATTCGGTGCAGCTCACCGTGCGCACGCGTCAACTGAAGGTATCGCGCATCACGTCGATACAGCTGTTGCCGGTCTGTTGATCGAAAAAGAACTTCAAGTTCTCGGTAAAGCTCTCTCAAACCCGGATCGTCCGTTTACAGCGATCATCGGCGGTTCGAAAGTCGCTGACAAAATCGGCGTCATCGATCACCTGCTTGATATCGTCGATACGTTGATCATCGGTGGAGGATTATCTTATACGTTCCTCAAAGCTCGTGGTATCGAAGTCGGTACTTCACTTCTCGAAGTCGACAAAATCGACCAAGCGAAGGAATTCATGAAGAAAGCAGAAGACAAAGGCGTCAAACTCTTAATGCCTGTCGATTGCGTCATCACGAAGGAATTCGGAGAAGAAACATATGTTGGACCACGTGACATCACAGAGATCCCAGCGGATCACATGTCGCTCGATATCGGTCCAAAAACAATTGAACTGTATGCAGAAGCAATCAAGAACTCGAAACTCGTCGTCTGGAACGGACCGATGGGTGTGTTCGAACTTGATAAATATGCAAACGGAACAAAAGGTGTCGCTCAAGCGTTAGCAGACAGCGATGCATACTCGATCATCGGCGGTGGAGATTCTGCTGCAGCGGCTGAGAAATTCGGTCTTGCAGATAAAATGAGTCACATTTCAACTGGTGGCGGCGCAAGCCTCGAGTTCATGGAAGGAAAAGCTCTTCCAGGTGTCGAAGCGCTTAACGACAAGTAATCTAAAGTTCACAAGGGAGTGTTTTCAATGCGTAAACCAATTATCGCAGGTAACTGGAAAATGAATCTTACCCTCAAGGATGCTGTGGCATTCGCTGAGGAAGTCAAAGGAACTGTACCCGCTTCTTCGAAAGTCGACGCGGCTGTCTGTGCACCGTCTGTATTCCTTGCACACTTGACAGAAGCGACAGCTGGAACGGACCTGAAAATCGGCGCTCAAAACATGTACGACCAGGAGAGCGGCGCATTCACAGGTGAAATCAGCCCAGTGATGCTCAAAGAACTTGGCGTAACATACGTCGTCCTCGGTCACTCAGAACGTCGTGAGTACTTCGGAGAAACTGATGCATTCATCAACAGCAAAACGAAAAAAGCATTCGAGCATGGTCTCGTGCCAATCGTTTGTGTCGGTGAAACACTCGAAGAACGCGAAGGCGGAAAATTCGAATCAGTTATCCGTGAACAAACAACGAACAGCTTGAAAGGCCTGACAGTCGATCAAGTCAAAAACCTTGTTGTTGCATATGAGCCTGTCTGGGCAATCGGAACAGGAAAATCAGCAACAGAACAAGACGCGCAAGATTCTTGTAAATTCGTTCGCGATGTCATCGCAGCTGAATTCGGTACGGAAGCTGCAGAAGCAGTCCGCATCCAGTACGGCGGCAGTGTCAAACCGGACAACATCAAAGAATATATGGCTCAGCCTGACATCGACGGTGCTTTAGTTGGTGGCGCAAGTCTTGAGACAGGATCGTTCCTCAAACTGTTGGAGGCGATTTAAATGAAAAAACGTCCAGTCGCACTGATCATCCTTGATGGTTTCGGTATGCGTGACGAGGAGTTCGGAAATGCTGTCACGGCAGCAAACAAACCGAACTTCGACCGGTACTGGGAACAGTACCCGCATACGCTGTTGAATGCGAAAGGAGAATACGTCGGTTTGCCTGAAGGTCAAATGGGGAACTCAGAAGTGGGTCATTTGAACATCGGAGCAGGTCGCGTCGTCTATCAATCGCTGTCCCGAATCAACAATGCCATTAAGGATCGCTCGTTCTTCTCGCGTCAAGCGATGAACGATGCGGCAGGTCACGTGAAGAAATACGGTTCAGCCCTTCATATCTTCGGTCTGGTTTCTGACGGTGGAATCCACAGTCACATTAACCACCTGTATGCCGTGCTTGAATTCGCGAAACTTCACGAAATCGAAAAAGTCTATCTCCATGCCTTCACGGATGGCCGCGATTGTGATCCGCAATCAGGAGCCGGTTTCCTCCGTGATGCCCAAGCGAAGATGGACGAGTTAAACGTCGGTCAATTCGCAAGTGTCTCCGGTCGTTATTATGCGATGGACCGCGACAACCGCTGGGAACGCGTCAAGAAAGTCTATGACGTCATTACGTTCGCAGACGGTCCGACAACAAAAGACCCAATCGCGATGGTCGAAGCTTCGTACAAAACAGACGTGACAGATGAGTTCATTGAACCAACCGTAGTCGTGCAGGAAGACGGTACTCCAGTAGCACCGATCCACGATAACGATGCAATCATGTTCTTCAACTACCGTCCGGACCGTGCGATTCAGCTCGCCAAGACGTATAAAGAAAAAGCCGGCTTTACCGGTTTTGAATTGCCGGACAATGCACCGAAGAACCTGCTGCTCGTCTCGATGACGAAGTACTCGGATGCAATTGATACGGACATCGTTTTCCCACCGGAAGACATCAAAAACACACTCGGTGAAACGTTATCGAAACAAGGCCTTAAACAATTGCGGATTGCGGAAACTGAGAAGTACCCGCACGTCACGTTCTTCTTTAACGGTCAACGTGAAGAACCGTACGAAGGCGAAGATCGGATTCTGATCCCGTCTCCAAAAGTCGCGACATACGACTTGAAACCGGAAATGAGTGTCTATGAAGTCACAGAAGCACTCGTTGACGCCATCAACTCGGACAAACATGACGCGATCATCCTCAACTTCGCAAACCCTGATATGGTCGGTCACTCAGGTATGCTTGAGCCGACGAAGAAGGCAATCGAAGCGGTCGATAAATGCTTGGGAGAAGTCGTTGACTTGATTCTCAGCAAAGGTGGTGCAGCCATCATCACAGCCGACCACGGAAACGCGGACAAAGTCCTCAATGCCGATGGCAGCAAGATGACGGCGCACACGACAGAACCTGTTCCATGTATCGTCACGGTCGAGGACGTCGAACTCCTTGAACCATTGACTGGCGTACTGGCAGACTTGGCACCAACTGTTATTGATTTACTCGGAGCAGATCAACCGGCAGAAATGACAGGGAAATCAATCGTATTAAAGAAATAATCCCGTCGATGGATTAACCTGTTACTGCCTTAACACACACTAATTTTTCTCAAACAAAAAGGAGCGAATTTAAATGTCAATGATTACAGAGATTTATGCACGCGAGATTCTTGACTCACGCGGTAACCCAACGGTAGAAGTAGAAGTTTATACAGAAGACGGCGGCTTTGGTCGCGCACTCGTCCCATCAGGCGCATCAACTGGTGAGCACGAAGCAGTTGAACTTCGTGACGGCGATAAATCACGTTACCTCGGTAAAGGTGTCTTAAAAGCGGTTGACAACGTCAACGAAAAAATCGCACCTGAAATCATCGGTTACGATGTCTTCGACCAAGCAGGAATCGACAAAAAAATGATCGACCTTGACGGTACGAAAAACAAAGGTAACTTCGGCGCTAACGCAATCCTTGGTGTTTCTATGGCTGCTGCACGTGCTGCTGCAGACGAGCTTGGTCTTCCACTTTACACGTACCTCGGTGGATTCAACGCGAAAACATTGCCAACTCCAATGATGAACATCATCAACGGTGGATCACACGCCGACAACAACGTTGACTTCCAAGAGTTCATGATCATGCCTGTTGGAGCTCCAACATTCAAAGAAGCACTTCGTATGGGTGCTGAAATCTTCCACGCGTTGAAATCAGTTCTTAGCGGAATGGGTCTTAACACAGCAGTCGGTGACGAGGGTGGATTCGCTCCAAACTTGAAATCAAACGAAGAAGCTATCACAGTTATCCTTGAAGCAATCGAAAAAGCTGGCTACAAAGCAGGCGAAGATGTTTACCTTGCTATGGACGTCGCTTCTTCTGAGTTCTACGACAAAGCAGCTGGAAAATACAACCTCGCTGGCGAAGGCAAAGTCCTTTCAACAGAAGAGCTTGTTGAGTTCTACGCACAACTCGTCGACAAATACCCAATCATCTCAATCGAAGATGGCTGTGACGAAAACGACTGGGATGGCCACAAACTTCTCACAGATCGTATCGGACACAAAGTCCAACTCGTTGGTGATGACTTGTTCGTAACAAACACAGAGAAGCTTGCTGAAGGTATCGAAAAAGGCATCGCTAACTCGATCCTCATCAAAGTTAACCAAATCGGTACGTTGACTGAAACATTCGACGCAATCGAAATGGCGAAAAAAGCTGGTTACACAGCAGTCGTTTCTCACCGTTCTGGTGAAACAGAAGATTCAACAATCGCTGACATCGCTGTTGCGACAAACGCTGGTCAAATCAAAACGGGTTCACTTTCACGTACAGACCGTATCGCGAAATACAACCAACTTCTCCGCATCGAAGACATGCTTTCAGACGTTGCTGTCTACGACGGAATCAAATCATTCTACAACCTCAAGAAGTAATTCCAGGTTGATGATTTAAAGTGTGTTGTACATTCACTGTACAGCCGACGCCTCCTATTCATACGAATAGGAGGTTTTTTGTATTGATAATAAATTCAGTAATAGAAGCTGAGTTCATTCCAAAATGCAAAATGCCGGTTTCAATCGATCACAATGAGCCGACTTAGTTCTAACCGTTAAAAAAATCAAATTTACAGGACCTTTCTTTTACTACCTGGTCATTAAAATGTTATAGTTATAAATAAGTTTAAGCACAATGATTGTAAAGCTTAACTACATTTGGACGGATGAAGGTTCAAAAAACATCTAAAGGAGAAATGATCATGTTAAATTCAGATTTAGATATACGTTTAGAACCACGCATTAAAGAGTTGTATCGACTACATAAGGAGCGCTCAGCCAACATTGACTGGAGTTATCACGAATTCATTCCATGGGACAAGGCGATGTCGTTTAAACGCGTTCCTTGGGAAGAAAGTCAAGTCACGCTTCCGGAAGGTGTCATCGTTGCCGTGGAAACGGCCTTACTGACAGAAGTGAACTTGCCTTGGTATACATCGCACTTGGATTATACGTTTAAAAACTCGATGGAAGTCATCAATGATTTCGTCCGCACATGGACGGCCGAAGAAGATCAGCACTCGAGCTTACTGGAAACGTATTTACTCGTAACACGAAACGTCAATCCGACACGGTTGCATCAATTAAGAAGACGCGTCGTTGAAAGCGGCTGGTTCCCGGACTTCACGAATCCTTTAGCAACTATGGCCTATACGTCGTTGCAAGAGCTTGCGACACTCGTCTTCTATAACAACGTAGCGCGGGTAGCGGGCGCACATGACAAAGACTTGGCGACACTACTTCGCCGTTTGGCGAAAGACGAAGCCCTTCATTATGCGTTCTACCGCGACACGGTAAAAGCGCATCTTGAACTCGATCCGAACTTCATCGTGTTCTTTGAAGATGTCATCATTAATTTCTCGATGCCGGGTGCGATTATGCCGGACTTTACCGAGCGTATGAAGACCATTGCGATTGATACAAATTACGGACCGCTCCAATACTTTGACCAAGTATTAGATGTCGTCGTGAAATACTGGGATATTGAGAACCTGCAACCGACGACTGAAGAAGCGAAACAGTCACAGGCAAACATCATGAAATATCACGGGCGTTTGAAACGGATCAAGGACCGTCAAGAAGCAAAAACGAAGATTGATGCATGAAGATTGATGCATAAGGAAGGGAGCACTAAAAACATGACGTGCGAAATATGCGGAAAAGAAACGAATAACCAAGTCAGTTATTTGGAACTGAACACGTGGGAATTCAATTCTTTGAAGACGGAAGAAAAAGACTTTTACCCGATCTGCTACAGCTGCTTTGACAAGCATACGAACGAGTTCATCGATCAGGAGATGGATCTTGAATTGAGAAAAAAACGTTCGCAGATGGTGAATAAAGAAGTCGAGGCAGAAATCGAAGCGATTCTTGAAGTTGAAAATTAAGTGCGACTCCATTGTTGGAGCCGACAGCCCTCCGATTGCGGAGGGCTGTTTTTTGTATTAAGTGTTAGGTGAACTTAGCCCCTTTCTTTTCTGAGGTGAAATAGTAGATCATATAGGTTTTTCAGGAATCACGCTTTTTTCATGCGCTTTCCTCAGGCGAGACCCGGAGATCTGAAAGAAATCCGCGGCTCGCGTTCCGCCCTAGAAAAGCGAGCGGATGAATGTTTTTTACAGACACAAAAAACGAGACCCGACGTCTTGTCGAATCCCGTGATCGGAAAATGAAATGTGTGCAAATCAATCCTCGATAAAGGTAACGAGGTAATGATGGGCAGAATAGAGCGGAGCACGTGTGACAAAGAACTCGGGTAAGTCGACATCGATATCGAGTTCACGTAGTGTCTGTGGATCGAGACACTCCTGGACGAGACGTTTGATATCGCTGAGCAATTCGTCATGAAGATTTTCTTCCGCTGTAAAAGATCGTTTGGCCTCATCTTTTAATAATAATACGACAGGCGGAAGGCCTCGTAATAAGTCGACCTGCAGTGGTTCTTCGTTCCGTTGAAAAAAATCGTTTAAACAACTGACGACTTTCATCGAGTGATCTTCTTTCATACGAACCCCCAACTTTCTAAAAGTACTGTTACTATCATGCTATTCCCTAAAGTCAGATAGGATATGCAGGTAAACTGGAATCAGGGCATTAACTGAGCGGATAACCGGGTAGAGAAAGAGGTAAGGGGGGATGGAGATGCTGTTTCGTTACTTGTTTTTGGGTCTGGACCCCACGATGGACGATATTCAATTACGCATCATTTATTTTACAGAACTGATCTTCTTTATCGGACTGTATCAAATCACGAGCCGTTTCTCACGCCAAAGCATGATTCTCGGTACACTTCTTGGAGTGACGGGTCTGATTGCTTTGTTGCCGGGGGCTATCTATATTCTCCGCTATAATCCGGAAGATGCCATCATTGATATTACATTTCTGCTGATTTATTTGCTTGAGCCGCTCGCGATTCTAGCATTTCTGATAGCATGGTTTCGCCGGTTTTATGAAAAACGCCATCCGAATCATTCGAAAAAGCCCTGACAAACGTTCTGCTGCAACGTTTATCAGGACTTTTTTTGTTGTACTCCGAAAAAAATAAAATATATTTTCGTAAAAAGGATTGATGTGTAACCGGTTACACAATATGATACATATTGTAAGCGTTATCAAAAGAAAGAGGTGGCGAACATGTCGACCATCCGGGAAGTAGCGAAAGTGGCCAATGTATCCGTCGCGACGGTATCGCGTGTCATGAATGAAAAAGGATACGTCAGCGAAAAAGCAAGAACAGCCGTCCTCCAAGCGATTAAGCAGCTCGACTACCGACCAAACCGGGTCGCCCGGTCGTTGTTCCAAAAACGATCCGGATTGATTGGTTTGATCGTACCTGACATCACGAACCCGTTTTTTCCGCAACTGGCACGTGCTGTGGAAGATATGGCACATCAACACGGATTTCAGGTGATTTTGTGTAACACAGACGAACAGTTTCAGAAAGAACAAGAATATATTCAATCGCTCGAAGCGATGCATGTCGACGGATTGATCATCACAACCAACTATTCGAACAATCCGAACTACGAAAAACTCGAAGTGCCAATCGTCGCCCTGGACCGTGTGTTACAGGGAGCGATTCCGACAGTGACCTCAAACGGGCATGACGGCGGAAAAAAAGCCGCCCAGTTTCTGCTTGATCACGGGGCGACTGAACTGGTCGTCATCAGCGGTCCTTCGAAGTTACCGACGATCCGCAAACGGCGTGACGGATTTGAAGAAATCGCCGGAAAACATTTAGTCGCAAGCATCGAGTCGCCGTTTCATTTTCAGGGGGCATTAGGAGCAGCCAACTACTTATTTGACCATTACGATTGCAACGGGATTTTCGCAGCAAACGATGTCATTGCAGCAGCGACGATCCAGGTCGCAGCGGAGCGGGGAATCGCGATTCCGGAACAGTTGCAAATCATCGGCTATGACGGGATTGAACTCGGTCAGATGATTTCACCGCCCCTGACAACGATTGCCCAACCGATTTATCAGATGGGCGAGCTGGCAGCGAAGCTGTTAATTCAACGGATTGAAGGAAACGAGATTGCAGCCGTCCATCACGAACTGATGGTCGAAGTCATTGAACGGGAAACAACGAAGCGGAAGGATGAACAGTTATGAAACAAATCAGTGTAGTCGGAAGTATCTCGATGGACTTAGTCGTCGAAAGCGATCGCCGTCCGTCAGCAGGCGAAACGGTCATCGGATCCGCTTTCCATACGATACCGGGAGGCAAGGGGGCGAATCAAGCGGTTGCGATTGCCCGGCTCGGCGGTCACGTCGAAATGGTCGGCTGTGTCGGCGACGATGCGAACGGCGTGGCGATTCGTCAGAACTTCGAGACGGAGCACGTCGGGACGACCCATCTGCAGACGATTGCGGATGAACGGACCGGAACAGCCCACATCACGCTCGCAGAAGGTGACAACTCAATTGTCGTTGTCCAGTCGGCAAACTTAGCGGTCGTTTATGACGAGAATCAACTCGACAGCCTGCTTGGTCAGGCAGACATGATTTTGTTACAGCTCGAAATTCCGCTCGCGACCGTCAAACAGGTGGCGCGTTACGGCAAGACACACGGCATTCCCGTCGTATTGAATCCGGCGCCAGCCATCGTCCTTGACGACGAGTTACTCGCAGACGTGACGTATTTGACTCCAAACGAACATGAATGTGGTTTGATTTTCGGACAACAGCAACCGCTCGAACATTGGTTGACGCAATACCCGAATAAATTAATTGTGACGGAAGGCAGCCGGGGTGCCCGCTTTTATGACGGCGAGGCCATCGTGACGGTTCCTGCGATCAAGACGGACGTCGTCGATACGACAGGTGCCGGTGATACGTTCAACGGGGCACTCGCGGTCAGCCTGACCGACGGCGCAACCTTAACGGAAGCAATTCGCTTTGCCAATAAAGCAGCCGGTATGTCCGTCCGCGCGCTCGGCGCACAAGGCGGAATGCCGACACGTGAACAGATGGAGGTTGAAGCATGAAACGACACGGCATTTTAAACAGTCAGATCAGTAAAGTCTTAGCCGATCTTGGTCATACCGATACGATCGTCATTGCCGACTGCGGTCTGCCGATTCCGGCCGGTGTAGCACGGATTGATTTGGCACTCGAACTCGGAACACCATCATTCGTCGATGTCGTCCGGATCGTTGCCGACGATATGGCCGTTGAACAGGTGACACTGGCGACAGAAATCAAAACAGCTAATCCGGTTGCACTCGAGGCCGTGACGAAACTCGACGTACCGCAAGACTATGTCTCGCACGAAGCATTCAAGGAATTGACGAAGCAGGCGAAAGTCATCATCCGGACGGGTGAAGCGACACCGTATGCGAACGTCATCTTACACGCCGGCGTCATTTTTTAAGGGGAGGAAGTACGATGCAAATTGAGATGACAGGTATCACAAAAGCGTTTGGTCCCGTTCCCGTCTTGAAGGGAGTCGACTTCACCCTCGCGACCGGTGAGATTCATGCTTTGATGGGCGAGAACGGTGCCGGAAAATCGACCTTGATGAAAATTCTGACCGGTGTTCATAAAGCCGATCAGGGAACGATTCTCGTCGACGGCGTCGAACAGCAGTATAAAAATCCGAAACTGGCGGAAGAAGCGGGGATTGCCTTCATTCACCAGGAACTGAATATCTTACCGGACTTAACGGTCACGGAAAATCTGTTTCTCGGACGGGAACTGAAGTCCCGCTTCGGTGTCCTGAAACAGGCGGAAATGAAACGGCTCGCTGAACGGGAATTGGCGGAACTGAACGTCTTCATGGACGTCAATCAGCTCGCCCGGACATTGTCGGTCGGACAGCAGCAGATGATTGAAATCGCCAAAGCCTTGATGACGGACGCGAAGGTCATCATCATGGATGAGCCGACGGCCGCTTTGACGGAACGCGAAATCCGTGCTCTGTTCAGTGTCGCGACGGCTTTACGCGAACAGGGAGTCTCGATCGTTTATATCTCGCACCGGATGGAAGAAATTTTCGAACTGTGTGACCGGATCACGGTCTTACGGGACGGGGTTTCCGTTTCGACGCACCGGATTGCCGACACTTCGTTTGAACAGATCGTCCGCGAAATGGTTGGACGTGAAATGGGGGAACGGTATCCGGAGCGGCAAGTGACGCTCGGTCAGACGGTTCTCGAAGTCACCGGGGCGACCGGAAAACGGTTCGAAGACGTGTCCTTCTCTGTCCGGGCCGGGGAGATCGTCGGCTTTTCCGGCTTAATGGGCGCAGGACGGACAGAAGTCATGCGCGGCTTGTTCGGGGTCGACCGGATGAAAGCCGGAACGATCAGCTTGAACGGGAAAACCATCAAAATCAAATCACCGCATGATGCGATTAAACAGGGACTCGGTTTCCTGACGGAGGACCGCAAAGGAGAAGGCTTGTTCCTCGACTTTTCACTCCGGGAAAACATCTCGCTTCCGACAATCCGGTCGTTATCGAAGTCCGGTGTCATCTCCGATCAGTCGGAGCGGCAGTTCGCGGAAGGGTATCTGAAGTCGTTATCCGTCCGTCACAGCTCGATGGACCAGCCGGCAAAATCCTTGTCCGGCGGAAACCAGCAGAAGGTCGTCCTCGCAAAATGGCTCGGAACAAAACCGGATGTCCTGATTCTCGACGAACCGACACGCGGTGTCGACGTCGGGGCGAAAAAAGAGATTTATATGATTATGAATGAACTCGCCGCAACGGGTGTCGCGATCATCATGATCAGCTCGGATCTGCCGGAAATTCTCGGCATGAGTGACCGCGTCTATGTAATGCGCGAAGGACAGATGAGCGGCATGCTCAATCAAGAAGAGGCAACGCAAGAGAGTATCATGACGCTTGCGACAGGAGGACAATGACATGGAATTGATGCAAGGGAAACTGACAGAAAAGAAACCGAGACGACTCGGGATTGGTCAAAAGCTTGGTCCGCTCGCCGGACTGTTCGCCATCATTCTCGTCGTTTCGATCATGGAACCGGACTTTTTAACGCTTAATAACTTATTTAACATCTTACGCCAAGTTTCAATCAACGCCTTGATTGCCTTCGGAATGACGTTCGTCATCCTGACGGGTGGAATTGATTTGTCGGTCGGCTCGATTCTCGCCTTGTCATCCGCGTTCGTCGCCGGTCTGATGACCGACGGAACGTCAGCGATTCTTGCTGTCCTCGCCGGTTTGATTGTCGGCGCGATCATGGGCGCGTTAAACGGAATGGTCATCTCACTCGGGAAAGTCGCACCGTTCATCGCGACTCTTGCCACGATGACAATCTTCCGCGGTCTGACACTCGTCTACACGGACGGGAAGCCGATTACGGGACTCAGCCAGGGCGGCTGGTTCGAACTATTCGGACGCGGCTACTTCTGGATCTTCCCGGTGCCGGTCGTCACGATGTTGATTGCCTTTGCAGTCCTGTACTTCATCCTGAAGAAAACGACGTTCGGCCGTTATACGTATGCCATCGGCGGTAACGAAGAAGCGGCAAAACTGATGGGGATTCAAGTCAACAAAGTGAAGATTATGATTTACGCGCTGTCCGGTTTAATGGCAGCACTCGCCGGCATCATCCTGACATCGCGTCTGAACTCGGCGCAACCGACGGCCGGAACATCGTATGAGCTTGATGCGATCGCTGCCGTCGTCCTCGGCGGAACGAGCTTATCCGGTGGACGCGGTTGGATTGTCGGAACATTAATCGGCGCCTTGATCATCGGGACACTCAACAACGGACTTAACCTGCTTGGTGTCTCTTCGTTCTTCCAACTTGTCGTCAAAGGGCTCGTCATCCTGTTCGCGGTACTCGCGGACCGGAAACAAACTACGTGATTTACCATCCAAAAGGAGGATATTGATATGAAAAAATTACTCGCACTTGTCATGATGGCGTTAATGGTCTTCGCAGCGGCTTGTTCGACGGAACAACCGGGCAGTGACACGGAAAAGGAAAAGAAAACAAAAGACTTTAAGATCGGTCTGTCGATTTCGACACTTAACAACCCGTTCTTCGTCTCACTGAAAGACGGTGCGGAAAAAGAAGCAAAAGCACAAGGCGCAACACTCCAAGTCGCCGATGCACAAGATGATGCGGCGAAGCAAGCAAGTGACATCGAAGATATGATTCAGAAAAAAGTCGATCTCATCTTGATCAACCCAACAGATTCAGCAGCAGTCGGTGCGGCAGTTCAAACAGCAAACGATGCTGACATCCCAGTCATCACAGTTGACCGGAATGCAGAAGCCGGCGACGTCATCGCGCACATCGCGTCGGATAACGTAGCAGGCGGGAAACAAGCCGGTGAATACATGATCGAACTCGTCGGGGACAAAGCGAAAGTCGTTGAACTCGAAGGAATCCCGGGCGCATCTGCAACACGCGACCGCGGTGAAGGGTTCCACGCAGCAGTCGACGGTAAACTTGACGTCGTGGCGAAACAATCGGCAAACTTTGACCGGGCGAAAGGTCTTTCGGTCATGGAAAACATTCTTCAAAACAACAAAGACATCAAAGCCGTCTTCGCACACAACGATGAAATGGCACTCGGTGCGGTCGAAGCGTTGAATGCAGCCGGCATGGAAGATGTCAAAGTCATCGGATTTGACGCAACAGACGATGCCGTCAAAGCAGTCAAAGACGGTAAAATGGCAGGAACCGTTGCTCAAAAACCGGCAGAAATCGGTAAAATGGGTATCGATACAGCCATCAAACACTTAAAAGGCGAGAAAGTCGACAAGAACATTCCGGTCGAACTTGATCTCATCAAACAATAAGCATCACTGCCAGCCGGTCTGATTTTGTCAGCCGGCTGGTGTTTTTTTGAAGGTAAGATGAACTTCATGAATCTATACCTTGTTCCCGTAGTTGTTTTTCTCTATAATGAAAGAAGCGTATATTACTGAAGGAGGATCATCGATGATCATTCATAACGTGGCTCTTGTCGGCCTCATCGTCGTTTCCGTTCTTCTCATCATCGTCGTTCTCTTGATGTCAGGCCGTACGGCTGGACTCGGAGCACTGACAGGTGGAGCAGAACAATTATTTGGTCGCCAAAAAGCCCGTGGCTTGGATGCGGTCCTAAACCGTGTAGCGTCTATCTTAGGGGCATTATTCTTTATTTTGGCGTTACTCGTCGCTTTTTATAAGTGAGTACTGAAACGACAGCCGTCCGATCGCGCTGTCGTTTTTTCGTATTTCTCGATTTCTAAATTTTCATTTTGGGGTATAGAGTTAGAGGGGGAATCATTTTATGAAAATCACATTACCAAAACCATTCTTTTTTGAAGGCGGCAACCGGGCTGTTCTGTTGTTACACGGCTTCACCGGCTCAAGCGCCGATGTCCGGATGCTCGGACGTTACTTGCAAAAACACGGATATACTTCACTCGCACCACAATATAAGGGGCACGCTGCCCCACCCGAAGAGCTGACGAAGACCGGGCCAGCCGACTGGTGGCAAGATGTTCTTGACGGCTATGAAGAATTAAAAGCCAAAGGATATGACGAGATTGCCGTCTGCGGACTGTCGCTCGGCGGAGTCATGTCACTTCGACTTTCGATGCACCGTCCGGTCAAAGCGGTCATTCCGATGTGTGCGCCGGCCTACATCAAAAGTGAAGAGGTCATGTATGCAGGAGTCACGGAGTATGCAAGAGAATTTAAGAAGCGAGAAGGAAAATCGGCCGAAGAAATCGAGCAGGAGATGGCAGTGTTCGAACCGATGCCGACCTTAAAGGATTTACAGGCTTTGCTGAAAGACACACGCGATTCACTCGAAGATGTCTACGCACCGACGCTTGTCATCCAGGCCCGCAATGATCACATGATCAACACCGATTCAGCGAACATCATTCACGACGGTGTCAGTGCCTTACAAAAAGATTTGATCTGGTATGAGAACTCAGGTCATGTCATTACGCTCGACAAAGAAAAAGAAACGCTCCACCAAGATATCCATGAATTTCTGGACGGCTTGAACTGGAGCCACTAATTGGAGGTGTCACGTTGGAATTACGTGAACGAATACTAGAGGTCATCGCGGCGGAAGAACGTCCGTTGTCGATTGATCAATTAACGAAAAAACTGGAATTAACAGATACGGCACAGTTCAAGGAACTGATCCGGACATTAAATGAGCTGGAAGATGAAGCACTCATCGCGCGGACCCGTTCGAACAAATACGGGACACTGGCGCAAATCGGACAAGTCGCCGGGAAAATCTCGGTCCACCAACGTGGATTCGGATTCGTTTCACCGGAGGACGGTTCTGCAGGCGATATCTTCCTGCCGGCACCGGAACTCGGCAATGTCTACAACGGGGACCGTGTCCTCGTCAAAGTTTTTGCTGAATCAAACGGCGGAGACCGCCGTGAAGGAAAGCTGCTCAAGATTCTCTCACGCGGACCGGCTGATTTCGTCGGAACGTTCGTCAGTCCAAAAGGACGGATTGAGTCGATTGCCTACATCGAGCCGGATGATTCGAAGCTGACGTTCTTACCGGTCGTCGCGGACGAAGATACGCTTGGTGCCGTCGACGGCCATAAAGTCCTCGCACGGATCACGAAGTATCCGGACGGCCGTTACGCGGGAACTGCTAAAGTCCTGCAGATCATCGGCCATAAAAACGATCCGGGTGTCGATATCCTGTCGATCGTCCACAAGCACGGCATCAATGTCGACTTCTCGGACGCAGCGATTGCGGAAGCGAATAACATTCCCGATCAAATCGACGAGAAGGACCTTGTCGGTCGCGTCGATTTACGCAACGAAGTGACGGTCACGATTGACGGCGCGGACGCAAAAGACTTGGATGACGCCGTTCACGTCAAGAAACTGGCGAACGGCAACTACGAGCTCGGTGTTCACATCGCCGACGTCTCACATTACGTCAAGGAAGATTCACCGCTCGACGAAGAGGCACGCGAACGCGGAACAAGTGTTTATCTCGTGGACCGGGTCATTCCGATGATTCCACACCGTCTGTCAAACGGAATCTGTTCACTGAACCCGCACGTTGATCGTTTGACGCTGAGCTGTATCATGGAAATCGATCAAAACGGGGGTGTCGTCAACCATGAGATTTTACAGAGTGTCATCAAGACGGTGGAACGGATGACATATACCGATGTCCGTAAAATCATCGAACGGGAAGACGAAGAAGTGGTTGCAAAATATCACGATCTCGTCGCGAACTTCGATCAGATGGCGGAACTGGCTGCAATCCTTCGCGAACGCCGCGCGCGTCGTGGTGCAATCAACTTCGACTTCCCGGAAGCGAAAGTCCTCGTCAACGAAGAAGGCAAGACAAGCGAAATCATCTTACGCGAACGGTCCGTTGCCGAAAAACTGATTGAAGAGTTTATGCTCGCAGCGAACGAAACGGTGGCGGAGCACGTCCAGCACCAAAAACTGCCGTTCATGTACCGGATCCACGATGAGCCGAAAGCGGAACGTCTCGATACGTTCTTCAAGTTCATCGCGAACTTCGGCATCAACGTCGAACGTAAAGGCGAGTCGGTCGCACCGAAGACGTTGCAATCGATCCTGAACGCCGTTGAAGGCGAACCGGAAGAAGCCGTCGTCAGTACGGTCATGTTACGGTCGCTCCAACAAGCGAAATATGACGTCGAACCGATTGGTCACTTTGGTCTGTCGACCGATTTCTACACGCACTTCACGTCACCGATCCGCCGCTATCCGGACTTGATGGTCCACCGTCTCCTGCGCGAGTACATCATCTTTAATGATAAATCGCAAAAGACACAGGACCGTTACGCTGCGATTCTGCCGGAAATCGCTGATCACGCTTCAAAACGCGAACGTCGTGCCGTTGACGCGGAACGCGAAACGAATGCACTCAAGAAAGCCGAGTATATGGAACAACACATCGGCGAGACGTTTGAAGGTGTCGTCAGTGGCGTAACCAACTTCGGGATGTTCGTCGAGTTACCGAACACGATTGAAGGACTTGTCCACATCCAGGCGATGACGGATGACTTCTACCGTTACGACGAAGCAAACTATCAATTGATGGGCGAACGGACGAAACAACAGTTCCGGATCGGTGACGTCGTTGAGATCAAAGTCACCGGTGTCAACATCGATGAGAAGACGATCGACTTCGCAGTCGTCGGCATGCCGGAACGCCAACCGAAAAAACGCTTTGAGTCGAAGACGATCCGTTCAAGCGGCGGCCGTCCGGGACAAAAACGCGACGACAAGAAAGATGACCGTCGCGGGAAGTCAAAACGTCCGGGTAAGCCGAAGGATCAGTCGAAAGGCAAAGGATTCGCGCTGAAGGACAAGAAGGATAAACCGCCGTTCCATAAAGCGGTCTCGAATAAAAAACGGAAGCGCAAATAAGCGCTTCTGTTTAGAAATGTGGTGGAAGAGAGATGCCAAAAGGTACAAGTTCAAAAGTATTAGCCAACAACAAACGGGCGTCGTTTGATTATGCGATTGAAGATACGATTGAAGCGGGTCTCGTCTTGACGGGAACCGAAATCAAATCGGTCCGTAAAGGAAAAATCAGTATCGGGGACGCGTTCGTCCGCTTTGACGGCGGGGAAGCGATTCTCTGGAACTCGAACATCGCCCACTTCGAACAAGGGAACCGGTACAACCACGAACAGCTCCGTCCGCGGAAACTGTTGCTGCACAAAAAACAGATCGCAACCTTGATGGGATCGGTCTCGCGCGACGGCTACACGATCGTGCCGCTGAAGATCTACATCAAAAACGGTTACGCGAAATGTCTGATCGGACTCGGCCGCGGGAAGAAGAAATTCGACAAGCGTGACGATCTGAAGAAGAAGGATGCAAAACGCGATATCGACCGTGCGTTACGCGACAAGCAAAAGTATTGAACCCGTAACACTTTTCTGCTATTATAATAGTATTCGGAAAGCCCCAATTTATATCTTGGGGACGTTACGGATTCGACGGGGGTAGTTCGGTCTTCTGTGGCGTGTCGAGGGGTCGGCCTCGTTAAAACGCATCAGCCATAACTGGCAAAACTAACACACAACTCGCAGCAGCTTAATAGCTACTACGGATCCTAGCAGCCGTCGCCTGGTCGGCTGATTTCTAGGGTCTCACTTTAAACAGGCTACGCTTGGACCCTTCCGTCTGGAGGGAAAGAGAAGAGATGGAATCAGACTGGTCGGACGGACGCCTGTCAATTGGCAGCCTGACGACGAGATCCCAATAAATTGACTACACACGTAGAAGCTTAAGTATACGATGCCTTCGGACGTGGGTTCGACTCCCACCGTCTCCATACGACGAAATCAGTGGATTTCAAAAAAAGTGCTAAAATCCTTAATGAATAGGATTTTAGCACTTTTTGTAATAAAAAAAACCAGGAATAAGATTTTTTTATTATTCACTAATAAAATTACTAGTGATTTTAATATATAGCTCGTAAATTGAAAAATAACGGATATTTTTAATAATTTTTAAAAATGAAATTATTTGCGTAGCCTTTGTTTTAAAAAATGGAAGCAGTTTAAAAAATATTTTGCAAATATTTTTATTATACAAGAAGATTTTAGAGACACATTTTGATATGGTTTTTGTGTGGTTTCTCTCTGGTTTCTGTCTGGATTTTGTTTTAATTCTATAGCTAGATCATGATATGATTTTATAATCTCTTTATTCAAAGCTATTTTCAAAAAACTTTCAATCATAGCGTAACTTCTTCTTTTTAAGTCTATATTCGTCAATGCTTCCTGAAATTCTTCTGGTTTCGTTGTTTCATTATAAATTTTTTCTAGCGAAGAGGTAAGTATTTCTAAAAGTTCGCGTAAGCGAACAAAATCTAATATAAAATCATCGTCAATAGAATGTAAATCAAATTTTTGGATTTCTTGATTTTTTTTAAGTAATATTTTTAAATTATAGTTTATTTTTTCATAGTCTTCTCTTTTCAACGTATAATCTTTTGTATCATAGACTATGAAAAATAATAACTCAGAAAAAGCACTATCAAAAAAACTTTCAATTATCACTATATTTTTTTCTTTAGCAGCCTTTGAAGATTTTTTCATCAGATTATTTTGATAATTTACAGTTATTATCACACCTAATAAAGTGAAAATCCCACCTAAGATACTTCCTAGGTATCCACTAAAAAAAGAGATCCAAGTAGATTCTTCGCCTACCACAAAACTTTCGAATAATGTGATTTTTGCTAAAAAATTTACTAAAATAGGAAGTGATACTACTGTTACTATTCCGATGAAGATATATTTTTTCATTTATACTCCTTTGCATTTCACGAAATTTATAAGTAATAAGTATATTATATTTTTGAATAAATAATTACTTATTTATTCAAATTATCAAAAAAATTATTTTCATTATTATGATATTTTTAAATGGATTATAGTAATAACATTAGAAGTCTTATAATAGAATTTTAGAAAAGAGGTTAATATCGTATGATACGACGTGCCACCTTGATGGACGGAAAGTCCTTATCGGATTTGATGCGACGGATTGATCGGGAAACGAAATATATGTTGTATGAACCGGAAGAACGCAGCATGTCGACGGAGCAGGCGGAAGCGTTCATTGAACGGTTTGGTCAGGCAGCGAACTCGGATATCTTTGTCGTAGATGTCGATGACCAACTCGTCGGCTATGTGTTGGTCGTCGGTGGCAAACCAAGCCGAATCCGTCACCGGGCAAACCTCGTGATTGGCTTGCTCGATGCCTATACCGGTCAGGGCCTTGGTGCCGGCTTGCTCGAAGCAGTCGATGCCTTTGCCGTTGAAGCGGGACTCGTCCGGCTGGAACTGACGGTTCGGAAAGATAACCTGCGGGCAATCGAGTTGTATCATAAGTTTGGCTTCAACATCGAAGGAACACGGATTGCCTCGCTATTGATTGACGGCGAATACGTCGACGAACTGGCGATGTCGAAGATTTTTACAACGGAAGAAACCTAAAAAAGATGCTCGGTTGCCTCCTCTCAGATTGAGACGGGACAGGCGAGCATCTTTTTTATTGGGACAATTTTTGTTGTTCAAACTCAACTTCGAGGACATTTTTCGCATAATCCTTACCCCAGTCGTACATCGCGTCCAAAATCGGCATCAGGCTGTAGCCATGTGGCGTCAATGAATATTCGACCTTCGGCGGAACGACCGGATAGACTTCCCGGTGGATGATATGGTGGTCTTCCAGCTCCCGTAATTGATTAACGAGCATCCGTTGCGTAATACCGGGCATCAGACTTTTCAGCTCTCCGAAACGTTTTGTACCTTCTTTACCAAGGTGCCAAAGAATCAGCATCTTCCATTTGCCCCCGATGATCGATAGGGTCAATTCCTTTTCACAATTAAACTGCCGGTCTTCAAAATGTGGCATCAATCCACCTCCTTTTTTAGTATAGCCCTCTTGTCATCGACAGTATACTTTTCCGCACTATGTATGAAAAACCGCACTATGTAAATTAAAAGTGCGTACTTCCCAAGTTCGTATATGAGGATTATATTTAGTCATGTTCCTTCACGAACGTCAGAAGGAAGTGCCAGGATTCATAAATAGAGAGAAGAATGGGAGAGATAAATTATGAAATTACAATTAGCTATCGATTTAGTAGATACAGCAGGTGCCATCGCTTTAGTCAAAGAAATTGGTGAAGAAAACTTAGATATCGTTGAGATCGGAACACCGGTCGTCATCAACGAAGGGCTTCGTGCCGTTAAAGAAATGAAAGCGGCCTTCCCGAACTTAACGGTTCTCGCCGACTTAAAAATCATGGATGCTGCCGGCTATGAAGTCAGCCAAGCCGTCGCACACGGTGCCGACATCGTGACGATTCTTGGAGCAGCCGAAGATATGTCGATCCAAGGTGCCGTTGAAGAAGCGAAAAAATCAGGCAAGAAGATTTTGGTGGATATGATCGCTGTCAAAGATATCGCGACACGTGCGAAAGAACTTGATGAACTCGGTGTTGACTACATCTGTGTTCACACAGGTTACGATCTTCAAGCCGTCGGTCAAAACTCGTTCGAGGATCTCGCGACAATCAAGTCCGTTGTTAAAAACGCCAAAACAGCAGTTGCGGGTGGCATCAAGATGGAGACATTACCAGAAGTCATCGCAGCACGCCCTGACCTCATCATCGTCGGTGGCGGGATTACCGGACAAGACGACAAACAAGGAACAGCGTCAACGATGCGTCGGATGCTGCAAGAGGCGTAAATGACACATATTCAAACGATTGTACAAGAGCTGACGTCGACGGTCGAAGCGATTGATCAAGTCGAGACGACGCAACTCGCAGAAGCCATTCTAAAGGCAGACCGGATCTTTCTTGCTGGAGCCGGTCGCTCCGGCTTGATGGGCAAAGCGTTTGTCATGCGTCTGATGCACATGAACTTTGATGCGTACGTCGTCGGTGAGACGGTCACCGCGAACTTGCGCGAAGGGGACTTGTTGATCATCGGATCAGGATCCGGTGAGACAAAAACACTCGTCCCGATCGTCGAGAAAGCGAAACAGATCGGCGGAACCGTCGCGGTCGTCACGATTGAGCCGACATCGACACTGGCGAAGTTAGCGGACTTAACCGTGAAGCTGCCCGGAGTGCCGAAAGAGCGGACAGCCACGGCGGACGAAACGGTTCAGCCGATGGGATCATTGTTTGAACAAACGATGTTGCTGTTCTACGATGCATTGATTCTCCACATCATGGCGGCAAAACAACTTGATTCAAAAACGATGTACGGCAAACATGCTAATTTAGAATAGAAGAAATCATAAGACCGGTAGACGTGTTTAATGCGTTTGCCGGTCTTTTTTTGTTTGGCATGAAAAAATCGCCCGTTTCACGCAACTCCTGACAGAGTAGGTGAAAACGAGCGGTTCTTTTTTTAGGGTTATTTGTTCACCATTTTATATCAAAATCAGCCCCGACATCTTTCGCCAAATGCGCATCTGATCCGTAAACGAGCGGAATGCCTAAAGACTGCGTGAGTTGCAGGAGTTCCGGGTAAGGATAGGAAAGACCACATAACGGTTTCCGCAGTCCTGCCGTATTGAGATCGAGCGTAAAGTCGGCCTGCCGGATTTTCCGGACCGTCTCATCCAAGTTCGCCGGCGTCTGCTCGAGCGGATAAGCCTGGATGAACTTCGTCGGCAACGTCAGATGACCAAGGCGTTTTGGTTGATGCGGACCGAGGTTCGTCATGACAAGCGCCTGAATGCCTTCGTAATAACGCTCGTGGGCCGCCGTGACACTGCCTGTCGCCGTGACGATCTCACTAAAACTTTCTTTGCTGAAGTCGACCATGTAATATCGATCCTCAATCCAAAGATAATGCAGCGACAGGATGCCGTCCGTCAGCTCGGGACCATAGCGGGCAATGATATCGCGTGTGCCGTCGACGTCATGCTCCCAGTAATCAAACTCCATCCCGATCCGGATGTCGATGTCGTTTTTATATGTGTCGCGTAACGTCTTCAGTTCTTCAATGTAGCGTTCGGCGGTCGCAAACGACATTCCGGAATCGTTGTCGGGTGCCGGATCGACGAGTCCTTCCGGAAGCGGAGCGTGCTCGGTGAAGCTGATCCGTTCGAGACCTTGTACCAGGGCGCGTTCGATATACGCTTCAAGTGGATCTTTTGTTCCGTGCGGACAATACGGGCTGTGAACGTGACCGTCCCATTTAATCAATTGCATGACAAAACCTCCAATATGTTTTTTTCAGTACGAAAACAGGCAAAAGGATTGACAATCAAACCACAAAAAAGGTATCTTATCGTTAAATAATTTAGCGTGGTACAGTGATAACAAGATAAAGGAGTGGCGATATGCAATCATTTTCTACGATTCGACTCAAAGACGGGGCGACGGACTACGTCGGGCCATCAGCTGAACGCCTGCAACGTGTCATCCGCCAACTCGAGGATGGACTCGAACAATCTAACTATACCCGATTAATCACCCCTTTAATTGAAGAAGTCGGTGGCCGGGAACAAATTCGGATGGATTTTACGACAAGTGTCGCGCGGGCGCTCAGTGAGCGGGGCCGCGAACAATATAAACGCGTTTTTTACAGCGGATCGGTCTTCCAGCCGGAAGAGAAGTTCCAGGTTGGTTTTGAAGAACGCGGTGTCATCGCGGAAGTCGAAGCGATCCAGCTTGCCGTCCGACTCGTCGAAGAGTTGACGGGGAAAGAAGTGACGTTGTCAATTGGCGATGCCGGATTGATTGAACACCTGATTGAAACGCGGGTCGGCGACCACCATCTGCGGGATCAAGTCACACAGATGTTACGGTTACGGAACGTCATTGAACTGAAACGGATTGCCCGGGAACTCGATGATGCCTTGCTCGCGAAACTCCCGCTCTTGTTTGGTCGGGAAGGGGCGGAACAGATCTTGCCGTATGTCGACGAAACCCGCTTAAATGCCGTCATCGATTTAGCGGACGCCGTCAATGCCGATCTCGACTTCGGACAGATGGGCTTGCAAACGTATTATGACGGGGTTACGATTCACGGTTTCATCGAGGGCGTTACGGAACCGGTCATTGTCGGGGGACGTTATGACCGCCTGTACGAACAATTTGGACAAGAACAACAAGCGTTCGGGATTGGATTTTCCGTCGAACGACTCGCGGAGGTGCTCTAAATGCGGATTGGGATCACGAAAGGCCGGCTGTCGAAAACGACGGAACGGTATTTAAAAGAAGCAGGCGTCGAAACGTGGGGGGCGATCGAACGTGAATTGATCGTCAAACGCGGCGAACACGAATTCGTCTTCATGAAAGGATCAGATTTGATTCCGTACGTCGCCCAAGGCGTCCTTGACGTCGCGATCACCGGCAGCGACATCCTGCTCGAATCGGATCAGGAATTGTCGGAACTGGCAGAGCTTCCATTCGGGATTTGCCGGATGTCGGTTTGTGCGAAAGAGCCGTTGCAGTTCGAAGGCGGACGTCGGGTCCGGATTGCGACCAAATATCCGGTCATCGCGAAACGTTACTTCAGTGAACTTGGTGTCGATGTCGATATCGTGCCGTTGAACGGTTCGGTTGAACTGGCACCATTGCTCGGACTGGCCGATGCGATCGTCGATATCGTCGAAACGGGTGAAACACTCCGGGCGAACGGTCTCAACGAATATGAAAAAATCATCGATATCAACGCCCGATTCTTTACAAGCGAGTGGACGTTGAAACGCAAACGCGTCGAAGTGATTCAATTACTCGAACAGCTGACAGAAGGAGTGACTCGGTAATGGCAACGACAAAAAACTTCAGTGTCGACCGTGAGACGGAGCAAGCCGTCCGGTCGATTCTGGAACAAGTGGCAAACGACGGCGATGCAGCCGTCCGTCGCTATACAAGTGAATTTGACCGCGTGGATTTGACCGACTTCCGTTTGGATGAAACGAAAATTCAAGAAGCGTTTGATCAAGCCGATCCGAATTTGGTCGACTCGTTAAAACTGATGGCGACTCGACTCGTTGAGTGGCACGAACAAGAATTGCCGTCCGACATCGAGCTCGTCGAAGCGGACGTCACCCGTCGCCAACGGTTTGTTCCGGTTGACTCGGTCGGGATTTATGTTCCGGGCGGAGCAGCAAGTTATCCGTCGACCGTCCTGATGAACGCGATTCCGGCTAAAGTCGCCGGCGTCGAGCGGGTCGTCATGGTGACGCCGGTCACCGGACTCAGCACGGAAGTGTTGGTTGCGGCGAAAATTGCCGGTGTGACAGAAATTTATACGATCGGCGGCGCGCAGGCCGTCGCTGCCTTGACGTTTGGTACGGAATCGATTCAAGCGGTTGATTTGATCGTCGGACCGGGCAACCGGTTTGTTGCCGAAGCAAAACGCCAAGTCTACGGGATTGTCGGTATCGATTCGGTCGCTGGACCGTCGGAAGTCGTCGTCATCGCCGATGAGACGGCCCATCCGGACCGGATTGCCGCTGATTTACTTGCTCAAGCGGAACACGATCGTGACGCGGTCGCGATTGCCTTTGTCCCGACGGAAGCGATGAAAGCGGACGTCGATGCGAACATTGAACGCCGGCTGCAACAACTGCCACGCCAGGAGATTGCACGCCGGGCAATGGAAAATGGCGGGGTCTTCATCGCTTCACTCGATGAAGCAATTAAAGAAGCCAACCGTTTGGCAGCGGAACACTTGGAGCTCGCCGTCGCGAACCCGCAAGACGTCGTCAAGTTGATCCGTCACGCGGGGATGATTTTCCTCGGGCACGAAACACCGGAAACACTCGGGGATTATGTCGCCGGAACGAACCACGTCTTACCGACATCGGGGACGGCACGTTTTGCGTCCGGCTTATCGGCACGAACGTTTTTACGTCACCAGACGATGCTCGAAGCGACACGTGAAGGGGTCGCCCGACTGGCAAATGCCGCGAAAACCGTTGCCCGGGTCGAAGGACTCGAAGCACACGCACAAGCGATAGAAGTGAGGGAGAACTGATGCGATTACACCAAAATGAACGATTCACGGCGCACAGCCGGACGGGAATCGAGGCCGTTAAACAACTTGTCGAGACGTTTCCGATCAATGAATATCCGGTCGATATCATCGACCAAGTCAAAGCATCTTACAGTACGTACGCCGGTGTCCGCCCGACCCAACTTGTAGCCGGGAACGGCTCCGACGAACTGATCGGTTATCTCTGTGCCCGTTACGCCGGACCCGAGTCACCGGTCATCGCGTCACAACCGGACTTCGTCATGTATCAGTTTTATGCCGACCGCGCGCGGGCTGATTTCAGTAAAGTACCGCTCCTTGACGGAATGGCGCTTGATGTCGACGGACTGCTTGCAGCACCGGGGAATATCATCTTCCTCAGTCACCCGCACAATCCGTCGGGTATCTTGCGGAAAGAGGCGGATGTCCGCCGTCTGCTCGACAGTGGAAAATATGTTGTGATTGACGAAGCCTACATCGACTTTGCCTTTGAGCAATCGATGGTCGGTCTGCTTGGCGAATATCCGAACGCAATCATTCTCCGGACGTTGTCGAAAGCGTTTGGTCTTGCGTCTTTGCGTCTCGGCTTCCTGATTGCCAGTGAACAGGTTGTCGCCGAAGTCGAATCAATCAAATCACCGTATAACGTCTCCGGTCTCTCGGCTGCGGTCGGGATTGCCATCATGGCGGAACCGGAACTTGATCTTGTCTTAGAAGAAACGTTTACGAGCCGGGACACGATTGCCCGTCTGGTCGAACCGCTCGGCCGAACGTATCCGAGTGCGGCGAATTTTGTTTACGTCGAATACGATCAAGCTGAACGCTTCACCGAACGTTGTGCCAAAGCCGGACTGCGGATCCGTTTGTTTGACGGAGCCTTCCGCATCAGTTGCGGATCGGTTGAAGCGATGGAAATCTTAGAGAAATGTGTAGAGGAGGAACTGCAATGCGTCGTGGGACAAGCGAACGAGTAAGCTCAGAATCAGAAATCAAGGTGGCGGTCGACCTCAGTGGCGGACCGGTTGAAATTAAGACAGGGGTCGGCTTTTTCGATCACATGTTGACACTGTTTGCCTTCCAGGCCCGGATTGGTCTTGAGATTGAAGCGAAGGGCGATCTTTGGATCGATGCCCACCATACGGTTGAAGATACGGCCATCGTCCTTGGCGCAGCGCTGACGGAAGCGTTGGGTGACAAAGCCGGTATCGAACGGTACGGCGAATCCCGTGTCCCGATGGATGAGACGTTGGCTTCGGTCGTCCTCGACTTCAGCGGTCGTCCGTATACGGTTTTCTTTGCTGAATTCAAGAATCCGAAGCTTGGTGATTTCGATACAGAACTGGCGGAAGAGTTTTTCCAAGGTCTGTCCCGCAGCGCCCGGATGACGATTCATGCGCAAGTCCTCTACGGATCAAATACCCACCACATGATCGAAGGATTGTTTAAGGCACTCGGTCGGGCTGTCCGTCAGGCCGTTGCCGTGACCGGAGACGGTGTTCCGTCGACGAAAGGACTGATTGACCAATGATCGCGATCGTGGATTATGGTGTCGGGAATATCGCAAACATTGAACGGGCGTTAAAAGAGCTCGGAGAAGCCGTTATCGTCACAAGTGACCTGGAGTTACTTGGACAGGCGGAAGCGCTCGTTTTACCGGGTGTCGGGGCCTATGCACCGGCGATGGCCCGGTTGCAGGAAACGGGATTGATTGAATTTTTACAGGAACAGGCAACAAAAAAACCGTTCCTCGGGATTTGTCTCGGAATGCAGCTGTTGTTTGAATCGAGTGATGAAGACGGACAGACACAAGGGCTCGGTATTTTACCGGGAACCGTTCAAAAGTTGCCAAGTGACGTCCGCTTGCCGCACATGGGCTGGCATCAATTGAAGAATCACGGCGAAGCAGTCTATTTCGTCCACTCGTACGGTGCGGTCTGTGATCCGGACTGGATCGTCGACTCGGTCGAATACGGACGACTCGTTCCGGCGATCGTCCGAAAGGATCTGGTGACAGGAATGCAGTTCCACCCGGAGAAGAGTGGCGAAGTCGGATTGAAATTACTTAAGGAATGGAGAGAGACGACATGCAACTCTACCCAGCAATCGATTTAATAAGCGGACAGGCCGTCCGCCTCAAACAAGGGGATTTTCAACAGCAGACCTTTTTCGGGGATGCGTTGACGATCGCGAGACGTTTTAAAGAAGACGGTGCGACAGCGATTCACCTGATTGATCTCGATGGCGCCAAGGCCGGTGAACCCCTTCACTTGAGCCTGATTGCGGACATCAAAAAAGAAACCGGTTTGTTCGTCGAAGCCGGCGGCGGCGTCCGCAACATCGAAACGGTCGAAGCCTACGTTGGCGCCGGGATTGACCGGATTTTGATCGGCACGGTTGCGCTCGAAGACGAAGCGTTGCTCGAACAGATGATTGAGCGGGCCGGCGATAAGTTGGCTGTGGCACTTGATGCCAAAGACGGCATCGTCCAGACACGCGGCTGGCTCGAAGCGAGTGACTGGACGCTCGAACGGGCGATCGAACATTTGATTCAAAAAGGCATTAAGACCTTTTTATATACAGATATCTCCCGCGACGGGATGATGCAGGGACCGGATGTTGACGGACTCGACCGCTTAAAACGGGACGGCGTCGAACTGATTGCGTCCGGTGGCGTGACGACGGTCGAAGACGTCGCCCGCTTAAAAGAGATCGGGATGGACGGTGCCGTCATCGGTCGTGCCTTGCTCGACGGTTCGTTGTCGTTGAAAGAGGTGCTTCGCGTATGTTGATGAAACGGATCATTCCTTGCCTCGATGTCAAGGAGGGGCGCGTCGTCAAAGGCGTAAAGTTTCAAAATCTGCGCGACCTCGGAGATCCCGTCGCCGTCGCGAAATACTATTACGAGCAAGGTGCCGATGAGCTGGTATTACTTGATATCTCGGCAACGCAGGAAGGACGCGACACGATGCTCGATATCGTCGAGCGGGTGGCGGAAGTCATCTACATGCCGTTTACGGTCGGCGGCGGCATCAAGACGCTGGAAGACGCGAAACGGTTGATCCGCGCCGGTGCCGATAAAGTCTCCCTCAACTCATCGGCGTTACAGAACCCGCAACTGATTCAAGACATCAGCCGCTTGTTTGGCGTTCAGGCGACGGTCGTCGCGATCGATGCCAAGCGGACCGGCGACTCGTGGGGCGTCTTTTCGCACGGCGGTACACAAGCCGTCGGACGGGATGCAATCGAATGGGCGAAGGAAGCAGTATCGCTTGGAGCCGGTGAATTGCTCGTCACGTCGATGGATGCAGACGGAACAAAAGACGGCTACGATCTGGAATTGATTCAACGTTTGCGCGAAGTCGTCAATGTGCCGTTGATCGCCTCCGGTGGGGTTGGGACACTCGAACACTTGGCGGAAGGGCTTGAAGCCGGAGCGGACGCGGCACTTGCTGCCTCGATTTTCCATGAAGCGACCTATACGATGTCGGAAACAAAAGAGTACCTGAAGGCGAGAGGAGTCGACGTCCGATGATCGAATTGAATTTTTCAAAAGGACTCGTCGCGGCTGTCATCTTGGATGAAACGACAAACGATGTCCTGATGGTCGGTTTTATGGATCAGGCCGCGTATGATAAGACGCTTGAAACCGGACTCGTCACGTTTTTCTCGCGGACGAAAAACCGGCTTTGGACGAAGGGCGAGACGAGCGGACACACGCTCGAACTGCGCCGTATGTGGATCGATTGTGATCAGGACAGCTTATTGATTACCGTGAAAGCGAACGGACCGACATGCCATACCGGCAACCGGACCTGTTTCTATACTGAAGTGGAGGTGCCGCATGCTACATGAACTCGAAAAAACCGTAAAAGAAAAAATCGCGTCACAGGATGAGGCCTCTTATACAAATTATCTCGTCAAAGCAGGCCGCGAAAAAATCGCCAAGAAATTCGGGGAAGAAGCGTTTGAAGTCGTCCTCGCGGGCGACGATACGCTCGCGGAAGAGACAGCGGATCTCCTGTATCACCTGACTGTGCTTCTCGCGGACCGCGGCGTCTCGTTTACCGACGTCGAAGCTGTTCTAAACGAACGTCACGGAACGAAATCGACCTTTAAAGATCGTCCGGATATCGAAAAATGGTAATGACCGACTCTGCATTCCTCAAACGGGATGTAGAGTTTTTTTGCTGAAAGAAATGGGAAAACAACAAAGGAAGTGTCATCAAATCGTCAGAACATTTTGATAGGCATTTAGTAGAAGGCGGGCGTATAATCAAGAACATAGCAGGTTTGTTCAGAAAGCAGGTGTTGTATTGGTTACAAAAAAAGAAATTACGAAAACGATCAAAGACCAGTCGAAAGAAACGATTGAGGAGTTGCTTGCCAAAGGTGATTCGCTGAAAGAAGAAGTGGCCAGTGCCATCACGCACGGGCTCGGTGTCATCTTCAGTATCGTCGCGCTTGTCATGTTGATTTTGCAGGCAACGAAGTCAGGTAGTGCCTGGAACATCACCGCCGTCAGTATCTTTGGGGCAACGATGATTTTACTGTATCTGTTCTCGACGTTGATGCATTCGCTTATGCATACGAAAGCCAATAAAGTATTACAAATTCTCGATCACGCGGGCATTTACTTATTGATTGCCGGCAGTTATACACCGTTCGCCCTGATTACGTTACGGGGACCGCTCGGTTGGACATTGCTCGGAATCGTCTGGGGTGTCGGGATACTCGGCATCATCTGGAAACTGTATTCGACCGGTAAACATGTCTGGATTTCGAATGCCTCGTACCTGATTCTTGGCTGGTGTTGTCTGTTTGCGATCAAGCCGATGTATGAAGCACTCGGATTACAAGGATTTTTACTTCTGCTCGGTGGCGGTCTCGCCTATTCACTCGGCGTCATCTTTTACGTCTGGGCCCGCTTGCCTTACAATCACGCGATTTGGCATCTGTTTGTCCTTGCCGGCAGCGTCCTGATTTTCTTATCGATTTTCTATTACGTTGCTCCGGCACCGGCACCGCTGTCTTGAAAAACTTAAAGTTACGGGACTGGCTCCCGTTTACCCTCTACATGCTGATGGGTGCCGGACTGCTCCTGTATTTCCGTTTATCGGGAATGATGGAGCAGTTTGATATTCAGGCCTTGTCTGACTGGATTCGTCAGCAGGGCGCTTTCGGCATGTTGCTGTACATATTGGCGTATACGATCCGTCCGCTCGTCTTTTTCCCGGCGAGCCTGTTGACGGTCTTTGGTGGTTATACATACGGTCCGTGGATTGGAACGATTCTTGATGTCATCGGGGCAGGGACCGGCAGTTTGCTAAGTTTTTGGATTGCCCGTCTGCTCGGTCGGCGCGGCATCGAAAAGATCATCGGAACCGGTAAGTTGACGATTCTTGATGAACGGATTGCCACGAATGGATTCTTCGTCGTCTTGACGGTCCGGCTGATTCCACTGTTTCCGTTTGACGCGATCAGTTATGCGTCCGGTCTGTCGAAAATTAAATTCCGTCAGTTTGCGCTCGCCAGTTACCTCGGCATCATTCCCGGAGCTTTCGTTTACAACAATATCGGGGCGAGCCTGCGCGATCCGTTTTCCTGGCAATTTTTCTTTGCGATTTTTTTGTACCTGTTCTTTTTCATCGTTGGTTTTTTTGCCCAGCGAAAACTACGAAAAAAACAAAACATCGAGCACATGTAAGCGCTTTATGTCATAATATGAATGCAGAGATGTGAACCGACACGGTAAAACAGCCTAGCATTTATTTAGGGGGAGTAATGAGTGATGGAACGAGTATTACGGGATGGTTTTATCTTCTTATCGCAAAATAAGACATTGAATGGTCTGGCAAAACGGTACGGCTTGAAGTTCGGCGCAGGGCGCTTTGTCGCAGGGGATTCACTTGAAGCTTCAAAACGGGCAATCCAGGATTTGAACTCCAAGGGATTATGCGTCACGATGGATCACCTCGGTGAGTTCATCTCGACGGTTGCTGAAGCGGAAATGATGACGCAGGAATGTATTCGTGCAGTGGAAATGATTGCGGAAGAGAAATTAGACTCGCAACTTTCACTGAAACTGACGTCACTTGGTCTTGATATTTCGGACGAATTGATTCGCTCGAACATGGAACGAATTTTGACACGGGCGAAAGAAGTCGGTGTCTTCGTGACGATCGATATGGAAGACGAGCCGCGTTGTGAAAAAACGATCCAATTGTTTGAAGAATTGCGTCAATCCTTTGATAACATCGGAACGGTCATCCAGTCGTACCTGTACCGTTCGGAAGACGACATCAAACGTGTCGGACGATTCGAGACGAATTTGCGGATCGTTAAAGGGGCCTATAAAGAGCCGGCAACGGTTGCTTTCCCGGAAAAAGAAGATGTGGACCACAACTACATCAAACTCGTAAAACTTCAACTGTCACTCGGCAACTATGCCGCGGTCGCAACGCATGACGACGCGATGATTGAACAAATCATCCGTTATGCAAAAGAAAACGGCATCGGCAACGACAAGTTCGAATTCCAGATGCTGTACGGCATCCGCGTCGAACGTCAGCTTGAACTCGTGAAGCTCGGCTATAAAGTCCGTGTTTACGTCCCTTACGGCCGTGACTGGTACGGCTACTTCATGCGCCGCTTAGCGGAACGTCCGGCAAACGTGGCGTTTGTCCTTAAAGGAATGGTTAAAGGATAATAACGAATAATAGAGAAATGAAAGATGGAGCTGTCATGGCTTCATCTTTTTGTTTTATCGTTTGAAAGATTTTTCTCTTCCCGTGCTTTCCTCGGGCGAGACGCAAGTCGCGGCTCTTTGACCCGTGGGATCAACGAGCCGGGTCTCGCCTGTCTCTGACAGCACAAAAAACGCGCTTTTCCCCGTAGGAGTCACGGGAAGCAAATCTTTCTTCACTTATTACATAGGAGGTATGGTCATGTACGTAACGGAACAGCAGTTGAAAGAGCAATTGCAACAAGAGAACACAGTGATTTCGCAGGAATTGCTGGAACAGATGTTGTATCATATCGGCAGTTTGGATCCGGTCCTTCGGGATGAACTGATCTTTTCACGACTTGCGGAATGGATCATGTCAGAAACATTTACAGCGGCATCTGCCAAACTGATTGTGTCGTTTGTCCTCAGTTCGGACGGATTGTTTTATCAATTGACGACTTCGGATGAGACGGCTGTGTTCACCCGGTCCTTCTCCGCACTGCTCCTTGCAGTTGTGCTGGAAAAAGACGCTGCAACACCGCAACTGGATGAGACGACTTATGAACAACTTTCGGATCAGCTGTTGATGTATCTGAACAACGAAACCGATTTTCGGGGACAGGTGCCATCTTACGGCTGGGCTCACAGCATTGCCCATATTGCGGATGTGTACCAGGTCTGGTTGGCTCATCCCCGCTGTCGGGTAGCAGAACAACAACCGGCAATCATCCGCTTGATCGAAATTTTGACAACGCCTGAATATCATTTCATCGATGAAGAGCACGAGCGTGTGATTTCCGCTTGGATGGTGGCACGGGAACGGGACATTTCAGATGAGACATTTTTTGCAGGATTGGAGTCGGCCGTGAAACCCTGGCTCGATGTACCGATGACATGGAGCGAGGAACGATTTAATCTGCTTCGGAATACCAAACAGTTGTTACAAGCCTTTTATTTCCGCGTGAAATGGCAGGACAAAATGTCGGCTCTTCCGGAACAGATCGAACACTTGCTGTTCCAAATTCATCAGCAATATCAGTAAACAAAAAAACAGACGTGTCCATCCGACTTCTACGGGAAAAGGAAGCGTACTTCCCGCCCGAGAAAAGCGGGTGGACATACGTCTGTTATAAGAACATGCTTTTCTAACCTCTCGTCCGAAACGCAAACAAACAGGAAAACGCATGAGCCTGATCGAGCAACCGGTGACCGGTCATGACGGCACCTTCTTTTTGAATGATGGCTTCGTCGAGTAATGTCCAGCCGAGTTCGTCTGCCAGTTGGACGATTTCCCACGGCATCATCGTATTGCCCATCGGTGCCTCTTCCCCGTGCAGGCGACGGTAGGACAATGCCCGTGGTGCTGCAGTCG
The DNA here is from genome assembly GCF_033721435.1 of Exiguobacterium sp. K1. Taxonomy (NCBI): domain Bacteria; kingdom Bacillati; phylum Bacillota; class Bacilli; order Caryophanales; genus Exiguobacterium; species Exiguobacterium sp. K1. The sequence goes on along the minus strand of NZ_JAOTIT010000002.1, from coordinate 28,614 downwards.
GTCCAAGCAAACTGATGACGACGAGCGGGGAGACGCGACTGATTTCTTTCAGGACCGTGACAGGTTGCGTCGACCATTCGAGTGAATTGACGGCAAGGACGACGTCAAACGTCTCATCTGCAAACGGCAATGCTTCACCGGTTCCGACGACGAAGTCGAGTGCCGGCGATTTGGCACGGGCGATCCGGATCATCTCTTCCGACAGATCAAGACCCGTCACTTGAAACGCCTCAGCGAGCAACCGGCAGGCGGCGCCGTCGCCGCATCCCAAGTCGAGTAACTTGCCGGACGCGATGACCGATGTTAAAAACGGAATAATCGTCTTCCGGCTGCCTGTCGTCCACATCATCTCCGACCGGTCGGCCCAGTCGGTCGCTTGTTGATCCCATAATTGTTCTGTCGATTTCATGAGAACTCCCCCTTTTGATTTCAGTGTAACAGGAAAATTTGACCAAAAGCTGAATTTTTATTGCTACTGAATGATAATTCATTTATGATGGAGATGTAGAAGGAAGCAGTGGAAAAACGGACGGCTTCTTTTTTTGTCAGAATAATGAATGGTTGTTCATTCAATTACGAATCAGGGGGTCTATCATGGCGAGTCAAATCGGTCAGCCGACCACAGTACACACGACGAAACATATTCAATTCGCCGTCATTATCGGTTCAGGGGTCATGGGGGCAGGAATTGCCGCACACCTTGCGAACGCGGGAATCCGGACATTGATGCTTGATATCGTACCAAAAGAATTAACCGCGCAGGAAACGAAACAAGGATTGACGCTGGAAGATGCGGCAGTCCGCTCACGAATTGCCCGCGACAACCGGCAAAAGCTGTTGAAACAAAATCCGGCACCACTCGCTTCCAAAAAATTAATTGAGTTAATCGAAGTCGGAAACCTCGAAGACGATCTCGACCGTCTCAAAGAAGCTGACTGGGTGATTGAAGTCATCGTCGAACGATTGGATGTCAAACAACAATTGTTTGCGACAATTGAACCGTTTTTACGTGAAGATGCGATTGTCAGTTCCAACACATCGGGTATCTCGATTGAAGCGATGCGCGAAGGACGGTCGGAGTCGTTTAATGCTCGGTTCCTCGGCACGCACTTCTTTAACCCGCCACGTTACTTGAAGCTGCTTGAACTGATTCCGACCCGTGATACGAATCCGGAAGTCGTTCAGTTCATGAAACAGTTTGCGGAAGAGCGTCTCGGTAAAGGGGTCGTTATCGCAAAGGACACACCAAACTTCATCGGTAACCGAATCGGGACATACGGTCTGCTCGTCACGATGGATGAGATGAAAAAAGGCGGCTATTCAATCGGGGAGGTCGATTCCGTCACCGGACCATTGCTCGGTCGTCCAAGCTCGGCGACATTCCGGACGCTTGATGTCGTCGGAATCGACACATTCGTTCACGTCGCGAACAACGTCTATGACCTGTTACCGGACGGAGCGGAAAAAGAGACGTTTGCCGTACCGGCGGAAATGAAACGATTGGTTGACGAAGGATCACTCGGCGCGAAGTCGGGTCAAGGCTTCTATAAAAAAGCCGGTAAACAGATTCTCGAACTCGATCTGGCGACTTTTGAATATGTCGAAAAGAAAGCGCTTACTGAACCGTCGATCGGTCAGGCAAAAGCTCTTCCGGGCGCTAAAAATAAACTGAAGGCCGTCGTCTTTGCAAAAGACCGTGTCGGTGCCTTACTGTGGCCGATCCATGCGAAAACATTGCTCTACTCGGCACAGTTGACGCACGAGATTGCGGACGACATCAAAGCGATTGATGAAGCGATGAAATGGGGCTTCGGCTGGAAAATGGGACCGTTCGAGACATGGGATGCACTCGGTGTCGAGAAGACGGTCGCGAAGATGAAACAGGACGGCTATGACGTTCCGGTCTGGGTTGATGAAATGCTGGCAGCAGGCGTGACGAGCTTCTATAACGAAGACGGTCAGTTTTACGATGCGAAGGCGCAAAAATACGTCGGCAGTACCGTCAATCCTAAGGAAATCCGCTTACGCGACGTCCGCAAATCAAACGGTGTTCTCCTTGAAAACAACGGTGCCCGTCTGATGGATCTCGGAGACGATGTCGCGGTCCTTGAATTCACGTCGAAGAGTAATGCGATCGGCGTCGACATCATGCAGATGATCGAGCAGTCGATTGATCTCGTTGAAAAAAATCACCGCGGACTTGTCATTGCCAACGACGGCAAAAACTTCTGCGTCGGGGCGAACCTGGCGATGATGCTGATGGAAGCGGAAGATGAGAACTGGTTCGAACTCGACTGGATCATCAACAAGTTCCAGCAGTCGATTCAAAAAATCCGTTACGCGTCCCGTCCGATCGTCGTCGCACCGCAAGGGATGACGCTTGGCGGCGGTACCGAAATTTCACTTCCGGCAGCCCGGATGCAGGCTGGTCTTGAAACGTATATGGGACTTGTCGAAGTCGGTGTCGGTCTGATTCCGGGAGGCGGTGGAAACGTCAACACGTATCGTCGTCTGCTTGAGAACACACCGGACGGACTCGTCAATCTTGAAAAAGCTGCGCAGAAGACGTTTGAGAACGTCGCGATGGCGAAAGTCTCGAAATCCGCTTTTGAAGCACGGGAACTCGGTTACGTTCGGACCGTCGATCAGATTTCGATGAACCGGGACCACCTGACGTTTGATGCAAAACAACTGGTCCTTGAACTCGACCGGACCGGTTATACAGCACCGGCTCATGCGAAGATTCCGGTCGTCGGCCGCGCCGGGAAAGCAACGCTTGAACTCGCGACCCGTGAAATGTTCTACGGCGGTTATATTTCGGAACACGATTTAAAAATTGCCAGCAAACTCGCACACGTCATTGCCGGTGGGAACGTCTCGTTTGGCACACACGTCGATGAGCAGTACATGCTCGATATCGAACGAGAAGCCTTCTTGAGCCTGATTGGCGAACTGAAAACACAACAACGGATGCAACATATGCTTGTCAAAGGCAAGCCGCTCCGTAACTGATGACTGGGGGGATTCGAATGAAGGAAGCAGTAATCGTCGCAGGTGCACGAACACCGGTCGGCAAAGCAAAAAAAGGGTCATTTAAATCAATGCGTTCTGATGAACTCGCAGGCATCGCCATCAAGGAAACGCTGAAACGTGCGAACTACACGGGAGCAATCGATGATGTCATTCTCGGATGTGCCTTGCCGGAAGCGGAGCAGGGAATGAACATCGCCCGTTACGCGTCCGTTCTCGGTGGACTGTCGCACGAAGTACCGGCGATTACGATCAACCGGTATTGCTCAAGTGGCTTACAGTCGATTGCCGATGCCTCGATGAAAATCATGACGGGTCAGGCAACGGCCGTCATCGCCGGCGGACTCGAATCGATGAGCCAGGTGCCGATGCCGGGGCACGTCGTTCGACCGAATCCGTCAATCGTCGAAACAGAACCGGAATATTATATGAGCATGGGACATACGGCGGAACAAGTCGCCGCGACGTATCACGTCTCCCGCGAAGATCAGGATGCTTTTGCTTTGAAAAGCCATCAAAAAGCAGCCGCTGCGATCGCGTCCGGCAAATTCGTCGACGAAATCGTGCCGGTGACGGTCACGGAACAGTACGTCAACGATGAATTGAAGATTGAAGAAAAGACCTGGGTCGTCGAGCATGACGAAGGTGTCCGCGCCGATTCTTCACCGGAAGGACTGGCGAAGCTCCGTCCGGCCTTCCGCCTCGGCGGAAGTGTCACAGCGGGGAACTCGTCGCAGACATCAGACGGTGCAGCCGCCGTCTTGATCATGGAGCGCGAGGAAGCAGAACGCCAGGGACTACCGATTCTCGGGAAATTCAAATCGTTTGCCGTCGGCGGTGTTCGTCCGGAAGTCATGGGAATCGGACCGGTCGTCGCGATTCCAAAGGCACTGGAACTGGCCGGCATCACTTTAGAAGAAGTCGGACTGATTGAATTAAATGAAGCATTTGCGTCCCAGTCACTCGGTGTCATCCGGGAACTCGGATTGAATGAAGACATCGTCAACGTCAACGGCGGCGCGATTGCGCTTGGTCATCCGCTCGGATGTACTGGAACGAAACTGACATTAACACTCTTGCATGAAATGAAACGACGGAACGTCCAATATGGTGTCGTCTCGATGTGTATCGGCGGCGGCATGGGTGCAGCCGGTGTATTCGAACTAGTTGAAGGAGGAACAGGACAATGAGCCAAACGACAAACGAATTAATTAAAGGTGGAAGTTTTGTATTAGATGAGTTGGCACCGGAACGTCTCTTTACACCGGAGGATTTCTCGGAAGAACACAAAATGGTTGGTGACATGACGGCGAAATTCGTTGAAGACCGTGTCGTTCCAGTCCTTGACCGGATCGAAAAACATGAGTTCGAATTGTCGGTCGGTCTCCTGCGCGAAGCAGGCGAGCTCGGTTTGCTCGGTGCTGATGTCCCGGAAGCATACGGCGGCTATCAGATGGATAAAATTTCGTCGTCGATCATCACGGAGAAGTTTGCCCGCGGTCGCTCGTTTGCCCTCAGTTATGGTGCTCACGTCGGGATCGGTTCGTTGCCGATCGTCTTCTTCGGGAACGAAGAACAAAAGCATAAGTACCTGCCGAAACTGTCGTCTGGTGAATGGATTGCGTCTTACGCGTTGACAGAACCGGGCTCAGGGTCGGATGCCCTCGGTGCGAAGACAACGGCAGTCTTGAATGAAGCCGGCACGCACTACATCCTAAACGGAGAAAAACAATGGATCACGAATGCCGGTTTCGCCAGTCTGTTTGTCGTCTACGCGAAAATCGACGGTGACAAATTCACGGCTTTCCTCGTCGAAGGTTCGTATCCGGGTGTCTCGACAGGACTCGAAGAACAGAAGATGGGAATCAAAGGATCGTCGACGCGGACATTGATTCTTGAAGACGCGGAAGTACCGGTTGATAACGTCCTCGGAGAAATCGGCCGTGGTCACGTCATCGCCTTCAATATCCTCAACGTCGGTCGTTACAAACTTGCGGTCGGTGCGGTCGGATCATCAAAACGGGCGATTGATCTCGCCGTCCAGTATTCGAACGAACGCAAACAGTTCAAGACACCAATCAGTTCGTTCCCGTTGATCCAGGAAAAACTGGCAACGATGGCAGCGCAGACGTATGCGATGGAAAGTTCGGTTTACCGGACAGGAGGTCTGTTCCAGGACAGCCTCGATCAGTTGTCGGACGAAGAAAGCAAAGACGGCAAGAAAATTGCGGATGCAATCGCCGAATACGCGATCGAATGCTCGATGAATAAAGTCTTTGCATCCGAGACATTTGATTACGTCATCGATGAAGCAGTCCAGATTCACGGCGGTTACGGCTTCATGGCCGAATACGAAGTCGAGAACATGTACCGTGATTCGCGGATCAACCGAATCTTTGAAGGAACAAACGAAATCAACCGTCTGCTTGTACCGGGCACATTGCTGAAGAAAGCGATGAAAGGCGACTTGCCGCTCCTCGCAGAAGCACAACGTCTGCAACAGGAAGTCATGAGCTTCATGCCGACAGAAGTCGGATCAGAGCCGCTTGACCGCGAACGTCATCTGCTCGCAATGATGAAAAAGATCTTCCTGTTGACGGCCGGAACAGCGGTCCAGAAATATCAGGACAAGCTCCAAGGTGAGCAGGAAATCCTTGCGAACACAGCCGACATCATGAGTGCGATTTATGCGCTTGAGTCAGCAATCGTCCGGACGGAAAAAGCGATTGCCGCGAAAGGCGTCGAGAAAAACGAATTGAAAATCCGTTATACGGAAGTCTTCGCACAACAAGCGTTCGAAGGCGTCGAGCGTGACGCGAAAGAAACGCTTTATGCTGCTGCAAGCGGAGATGAACTCCGGATGCTGCTGTCGGCATTGAAGAAGTTCAGCCGTTACCAACCGATTAATTCAATCGGAACGAAACGTCAAATTGCGAAACGTTTGATCGAATCAAATAAATATACGGTCTAAGTCAGGTTTACTGATTCGCCTTTGCAGGGAAAATCTCTGTAAGGGCGAATTTTTTCTTTGAAGGAGGGAGCAAACATGCGACAAGAATTGACAGAACTCCAGTTTGCCATCGACTACTACAAATCACTCGAACGGCTTTCCGGGGAAGAATGGGAATTACCGCTTGCCGTCGATAAATGGACCGTTCAGGAATGTGTCAGTCATCTGTTTCTGTGGGACCGGTATTATCTCGATCATGCCGTCTCAAAGTTACCGGATGAACGATTGACGCTTGTTCAAACCGACTATGATGAGTTCAACCGCCTGGCGGTCGAATATGCCCATCATATCGATGCTCTCGCCTTATTGAAAAAAGCCATCGGTGTCCGCCGGGAACTGGTCACACTCCTCGACCGGCTGACGGACGAACAATATGAGCGGACGTATGAAGGGACCTTTCAGCCGAAAGCGTTCGTCGAATCCTTCATCGCTCATGACCACCACCATCAAGATCAAATCGATGCGGCATTGGCGCGCTTGAAACGCAACTGATGCATCTGCTAATCTGAAGTCAGAGGTGATGAGAAAATGGTAACAATGTACGGTTATCCAAAATGCAGTACGTGTGTCAAAGCAAAAAAAGCACTGGAAACGAACGGGGTCGAAGTCGACTACAAGCATATCGTCGACGAGACACCGAGTGCCGAAACAATTCGGGAACTGCATCAAAAGAGCGGCGAACCGCTGAAGAAGTTTTTTAACACGAGTGGCCAGTCGTACCGGTCGCAAGGAATCAAGGACCGTTTGCCGGAACTTTCCGAACAGGAGCAATACGAATTGCTCGCAAGTGACGGCATGTTGCTCAAGCGTCCGATCGTTACGGACGGACAAGACGTGACCATCGGCTTTAAAGAAGAACTCTATCAAGGAAAATGGTATTAAGAAGGCTAGTTCATTTGGTATACTGAATGCGTTAGTCCACTATAGATCACAGGGGGAATCGCAAATGAGTCAAGTCAAAGACAATCTACGTTATTCGGAAGAACATGAATGGGTCGAAGTAACAGGAAACAAGGCACGAATCGGGATTACGGATTTCGCGCAACACGAACTTGGCGATATCGTCTTCGTGGAATTACCGGAAGTCGGCGATACGATTTCTGCCAACGAGCCGTTTGGTTCAGTTGAATCGGTCAAAACGGTATCTGAATTGTACGCACCGATTTCAGGGAAAGTCGTTGCTATCAATGAGTCACTGTCTGATTCCCCGGAACTCGTCAACGAATCACCATTCGAAGGTGCATGGATGGTCGATATCGAGATCGAAGATGAAGCGCAAGTAGAAGCGTTGATGGATGCAGCTGCTTACAAATCGATGATCAACGAGTAATACTTACCGAAAAGGCGGCAAGGAAACGCAATCGTTTCCTCGTCGTCTTTTTTTCTGTATACTGGCACAAGATAAGACAAGACAGAGGGGGAATGGAACGGATGAAAGAAGTGACACAAGTCCCGGAAAACGGCTTTTTGTATGTCTATGCACCGATGTGTGGGACATGCGCCATTGCAAGCAGGATGCTCGCGATCGTCGAAGCGACAAAAGACGAAGAATGGATCATGCAGGCAAACGGAAACTTCATTCCGGAATTTTTAGAGCAAGCGCAGGTCATGAGTGTGCCGGCCTTGTTAAAAATCGAAGGAGATCAAGTCGTATCAAGGCTTTATGCGTTTCAATCGGTTCAAAATGTCTTTGCGTTTTGCGCTGAATAAGAAGAGAAATCGATCCGGGATTTCTCTTTACGCTAAATTGTCGGAATATTTACAATAATTGATTGACAATGCTAAATTATGAATGGTATATTCATATCAACTTCTAGAAATGCTTTTATAGGAAGTCTGGCAGAGATATGAGTTGGCTGATGCTTTTCATTCCAGAACCGTTCAAAAAAATCCTCCATTGTTTGGTTGTCTCCCCTTAAGTCGTCCCCCAAAGACGAAGCGGCGCAAGGAAACAATTCGGGATTCGAGCAGGAGATCTGTCATGGGAGTCCAATTCAACTGATATGTCGAAAAGGCGCCGTCCTCTGATACGACGAACGAAGAAGTTCGTGTCAGAGCTGGGTTTTCCTTCGTGGCATTTCTAACCACATTATTCGTGTTGCCGGTTCTCCGGCAGCGCCTTTTTTTTGTTTTCCAAAAAATTTAAAGCAGTCGCCTTGCCATTCGGAAATCTCCCTGCTACAATGCGATTAAGGTAAATTACTTTAATTCATATCCGATTAGTCGGAATTAAAAGAGAGATACGGAGGACGAACAGGCATGACAGTACGTTTTATGGATGTTTTTACAGAGTGGGCGTCAACATACGACGACACAGTAACGGGGCATGATCCGGAGTACAAAGAAGTCTTTCGTCGTTATGAAGAAATATTAGATACAGTTGCAACGAAAGCTGTCTCGCCGGTCGTTGAGTTCGGTGCCGGAACCGGTAACCTGACGCAACGGCTGCTCGATCGGCACGAAGAGGTTCTTGCCGTCGAACCGAGTCCGGAGATGCGGGATATCCTCATCAATAAGATTCCGGAACTTCCGGTGCAGGACGGACACTTCCTGTCGTTTACGGCAGATGATGCGAAAAGTTTTGTTTCGACCTATGCGTTTCATCATCTGACGGATGAGGAAAAGGGAGAAGCCGTTGATTTGATGGCTGCGATTTTACCACACGACGGAAAAATCGTTTACGCCGATACGATGTTCGTGTCGGAAGAAGCGCGTTTGCAGACGATTGCTGAAGCGAAAGCCCAAGGATTTAACGGACTCGCAGAAGATTTGGAACGTGAGTTTTATCCATTGATTCCGGTCATGGAACAGATTTTTGCATCGCGCGGTTTTGATGTTTCATTTACACAATATAATCACTTCGTCTGGCTCGTAGAAGCCGAGAAAATGGGGGAATAAATCATGACACTCAAAAAAATGAACGTAGAAAGCTTTAACCTGGATCATACGAAAGTCAAAGCACCATATATCCGCGTCGCCGGTTACAAAGACGGTAAAGTCGATCAAGTCGTCAAATACGACATCCGCTTCACACAACCGAACGTGGAACAAATGCCGATGCGTGCGATGCACACACTCGAGCACTTACTCGCTGAAAACATCCGCAACTACTCGGATGACGTCATCGATGTATCGCCGATGGGATGCCAAACAGGTTTCTACATGGCGATGATGAACTTCGATTCGGTCGAAAAAATGAGCGAACTCGTTGAGAAAACATTAAAAGACGTCTTAGCAGCAGAAGAAATTCCAGCGCAAAACGAAGTCCAATGCGGATTCGCAAGCGCCCACGACCTTAAAGGAGCGAAGCACTATGCCGAGAAAATGCTTGCCGGTCGTGATGAATGGGACATCGTCTTCGGATGATCGCGAAATCAGTCCGCGACCTCGTCGGAAATACGCCGCTCTACGAGATTACTTCATTCGATTTGCCTGCTGGTACGCGGATTTTGGCGAAGCTCGAATGGATGAACCCTGGGGGCAGCGTCAAAGACCGCCTGGGCATTCAACTCGTTGATGCCGCGATCGAACAAGGATATGTGACACGAGGCGGAACGATCATCGAACCGACTGCCGGCAACACCGGCATCGGTTTGGCGCTCGCCGCTAAAAAATATGACCTTCAAGTCATCTGTGTCGTTCCGGAAAAATTCAGCCAGGAGAAACAGACGTTGATGCGGGCACTCGGCGCGACTGTCGTCAACACACCGACTGAGCTCGATATGCAAGGTGCGATCGATAAAGCCAAAGAACTCGGACAAACGATTCCAAACAGCTATGTTCCGCTTCAATTCGAAAACGAAGAAAATCCGGTTACGTATCAGCGGACACTTGGTCCTGAGCTGATGGCGGAGCTGGATCAGATTGATTGGTTCGTTGCGGGATGTGGATCAGGTGGAACGTTTGCCGGAACAGCGGCGTATTTAAAAGAACGTCTCGGGACAAAAGGTGCAATCGTTGAACCGGAAGGCTCAGTCCTCAACGGGGGACCAGCCGGACCGCATAAGACGGAAGGCATCGGGACGGCCAAATGGCCAAGTCTCGTTTCCCGTGACTTAGTGGATGAAATTCATACGATTTCCGATCATGACGCTTTTACGAAAGTCCATGAGCTAGCGGCCCGTGAAGGATTGCTCGTCGGCAGTTCGGCCGGCGCGGCACTCGTGGCAGCACTTGATCTGGCACATCGTTTTCCAGGCAGTACCATCGTCACCGTCTTCGCGGACAGTGCCGAACGGTATTTAAGCCAACAAATCTTTGAAAAGGTGGACGAGACACATGCGTAAAAAGACAGCATTGATTCATGGAGGAACAGGCGTCGATCGAGCAACAGGTGCCGTTACACCCCCGATTTATCAAACAAGCACATACAAACAGGAAAAAATCGGTCAGTTAAAAGAAGGATATGAGTATTCCCGGACAGCGAACCCGACACGGACGAGCATCGAACGTCTGATTGCCGATCTTGAAGGCGGTGCACGCGGTTTTGCCTTCGGATCAGGGATGGCAGCGATTCACGCTGTCTTTAACCTGCTCGAATCAGGTGACCACATCGTCATGACCGATGACGTCTACGGCGGGACATTCCGTTTGATGCAGCGTGTCTTACCGAAGTTCAACATCCAAGTGACGTTCGTCGATACGACGGATCTCGCGGCGACGGAAGCTGCGGTGCAAGACAACACGAAGATGCTGTATGTCGAAACACCGACGAACCCGTTGTTGAAAGTGACAGATATCGCAGCAGTTGCTGAGATCGCGAAACGCAACAACTTGAAACTCGTCGTCGATAACACATTCGCGACACCTTACTTGCAACAACCACTCGCACTCGGCGCAGATATCGTGCTGCACAGCGCGACAAAATACATCGGCGGTCATTCGGACGTCGTCGCCGGACTTGTCGTCGTCAACAGCGACGAGCTCGGAGAAGATCTTCACTTCATCCAGAACTCGACCGGCGGTATTCTTGGACCGCAGGACAGCTTCCTGCTCGTCCGTGGATTACGGACGCTTGGTATCCGGATGGATGCAATCGAAGAAACATCACACGATCTCGTTCAGTTCTTACAGGAACAGGACGTCGTTTCAAACATCTTCTATCCGGGACTGGCATCACATCCGGGTCACGCGACACAACAGAAACAGGCGACCGGTTTCGGCGGAATGATCAGTTTTGATGTCGGTTCAGCAGAAAATGCGGAGAAACTCGTCGAAGCGACACATTTCTTCACATTGGCTGAAAGTCTTGGAGCGGTCGAGAGTTTGATTTCCGTTCCGGCACGGATGACGCATGCGTCGATTCCGGCAGAGCGTCGCGCAGAACTCGGAATTACGGATGGTCTCGTTCGGATCTCGGTCGGTCTTGAGGACGCGGAAGACTTGAAAGAAGATTTGGCACGTGCTTTCAGTCTGCTTCAACCGGTTTCAGAAAAAACTGTTTGACAAGCAAAATAACCCCTGCTAATATTCAGATTATATTAAAAATAACTAAATACCGATAACTCTTATCGAGAGTGGTGGAGGGACTGGCCCGATGAAACCCGGCAACCGCGGAATTTATTCCGAAGTGGTGCTAATTCCAGCAGACGATTGTCTGCAAGATGAGAGCAAATGGTTTTGTGTACTGAAAAAGTGCGCGCGTTTGCTCTAAAACGTGCGCACTTTTTTTATGTTTAGGAGGGACCGTATTGATTCGCTTACAGGATGTAGGAAAGATTTATCGCTCGAAGCGCGGATCGGTTGAAGCCGTCGTCAATGTCGACTTGTCAATCGAGCGCGGTGAAATTTTTGGAATAATCGGTTATTCAGGGGCAGGGAAATCAACACTGATTCGTTTGCTGAACATGCTTGAGGCACCGACGAGCGGCTCGATTCAAATCGATGGTGTCGAAATGACGACGCTCAAACCAAAAGAATTACGGGGCGTCCGTAAAAACGTCTCGATGGTGTTCCAACACTTTAATCTGCTTTGGTCACGGACAGTCGAAGAAAACATCATGTTCCCGCTTGAGCTCGGCGGTTATCCGAAAGCCCGTCGTAAAGAACGGGTTGCCGAACTGATTCAGCTCGTCGGACTCGACGGACGTGAAGGCGCGTATCCGTCGCAACTGTCAGGTGGACAAAAACAACGGGTCGGGATTGCCCGGGCACTGGCATCCAATCCGGACGTCTTACTCTGTGACGAAGCGACAAGTGCGCTGGATCCGAAAACGACCGACTCGATCCTCGAGTTGTTGGTCGACATCAACAAAAAATTAAAACTGACCATCGTCTTGATCACACACGAGATGCATGTCATTCAAAAAATCTGTCACCGGGTCGCCGTCATGGAAGCCGGGAAAATCGTCGAACAGGGACCGGTTGCTGAAGTATTCCGTCACCCGAAACAGGCGATGACAAAAGAGTTCGTCAAACAATTGACGTCACCGTCTGAAAACGAATTGACGTTTGCGAAATTACGCGAGCGCTATCCGACCGGGAAAATCGTCCAGCTGACGTTTGTCGGTTCGACGGCGGAAAGTCCGATCCTTGCCGAAGTCATGAAAGATTCGAACTTATTATTCAATATCATCGGCGGAAACGTCGGACAGACGCAGGACGGAGCACTCGGAACGCTGTTCATTCAGTTGCTCGGTTCGGAAGAGGAAGCACAAGCGGTCATCGCCAAACTTCAAGCGAGTGACGTTGAAGTGGAGGTGGATCACCGATGAGTACATTTTTTGCAGATGTGGATTGGGATATGGTCTGGGAAGCAACCGGCAGCACCGTTTATATGACGGCCGTTGCAGGGCTCGCAACGTTTGTCCTTGGATTGGCAATTGGTCTGTTGTTATATGCGACGAACGAAGAATTGTTGTTTAAAAACCGGACACTATATTCCGTGCTCAGCTTTTTAGTCAATATCTTCCGCTCGATCCCGTTTATCATTCTATTGATTCTGTTGATCCCGATCACGAAAATCATCGTCGGATCATTCTTAGGACCAACGGCTGCATTACCTGCGTTAATTCTCGGTGCAGCACCGTTTTACGGTCGGATGGTCGAACTGGCACTTCGTGAAGTCGATAAGGGTGTCATTGAGGCGGCTGAATCGATGGGAGCAACGAAGTTTCAAATCATCTATAAAGTCCTGATTCCGGAAGCCTTGCCGGCAATCGTCTCAGGAATCACCGTTACGCTTGTCGCACTCGTCGGTTACACGGCAATGGCCGGGTTAGCCGGTGGTGGTGGACTGGGGGACATGGCCTTCATCGAAGGATTCCAGCGTTCACAAAATAACATCACGGTCATCGCGACACTGTTGATTCTTGTCATCGTCTTCATCATTCAAATTATCGGTGACCTGCTTGTCAAAGCCATCGATAAACGGTAACACCTATTTTATTTAACCTTGGGAGGAATCATTCATGAAACTTTGGAAAAAATTCGTAGGCACAGCAGCCGTATCGGTCTTAGCAGTCAGTCTTGCAGCATGTGGAGAAGAATCTTCATCAGGCAGCAGCGATTCAAAAACACTCGTCATCGGAGCGTCAAACGTTCCCCATGCTGAAATTCTCGAGCACGTCCAAAAAGAATATGAAGCAAAAGGCTATAAACTCGAAATCAAAAAGTTCCAGGATTACGTCCTGCCGAACAAAGCACTTGCTGAAAAAGAAATCGATGCGAACTATTTCCAACACGTGCCGTACCTGGAGCAACAGGAAAAAGAAAACAAAGACTATAAATTCGCGAGTGCCGGCGGCGTTCACGTCGAACCGCTCGGTGTCTACTCTAAAAAATACAAGTCTTTGGATGAACTGCCAAAAGGTGCAACGATCTTAACGAGCTCAAACGTCGCTGAACGCGGACGTGTCTTGACGTTCCTTCAAAACGAAGGGCTGATCAAGTTGAAAGACGGTAAAACAACCGATGCACAGCTCAAAGACATCGCAGAAAACCCGAAAAACATCAAGTTCAAAACAAACATCGAAGCGTCACTCTTACCGCAAGCTTACAAAAACAACGAAGGCGACGCGGTCCTCATCAACACGAACTATGCGATTGACAACGGGTTGAACCCGTTGAAAGATACGATTGCCCTGGAAGACGAGTCTTCACCATACGTCAACATCATCGTCACACGTGATGGCGATGAAAAAGACAAACGCGTCACGACATTGCTCGATATTCTCCACGAGAAAAAGAACCAGGACTGGATTACAAAAGAATACAAAGGTGCGGTCGTACCGGTCAGCAAATAAGTTGCTTCCTTCAATGCATTCTTCCTATATAATGGAAGGATGCATTATTTTTTTGTGCGAAAGGGGGATTTTCATGCAACGTTTGAAACAGCTTCATCCATTGACGGTCGGTGTTTTGCTCGGGACGTTTTTTGCCCGGCTCGGGACTTTCATCACCATGCCGTTTTTTGCGATTTACTTATCGGTCGTCCTGAAATTCAGTCCGGTCGACGTCGGCTGGATTCTCAGTATTTCAGCCATCGCGAGTCTCGTCATGAGTTTCGTCGGCGGGACATTATCCGACCGCTACGGCCGCCGAACGATGATGCTTAGCGGAACGTTCGGTTTTGTGCTTGTCTTCATCGGACTGGCTCAAGTCGAGACCTTTTGGGCATTCTTCATCCTGAGTGCCTTAAACGGCATTTTCCGGTCCATCTTCGAACCATCTGCCCGGGCATTGATCAGTGATACGACGGAGGAAGAAAACCGGTTGTTCGTCTTTAATATCCGTTATACGTGCATCAATATCGCAGCGGCGATCGGACCGGGGATTGCCTTACTACTCAGTGCGGGCAATACGTCGATTACCTTCTATATTACGGCGTTCGTTTACTTCGGCTACGGCGTCGCGATTTTCATCCTGTTCCGACGTCATCCGATTACGGAAAGCCACGGCGGGAAAAAGGTGTCGTTCGGAGCGACGGTCCGGTTGCTGAAAACCGATGTCGCCTTTACGTTTGCGCTCGCCGGTATCATCTTTGGTGTCTTCGGATACAGTCAGTTCAACTCGACGTTGCCTCAGTTTTTGACGACGACGACCTTATTGTCCGGGGGAACGAGTCTGTTCGCCTTATTGATTACGATTAACGCGATCACCGTCCTCGTCGTCCAGTACCCGATCATGAAGTTCGGTGTCAAGACGTCACCGCTCGTCTCGATCACGGTCGGGATTGCGACCGTTGCCGTCGGATTATTCGTCATGGGAACGGCCGGCACGGTCTGGCTGATGATCGGTGCGATGTTCATCTTCACATGCGGGGAAGTGATGATGTTTACGATGACGGACATTTTGACGGACAGCTTTGCGACACCGGAATTACGGGGAAGTTATTTCGGTGCGATGGGCTTGACGTCGATTGGTCAATCGGTCGGACCGGTCATCGGCGGACAATTGTTACTTTATTTTGGACCGGAACGTCCGTTGCCGATTTTCGGTATTTTAGCCCTCTTGACAGTTCTCGGAATACCACTGCTCTTACTGTCACAGCGAGTTCATCGACAAACGAAACCGGAAGAAGAGAAGGAAGTCGTCTCACTTTGAAGTCATTCTCACTAAAAGGCTCGGTTTTGAGAAAAAACCATGAGCGATGACGCTTGAATAATGTGGTATGATTCATTAAGATTAGAATGATACTAAATTAGTAACTCTCGTGAACTGAATCGTCAGACACGAAATGAATAGATGGAGGGATTCTACATGAAGGCTTCACACTTAAAGATTGAAGATTTACACGTTGCAATCGACGGCAAAGAAATCTTGAAAGGCGTCAACTTAGAAATCAAAGGCGGCGAAATCCACGCGGTCATGGGACCAAACGGGACTGGTAAATCAACACTCGCATCTGCATTGATGGGTCACCCGACGTATGAAGTGACATCAGGATCAGTCACACTCGACGGCGAAGACGTCCTCGAAATGGAAGTCAACGAACGTGCGCAAGCAGGTATGTTCCTTGCAATGCAATACCCAAGCGAAATCAGTGGTGTGACGAACTCAGACTTCCTGCGTTCAGCAATCAACTCACGCCGCGAAGAAGGCGATGAAATCTCACTCATGAAATTCATCCGTCAACTCGACGCGCAAATGGGTCTTCTCGAAATGCCGGGCGAAATGGCACACCGTTACCTCAACGAAGGTTTCTCGGGCGGAGAGAAGAAACGGAATGAAATTCTCCAAATGACGATGCTGAAACCAGCGATCGCCATCCTTGACGAAATCGATTCAGGTCTTGATATCGATGCGCTTAAAGTTGTCGCAAAAGGTGTGAACGAAATGCGTTCACCTGAATTCGGCTGCTTGATCATCACGCACTATCAACGTCTCTTGAACTATATCGAGCCTGATTTCATCCATATCATGATGGGCGGAAAAATCGTCATGTCTGGTGGTAAAGAACTTGCTCACCGTCTCGAAGCAGAAGGTTATGACTGGGTTAAAAAAGAACTCGGCATCGAAGAAGTCGAAATCGAAACAAAAGCGTAAGACGAGGGAGGAAGCATGATGACTGTAGAACTGAATCTTGCCGTAAATCGCGAGGCAGTGGCAGAACGTGCGACTCGCTTAGGGGAACCGGCTTGGATGATTACCAAGCGTCAAGATGCACTTGATCTTGCCCCGACGCTCGCATTGCCAAAAGTAGAAAAAATTAAAATCGGTGGCTGGAACTTCACAGAAGGTACAGCAGATCTCGAAACGGTAACTGGTTTGACACCGGATATCGAATCGTTGATCGGTGAAAACCGTGACCATATGCTGATCACGCGTAACGGACAACTCGTCCACGCGCAAAACAGCGAAGCGACGAACGGCGTCATCTTCACGACGCTTGAAGACGCAATGAAGCACCATCCGGAGCTCGTCGAGAAATACTTCATGACAGAAGGCGTCAACGTCAACGAAGATCGTCTCGCAGCACTCAACGCAGCACTCATGAACGGCGGTACATTCCTGTATGTACCAAAAGGCTTGAAGTTGACTGTTCCGATGCAGGCGATTTATACGCTGGAACAAACAGGCGGTGCGTTGTACCACCATGCAATCATCATCGCAGATGCTGACAGTGAACTGACGTATATCGAAAACTTCGTCTCTTACGGCGAAGAAGCACATAACGTCAACGTCGTGACAGAAGTCTTCGTCGAAGACAATGCGAAAGTTCTTTTCGGAGGCGTCGATACGCTTGCGAAAGGTGCTGTGACGTATATGAACCGTCGCGGTGTCGTCAAACAAGGCGCGAAGCTCGAATGGGCACTCGGTCACATGAATGACGGACACACGATCACGGAAACGAAAACACACCTTGTCGGTAACGATTCGTTCTCGGACACGAAAGCCGTAACGGTTGGTCGTGGCGAGCAAAAACAAAACTTCAACGTTCGGACAGACCATTTCGGTAAAGGTTCGGAAGGTTTCATCTTGATTCACGGTGTTCAGAAAGATTCAGCGACATCGATTTTTAACGGAACATCCATGATTCATCATGGCGCTTCAAAATCAAATGGTGTCCAAACGGAACGTGTTCTCATGTTGTCTGAAAAGGCACGGGGAGACGCAAACCCGATCCTCTTGATTGACGAAGATGATGTCATGGCAGGACACGCGGCATCTGTCGGTCGTGTCGATGAACTTCAACTCTACTACTTGATGAGCCGTGGTCTTTCACGCAAAGAAGCAGAACGCCTCGTCGTTCACGGTTTCTTACAACCGGTTGTTTCGGAACTCGCGATTGACTCTGTCAAAGAACGCCTCGTGCAAGTGATCGAAGGGAAAGTAAACTAATATGGGAATCGATGCATCCATCCGCAATCAGTTTCCGATTCTTGACCAACAGGTGAATGACCGGAAACTCGTCTATTTAGATAGTGCGGCTTCGTCACAAAAGCCGCTCGTCGTCATTGAGGCGATTGAGAACTACTACAAGACGGTTCATTCGAATGTGCACCGTGGCGTCCATACGCTCGGAACACGAGCGACGGATGCGTACGAAGGTGCGCGTGAGAACGTACGTCGTTTCATCAAGGCGCAACACCATGAAGAGATTATCTTTACCCGCGGGACGACGACAGCGATCAACATCGTCGCCTCGAGTTACGGAATGGAGCATGTGGAAGAAGGGGACGAGATTGTCGTCACGTACCTCGAACACCATGCGAATCTCATTCCGTGGCAACAGGTTGCAAAAAAGAAAAAAGCGAAACTGAAATATGTCGACTTGACGGCAGACGGTCGTGTAACGATCGAAGCAGTCAAAGAACAAATTTCGGATCGGACGAAGATTGTGGCAATGGCCCACGTTTCGAACGTCCTTGGAACGATCAACCCGATTAAAGAAGTCACGCAACTTGCGCATGCTGCCGGTGCCGTTATGGTCGTTGATGCTGCGCAAAGTGCGCCGCATCAGCAGATTGACGTGACGGATCTCGATTGTGATTTCCTCGCGTTTTCGGCTCACAAGATGTGCGGACCGACCGGCATTGGTGTTCTGTACGGTAAAAAAGCATTGCTCAATGCGATGGAGCCGGTTGAATTCGGCGGCGAGATGATTGATTACGTCGGACTCGAAGAGTCGACGTTCAAACCTTCTCCGTACCGGTTCGAAGCAGGGACGCCGATCATTGCAGGCGCAGTCGGCTTATCGGCAGCGATTGATTTCTTGGAACAAGTCGGACTCAGTAACATCGAAGCCCACGAACGTGAGCTCGCGCAGTACGCGATGGCACAAATGCGTGACATCGAAGGACTGACGATTTACGGTCCGGAAGAACGTGTTGGTCTCGTCACCTTTAATCTCGGTGATGTCCACGCGCATGATGTGGCGACGGTTCTCGATATGCAAGGAATCGCCGTCCGTGCCGGTCACCATTGCGCGCAACCGCTGATGCGCTGGCTTGGAGCCAGTTCTACGGCACGAGCCAGCTTCTACCTGTATAATACAAAGGAAGAAGTAGATGCATTAGTGACAGGACTTCGCCAAACGAAGGAGTATTTCAGTCATGGATTTTAACAATCTCGATCACTTGTACCGTCAAGTGATCATGGACCACTATAAAACGCCCCGCAATCGTGGTGCGATTGACGGTGGTGTGACAATCGATATGAACAATCCGACATGTGGCGACACAATCCGTCTGCAACTCGCAATCGAGGACGATATCGTCAAAGATGCGAAGTTCGACGGTGAAGGATGTTCGATCAGTATGGCGTCTGCGTCGATGATGACACAGGCTGTCAAAGGAAAAACAGTCGAAGAAGCATTACAACTCGCCAACGTCTTTTCCGAGATGGTTCAAGGAAAAGACTACGACGATGAAAAATTTGATCTCGGGGATGCCGAAGCACTGTCTGGTGTGACAAAATTCCCGGCGCGAATCAAGTGTGCGACACTTGCCTGGAAGGCGCTCGAACGCGGCGTCGAAGAAGGGAAGTAACTTCGGTCAGTAAGTAAGAGGAGGAAACGAACATGGCTAAGAACATGCCTGAAATTGGCGATTATAAATATGGTTTCCACGATCGCGATATCTCGATCTTCCGTTCAGGACGCGGTTTGACGACAGAAGTCGTCGAGACGATTTCTAAAATGAAGGAAGAACCGCAATGGATGCTTGATTTCCGTCTGAAATCGCTTAAGATTTTCAACGAACAATCGATGCCAGCATGGGGCGGCGATTTATCAGATCTCCGTTTTGATGACATCACGTACTACGTTAAGCCGTCAGAACGTGCTGAAAAATCTTGGGATGAAGTACCGGAAGAAATCAAACGTACGTTTGATAAACTCGGAATCCCGGAAGCTGAGCAAAAATACCTTGCAGGTGTTTCGGCACAGTACGAATCAGAAGTCGTTTATCACAACATGAAGAGCGAACTGGAAGATCAAGGGATCGTCTTCAAAGATACAGATACAGCACTGAAAGAAAACGAAGATTTATTCCGTGAGTACTTCGGTAAATTGATCCCGCCGACAGACAACAAATTCGCTGCCCTCAATACAGCGGTTTGGTCAGGTGGATCGTTCATCTATGTACCAAAAGGCGTCAAGATGGATACGCCGCTTCAAGCCTACTTCCGGATCAACTCGGAAAACATGGGTCAATTCGAGCGGACGTTGATCATCGTTGACGAAGAAGCATCGGTTCACTACGTCGAAGGATGTACAGCACCTGTCTACACAACGAACTCGCTTCACTCGGCGGTCGTTGAGATCTTCATCAACAAAAACGCGTATTGCCGTTACACGACAATCCAAAACTGGGCAAACAACGTCTACAACCTCGTTACGAAACGTGCGATCTGTGAAGCCGGCGCAACGATGGAATGGGTCGATGGTAACATCGGTTCGAAATTGACGATGAAATACCCTGCCGTCATCCTTAAAGGGGAAGGCTCACGCGGTATGACATTATCAATCGCCATCGCTGGTAAAGGACAACACCAGGACGCAGGCGCGAAAATGATTCACCTCGCACCAAACACGTCGTCCACGATCGTCTCAAAATCGATTTCGAAACACGGTGGTAAAGTCACGTACCGTGGGATTGTCCACTTTGGCCGTAAAGCAACCGGCGCACGTTCGAACATCGAATGTGACACGTTGATCATGGACAACCAGTCGACATCAGATACGATTCCGTACAACGAAATTCTCAACGACAACATTTCGCTTGAACACGAAGCGAAAGTATCGAAGGTCTCGGAAGAGCAATTGTTCTACCTGATGAGCCGCGGGATTTCACAAGAAGAAGCAACTGAAATGATCGTCATGGGCTTCATCGAGCCGTTCACAAAAGAATTGCCGATGGAATATGCGGTCGAAATGAACCGTCTCATCAAGTTCGAGATGGAAGGTTCAATCGGATAATGTTTCTGCTCTCTCATCTCTGGATGAGAGAGTTTTTTGTACACAGGCAAAAGCGGGTAAAAGATTGAAAAAGGAGGGATTCATCATGCGTGATATCGTCTATTCTTTTCAAGTCTCGCTCGACGGCTACATCGAGGATGCATCGGGCAGCATCGCCTTTGCGTCACCGGATGCGGAACTGCATCAGTACTTCAATGATTATGAAAAAGCATTTGATACCCATGTGTACGGCCGTCGTCTGTATGAGATGATGCACTACTGGGAAACAGCCGATCAGGAAGATGAACCGATCATCATCGAGTATGCGAAAACATGGCAGGCCCTTGAAAAAGTCGTCTTCTCGCAAACGTTGACGGCCGTCGAGGGCAATGCCCGTCTTGCGACCCGGCCGCTTGCCGAGGAACTCGCGGCATTAAAGCAGGCACCGGGTAAACAGATTGCGATCGGCGGGGCGACCCTTGCCGCGGAAGCCATCCGTTTGGATTTGGTGGACTGTTATCATGTCGTCATCTATCCCGTCTTACTCGGTGGAGGGAAACGAATGTTTCCGCTGTTTGAGCAATCGTTGTCCTTACAGCTTGTAGATCAACAGACCTTTGCTTCCGGTTGCATCGCCTTGACGTATGAACGGATTCGAACCGACTCTTTATGATCATTAATGAATCCATGAAACAAGCAGCCTTTTTCTCCTTATTTTTCAAGGAGTAGGAAGGAATTGCTTGTTTTTTATATGGAGAACACACGTGTTTTCCGAGAAGAGTCTTGAAGAAGAAATTCACGATTCCGCTATGCTATGATGAACAATAAGCAGAGAAAACGGAACGGAGGGAGCAGGATGATTTATGTCGGCGTGACCGGTTGGGGCGATCATGACAGCCTCTATCCGACACCACAGGATCGGAAAGAGAAGCTCGCTGCTTATGCGGGACACTTTCCGGCAGTCGAAGTCGATTCAACGTATTATGCGATTCAGCCGGAACGCAACTATCAGAAGTGGGTTTCGGAAACACCGGATGATTTCCGGTTCATCGTCAAGGTACACCGGGCGATGAGCGGTCATGATCGGGAAAACAAGGATCCACTCGGTCCGATCTTTGAACAGTATCTCGCTTCGATCGAGCCGATGCGGCAAAGTGGCAAGATTGCCGCGATTCTCGTCCAACTGCCACCGTGGTTCGATGTCAGCAAAGTACACCTTGAATATCTTCAGACGATCCGGAAGTC
Source organism: Exiguobacterium sp. K1 (assembly GCF_033721435.1). Classification (NCBI taxonomy): domain Bacteria; kingdom Bacillati; phylum Bacillota; class Bacilli; order Caryophanales; genus Exiguobacterium; species Exiguobacterium sp. K1. The sequence goes on along the minus strand of NZ_JAOTIT010000002.1, from coordinate 6,490 downwards.
GCTTGCCGGCCTCCCTGTCGCAATCGAATTTCGGAATCCGTCCTGGTATTCGGACGCCTATCAGGAACGAACGCTCCGGTTCTTAGCCGAGCATCAGTTTATTCATACGATTTGTGATGAGCCGCAGACGGAAGACGGATCGGTGCCCTTCGTCCCGGTCGTCACACAGGAGACGGCATTTGTGCGTCTGCACGGCCGAAACGTCGCCGGATGGCTGAAGAAGCCCGGACAAAGCAGCGAGGACTGGCGGAAGGTCCGGTGTCTATACCGTTATTCCGAAGAAGAATTACAAGAGTTGGCCCTACATATCCGTTCACTTGCCGAACAGGCAAAAGACGTGTATGTTTTCTTTAATAACAACTCGGCAGGGGATGCCGTACCGAATGCGAAACGTCTCATCGAGATTTTAGGTCTCGATTATGAATCGCTCGCGCCCCGGCAAATTTCACTGTTTTAATACCTGGAGGAGGCTTAAGCGTGAAGTTACACGTCATTCATTATAACGATCTGCATTCACACTTTGATATGTGGCCTCGCTATATGTCGTTTATGAAAGAACACCGGACATATGACTCCCTTGTCTTTGACTTGGGAGACCATGCCGACCGGGTTGCACCAGCAACGGAAGCGACGCAAGGAAAAATTAACACCCATCTCTTAAACGAATTATCGCCGACGGCTGTCACGATCGGAAACAATGAGGGGATTACGTTTCCGCATGACTGGCTGGCGGAACTATACAGCGATGCAACGTTCCCGGTGCTTGTCTCGAACTTGTCGGCTCCATTCGCCAAAGCCGGGATGATTCAGGAATTACCGACTGGGAAAGTCGGTATTTTTGGACTGACGGCGCCGTATTATGAATTATATGATTTACTCGGCTGGTCGATTGAAAATCCGTTCGAAGCAGCGGCCCGCGAAATCGAAGCGTTGCGAGATCAGGTCGATGTGCTGATCTGTCTGAGTCATCTTGGTTTTTATCAGGATGAAGACTTGGCGGAACGGTTCCCGGAACTGGACTTGATCATCGGATCGCATACGCATCATGTTCTCGATGACGGTGTTGTCCGGAATGGTGTACTGATTGCCCAGGCGGGGAAACACGGACAGTATGCGGGTGAGATTTATTTAAATACAGATACGGGCGAAAAAGAAGCGGTTCTCCATCCGCTCGAGTCCTATTCGGCGGACGAAGCAACAGCCGTTCTGCTCGATAAGGAGCAGTACTTGGCGGAACGTCAGATGAAACAACCGATTGGCCGGACATCAGGTCTAGCGAATGACTGGTTTAATCCATCGCCGTTCACGCAGCTGCTCGCTGACACGATGCGGGACTGGTGTCAGGCGGACCTCGCTTGTGTGCCGGCCGGCATGCTCCTCGGTTCATTGTCCCCTGGACCGGTTTCGTCTTACGATTTACACCGGCTTTGTCCTCATCCGATTAATCCGTGTAAGGTGACGATGACCGGAAGTGAATTAAAACAATTCATTGCCGAAGTCGATACGAACCGCTTTGAACAGCTAAAAGTCCGCGGACTCGGTTTCCGGGGGAAACTGATGGGCAAGATGCATTATGCCGGAAACCGTCAACATCTGGATGATGCAAAACATTACACCGTGGTCCTCCCGGATATGTTTACATTTGGTCCTTTATTTCCGGAAATCAAAGAAATGCCGAAAGAATATTTCATGCCGGAATTGTTACGGGATCTGCTCTTTGATCGCCTATCGGAGAAGTCAGAATTTGGTGAATTACCCATCCGCAAACACTGAATATTTGTTATACTGTAACAGAAATCAGGTCAGTTTTTTACGGATAAAGGGGGAAACCGATTCATGGGACGCAGAGAGATACAACGTAAACCAGAATGGCTGAAGATCAAGCTGAACACGAATGAGACTTACACAGAACTCAAAAGTATGATGCGTGAAAAAAAGCTTCACACGGTATGTGAGGAAGCAAAATGTCCGAACATTCACGAGTGTTGGGCGGTTCGCCGGACGGCGACATTCATGATTCTTGGAAGCATTTGTACACGGGCCTGCCGTTTTTGTGCCGTGACGACAGGACGTCCAAATGAACTTGACTTAGAAGAACCGAAACGCGTAGCGGAATCCGTTCGTCTGATGAATCTGAAGCATGCCGTCATTACAGCGGTTGCACGTGATGATTTAAATGATTTCGGGGCAGGGGTATATGCAGAGACGGTACGGGAAGTCCGCCGCATGAACCCGGAAACATCGATTGAAGTCTTACCGTCCGACATGGGTGGGAACTTCGAGGCGTTGCAGACGCTGATTGAAGCCAAGCCGGACATCATGAACCATAACATCGAGACGGTTCGCCGTCTGACACCAACCGTCCGGGCGAAAGCGACATACGACCGAACACTCGAATTCCTGCGCCGTTCAAAAGAACTGGCTCCTGAAATTCCGACGAAATCAAGTCTGATGTTGGGTCTTGGGGAGACATGGGAAGAAATCCTGCAAACGATGGACGATCTTCGTGCCAATGACGTCGATATCATGACGATCGGGCAATACCTGCAACCAACGAAAAAACACTTGGATGTCATGAAGTACTACACACCACAAGAGTTTGCCGAACTCAAGCAGATTGCGCTCGGAAAAGGCTTTTCACATTGTGAAGCCGGTCCGCTTGTCCGTTCGTCGTATCACGCTGACGAACAGGTCAACGCGGCGAAAAAAAATAAGGCCGCTTTACCGATTGATTGATACCGACAGACCGTCCACGCTACGTGCGAGGACGGTTTTCTGCTGTCTGACGATTCGTTTTCAAGTATGATTATGGTAAGATAAAGGAAGCAGGGGGTGGAAAAATGATACAAGTCAATCGTGAAAGATATGAAATCGTGGAAGAAAAACGAGAGGGATTCAACGAAGAAGCGTTCATCGGACGTTTCAGTGATGTCCTCGAGAAATATGATTATATCGTCGGAGACTGGGGGCACGGACAGTTGCGGCTCCGCGGTTTTTATGAGGACAATCACGAAAAAGCAACCTTTGATACAAAAATCTCCCACGTGGCGGATTATTTGTACGAGTACTGCAATTTCGGCTGTGCCTATTTTATCGTCAAACGGATGGAATTCGTAGAAGGAGAAGAAGCACCACCTCGCTTCGACGGATCTTCGGCGAATACGTTAAAACTGAAACGGAAGTTTTCGGCAGCGAAAGAAGAGACAAAAGAAGAACAGTAATCAAAATGACATCTGAAAAGACGTTTCTGATTGGGTGATTTCGGCTAATAATATAGTATCACGTACCTATAGGGGGAACTATCCATGAGAATCGTCGGGATTTACAAGTCTGTACCAGAAGTTGTCAGTGCTGTTCATGATTTACGTGTCGCAGGTGTTGTATCAACAGATTTGAAAGTCGTTGCCCATGATCGATATGATCTGGAACAGATCGAGGAATTGGCCGATTTGAACAATCATCAAACATCAACACGTCTGTCGCAGGAAGAACATATGAATCTGTGGCAGGAGATCAAAGGAATCTTTAAAAAAGACAGCAATGGATCTTCTTCACACAGCGATGTCCTCGAAGCGAGTGGATTAACGAAAGATGATGTCAACCGTGCCAATAAAGCAGCGGAAGAGGGACAATTCGTCTTACTCGTCGGCGATGAAGCGGATCAACATTCGGAACGTAAAGCCCATGATGAATCCGACAATACGAACGTCTTCAGCGGTCCAAACACACTCAACGAGCGTAACGACCGGTTACTGTAACAGTAAAACAGCCAACTCCCTTAAGGGAATTGGCTGTTTTTTTTGCTTATAATCCGATGTAATCGCGTAAATATCCTTCAAGTTCATCCGCCGCTTCATCCTCGAGATCAAAGGCATGAGCGATATAACCGGGCTCGTCAAAGTCATCCGGACCGATGATGGCAAACCGGTTGGATAAGAGATTCAACACTAAAATCTTTCCGAAAAAATGTTCGGAATGGGTGATTGCTAAATCAAACCGGCTCGTCTCACCAATCCAGCAAACGAATCGGGTTTTTGTCTGTTCGACGTCATCATATAAAAAATCGCGTTCTTGCATCATCTGTCAGTTCCCTCATTTCCTTCATCTCTGCTTAGATTAAAGGGTTTGGGGAACCTTTTGCAAGTACGGTTTACGTGACAGGCTGTGTTCAGCGATGACTTTCCGGATCGTCCGTGTTTTAGACCGCATGACGAGCGATGTCGTCTCGACGATATCATCCGTCAGGAAACGGACGCCGTCGAGCATCTCACCTGTCGTCACGCCTGTTGCTGCGAAGATGCAGTCGTCACTTTTGATCAGGTCATCAAGCGTCAACAATTGCAAAGGATCCGCAAGCCCCATCCGGATGACGCGTGCTGTCTCTTCCTCATTCATCGGGTGCAGACGCGCCTGCATATCGCCACCCATCGCCTTGACGGCAGCTGCCGTAATGACGCCTTCCGGTGCGCCGCCGGTTCCGATAAAGATATCGATTCCTGTCGATGGTGAAAGCGGAGCGATTCCGGCTGACACATCGCCGTCTTCAAATAGACGGACACGTGCGCCGACACGCATCGCCGCTTCCCGGAAGTGATCATGGCGCGGACGGTCCTGCATGATGACCGTAACGTCCTCGATCCGTTTCTGATTCAGTTCCGCTGCTTTTTGAATGATGACTTCAAGCGGATCGTCAAGTGAGACATGTCCTTTTAAGTTTGGTCCGACTGTCAGTTTATCCATATACATATCCGGCGCGTGTAACAATGCCCCCTGGTCAGCGACTGCGATGACGACCATGGCATTGCCGAGACCTTTTGCCACGATGTTCGTTCCTTCGAGCGGATCGACGGCGATATCGACGATAGGACCGCTTGTCGTACCAACTTTTTCGCCGATGAATAACATCGGTGCTTCGTCGAGTTCCCCTTCACCGATGACGACTGTTCCTGCCATGTTGACGGTGTTCAAGACTTCGCGCATGGCTGTTGTTGCCGCATCATCGGCTTCGTTTTTCTTCCCTCGGCCAATCCATTTGGCGGATGCCAGTGCAGCTGCTTCTGTTGCTCGGACGATTTCTAGTGCTAATTCGCGTTCCATCTATGAATAACCTCCAAGTCACCTAATGTGACATACTATTTTCGTAAAAATCTAAATTGAGGATAACACATTGCGCAATGTGATGCAAACAGCCTTTCTGCTTTTCATGTTTCGCCGATAGAGCTAAAATGAAGGGTGTGAGGGGGAATGGAAGATGTATTTTGTGAATCGTGAAAAGATTGAACAAACCGTGGTTTGTTTGGAAACGGCATTGCGTCAAAGTAAAGAGTTAACGGGGGATGCTTTGACGGTTTCACTGGCGTGGGAACGGATTGGATTTTTAGTGATTGAAAGCATCATCGACATCGGAAACAGTATGATTGATGGTTTCATCATGCGTGATCCGGGAAGTTATGAAGATATCGTCATGATTTTAGAAGATGAGCGGGTCATCGACGCGTCACTTGCGACGAGTTTGAAGCGCATCGTGGCACTCCGGACACAAATCGTCCGTGAATTTACGACATCAAGTACAGCGGAAATCCGCAACGTTTTGTTTGAGGAAGAAACACAATTACGTCGTTTCCCGGACGCGGTCCGACATTATCTAGAGACAGAACTCGGACCCGTCTCGGCATTTTTACCAAATGAGGAGTGAGTCAGCATGAAGGCAAAAGGCTATTTATTTGATTTAGACGGTACGATGTATAACGGGACAGAACCCGTCAAAGAAGCGGTTGATTTCGTCAACCGGTTGCAGGAAGAAGATGTACCGTATCTGTTCGTTACGAATAATGCTTCGATGACGGCAGAAGCCGTCGCTGAGAAATTACGCGGCATGGGTGTTCACTCGAACGCGGAACATGTCTTAACCAGTGCGATGGCGACAGGTCGCTACATCGCAGAACTCGATCCGGGTGCGAAAGTCTATGCCATCGGAGAAGGCGGATTGATTGATGCTCTTGAGCGTCAAGGTTTACAAGTCGTTGCGGATGAGCATGCCGATTATGTCGTGATTGGTCTTGACCGTCAGATCACGTATGAGAAGTTAGCGATCGGAGCCCTCGCGATTCGGGCCGGCGCTCGTTTTATCTCGACGAATGGAGATATCGCGATTCCGACAGAGCGCGGCTTCTTACCGGGGAACGGGGCGTTGACATCGGTGTTACGCGTGACGACGGAAAAAGAACCGTTTTATATCGGAAAACCGGAGCCGGTCATGGTCAATATTGCGGCTGAGATGATCGGTCTTGCGAAAGAAGATCTCATCATGGTCGGGGATAATTACCATACCGACATTTTATTCGGGATCAACGGCGGAATCCGGACGATGCATGTCAATTCCGGCGTTCATACACCGGTCTTCATTCAAGGGCAGGATGCTCAACCGACGTACATGGTCGATACGTTGGCAGAATGGATTCTTTAAACAAAAAAATCCCCATTGACGGAT